>NZ_NRRQ01000001.1 GCF_016583745.1 Chromatium okenii
CGCCCCCCCTTTTCCAAAGGGGGGAGAAAGAAAAGCCACCCTTAGAAAAAGGGGGGTTGGGGGGATTTGATGAAAAAAAGGCGGGATTTGAACTCAACCCCGAGCAGCAAACCGCTGTCAGCGCGATTCACGCTGCGCTCGGGCGGTTTCAACCATTTTTACTTGACGGCGTGACCGGCAGCGGCAAGACCGAGGTCTATATCCATTTGATTGCACAGGTGATTGCCAGCGGTCAGCAGGCGCTGGTGATCGTGCCTGAAATCGGGTTGACGCCGCAGTTACAAGCGCGATTCAGCGCCCGGCTGCCGGGTGTGACGGTCGTGCT
This sequence comes from Chromatium okenii, assembly GCF_016583745.1. Lineage (GTDB taxonomy): Bacteria > Pseudomonadota > Gammaproteobacteria > Chromatiales > Chromatiaceae > Chromatium > Chromatium okenii. The sequence continues at coordinate 326 of NZ_NRRQ01000001.1, forward strand.
GCATTCGGCGCTCAAAGCCAGCGAGCGGGCGCGGAATTGGGAACAGGCTGCGCTCGGCACGGCGACGCTGGTGCTCGGCACCCGCTCGGCGATCTTCGTGCCGCTGCCGCGTTTGGCGCTGATTGTGGTCGATGAAGAACACGATGCGGCGTTGAAACAGCAAGATGGCTTCCGTTATTCAGCGCGAGACATCGCGGTGCGACGGGCGCAGTTGGTCGGTTGTCCGATCATTCTCGGCAGCGCCACACCCGCGCTGGAAACGCTCCACAACGCCCAGCGTGAGCGTTATCACTGGCTGCAATTGCCGCGTCGTGCTGGCGCTGCGCAGCCGCCGAAATTCAGCCTGCTGGATATTCGTCGCCAACCGCTGCGGGCGGGTTTATCGACCGTGCTGCGCGAGCGGATGCAGCAGGAATTGAGCGCCGGCAATCAGATCATGCTGTTTCTCAATCGACGCGGTTATGCGCCGGTGTTGATTTGTCACTCGTGCGGCTGGACGGGCAAATGCAGTTGCGGCGATGTGCGGTTGACGCTGCATCTGACGCCGCCGCGTTTGTGGTGCCATCACTGCGGGCGGGCGCAGCCGGTGCCGCAACATTGCCCGAGCTGTAAAAGTGCGGATTTGCGGATGCTGGGGCGCGGGACGGAGCGGCTGGAGGAGGAGCTGCAACCGTTGTTTCCAGAAGCGACCATCGCTCGCATCGACAGCGATAGCACGCAGCGACGCGGTGAATTGAAACGGTTGTTAAATGCGGTGCGGCGCGGCGAGGTGCAGATTGTGTTGGGGACGCAGATGTTGGCGAAGGGTCATGATTTTCCGGGGATCACGCTGGTCGGGATTCTTGATTTAGATCGGATGTTTTACGCCAACGATTTCCGCGCTCCCGAACGCACGGCGCAGTTGATTGTGCAGGTTGGCGGTCGCGCTGGGCGGGCAGAACGCGCCGGGCAGGTGATTTTGCAAACGCGCCAGCCGGAACATCCGCTGCTGCGAGCGTTATTGCACGACGGTTATCGCGGTTTTGCTGCTGCCGAACTGCGCGAACGGAATGAGGCGGAATTGCCACCGTTTGCGCATCTGGCGCTGTTGCGAGCGGATGCGACGGAGGAACTGGCGGCGCTGGAGTTTTTGCGCGAAGCGAAACGGCTGGCGGCTGACATCGTTGAATCCGATCAGATTTTTGCGCTGGGGCCAGCGCCGTCTCCGCTGGCACGGCGGGTGGGACGTCATCATGCGCAGTTATTGGTGCAATGCGGCGAGCGTCCGCAATTGCAACGCTTTCTCCAACACTGGCGTCAGGTATTACAGAAGTTAAAACGCACCAAAGAATTGCATTGGTCAATTGATGTTGATCCGCAAGATATGTTTTAGCGTTCCTAGCTCGCAAACCAAAGTATTGAGATTGCGTCTTCGGGCAATTGCAGACAACGCTTGGCAAATCAGCGTTCCATCGCCCGGGTCTTCGGCGATGCAGGCATCTAAATACAGCCTAATATCTTCTTCGGTGTCAAAATAATCTGCGCTATCCCAGCGGGTGTAATGTTCGGTCATTGCTTACCCGCGAAGTGAGTCAAGGATAAGGAGCGCCTGCGCTTTTCGATAATCGTGCGCTGTTTTTTCAGATATTCGCATAAGCATAGCCATCACCTCGTTGAATAATCTGAGCCAGTTTTGCAGAAAACCACGTCTTTTTTTTATTAACAGAAATAGAAATACATTGATTGCCGTTGTTAATTGCTGTTACTCGCGCACAATACACCCCAGAGTATTTACCTTTCGGCTGATCTACTTTCACAATATCACCAGTTCTAATTCCATTGACTGTTTTGCCAGCTTTCGCTTTTGCGTTTGGAAATCCATATTTGTCCGTGCGCACCATTTGTCGCTGACCGCGCCCGGTTGCTGTAATCAGCAGCGGTTTCATTCCTGTTGGAATCAACACGTTCTCTCCGCTTTTACCCACACAAACCGCATCAATCCAATGATCTTTTGCGTAATTTTGCGCAACGCGATTCTTTTTAGTGCGACCACCAGACCAAAAAGAAATCGGCAAGCCAAAACCCTTTAACGCTTCACCAATGGCATAGCGTGTCGCATTCACTGCTGCCGCATCTTTTAATGGCGCTTTGGCTTGCGCTTGAATCCGCGCTAGTCGTTTTGGATCACGCGCCAGAAAAGTATCAACCGATTGACAGCCTTTTTTTTGATTGCACGGCACACAAGCCAAAGTGAGATTAGAAACGCGATTGCTGCCGCCTTGTGAGCGCGGCACGATATGCTCAATTTCTAACGGTACCTTTTGCGCTCCGCAATAAGCACAAGTGCGTTGCCATTTTTCGAGCAGGTATTCACGCAATTCATAACCCGCTAAGGTGCCGTGCTGATAATCAATGCCGCTGATTTCTGGGTTTTGCAGTGCTTGCGTGTCAAAGCGCACGGTTTCAATGGCAATTGCAGTCAGCGGTGCGAAATGCTGCAACTTATTTAACCATTGCTTGACGTTATCAACCCGACTTTGTACTGAAGGCGGCAACCATTTTTCACGCCGACCGCGATTATTAAAACGCGGTTGCCGATAACGGGTTTTCCGTCCGCGTCGTCCGCGTCGAATTGATAAACGATCCGTTAATCGTTTATGGATGCTGTCACCACGATGATTTAAGTTCGCAGCAAATAACACCACACGACCTTGTTGCGGGAATTCACCCACCAATGCAATCCCAGTTGTTTTTGAACCCGGATCAAATTTGGCTTCAATTGGTTGTGTCTCACCATCAGCGCGATCTATTAAAATGATCGTGAACGGATGAAGCCGATACACAGCAGCTTTTTTATCGCGCAATAGTCTCCGCGCCCGTGCTGGACGCGTTGGCATTAAAGGTTTTTTCGTACTGCTTAAAACGAATACTTGACACATTGGTTCACACCACTTTTAAAAGTAAAAGTCACCTCGCCGAGATATGCGCCAGTATTTCCAAACCGCACTGCCCATTGCCGCGCACTGTGCTGTTTAACGATTTGGTTACAGGGCTTGGAGCTGGTGAAGCACCCCAAGGTGTGTTCTTGAACTCTACGCATATCGTTTACTCATCAATCCCCTTGAAAAAGGAATTTCAAGTCGGCTGGTTGAGCAATTCAGGTTTTTATACCTGAAAAATGATGCAACAATTGCGGCAAGGATGCCAAAGGTGTTGTATCAAAACGCGTGCTCAACACTAATTCTAGTAAATATCACCTCGCCGAGATATGCGCCAGTATTTCCAAACCGCACTGCCCATTGCCGCGCACTGTGCTGTTTAACGATTTGGTTACAGGGCTTGGAGCTGGTGAAGCACCCCAAGGTGTGTTCTTGAACTCTACGCATATCGTTTACTCATCAATCCCCTTGAAAAAGGAATTTCAAGTCGGCTGGTTGAGCAATTCAGGGTTTTATACCTGAAAAATGATGCAACGACTGCGGCAAGGATGCCAAAGGTGTTGTATCAAAGCGCGTGCTCAACGACAGAATCCTAATACAAAAACCCCCTTTTTTACAAAAGAGGGTTCCGGTTTATTTCAAAAGCCCCCCTTTGAAAAAGGGGGGTTGGGGGGATTTAAGCCGCCAGATCAATCACGCCGGCGAGCCAAACGTCAACGAGTTGATGCGTAACGCCGTCGGTCATGGTGTAGCTGGATTCCAGTTTGATGATGTTGCCTTCGTTCATCACCGCCGTTTCATCTGCATCCAACGCCAAGCTGGCAATGTTCAATTCAGCAAGTGACATCAATTCACCCGCATCGCTCACGCCGTCTTGATTCGCGTCTTGCCACACTTGCAACTGCGCAAACGCCGCATCTTTCGCATCAATCACGCCATCAGTGTTGCTGTTGAGCGCAGCCAATGCGATGAAACCATCCGCAGCCGTGCTGCCGTCTGCCAAGCGCGTGCCGCTACCAAACAACTCGGTACCGTCATTGATCACGCCGTCGCCGTTGACATCCAACACCAGCAAGCCGTCGCTCGGTGCAACCCAGCCCACTTGCGTTGCCGAGCCGTCACCTTCCAGATCAAAGATCACGCCAGCAGTGTCAGCATCGGTGGTTTGGATGATGTCATCGCCATTCAGATCAAGCACTAACGGTGTGCTGAACTCAAGTGCATTGAGCTGTGCGGTGCTAAACAACAGCACCTGTGCCTCGCTGAAACTTTGATGCGTCACGCAGTTGATTGCTTCGATCTGCGCCGCCGTGATGCCCTGAATCGCCGCCATATCAATCGCGTCTACTTGCGCAGTCGATAATGCTGCAAAGGCCGTCGTGGTTAATGACGAGATTTGCGTGCTGTTAAACGACGCAATGGCCTCAGTAGACAGTTTGGCAATCTGCGCTGCCGTAATCGCTGCGATCTGTCCAGCAGAGCCAGCATCAAGCGCATCAATATCAGTGGCCTCCAGACCAGTAAGCGCCGCCGAATTCAGCGCAGCAAACTGATCGAAGGTCATCGCACCGAGCGCATCTGGAGTCATCGCGCTCACCTGCGTTGAGGTCAACGCTGCCACAGTGGCAACAGCTAACGCTGGAGCTTGCGCCGAACTCAATGCTGCCATAACGGCATCCGTCAACTTCGGTGCTTGGGCAGCAGTCAACGCAGCGATGCGGTCGTTTGCGCCGACTATCGACGCCAATGCAGTGATGTCTGAGGCTTCCAAGCCAGTAATTCCGGCAGTGCTGATCGCAGCAAATTGGTCAACCGACATGGCTGCCACGTCATACGGATCAAGCGCGGCAATCTGCGCCGAACTCATTGCTGCCACGGCGGTAAGACTCAATCCAGTGACTTGCGCCGGACTCATCGCGGTGATGACCTCTACCGACAATCCCGGCATCTGTGCGGCGGAGACGAGCGAAAGCCGACTTGGTGATAACCCCGCATCAGGCACTGTTGGTGCATCGTAAGCGTTGCCTTGCAGGTCGGTAATAACGCCGCTGCCCATCGTGATTGAGTACGCATCGCCGGCAATCAAATCCCGCGCCGGATTGAGGGTGACGATCGACGTATTCGCTGTATCGAATATCACTTGAGTGGTATCAGTGACTGGAATGGTATGCGTATCACCCTTGCCATTGCTGACGATGATGTCACCGGAGCCAGCTTTGACCGCTTCGCTGAATTGCAGTTTGAGATCGCTGCCTGCTGCTGCAATCGAGGTGAATTCACCTTGAGTGACTGATGTGCCAGCGCCCACCACAATTGAGGACAAGTTCGGTGCAGGATTTCCCGCTGCGTCAAGGATGACTGTGTCATCGATGATGACGGAATACTCAGAAGTAGCGGCTAACGCTCCTACTGGCGTGACGATGGTTACTATTTTGTTAGAGCCAGTGATCGTCACCAGAGCTGTATCAGTAATGTCGTACCGGAGCACTGGATCAGTCGTACTGGGAGCAGTAGGGGCGATGATGATGTCGCCGCTGCCCCGCGTGACCTCCTCACTGAAGGTCAACACGATGTCATCGTCAGGCCCCACCGACTTGACAGCGATTCCTGCCGCCTTGTCGTTAATGAATGTCAATTCCGGCGCGAGGGTATCGGTGGTTTTAAAGTCGATACCAGAGCCAGTGGTAATGGCAGCAAAATCAAGTATGGTGTTGGCAGGAGTAGCACCACCAGTAGTAGGATCGACGTCCTTAAACGCCGACGCTTCAGCAATCAATTCATACGTGGCGTTGGCAAGCAGAGGATTCGACGGGTTGATGGTGACGACATTTCCGTCGATAGATACCTCACTACTGTTGTTAAGGATCTCAAGAGGAGTACCAGCAGTGCCGTCAATTTTTGGCGTTAATGTAATCTTTTTTCCCGCCGTGCCAATTTGCACCGGTTCGTTGAACGTCAACACGATATTGCTATCCAACGCGACCGGCACACCGCTGTTATCCGCCGGAAAACTGCTGGCAAAAACAACATACGGCACGACGTCTACCGTGGTGAAGTTCATCGTGGTGGTATCTACAAATCCGGCGTAAGCATGATTGTAGTTGTCGATCAAGGCTCCGTTGTCAACCTGCACGGAATACAGCGTATTCTTAAACAAATCAGCCGTTGGGTTGACCGTCACTGTCTTGGCACTGGTATCAAACGTCACCTGACTGCTAGTCACATCAATCGTGCGAATGTCACTACCGTCATCGCTTCTGAACACAATGTTGCCCGCACCCACGAGCACAACGTCATCAAAAGTCAAAACGAGATTGTCTGATTCAGTCACCCCCAAATCATTATCGACCTTCGTGTTCATTTTTATCGATGAAAGTGTTGGAGCAGCACTGTCAGCAGTGGCTGTAGTAATGGCAGATGATGCAGCAGTGGTAGTCGCCGAATTCTCGTTGGAATAAGCATCAACAAATGCTCCTGCGTCTACCTTGACGTAATACATTTTGCCGTTAGCGAAATCACTCGCTGGGTTGATGGTGACGATCTTGCCCGCGATTGAAATCTCAGGGTCAGTCGCGTCAAAACTGTTGCCGAATTGAACATCCGTCGCCTCATCCGACCAAATTTGGATTGTCTTGCCCGCAACTGCCGTAACAGGCTCGTTCATCGTCAACACGACATTGGCATTGGGAGCAATTACGTTTGCTGTGACGCCCAAATACATGGTGCTGATGGACGGTCCATTAGTATCAGGCGCAGTCACGAAATCCAGTGTGGTGGTGTCGCTGACGCCAGCATAAGGTGTCGGGGTTGTTGCAGCATCGGTAAGCACACCGCTCGCCATCTGCACGGCATAGGTAGTGCCCGGCAGCAGATCGGCGGTCGGGTTGATGGTCACAGCGGTAGTGGCAATCGTCACTTGGGTAGTATCGCTCACCGGAATGGTACGGACATCAGAACCATCGGCGCTGCTGACGATGATGTTGCCGGTACCTCTCGCCATATTTTCTGAGAAGGTCAGCACGATATTGTTCGCAATAGGAAAAGCAGTGTTAGTACCAGCCCCTAAGAAGTTGCCTGGCGTTCCAGCACTGGCTGCCGCAGTAGTCAACACTGGCATCAATTCAAAATTGAGCGTGGTGGAATCGGTAAGCAAGATGCCGCCATAGGCGTTGCCAGCCTTGTCATAAATCGCCGTTGCATCAATTGCGAGATCGTAGGTCTGACCAAGTATGAGATCCGCAGCGGGGTTGATGGTGACAGTGTTGCCGTTAACCGTGACCGAACCCGAAGCAGATCCGCCGACAACAGGAATAACGATGTCTGTGGTGGCGTCTAGGGTGATGTTACCCGTACCTAACTCAACATCCTCGCTGAACGTCAGCACGATGTTGCCGTTTGGCGCAAAGGTCGTAGAGCCGTCTCTTGGATTGCTGCCGACCAATAGTGGCGGATTGCTATCTGGCAGTGATGAAGTAAAACCTGTATCGGCATAAGCGATCACGTCTTCAGCGGTCAAACCTGCCAACGCTTTCGACGGCAAGGCGGCGAATTGATCCGCAGTGAGTGCTGCCACTCCGTCCGCACCAAGCGCATCAAGTTGCTCGGCACTCATCGCAGCGATCGCTGCTGTAGATAGCGCCGCAATTTGTCCTGACACTATGCCGTCATTCAGTGCGGCCATGGCGGCTGTGGATAGCCCAGCGATTTGTGCCGAGGTCAGCACCGCAATGTGGGCAGCATCGATGCCGCTGATTTGAGCGATAGCAATCGCTTTAATCTGCGCCGAAGTCAGCGCCGCCAGCGCCGTCGGATCAAGCGCATTGATCTGGGCAGCACTCAACAGCGCGATGTCAGCGGTTGCCAAGCCCGGCGTTTGTTTGGAAGTCAAGGCACCAAGTAACGCATTACTGATGGCATCTGCCAAGCTCGTGATGTCTGCGGCATCAAGTCCCGGCAATGCACTAGATGCCAATGCCGCAAACTGATCCGCCGTAAAGCCTTTAACAACACCGTCTGCCAGCGCACTCAATTGCGCCGAACTCAAGACCCCAACTGCTGCTGCTGACAACGCATCAATCTGCGAGACCAACAGTTTTCCCATCGCATTCAGGGTGAGTCCTGATGCCTGCGCCGAGGTCAGTGCCCCCAGATGTGCGTCATCCAGCGCCGACACCTGCGTTGAGTTAATTGCTGCGACCTGATTTTTGGTCAGCGCGGCAAACGCTCCCGTGTTCAGCGCGTTTAACTGTTCTGCGGTGAGGCGTGCAACGTCATCCACCGCCAAACCGGCGATCTGTTTGGAAGTGAGTGCTGCTAACTGCGCGGTGGTTACACCCAGCCAACCGGCGGTCGCATCCTTGGTGGTAATGTCGGCGTTATCCAAGCCCGGTAATGCGGTTGAGGACAGCGCCGCAAACTGCGTGGGCGTCAACCCAGCGACGGTACCGGTGACATCTGCGCCAATACTCTTATTGACTGGATCGACGAATGCGCCGATCTGACTTGACGACAACGCAGCCACGGATGCGGTGGACAACTGACTGAGTTGGGAAGCGGTCAGCTTGGCGATTTCGCCGGTGGTCAAGCCGGTAATCTGCACGGAAGTCAAGGCTTTGATGTGGTTGCTGTCTATCCCGGAGATTTGCCCGGTTGAAATATAGGCGACCTGCGTTTTGGTCAGCGCGGCAAAGGTTGCGGTCGTCAACTGATTCAACTGCGTCGAACTCAACGCCGCCACCGCCAGATTGCTCAAGCCGATGATCTGTTTTGAGGTCAACGCTTCAAATTGACCGTCGCCAGAAATCACATCCATCGCATCAATCATCGCCGGGGTGAGCGCAGCGACATCACTGGATTGGAGTTTGGCGATCTGACTGGTGGTCAGATTGGCAACTTGTGTGGGTGTCATTTTGGAAATGATAGAGGCCATTTTAATTCTCTAGGAGTTACGCAGTTGGATGCTAAGTGCCTGATTTTATTGAAACTTGGTTTGTGCAGTGTATGATCGCGTTTTCATAAAAATCAATGACTTAACTTTCAACTGCGTAACTCCTATTCTCCAGAGATCGAGCAGTTAAAAATCCCGTGTTGACGACAGAGGTCTGACGGGGATCATCGTGTACAGTATAGACCATGTTAAAACGATTTATAGCAGTTAAAACCCAACTTTTTTGTGACGGCGGTTGTAGTTTAGAATAATTATTTGTTGTCGAGTTTACCCCTCGCAAAAATTGCGCCAACTGTCGGCAAAAGCACAACGGTCACACAAACGTTTGATATTTCTCAATCCGCTGCTGGCGCGGGGATCAATCAACAACGATTCGGGTTAAAATTCCGGTTTCAAGTACATATTGACTGGTGTGCTTGTCATAATTGTGCAGTGCGACAATTCGACATAACAATCTCACAATTTACGCTGCTGCCGCATACCGCAATTGACCTTGTTGCGCCAATTTTTGCTGCAAACTACCTGCACTCAGCGCAAATCCATTCCGCCAACACAACGCACCCAGTTCTAAAAAGCACTGGCTAAAAAAAGCTGGATCAGATAACGGTCGCACCATCTCGGTATCACGCGCAATCAATTCACGACAATCAAAATCACCTTGGCTCCCATCTGAAAATTCAAGACGAATACAATAGTCATTCAATATGGTCGCACACCGAATTTTAATCATTGTCTGCTCCAGAAATTTGTTCAAGTGGCAGTAGCGCAATCGCTCTTTCCCAATTTGTACTGAGTTCAGTTTGGTGTTCTAGCGTCCACTCACGAATCAATCGTATCGCTTTACGCGGCAATCGTCCGTTGATGATTTCTCCGGTTTCAATCGCCACAAGTGCTTCTTGACCTTGGTATTCAACATGAAAATGTGGCGGATTGTGCTCGTCAAAATACATACGCACATATATTCCAAAAAAGTAGGAAACGACTGGCATTTTCGATCCTTTAGTTTTGTTAGTTGAGTTGACCCCGCCAACTCAACCAACGCAGTCTCAACCAATTACCGTCTCTGTAGTGCTTGCGCCAACTCCCGCCAGCCACACATCCGCCAACAAATAGGTATTGCCCGCCAACGTTTCGTATTCCGCCACCAATCCAATCACATTGCCGTGATCGATGGTTTCAATTGCGCTTGCTGCTAAATCAAAATGCGCAATTGTCATTGCCGCAATTGTCAATTCATCCGCAGTGCTGATGCCGTCTTGATTCATATCCTGCCAGAGCTGCAATTGTCCAAACGCAGCATCCCGCGCATCCACCACACCATCGCCGTTAGTGTCTATTTCGGCCAGCGCGACAAAACCATTAGCCGCCCGTGAACCAGTCGCCAACGCAACGCCGCTGCCGAATAATTCGCGCCCATCATCGATCACGCCATTACCGTTGCGATCCCACACCAACAGCGCATCACTCGGCGCAATCCAGCCCACCTGCGACTTCACGCCAATGCCATATAAATCAAACAGCACGCCGGAATCTGCCGCCGTCGTTTGCAACCCATCGCCAGTCAAATCCAGCGCCAGCGGCGTGCTGAAATCCAACGCCAACACTTGCTCATCGGACAGCGCATCCAGTTGCACCTGAGTGAAACTTTGCAGCGCCGCGCACGTCATCACCGACAGTTGCGCTGTGGTCAAACCCGGCAACGCATCCACCGCAATCGCCGGAATCTGCGTCGCCGTCATTGCCGCAAAGGCCTCGCTGGTCAAGCTGCCCATCTGCGTCGCCGTCAAAATCGCCACATCTTCCGTCGCCAATCCCACGATCTGCTTCGCGCTTAACACCGCCAACTGTTCCGCCGTCAACACCGCCATATCGTCAAAATCCAAGCCCGGCAGCGCCTTCACCGACAACACGGAAATCTGCTCAGGATCAAGCGCCGCCACGTCCGCCGCTTCAAATGCGCTCAACTGCGCCGCACTCAGCGCCGGTAACGCCTCCGTCGTGAACGACGACACCTGTTCTGGCGTCATCGCCGTTAAAACGGCAGTTGAAAAACCGGGAAGCTGTTTTGCAGTCACGAGCATCAATTGCTCAATGGTCAATGTCGTAACGTCATCGACTTGCAGTCCGGGCAGAGCTTTCGAGGTCAAGCTAGAAAATTGCGTGGGAGATAACGCGGCAATGTCAGCCGGCTCCAGCGCAGTCAATTGCAGCGAACTCAGCGCCGCCAGCGCGGCTGTTGACAGCGAACCGACCTGCTCCACGCTCAAAGTGTTGATCGCCGCAGTTGACAACCCCGGCACCTGTTTTGCCGTCAACGTCCCGATTTGGATTTGATTCAGCACCGCGATGTTATCGAGCGTCAGCCCCGGCAATGCTTTGGACGATAGCGCCGGAAACTGCAATGAACTCAATGAGGTAATATCGTTAGCTTCGAGTGCCGCGACCTGTTTTGAACTTAACGCCGCAATCGCCGCCGTCGCCAACGCCCCGACCTGTTCGGGTAACAACGCCACAATCGCCGCCGTCGTAAACGCCGGCATCTGTTTTGCCGTCAGCTTCGCCACCTGCTCCAGCGTCAACGCCGTGATCAAATCGACCGGCAGCGCCGCGATTTGCAGCGTCGTCAAACCCGCAATGGTGTCGGGCAACAGCTCAATGATCTGCGTCGCCGTCAACGCTGCCACATCATCCTTCGCCAATCCCACGATTTGCTTGGCGGTAACCGCTCGCAACTGCTCGGCAGTCAGCGCCGCGATGTCATCCAACTCCAACCCCGGCAACGCTTTGGATGACAAACCAGCAATCTGCGCGGTGGTCAGCCCCGCAATATCGGTTGCCTCCAGCGCCGCCAATTGCGTTGACGTCAGCCCGCCCACCGTTGCCGGAGCCAGCGCCACAAGCTGCTCCAAACTCAACACCCCAAGCTGATCGGCGCTCAACCCGACAATCTGTTTCGCCGTCAGCGCCAGCATCTGCGCCGATGTCAGCGCCGGCAGTGCTTCCAGCGAAATGGCGGCGAGCTGCTTACTCGACAGCGCCGCAACCGCCGCTGTGGTCAGCGATGGCACTTGCGCGGCACTCAATACGGTGAGGTCTACCGCCTCCAACCCCGGCACCTGTTTTGCCGACAACACCGCCAACTGCTCGGCGGTCAAGACGGCGATGTCTCCCGTCTCCAAACCGACCAGCGCCTTGGAAGACAACATCGCAAACTTCGCCGGCGTCATCGCCGCCACGTTGGTCAATTCCAACGCCGTGACCTGCGCGGCACTCATCGCCGTGACAGCGGCATCCGTAAACGCGCCGCCTTGCTCAACGGATAAAGCAGCGATGGCAGCCGTTGCCAAACCTGCCACCTGTTTGGACGTGATCGCGGCGATTTGCTCCACTGTCAACGCTTGCAAATCTTCAATCGCCAATCCGATCAAGGCTTTAGAAGGTAAAGCGGCGATCTGCGCGAGGGTCAATACCGCAAAATCAGCCGCCTCCAGCGCCGTGATTTGCACCGAGTTAAACGCCGATAACGCTGCCGGAGACAGCGCCGTCACCTGTTCGGGTGATAACGCCTCAAGTGCTGCTGCGATCAAACCAGGACCTTGTTTTGCGGTCAGCGCCGCCAACTGCGTCGTTGCCAACGTCGGAACCACATCCAGCGCCAGCGCGTGCAATTGATCGGTCGTCAACGCCGCAAAAGTCGCCGTTGGCAACGCTGCCACCTGCGCGGCTTCCAATTCCGCAATCGCGCCGGTTGACAAGCCGAGCACCTGTTTGGAGGTGATCGCCACAATCTGTTCAGCAGTGAGTGACGGAACATCTTCCGTGCTCAAGCCCGGCAAGGCTTTTGAGGACAGCGCGGCAATTTGCGCGGGCGTCAAGATCGCCACATCGGCGCTATCAAATGCCGTCAACTGCGCTGCCGTCAGCCCCGGCAAAGCGGCTGTAGATAAAGCTGCGACCTGTTCTGGCGTGAAGGCTTCAATCGTGGCTGCCGCCACGCCGGGCAATTGTTTGGACGTCAGCGCCGCGATCTGCTCCACAGTGAGCGATGCCACATCATCGGCTTGCAATCCCAGCAGCGCCTTGGACGACAGCGCCCCAATCTGCACCGATGTCATCGCGGCGAAATCCGCTGGTTCCAGCGCCAGCATCTGCACGGCACTCAACCCGCTCAAAGCAGCCGAAGACAACGCGCCCACCTGTTCTGGCGTCAGCGCCGTCATCATTTCCGAACTGAGACCGGGAATCTGTTTCGCGCCCAACTGCACCAATTGCAGCGCGGTTAACGCGGCGATGTCATCCGGCGTCAAACCAGCTAAGGCTTTGGAACTCAGCGCCGCAACCTGCGCGGGCAACAGCGCGGCAAAATCTGCGACATCCAGCGCCGTCACCTGCTCTGCGCTCAAACCGCTGATCGCGGCTGTGGTCAGGCTGACGACTTGTTCTGGGGTCAGGGCGTCGATGCTGACGGAGGTTAAACCGCTGATTTGTTTCGAGGTGAGAGCGACCAACTGTGTCGCGCCCAACGCAGCGACTTGTTCAGCGGTCAAACCTAATAACGCTGCGGAAGACAGTGCTGCGACCTGCGTAGGCAACAGCGCGGTGATGTCTTCAGCAGCAAATGCGCCCAACTGCGTCGAAGTGAGTACGGCAACGTTTTTTGGCGTCAATGCCGCAAGCTGTTCGGGACTCATTGCCACGATTTGCTCGGCACTCAACGCCGCAACATCTGCCGTTTGCAAGCCAGCAATTTGACTGGTTTTGAGCGCAGCGATTCTGGTGGGACTCATGGTGGAAATGATTGAGGCCATAGCAGCATCCTGATGATAACGCGGGAAAATTAGAGGACGATTTGAGGAATGGAGGGCATCGTCGTTGCCATCTTTAACGGCGATGCTGGGGAAAGCTAAAGCAAGAATCGCGTCACTTAGCGGACTGACACGCAAGGCTTGACAGCCGTTAATTTGCCCCTACTATTGGCACTCGTTAAAGGTGAGTGCTAACAGCACCCTCGCCCGACTGAACGAACGAACCTTGTTTATTTCACTTTCAGGAGCTTGTTTTTATGACGATTCGTCCTTTGCACGACCGCGTGGTTGTCCGTCGTATGGAAGAAGAGCGCACCACCGCTGGTGGAATTGTGATCCCCGATTCTGCGACCGAGAAGCCGATTCAGGGTGAAGTCATCGCTGCGGGCAACGGCAAAATTCTGGAAAACGGCACCGTGCGTCCGTTAGACGTGAAAGTTGGTGATCGCGTGTTGTTTGGCAAGTATTCCGGCACCGAGGTCAAGATCGACGGCAAGGACTTTTTGGTGATGCGCGAAGACGACATCATGGGCGTCGTTGAGGCTTAAGTCTCCGTATTTGATGCAGTTTTTCGTCAATCTCATTAAACAATTTTAGGGAATCAAACATGAGTGCAAAAGATGTGAAGTTTGGGAGTGATGCGCGGGTACGCATGATGGAAGGCGTCAACATTTTGGCGAACGCCGTCAAAGTGACGCTCGGCCCTAAAGGTCGCAACGTGGTGTTGGAAAAATCCTACGGTGCGCCGACCGTCACCAAAGACGGCGTTTCGGTTGCTAAGGAAATCGAGCTGAAAGACAAGTTCGAGAACATGGGTGCGCAGATGGTGAAGGAAGTCGCGTCCAAGACTTCTGACATCGCCGGCGATGGCACCACCACTGCGACCGTGCTGGCGCAGGCGATGGTGCGCGAGGGCTTGAAAGCCGTCGCTGCTGGCATGAATCCGATGGATTTGAAGCGCGGCATTGATAAGGCGGTTGAGGCAGCGGTGGCTGAACTCAAGCAGATTTCCAAGCCTTGCACCAATAACAAGGAGATCGCGCAGGTCGGCACCATTTCCGCCAATTCCGACGATTCCATCGGCAACATCATCGCGGAAGCGATGGAGAAGGTTGGCAAGGAAGGCGTGATCACAGTTGAAGATGGCACCTCGCTGGCCAATGAGTTGGATGTGGTTGAGGGAATGCAGTTTGATCGCGGCTATTTGTCGCCGTATTTCATCAACAATCAGCAGAGCCAGAGCGCCGAGCTGGATAACCCGTACATCCTGCTGCACGACAAGAAAATTTCTAACATCCGCGAGCTGTTGCCGGTGCTGGAAGCGGTTGCAAAGGCTGGGCGTCCGCTGCTGATCGTTGCCGAAGATGTCGAAGGTGAGGCGCTGGCAACGCTGGTGGTCAACACGCTGCGCGGCATCGTCAAGGTGTGCGCGGTCAAAGCACCCGGCTTCGGTGATCGCCGCAAAGCGATGTTGCAAGACATCGCGGTGCTGACTGGCGCGACCGTGATTGCTGAAGAAGTCGGCTTGACGCTGGAGAAGGCGACCCTCAACGATCTGGGCACCGCCAAGCGCATTCAGGTTGCCAAGGATGAAACCACCATCATTGATGGCGCGGGTTCGGAAATCGACATCAAGGCGCGGTGCGAACAGATTCGCTCGCAGGTCGAAGAGACCAGCTCTGATTATGACCGCGAGAAGTTGCAGGAGCGGTTGGCGAAGCTGGCTGGCGGCGTGGCGGTCATCAAGGTTGGCGCTGCGACTGAAATGGAGATGAAGGAAAAGAAGGCGCGGGTTGAAGATGCGCTGCACGCAACTCGCGCTGCGGTTGAAGAAGGCATCGTGCCCGGCGGTGGTGTCGCGCTGGTGCGGGCGCAGGCTGCTGTCAAAGGCTTGACTGGCATCAATCACGATCAAGATGTCGGCATCAAGATCGCGTGTCGGGCGATGGAAGAGCCGCTGCGCCAGATCGTTGCGAACGCTGGCTGCGAGCCGTCGGTGATTCTGCACAAAGTGGTCGAAGGTTCCGGCAACTTTGGTTACAACGCAGCCAATGGCGAATATGGCGACATGGTGGCGATGGGCATTTTGGATCCGACCAAGGTGACGCGCTCGGCGCTGCAAAATGCGGCATCGGTGGCGGGTTTGATGATTACCACCGAGGCGATGATCGCTGAGGAGCCCAAGGATGATGCGCCAATGCCGGGTGGCGGCGGTATGGGTGGCATGGGCGATATGGGCATGATGTAATTGTTGCCCAGCGCACCCGCGCTGCGTTGAATAAAAACCCCGCCCTGTGCGGGGTTTTTTGTGAGTCAGTTTTGTGATTTTTAGGCGCTTTGGTGAAAATATCAGCTAACACTAATAAGGCAATTTTATGAAAGCCAACGGAAATACTATTTTGACCGTATGCCGGCAAGTCAGTAGGCTGCAATCCTGATATTACCGGCTTTTTCTGCTCTCGAAGTGTTGCTGCCCACCGCGTTTAACGCGGTTTTTTGTGTGGCCACAGTCGGAAGCGCCCCGCCGCCCAGACTTCATCTGCAAGCGGCATTCACCGCAGTGAACTGTGAGGAGATCGTGAATCATGCCAACGTTTGTGCGTACTGATAAGTGTGACGGCTGCAAGGGTCAGGACAAGACCGCTTGCATGTATATCTGCCCCCACGACCTGATGAAACTGGACCAAGATGGTTCAGACACCGGTCACGCGATGAAGGCTTATAACCAAGAGCCGGAGCAGTGCTGGGAATGTTATTCCTGCGTCAAGATTTGCCCGCAACAGGCAATCGAATGCCGTCATTACGCTGACGTGGTGCCAATGGGCGCTTCCGTGCAACCGCTGCGCGGCACCGATTCCATCATGTGGACGATCAAATTCCGCAACGGCAACATGAAGCGCTTCAAATTCCCCATCCGCACCACCTCCGAAGGCTCGATTGATCCTTACGGCAACAAGCCAGCGGCTGACATCGCCAAAATCGGCGAGGCCGGTTTCTTCACCCTCGGCGGCGTTCAGAAAGCTGGCAATCCCAGCGAGCTGATCCGCAAATAATCGACATTCCTAACAATTACAGATTCGGGGTAGAAGACATGGCAGGAGAATTCGGTAAGCCGGAGATCGTCGAAGAAGAAGTAGACATCCTTCTGATTGGCGGTGGCATGGGCGCATGTGGCGCAGCATACGAAATCGGCCCTTGGTTGGATGAAGCCAAGAAGCAAGGCATTGATCTGAAAGTCAAACTGGTAGACAAGGCGGCAATGGATCGCTCCGGCGCAGTGGCGCAGGGTCTGTCGGCGATCAACACCTATTTGGGCGAGCAAGACCCCGCTGATTATGCGCGGATGGTTTCTAACGACCTGATGGGCATCACCCGCGACGATTTGGCTTATGACCTCGGTCGCCATGTCGATGATTCGGTGCATCTGTTTGAAGAATGGGGTTTGCCGATTTGGAAGCAGCCCGGCGATGAAGGCAAGGCGTTGGTTGACGGCGGCAAGCCAGTTCGTTCCGGCAAGTGGCAGATTATGATCAACGGCGAGTCCTATAAATGGATCGTCGCTGAGGCCGCAAAAAAGGCGCTGGGCACCGACCGCATTCAAGAGCGCGTGTTCATCGTCAAGCTGGTGAATGATAAGAACGATAGCAACCGCATCGCGGGCGCAATTGGTTTCTCGGTGCGCGAGCACAAAGTGTTTGTTTACAAGTTCAAAGCCTGTCTGCTGGTCGCCGGCGGCTGCGTCAACATTTTCCGTCCGCGTTCCGTCGGTGAAGGCACCGGCCGCGCTTGGTATCCGGTCTGGAATGCTGGCTCGACCTACGCGATGGCGGCTGAAGCTGGCGCGGAATTGACGATGATGGAAAACCGTTTCGTGCCCGCCCGTTTCAAAGACGGTTATGGCCCGGTCGGCGCATGGTTCCTGTTGTTCAAAGCCAAGGCCGTCAACGCCTTTGGTGAGGTCTACATGGACACCAACAAGGAGCTGCTCAACGATTATCCGCCCTACGGTCAAGCGGCAGTGCCAGCCTCGTGCTTGCGCAACCATTTGATGATGAAAGAAATGCGCGAAGGTCGCGGCCCGATTTACATGGACACCGTGTCCGCGCTGGGCAAGTTGGCCGAGACGATGACGCCCAAGGAAATCAAGCACCTCGAAGCTGAGGCGTGGGAAGATTTTCTGGATATGTGTATCGGTCAAGCTGGCGTGTGGGCGGGTGAAAACATCGAACCGGAAAAGAAGAATTCCGAGCTGATGCCGACCGAACCCTACCTGCTCGGCTCACATTCCGGCTGCTGCGGCATCTGGGTCTCTGGCCCGACCGATGTGGGCGCACCGACTGCTGAAGAGCACGCCGACGCCGGCAAGATTCCCAGCCACCTGCCTTCCGGTTGGAACTGGGGTTATCGCTCGATGACCACCGTCAAAGGGTTGTTCACTGCCGCTGATGGCGTGGGCGCATCCGGTCACAAATTCTCCTCCGGTTCCCATGCCGAAGGGCGTTTGGCTGCCAAGGCGATGGTGCAATTCTGCATGGATAACAAGGATCACCAGCCAGAACTGGCTGATTCGGTTGCGGATTTGGTCGATGAGATTTATCGCCCCGTGCGCAATTTCCTTGAAAGCAAGGATTACACCACTGCAATCGACGTGAATCCGAATTACATCACGCCGAAGATGCTGCAATTCCGGCTGCAAAAGGTCATGGATGAATACGTCGCTGGCGTTTCAACCATGTACCAGACCAACGCCAAGATGATGGAAGTGGCGGAGATGAAGCTGGAGATGCTCAAGGAAGATGCGCTGAAAATGCGGGCAAAAGACCTGCATGAATTGCTCCGCGCTTGGGAGAATTATCATCGGATTCTCACCGCTGAGGCGCACATGAAGCACATTCAATTCCGTGAAGAGAGCCGTTACCCCGGTTTCTATTATCGGATGGATTACAACTTCGTGGATGAGACCAATTGGAAGTGCTTCGTCAATTCGATTTATGACAAGACTACCAAGACGTGGAACTGCTTTAAGCGGGCACATGTTGACATCGTGGATAAGTCCAAGCTGTTTAAGTAAACCCGACGCAGTGAAGCGTCCGCTGCTGTTTGTTTTCATTTAGCAACGGACGCTTGAAGTTATTAAAAAAGCTCAATTACGTTTTTAGTAATTGAGCTTTTTTATCGGCAGCAGCACTGAAATAGTCCCGCGTTAAACGGAATACGACTGGACTTAATAACAATAATGCGACCAAATTGGGGAGCGCCATCAGCGCATTCAGCGTATCGGCAACCAGCCAAATAAAATCGAGCTGCGCCATTGCCCCCACCGGAATCATCAGCACCCACACAATGCGAAAAGGCAGAATGATTTTCTCACCAAACAGATATTCTGCGCAGCGTTCACCATAAACGCTCCAGCCGAGAATAGTGGTGTAAGCAAATAGAATTAAACCAATGGCGACGACGTAGCCACCGAGACCGGGCAAAGCGTGTTCAAAAGCAGCCGTAGATAATGCCGCGCCGGTTAAACCCGATGTCCAAGTTCCAGATACGATAATCACTAATCCGGTAATGGTACAAATCACCAGCGTATCAATGAAGGTGCCAATCATGGCGACCGTGCCCTGCGCCACCGGATCATTTGATTGTGCAGCAGCGTGAGCAATTGGCGCACTGCCCAAACCAGCTTCATTAGAAAAGACACCGCGAGCGACACCGAATTGAATTGCGGCGGCAATACTTGCACCTGCAAAACCACCAGCAGCGGCAGTGGGCGAAAAGGCTTGTTGAATAATCAATTGCAATGCTGGCACAATTTGCTCGTATTGCAATGCTAAAATAATTAAGCCGCTGCACACATAAAACAATGCCATAAACGGCACTAAAGCGGCGGATACGGCACCAATGCGGCGAATACCGCCGAGCAATACCAAGCCAGCGAATACGGCCATGACGACGCCACTGATCCATAATGGAATGTTGAATGAACTCAACGCAGCATGAGCAACCGAATTGGCTTGCACAGTATTGCCAATACCAAATCCGGCTAAAACTCCAAAAATGGCAAAGGCGCTGGCCATCCACAACCATTTTTTGCCCAGCCCTAATTTAATATAATACATGGGGCCGCCGAGATGATTGCCATTGGCGTCAACTTCACGATAGTGCATTGCTAATACTGCTTCGGCGTATTTCGTTGCCATGCCCACTAATGCAGTACACCACATCCAAAAAATCGCGCCCGGGCCGCCAAGAAATACCGCAGTAGCAACGCCAGCGATATTGCCCGTGCCGACGGTTGCGGATAATACGGTCATTAAAGCGTGATACGGCGTGATGTCGCCTGCGCCTTGTTGTTGGCGTCCTTGCCACAACATCCGAAATCCTAATCCGAGTTTGAACAGCGGCATGAACCGCAAACCGAGCATTAAAAAAAAGCCGGTGCCGAGAATGAGCACCAACATTGGTGGCCCCCACACCCAGCCATTGACTAGCGTGACCCCCGCGGTGATGTGTTCCACAATTGATCTCCATACGTTGTTAATGATGAACTTGCGCAATCACTATACAAAAATGCTCGCATATTCGCTATTATTCTAGCGACACGACACGCGGGACGTTTATTCACTCTCAGGAACCACTCATGCAGTTATTGATTGATTTTTTGCCAGTCTTGTTATTTTTTGTGGTCTACAAATTTGCCGGCATCTATGTGGCAACTGGAGTCGCCATTGCTGTTTCAGCGTTGCAAGTCGGCTGGAATTGGTGGCGACACCATCGCGTTGAGCCGCTGCAATTGGCGACGCTCGGTTTAATTGCCGTATTCGGTGGCTTGACGTTGGCGCTGCATGATCCGATTTTTGTGATGTGGAAACCAACTTTGGTGAATTGGTTATTTGCTGCTGTATTCTTGGGTAGTCATTGGGTTGGCGAGCGCAATTTAATTGAGCGGATGATGGGGCATAATGTCATGTTGCCGCCGCTCATTTGGGCGCGTTTGAATTTCAGTTGGGCAGCATTTTTCGTTTTTCTGGGATTAGCTAATCTGTTTGTGGTATACGTTTGGAGCGGGTTTTTTACTGCGCAACAAGCGTTAATTGCGGAAAGCGGTCAAACCGCACTTGATCTCACCGCTTGCGCAACCACGTTTAGCGGTCATTTGTTGACGTTGTGTGAAGAAGCGCAGGCGCGAGAGGCGATCTGGGTCAATTTCAAGCTGTTCGGTATGATGGGGCTGACGTTGTTATTTGTGATCGTGCAGGCGTTTTATCTGGTGCGTCACGCGCAAGAGCCAGCATCTAAAGAGGCTGATTAAACAATGCTTTATGCGATAATGGCGGTGGATTATCCCGACAGTTTGTCGTTGCGCCAGCAGGCACGACCTGCGCATCTGGCGCGGTTGCAAGCGTTACAAACTGACGGGCGTTTGGTGCTTGCCGGACCGCATCCGGCGCTTGACAGCGCGGAGCCGGGAGCGGCGGGTTTTTCTGGGTCGCTGGTGGTGGCAGAATTCCCCGAGCTTGCCGCAGCGCAAGCGTGGGCAGATGCCGATCCATATCAAGCGGCAGGTGTTTATCAACAGGTCACGGTTAAACCATTCAAACAGGTTTTTCCACAATGAATAAAGATGTCCTTTATTCGTTTTTATCATTCACTGTGTTAATGGAATTGCTATGAAATTGTCACGTTTACCGCTGGTATTGTGTATTGCTTTGGCGGTTGGTAACGCTTGGGCGGAAGAGAAAAAAGAGAGCGATTCACCCGATACGCTGATTGCTACCGTGAATGGCACGCCGTATCAATTGGATGTGTTTCGCGTCTTTTATTTGTCGCGGGTACAACAGAATCAAGGCGAGAATACTCCCGCCATGCAGCAACAAGCCTTTGATGAATTCATGGGTTTAATTGTTGCCTCACAAGAAGGCGAACGGCGCAAGCTCGAAGCGGATCGCAATGTGATTGCGGCTCTGAAATTAGAGCGCATGAAGGTGTTGTCGAATGCAGCACTCGGCGCAATGGCACAGGAGATGAAAGTCACTGATGATGAACTCAAGGCTGCTTATGACAAGATCAAGGCGCAGGGCGGACGCACCGAATTTAAGGCGCGTCACATCTTGGTGAAGGATGAAGATGAGGCGAAAAAGCTGATTAAACAGCTTGATAAAGGCGCTGATTTCGCCGAGTTGGCGAAGAAACATTCCACCGGCCCCACCGGCAAGGATGGCGGCGATCTCGGCTGGTTTGATCCCAAACAGATGGTTCCAGCTTTCGCCACTGCAATTGCTGATATGAAGCCGGGTAGCTATTCCAAGACGCCGGTGCAGACGCAATTTGGTTGGCATGTCATCAACTTACAGGAGACGCGCAAGGCTGAACCCCCGCCATTTGATGATGCCAAACCGCAGTTGACGGCTTTGGTGCAACGTCAGAAGTTGTCAGAAAAGATCGTGGAGATGCGCAATAACGCCAAGATTGATCTGAATGAGGCGATTGTGAAAATCACCCCGAATAAAGACGCGCCTGCGGTGAAAAAAGACTGATTAGCGTCTTGTACTTTTCACTGCATTCCCCGCAATGCTTTTGCATAAAGCAGCGCGGGGATTTGCAGTGCGTTTGACCAGTAACTTATACAATTAAATGCTTTTGATTTGATCACGCAGAGCGGCTGGTATTCGGGTTAATACCCATTGCGCTGCGGTATGAAAATGCGGAATAAGTCCAGACTCCTGCCACCAGCGCGTATTGGGAACTGGTGTTAATGCCACCAAAAAAACCACCATTCCGATCATCACTAAGCCGCGCCCCATTCCGAATAATAGCCCCAAACCACGATCAATCCGCGTTAAGCCGGTTTTTTGAATCCACGCCGTGATCATCGCGCTGCCGAGCGTGCCGATGATTAAACCAATAAAAAAAAGTCCCGCAAAAGCAATGGCGATGCGCACCGCAGGCTGCGCTACTTGCGTGGTTAAAAAGTCGGCAATGTCACGATGCAGCCACCACGCCAACGCTAACGCCATGATCCAAGTGCTAAAAGACAGCACTTCGCGTGCGGCACCTCGTATCCACCCGATCAGGGCGGAAATCACCACAATGACAATCACAGCAGCATCAATCCACATCATTTTTTATTCACAACCTTTAACTTTTTAATTCTCAATTAACGCCGATGAATCAAAGTATCTAACTTTTGTTGTTGGCGTAATCGCGCCGCTAAACGTTCTGCCGCTGCCCGATTCTTTTGCGGACCAACCCGCACGCGATAATAGTATTTTCCGCGCACTTCCGCCTTTTCTACAAAAGCAGTAAAGCCAGCTTTTTTCAGCTTATTTTGCAAATTCGCTGCCGTTTCTGCATTACCCAAACTGGCTACTTGAATCACCCACGAAGACTTTTTCTCCGTCTCTTTTTCTTTGGGTTCTTTAGGCGCTTGCGTTGGTTTAGATTTAGGCGTTGGCGGTTTAACATTAGCAACAATTGGCTTCGGTTTTGGCTTCGCAGTCGAGCGCGTTGGCGCGGAATACGGCGCTGAAGATGCCGACATCGGTGCCACCGTTTCAGCGCGGGACGTGGTTTCGCGCCGTCCGGGTGGCGGCGCAATATCCATATCTGGAATTGTTGCGCCCACATCAAGATTCAAATCAGGATCATCCGCTACTGATGACGCCATTCGCGTGGGCGTTTCCGGCTCTGGCAGCGCCTCCGTATTTAATTCAGGTGTCGCTGTTTCCGTTGCCTCCGGTGTTGGTAAATCCGCAGCGGGTAAATCCGCAGTTAAACGGTCGTTTAATTCCGCATCTTCTAATAAACCATTCGCCAACGGCGGCACCGGCGGTGGTGCGCGTTCTTCAAATAACATCGGCACAAATACGGCGGCCAGCGCCACGAGTGCGACCAATCCAACTAAGCGTTTTTTTGCACTGTCATTCATCGTTATTGACTCCGCTTGTGAGAGCAGTTGCGAATCATTGCTCGGACGCTTAAACAGTTAAAAAACGGCGAGTAATCGTCGCCGTTTGCATTGTTTTTTAACCTGCATATTGTCAATTAACTACGCATGAGAATTGACGCCAACCACATGCCAATTGCGGTCATAGCAAGTGAGCCAGTTACATGCGCCGCAATTGCGCCCATGCCCCATAAATAATCGCCTCGCGCCAGCAGCGTGACCACTTCCGCTGAAAACGTGGAAAACGTGGTTAAACCGCCGAGAAAACCGGTGATGATGAATAAGCGGATTTCAGGCGCAAACCCGGCGTGGCGGCTAAACCACGCAAGCGCAAATCCAATCAATAATCCGCCGATGACATTCGCACTGAGGGTGCCGAGCGGCAGCGTTGGGAATAGCGGATTAAGACGACTGCCGAGCCACCAGCGCAATAGCGCCCCTAAACCTGCGCCGATAAAAATAGAGAGTGCTGATAACGCCGTCATTGCTTTTTTTAGTCGCTGCGGCTGGCTTTTTCTTCTAAACCAGATAAACCAAAACGCCGTTCTAATTCTGCCAGCACCTGCGCAGGTTGCAATTCCTGCTGCGCCAGTAAAACTAAAGTGTGAAACCACAAATCAGCAACTTCATAAATGATTTTATCGGCGTTGCCATCTTTTGCTGCCATTACCGTTTCCGTCGCTTCTTCGCCGATTTTTTTTAAGATCGCGTCTAAACCTTTGGCATACAGTTTGGCAACGTAAGAAGACGCCGGATCAGCGGTTTTGCGCAATTCCAATTGCGCTGCAAGTCGATCAAGAATGTCATTCATAACAACATGTCGGGTTAATTAGTGGGAATGAGATTGTGATAAATAGTGGCGGGGTTTTTGAGTACCGGCGCGGTTTCCACCCACGCGCCGTTCGCGTCGAGCTGGCGGAAAAAACAATGATGGCGACCGGTGTGGCAAGCAATCCCGCCAATTTGTTCCACCTCCAGCAAGATGACATCGGCGTCACAATCCAGCCGGATCGCCGCCACCAGTTGCTGATGACCGGACTCCTCGCCCTTGTGCCACAGGCGCTGGCGCGAGCGCGACCAGTACACCGCATGACCGCTCACCTGCGTCAATTGCAGCGCCTCCCGATTCATCCACGCCATCATCAACACCGTGCCGCTGCCGCGTTCCTGCGCAATCACCGGCACCAGCCCGTCAGCGTTCCACTGCACCGCGTCCAGCCAGTCATCCGTCATGGCGCGACCTGCGGCGGATGAAGTTGATCGGCGAGCCGCTGTCCTTCCGCAAAATCCAGCGTGCCTTCATAAATCGCCCGCCCGGTAATCGCTGCCGTGATGCCGCTGTCAGCGACCTCCGCCAACGCCCGTACATCATCAAGCGTCGTGATGCCACCGGAAGCGATGATCGGCACATTCACCGCTGCCGCCAGCGCCCGCGTCGCCTCCACATTCGGGCCATTCATCATCCCGTCGCGCCCGATGTCGGTGTACACAATTGCCGTCACGCCATCATCTTCAAACCGTTTCGCCAGCTCAATGACGTGATACGGCGTGATTTCCGCCCAGCCCTTGATCGCCACCTGACCCTCTTTCGCATCTAAACCAACCATGACGTGACCGGGAAAACTGCGGCAAGCGCGAGCAACAAACTCCGGCTCCTTCACCGCTTGCGTGCCGATGATGCAGTAGCGCACGCCCGCTTTGAGATACGCCTCAATCGTTTTTTCATACCGGATGCCGCCGCCGACCTGAATCGGCAAATGCGGATATGCCAGCGCGATGGCGTTAATTGCTGCGCCATTCATCGGTTCACCAGCAAAAGCGCCATTCAAATCAACCAGATGTAACCGTCGCGCCCCCTCGCTGACCCAGCGTCCGGCCATTTCGACGGGCTGGTCAGAAAAAATGGTCTCGTCATCCATGCGCCCTTGCCGCAGCCGCACACAACGCCCGTCTTTCAAATCAATCGCTGGGATCAGCAGCATGTCACTCGCCTCGCAGAGTGGTTAAAAAAACACCGCAAGTTGCGGCATCGTCACAGATGACCTTTGGTAGTCGGCAAGATGCCGCTCATGCGCGGATCGGGTGCGATGGCCATCCGCAGCGCCCGCCCGAAAGCCTTGAACATGGTTTCCGCCTGATGATGCGCATTGCTGCCGCGCAGATTGTCCACATGCAGCGTCATGCCCGCGTGATTGACCAAGCCTTGGAAAAACTCGCGGAACAATTCAACGTCAAAATTTCCGATCTTTTCGCGCTTAAAATCAACCTGATAGACCAAGCCGGGACGCCCGGATAAATCAATCACCACCCGCGACAGCGCCTCATCCAGCGGCACATAAGCGTGACCGTAGCGACAGATACCGCGCTTGTCACCGAGCGCAGCCGCCAGCCCCTGTCCCAGCGCGATGCCGATGTCTTCCACCGTGTGATGGGCGTCGATGTGGAGATCGCCGACGGCGCTGACGTTGAGATCAAGCAAGCCGTGGCGGACGACCTGATCGAGCATGTGATCGAGAAAAGGCACACCAGTTTGAAAGTGCGCCGCCCCAGTGCCGTCGAGCTTGAGGGCGATGCTGATTTGAGTTTCGAGGGTGCGGCGCGTGATGTGCGCACGGCGAGGAGCAGTTTCGATAGTCATTAGTGCAGTAGTCAACGAGATAAAATTGGTATTAAACCACAGCCGCTGTGACACCATGAATTGTTGGCGATGCAGTGAAAAACAGTATTCTGTTGGCTGGAGTTGTCAGTTGTCAGTCGAATACCAGCGCATTGAATGGCTGGCATCAAAACCTATTCAGCAGTGATAACGCTAAATGCAATAAGCGGCAAGCATATCAAGCCATGATGGTTATTATTGTGTAGTGACAAAACGCGCCGCTCCTAATAACGGCGTATGCGGTTGTAAAATAACGCGCACCGGCATTTTGTGCATCAATGAAGTCATGCGCCCTTTATCAAAAAATCCTTCTAAAAACGGCCCGCTGCGCAATGCCGCTAAATTCTTTAATGCAATGCCGCCGCCGAGATACACTCCGCCCAGCGCCATTTGTTTCAGCGCCACATTGCCAACCTCGCGCCCGTATAGCCGCAAAAACAAGCGCATCGTTTCCACGCACACCAGACAGCGTTCCTCAGCGGCAGCCTGCGCTACGGCGGCGGCGGTATCGCCACCAGCAGTGATCGTTTGTTGTAACCAAGGCGGCGTGGCAACGCCCTGATATAACAGCATAAATTCATAAAGATTGGCGATGCCCATTCCCGACACCACCCGCTCCCAGCTCACGCGCCCAAACCGCTGTTGCAGATAGGACAGCAAGGCAAATTCCACATCGTCGCTGGGTGCAAAGTCAGCATGACCGCCTTCGGTGGCAAAGGCGTGATGGCGCAGTCCGTCCCAAAATAGCCCCGCTTGTCCCAAACCAGTGCCGGCAGCGACGACGCAGGCATTGCCCACTGCTGGCAATTCGCCGGGATGAATGACTGCCAGATCGTGCGGCCAAAGTGCGCCCACTCCCCACGCCACCGCCTCCAAATCATTCAATAAATACACCCCGGAAAACCCAAAACTGGCTTCCATCGCATCGGCATCAATTAGCCATGGCAGATTGGTGATCACGCACTGGCGCTCTTGAATGGGACCTGCGACCGCGAACGCGGCAAAATGACAATTGACGCCAGTATCGCTTTGATAACGCTGCACAATTTGATCTAACGAAGCGAACGCCGTGCTCGGATAACTGCGTGGTTGCGTGAGCGTTACCGTTTCCCCGTCGGTTTGTGCGACGCCGAGCGCCGTTTTAGTCCCGCCAATATCACCAACTAACAAGCGCATAACACAATCTCCATTGATTTGACGGCAGCGCGTGAACTGGGGCGCTGACCCACGATAGTCAAAGCGCAATGGTCGAAGATGATAACAAGTTGCGCCCAGCGCGGTGCGAGCGCCGCCGTTAGTTTGACTCTTAACCGAGCCTCGGTAGACTCTATATGTTCTTTTCCCCCGTTCATTGCCCTTTTGAAGAGGTTCGCTGTGGTCGCCCCTGAATCAGAATTTCACCGCATCAAGCGGTTGCCGCCCTACGTTTTCAACATCGTCAACGAATTGAAAGCAGCGGCGCGAGCGCGGGGCGAGGACATCATCGACTTCGGCATGGGCAATCCCGATCAAGCCACGCCGCCGCATATTGTGGAGAAGTTGATTGAGACCGCGCAGCGCAAAGACACCCATCGTTATTCGATGTCACGCGGCATTCCGCGTCTGCGCCGCGCCATCTGCAATTGGTATCGGGATCGCTTTGATGTGCATCTTGATCCCGACAGCGAAGCCATCGTCACCGTCGGTTCCAAAGAAGGGCTGGCGCATCTGGCGCTGGCGACGATGGGCGCAGGCGACACGGTGCTGGTGCCCAATCCGGCATATCCGATTCACCCCTACGGCTTCATCATCGCAGGCGCAGATGTGCGGCATGTGCGCTTGACGCCCGAGGTGGATTTCTTTGAAGAGCTGCAAAAAGCGATTCAAGAATCGTGGCCGAAGCCGAAGATGCTGGTGCTCAATTTCCCCGGCAATCCGACCACGCAGTGCGTGGAATTGGAGTTTTTCCAAAAAGTCGTCGACATCGCCCGCGAGCACGGCATCTGGGTGGTTCACGACATCGCCTATGCCGACATCGTGTTTGATGGCTACGTCGCGCCGTCGATTCTGCAAATTCCCGGCGCAAAAGAGATCGCCGTTGAATTCTTTTCGATGTCAAAGAGTTACAACATGCCCGGCTGGCGCGTCGGCTTCATGTGCGGCAACAAAACGCTGGTCAGTGCGCTGGCGCGGATCAAGTCCTATCTGGATTACGGCACCTTCACGCCGATTCAGGTCGCAGCGATTGCTGCGCTTGAAGGCCCGCAAGAGTGCGTGCGCGAGATTGCGACGATGTATCAAAGTCGCCGCGACGTGCTGTGCTCCGGTCTCAGCGCCGCTGGTTGGGTGATTGAACCGCCGAAGGCGACGATGTTTGTGTGGGCACCGATTCCAGAGCCGTATCGAGAAATGGGTTCGCTGGAGTTTTCCAAAAAGCTGCTGCGCGATGCCAAGGTTGCCGTCTCGCCGGGCATCGGCTTTGGCGAATACGGCGACAGTCACGTCCGGTTCGGCTTGATTGAAAACGAACATCGCACCCGCCAAGCCGTGCGCGGCATCAAAGACATGTTCCGGCGCGATGCGCGGATGGGCGTTTAACCTGCCGCTGCCGCCCCACGAATCGAGCAATCAGCAAGTGAGAACAACATGGATGCAGTGAAAATTGGCTTATTGGGTTTGGGCACGGTCGGCGGCGGCACGGTCACGGTGTTGACGCGCAACGCCACTGAAATCGCCCGCCGCGCTGGACGTGGCATTGCCATCGCTCATGCCGCTGCCCGCGATTACAACCCTTCTGCAATCAACGGTTTAGACCAAATTGCGCGGATCGGTGATGACGCCTTTGCGGTGGTCAACGATCCCGAAGTGCAGATCGTGGTCGAATTGATCGGCGGTTATTCGCCCGCCCGCGAGCTGGTGTTGCAGGCCATCGCCAACGGCAAACACGTCGTTACGGCGAATAAGGCGCTGATTGCGCGGCACGGCAACGAGATTTTCGCCGCCGCGCAAGCTGCCGGAGTGATGGTTGGTTTTGAGGCCGCAGTTGCCGGTGGCATCCCAATTATCAAGGCATTACGCGAAGGGCTGGCGGCCAATCGCATCGAATGGATCGCCGGCATCATCAACGGCACCGGCAATTTCATCCTCACCGAAATGCGCGACAAAGGGCGCGATTTTGCCGACGTGTTGGCGGAAGCGCAGGCGCTCGGGTATGCCGAAGCGGATCCGACCTTTGATGTGGAAGGCATTGATGCTGCGCATAAATTGACCATTTTGGCGGCGCTGGCGTTCGGGATTCCGCTGCAATTTGAACGGTGCTTTACCGAAGGCATTTCTAAAATTGATGCGCTGGATGTCACCTACGCTGCCGAATTAGGCTATCGGATCAAGCATTTAGGGATTGCCCGTCGCGCCGCCGCTGGCATTGAGCTGCGGGTGCATCCGACCTTGATTCCGCACCGGCGTTTGATCGCCAACGTGGACGGCGTGATGAACGCCGTCTTGGTCAAGGGCGATGCAGTCGGCCCGACGCTGTATTACGGCGCGGGTGCTGGCGCTCAACCGACAGCATCGGCGGTGATTGCTGATGTCGTCGATGTGGTGCGGGCGCTGACCACCGATCCGAATAATCGGGTGCCGCATCTGGCATTTCAGCCCGATGCGCTGGCGGATACGCCGGTGCTGGCAATGGAAGCGGTTGAAACGGCTTATTATTTGCGGCTGTCGGCGCTTGACCAGCCGGGCGTGATGGCGCGGATTGCCAGCATTTTGGGCGAGGAAGGCATCAGCATTGAGGCGATCAAACAGAAAGAACCCAACGAAGGCGAAACCCACGTCCCGCTGGTGATGTTGACGCATCGGGTGCGTGAAGGCTTGATGAATCAAGCGATTGCGCGGATTGAGGCGCTGGAAGCGGTGGCGGGCGCAGTGACGCGGATTCGCGTAGAAACGCTGGCGGGATAGCGGCACAACATGACCATCAAAGATTGGCCAGCAGATGAGCGGCCCCGCGAGAAGTTGCTGGAGCGTGGCGCTGGCGCTTTGTCGGACGCGGAATTGCTGGCGATCTTTTTGCGCACCGGTATTCCGGGCAAAAGTGCGGTCGATCTGGCGCGAGAGTTATTGGACGAATTCGGCGGCATTGCCGGCTTGTTGGCAGCCAATCAGCGCCGGTTTTGTGAAGGCAAGGGGCTGGGAGCGGCGAAGTTTGCGCAATTGCAGGCGACGGTGGAACTCAGTCGGCGTTATTTGCTCACGCGCATCAGCACGCAAGACGTGATGAGCAATCCCGCAGCGACCCGCGAGTATCTCAAGATGCGGCTGTATGGCTCCCCGCACGAGATTTTTGCCTGCCTGTTTCTGGATAATCGCCACCGCGTGCTGCGTTATGAAGAGCTGTTTCGCGGCACGATTGACGCGACCAGCGTTCATCCGCGTGAAGTGTTGCGGCGCGTGTTGGAAACCAACGCCGCTGCCGTGATTTTTGCCCACAATCACCCGTCCGGCGTGACCGAACCCAGCCAAGCGGATGTAGACCTCACCACTGCCTTGCAAAAACTCTTGCAATACATTGATGTGCGCGTCCTCGATCACATCATTATTGGCGATGATGACGGCGTTTCCTTTGCCGAACGCGGGCTATTATTTGCCGCGTGAGTCATCATTTTGACGCGCATTGTGGCGATGATGCGCGTACAGTGCGAAGTCATTTTATTTCATTCTTTTTGAGAGCTTGCAGCAATGGATGACACCTTAAAACGGTTATTGGACGCGGAAATGCGCGCCGAAAAGCTCGCGCAACAGGCTGAACAAGAACAAGAGCGGTGTATTCAACAGGCAATGACGGATGCGAAAGCAGCCAATGACCAATTCACCACCCGTATTCCTGATTTGCAGCGTTCATTTATTGCTAAAGCAGAAGAACGCGCCGAGCAAACGATTGCCGAATTACGCCGCCGCTATGATGAACGCCACAATCAACTCCGCAATCAAGCCGAACAGCGCGAAACCGAAGCACTCGAAGCCGCATTTCAATTATTGATTGCTGCCGAGAATTAAGCATTTACCCGCCCTGTTTTGTCATTCGCAGCGAAGTCACCTTATGAGTCACGCCGCCACCCAGGCCTACTTAAACACCCGCATTTCGGTGATGGCTACCCGTTTATTTGCGCCGCAATCGCTTGATCGTTTAGCGCGAATGCTATTGCCCGAATTAGCAGAACAATTCGGTCTCACCGCCCTGCTGGATGAACAACCTGCACTCGCCACGCGCAGCCGCGTTGTTGAGCAAAGTTTATTGCATATCTTATTAGCAGAATTGCAAATTTTACTGCGCCCGATGAATGCCGCTGAACGCGCCCTCGTTTTAGCGTGGGGACAGAAATATGCCCTCTTCAATCTCAAAACGTTAATTCGCGGTAAATTATACGCGCTCGATCAAAAAGAACTCCGCGATCATTTATATGATTTGCCGCCCATCATTCGCTTGCCCCACCAAGAACTGTTCCGCGCTGAGAACGTATTGGAATTGTTGCGGCAATTAGAAAGCGGGCAATATCACCAAATTGCCCGGCAAGCGCGAGAAGTCTATGAAAAGCACCGCGAACCGTTTGCGCTAGAAGCAGCAATTGACCAACGCTATTACAGCACAATTGTGCGGCATATTATGAGTTCTGGCGATCACCATCTCAATAATTTGCGACAATTGATGGGTGCAGAATTAGATCGCGTGGCGCTGCTGTGGTTATTGCGTTTTCGCTTTACTTATCACATTTCGCCATCAGAAACGTATTATCAATTAGTGCCATCAACCGGCGTGCTCAACCGCGAGCAATTACTGAAACTAGCCAATCTTGATAGCTTTGAGCGGGTATTAGAGGCGCTACCTGCGCCATTAAATGCGTTATTAAATGGCTGTCACTCCCTCACTGAAGTGCAACAACAGCTGCATCATGCGACCCGCCAGGCGCAGCGCCAAATGTTAATCCGCAGTCAATCGGCGGTGGCACGCGCATTAGCGTATCTCATGCTCCGTGAAGCGGATTTACACGTGCTATTTGCAATCATACAAGGGCGCTTGCTGCAATTCCCGCAGTCAACTATCACGGCAGCATTAGAATTAAATGAACCCAATACGAATTGGGCAGAATTACGCGCCGCATGATGTCGATTTCAACCACTAACCGGCGTTTATTGCCAACGCAGCGAGTGCTTTAGCCATGTTGATGAAACACGTTCGTTTATTGGTATTGACCGAAGATTTGCCCGCTGCTTCATTATCTTTGGCGGAAACGTTGAGTTTTCATCCTGATTTGCGCCCGCCAACGGAAACGCGCTTGGAGACATTGCCGGGGCGTGACTATCGTGAAGTATTTAGTCAAGCGCAGGCGCGTTTAACAAAAATTACCCGTTTAATTCCATTGACCACACCACCAAGATTTGCCGCAGTGCGGGTGATTGAAATAGCGGAATTGCGCACCCTTAATGCGTGGTTAGGCGACATCTGGGAACAAGCATCGCGGTATGAAGAAGAATTACGGCGTTTAGATGATGCCGAGCGTCTCATTAAAGAACAGCAAACGGCGCTCGAAAACTTTGCTGATTTGAATATCGATTTACGCTTATTGCGGAATAAAACGCGCTTTTTAGAATTCCATGTGGGTTTATTGCCGCGTGAACATTTGCGCCAATTAGAAGGTGCGGCAACATTAGCCGGTTATATTCTCTCAACCTATATGCAGCAGGGTGAAAATGCGCATGTAGTTATTGTCGGGCCGGCTGGTGATAAAGAATCGCCATTGGCACCGGTTTTAGCGGCTGCTGGATTTCAAACGCTCCCGATTCCGTTGGAACTGGATCGCAAACCGGCTGAATTACAACAAGATTTTGCCGAGCAGCGCGTCAACCTCGCAGCGCAGCGGCAAACATTGCATCAGCAGCTTCAGCAGTGGGGCGAGCCGTTTCATGCGCAATTGAGCGCGGCGCGTCACACGTTGTTATTAGCAGAACCGTTGGTGACGCTTGATGCGGCGCTGCGCAGTGCCGGTCATTTGGCGCATCTGGCGGGCTGGGTACCAGCGACGGCAGTGGCGACATTAGAGCAGCGATTGCAGCAATCGCTCACGCAACCCTTTGATTTAACAAGCCGCGATCCGCGTCCCGACGAGCGCAAATTGGTGCCGACGGTGCCGATCAAAAGTCGGGTGCTCGCGCCGTTTGCGTTATTGGTGAAACAATATGGAATTCCGGCGTATGGCGAAATTGATCCGACGCCATTATTCGCAGTGACGTTTTTATTGATGTTTGGGATGATGTTTGGCGATGTCGGGCACGGTGCAGTGATTGCATTAGCGGCGATTTGGGCGCGACATAAAATTCCAGATTTTTATTTATTCGGCGTCTTTGCGGGTATTTCTTCAATTGCATTCGGATTCATTTTTGGCAGCATCTTTGGCTATGAAGACGTGTTGCCGGCGTTATGGATGTCGCCATTACATAATCCAATTTTAATGCTGGAGGTAGCATTAGGTTGGGGCATTGCCTTTATTATTGTAGCCTGTTTGCTCGGCATTTATAACCGCTTGGCAATTGGCGATGTGATTGGTGCGGTGTTTGAACGACACGGCGTGGTAAATCTTTTATTCTATCTCGCTTTTTTAGGAGGTGGGTTTGGATTAGCAATCAATGGCGCATTTGGCATTACGGCAACGCTATCGGTGATCGTCACGTTGTTGGCGTTGGCGGTATTCCAATGGCAACATTTGCACGCGCCTACGGGTGAGAAAATTTTAGTGGTGGTTATTGAAACGCTGGATACCATCATCGTTTATCTTTCCAATACGCTATCGTTTTTGCGCGTCTCGGCATTTAGTTTGAATCACGTCGCGCTGGCATTGGCGATTTTCACTTTAGCCGACATGATGGGCAGCTTTGGGCATGTCGTGACGCTCATTCTGGGTAACATCTTTATTCTGGTATTGGAAGGCGGCATCGTGATGATTCAAGTGATGCGGTTGCAATACTATGAAGGCTTCTCGCGTTATTTCTCAGGTGACGGTCATGCGTTTGCGCCGCTGCGTTTACGGCGGGAATCAGTCATCAATTGAGTGATTGAAAAAGCAACTATTCAGCGCAATGAAAGATGCTGATCGTTATCTCAAAATTGTTGCATGGTCGGTTGAAGATGCCTGTTATGTTGGTAGTTGTCCGGGTTTGATGTTTGGTGGTTGTCACGGTGATAATGAGCGACTGGTTTTTGATGAACTGTGTCAAATTGTTGATGAAATCATCGCGCTTTATCATGCCGAACAGCGACCTTTACCACCACCCACTTCGAGTAAAGATGTCGCGTATTTTTTGCAGCAGGTGGCGTAGAAAATAGAGTAACCTTGTCGTTTTATGAATAAAACCCTTGCTATTTATTGACCACTCAACTGGAGCATTACCAATGTATTGGCTTGTTGCACTTATGTCCCTCGCTATTCTGGGTTTAATTATTAGCGGAATCGCGCTTGAATTCCGCCCCGCTATTGCCACCCGTATTCGCAGTTGGTATCGACCTGTAATGAGTACGCAATTGGTCGCTTTTGTGGGCGCACAATTGGGTTTGTTATTCATGGGCGTATCCGATGCAATGGCGCAGGCGGAAACCATTGCTGCCGTGCCAGAAATGTCGGTTGGCATGGGTTTAGCAATTCTCGGCGTCGGCATTCCGACCGGTTTATCGACGATTGGCGCGGGCATCGCGGTCGGCCCAATTGGCGCAGCCTCGCTCGCCGCCGTCATGGAACGCCCCGAGGCGCTCGGACGGACGCTGATCTTTCTCGGCTTGGCCGAAGGCATCGCCATTTACGGGCTGGTGATGAGTATTTTGCTGCTCAATCGCCTCGGTTAGGCGCAAAAACTGATGAACGCGCACGAATCCGGCAGCCCAACCCGTCTGCTTTTCTTCGGCGAGGAACGCCTCGCCGACGGTTTTCGCCTGATTGGTTTTGAAAGTTTCGCCAATCCCGATCCCCGCGAGATTGATCGGCTGCTGCGTGATTTACAGCGTCAGCAAGAACAAGCGTTTGTGGTCGTGGACGAGGCGGTGATGGGACAGGACATTCCACAGTTGCAGCGGGTGCTGCGCGAAGGCGGACGAATTGTCGTCATCGCCGTGCCTGCGCTCAACGCGCCACCCAAGCTCACCAGCGCCGTCGCTGCCCGCCTCGCCGCCTTGTTTGGCGCTGCCACCCTTCAATCCGGCGCAACCGGGGAGCGAGCATGAGTCAAGTTGATGAATTAGAACGGGCAATTTTGTCGCGGGCGGAACGGCTGGCGGGTGAATTCCGCGACCGCGCCGGGCGCAGTCGTGACAACATTTTGCGCGATGCAGCCGAGCGGTTGCGGGGGCGCGAAGCGCGTGAGGAAGCGACCGCTAAAGCCTTGTCTGACCGCATTTTTCGCCAGCAGGTGCAGGCCAGCGAGTTGAAATTGCAAACCCATTTGGATCGGGTGCGCTGGAATCTGGTGCTGGATGTGGAGCGGATGCTGGCTGATCGGATGCGCAATTTTATGGCAGAAGAAGCGGCGTATTTCGCGTGGTTAGAGCGGCTGATTATTGAAGCCGTCACGCTGATTGAAGCGGACGAGATCGTCGTGACCGCCAATGCCACCGATCAGCGCCAGCTCGCTCGCCACTGGTCGCAACTCACCGCGCAGTTGCCAGATGACAAAACCGTCACGCTGGCAGCAGTGGAGTCCGCCCGCGACACGCTCGGCGGCGTGCTGCTGCACAGCGCCGATCAGCGCATCCGCGTCGATCAAACTTTTGAGGGACGTTTGGAGCGGCTGCGCCCGCGCTTGCAGCAGACGATTTTGGAGCGCCTGTTGCCGGGCGGTTTCGAGACGAGTTCACTCTTCACCGGATGATGAAAATATGAGCGAAAACAAGAGAGTTGGCGTCATCCGCGACATTAACGGCCCGATTGTCACCATCGACTTGCCGGGCATTCGCAGCGGTGAGCAGGTCAAAATTGGCGAGCTGGGTTTATTCGGTGAGGTGATTTCGCTCGCCGGGCAGCAGGCGATTGTTCAAACCTACGAATCCACCGACGGGGTGCGCCCCGGTGAGCCAGCGGTGGGTTTGGGTTGGCCGCTGTCGGTGGAACTCGGCCCGGGCTTGATGGGCGGAATTTTCGACGGGGTGCAGCGCCCGCTGTCGAAAATCGCTTTAGAATCCGGCGATTACATTCGGCGCGGTCTCAGCGTTCCGGCGTTAGATCGCGCCAAAGAGTGGGCATTTACGCCCAATCCGGCACTGGAAGCTGGCGCTAAAGTCAGCGCCGGTACGGTGCTCGGTACGGTGCCGGAAACCCACACGGTGCAGCATCGGATTTTGGTGCCGCCGGGCACGGTGGGTGAATTGCTGGAAATCGCGCCAGCGGGCAATTACGACATTGAGGCGACCATCGCTCGCGTCCGCGATCACAAGGGCGTCACCCATCGCTTGAGCATGTATCACCGCTGGCCGGTGCGCAAACCGCGCCCGTATTTGCGCCGCGATGATGGCATTTCGCCGTTGATTACCGGGCAGCGGGTGATTGATACCTTTTTTCCGCAGGTGAAAGGCGGCAAGGGTGCCGTGCCCGGGCCGTTTGGCGCGGGCAAAACGGTGGTGCAACAGCAGATTGCGCGATGGTCAAACGCGGACATCGTGATTTATGTCGGCTGCGGCGAGCGCGGCAACGAGCTGGTGGACGTGCTCGAAACGTTCCCGCAGCTCGATGATCCCTATTCCGGGCATAAATTGATGGAGCGGACGCTGCTGGTTGCCAACACCTCGAATATGCCGGTGGTGGCGCGGGAAGCGTCGGTCTACGTCGGGATGACGATGGCGGAGTATTACCGCGACATGGGTTATGACGTGGTGATGCTGGCCGATTCGACCAGTCGCTGGGCGGAGGCGCTGCGCGAGGTGTCGGGGCGGCTCGGACAGATGCCGGTTGAAGAAGGTTATCCGGCGTATCTGGCCTCGCGGCTGGCGGCGATTTATGAACGCGCCGGGCGGGTGGAAACCTACAGCGCCGGCACTGGCTCGGTGACGTTGATTGGTGCGGTGTCACCGCCAGGCGGCGATTTTTCCGAGCCAGTGACCAGTCACACCAAGGACATCATCGAAACCTTTTGGGCGCTGTCGAAAGAATTGGCGGATGCGCGGCATTACCCGTCGATTGACTGGGTGACGAGCTTTTCCGGTCACGTTCACACTGCCGCGCAGTGGTGGCACAAGGAAGTTGATCCGAATTGGGAACGGCGGCGAGCAACGGCGCTGGCGCTGCTGGCGCGAGA
Source organism: Chromatium okenii (assembly GCF_016583745.1). Classification (GTDB taxonomy): domain Bacteria; phylum Pseudomonadota; class Gammaproteobacteria; order Chromatiales; family Chromatiaceae; genus Chromatium; species Chromatium okenii. The sequence goes on from NZ_NRRQ01000001.1 coordinate 37,905, forward strand.
TGCGGAATTGTCGCGGATTGTGAATTTGGTGGGGCCGGAGGCGTTATCGAGTGCGCAGCGGTGGGAATTAGAAGGCGCGGCCTTAATTAAAGAAGGCGTGTTGCAACAAAGCGCCTTAGATGACATTGATACGTTTTGTTCTCCCGCCAAACAATACGCGCTGTTAGATTTAGCGATCAGTATTTATAAAAACGGCGAGGCGTTGATTAAACTTGGCGTGCCGGTAACTGAATTGCAAAATCTGCCGCTGTTGGCAAAAATGCGCCGCATTAAATCCATGTACACAAGCGAACAACTCGATCAGATTCAAGCCTTCCGCGCTGAAGTGAATCAAGTGATGGAGTCGATTCGGATTGAATATGCCAAACAGGGTGAGCCGTTGCGGGCATTACAACCGAGTTAAATGCGGTTAATCATCGTAGAATAAAAAACCGCCCCGTTTTGTATCGCAAAACGGGGCGGTTTTTTGAGTGCATTATTATTGATTCAGCGTTGGCAAACAGTCCGCGCCCGCTGTAAATTCAATTGGGCCTAAATCTGGCGGATTGCCGCGTTGTTTGCCACAAAAATCCAGCGCCGCTGGATCAAGCTGTTGCCCGCTGCGAATCACCGCGTCGATGTTTTTCAACCGCAAATCACCGGCGGCGGGATTGGCGAACCAGTCGGCAACCGTGCAGTCGCCCAATACACACACTTCTGAAATCAAGTTGTTAGTGAGTGTCGCTTGTCCACCGTCGCGCTCGCGCACTGCGCCATCCAAAATGTTATTGACTAGCCGCGCCGTGCTGGTCGGAAACCGCACATCAATACCGTAAGTTCCGACCAACAGATTGCCGTCAAGCAATGTATCGGCGGCGCGATTGAGATAAATTCCCACGTCATCTGGGCAATGCAAAATCACGTTATTACGCATGATGCCGCCGCTGTGTTCGGTGTCGCAAACGTCATCTCGACAAAATCCACTTCCCGAACCGCCGCCACCAAATGAAAGTGCAATCCGTAAACCACCAGTGCGCGGTTGCTTGAAATAACACAGCACCAAATTACGCTCAAATACTCCATTTGTAGATGAGCCTTTCATAAAGGCACCATAGCTAATACGATCACCGCCATCTTTGGCAAAATCAGCAATGATATTTGCCCGCACTACCCAACGATCAGCAGTCACCAAGTCAATCAAGGTCACGGGATTGCCAGTTTGGCGCGGCGTGGTATTAAAAATCGTATTGCGCTCAATTAAACCATCATCGGGCGTGAGGATTTTACCGTTATTGGGAAGCCCATTGATTTTGAATGGCGCATTGAAATCAACGATCACATTATTGCGGATAACAGTCTTTCGCGCATTGCCAACAATATGAAACGCATGTTCACATTCAGAATGCGCGGCACACACGCCACGAATGTGCAGATTTTCAATGACCCAATAAGGTTGATCAATTAAAAATCCTTCCAACATCTCCAATTCTAATTGCACTGTGCCGGGCTGGTCGGCGCGAAGTGTGATCGGTGCATCGGCGCGTCCGTCGTGACCGAGTTGCAGGTTGCGCCCCCGCAGTCGATACACGCCCGGCGATACGACGATTTGCTCACCGGCTTGGGCTTGCGCCAGTGCGGCGATCAATTCCGCAGCAGTGCTGACCAAACGTGGCGGGCGCAATTCCACCGGAATTCTGAACGTGCTCATGGCGCTCGGCTGCGGACGACCTTGGGCATCATACGTTTGCGGGCGCAGCGGCAGCTCCGACACGCCGTGCTGCGGCCATTGCTCCAGTTCTGGCAAGGTTTGCAACGGCGGAGCCGCCAATGCGCTTTGCAGCCACGGCCAATCAATATCCCCGCGCTCCAGCGCCAGCCGCAATAATTCACGGGGCGGCAATTTGTGCGTGAGCGAGGTGTGCGCGATCACGACCACGCCCAACGCGGGCACGATGAGCAGTCCTGCCAGCGCCAGCCGTGCCCAAGGTAAAAATGCGGTTGCGGCTGGTGCCGCCTGCAATGTCGCTGGACTGCTGGCAATCAACAGCAGGAAAAAGAACAACATAGCGATGCGCGGGTCGTCGATCAGCGTATCGAACGCGCCCAGCAATAAAAAGCCGCTCAACGCGATCAGCAACATCAGCGCCCAACGATCTCCGTACAACATGCGATCAAATAAGCGACTCAGGCTGACGAGTAACAGCATCACAAACGCTGCCAAGCCGATCAATCCCGTTTCAAACCAGACATGTAAAAAGATGTTTTTAGCGTGCCAGAGTAAGTGGTCGCCGGAGTTAAACAGCCAGTGATCCATGCCAGCCTCAAAATCGCTATTGGCAAATAGGCTGGTGCCGTCCTGCGTGACTAAACGCACATCGTCAATGTCCACCGTTCCCGCCAAGCCGCGATTGAGCAGCAACATGTCAACCGGACGCGAGAATCCCAGCAGGCTGCGCCCAAAATCGTTGAGATCAATGGGCTTGCCGTATTCCGCCCATTCACCAGCTTTTGCAGCATTAAGTGTGATGCCAATCCATTGGCATTCTCCTTTCGCTCGCAAAATGTTCATTTCACACAATTCAATCAACAGCTTATCGGGCGACGTGTGGTTGCTGCGCAGCCGCAGCGACAGCGTCGCCTCGCCCCGCGCTGTTGTTTTGAGGCGCTGGCGCAGAAACAATGAGCCGTTCGCATCGCTGGGTGAAAAGCGCACAAAACGATTATTCGCTTCGTGCTGCACGTCGATTTGTGGAATGTATTGATGGCGCTGATTGATTTCGGCATCACGAAATACTCGCGGAAAGCTGCCGACGCCCTTGCCGAACAGCAAATCAACGACTGAATCATTCAACGCATCAAATACCCGACTCCAATGCGTCAGGCGCGTGTCGAGGTCAGTACGCGATTGCACGAAGCCGCCGCCCACAATCGGCACCGCAATCGCTGCAATCAGCACCGCACCAATCAATGCCCATTTCAACGTTTGACGCGGACGCGCCGCCGTGCCGCGCCGAATCAGGTAATCGCCCACAATTGCCAGCGCGACCATGCCCGCAAATGCCAGATAATTCGCCCGGCTGAAAGTCACGAGAAAGGCGTACAGCGCCAGCATGAACAGCAATAACCCGCCGCTTTGCAGCACACGTCCCCGCGCTACCATAAACAGCGCCGCGATAAATGGCAGCGTGAGCGCCAGAAAACCATCGACTGATGCGCCGCCGAGGTGCATCGCGCTAAATAATCCGGTTGCCCGATACGACTGGCTGAAATCAAAAGGGCCGGTGAAAAACAAGCGTTCCCACACGATGCTCAAACACGCCAGCAGCAATCCCAACACCAAGCCAATGCTCAATAACAGAGCAACTGGGCGCTGGTGCTGGCGCTCGTGTTCAAATAATGCTAACAACAGCCACGCTGCCACCACGCCTTTAACGATCCGCAAACTATTGAATGGGCTGTAATAATGTCCATAATCCGCAGCCAACTCTGCTGCGCCAGCGTAAAAATTGAGGATCACGCCCACCACGTTGGCAGCCAGAAATACGCCCAACGCCAGATAAAACCCGCGCACTGGCGGTGCTGACGACTGCCGCCACATGCCGCGCAGCAACCCCAGCGCCAGCGTCGCTCCCACGATCAAATCGTATTCGCCGCCGTATAAACGTCCCGTCCACAGCGTGAGATCAAGCACCGGCAGCAGCGCCGGTAAAATTACCAGCCATGCGGCGGGATAGCGCCATAACAGCAGGAGATAAACGACTAATCCGGCACCCAGCTCCAGCGGCGCAACCGGCTGGTGCAGCGCCCCCCATCCCACCACTGCCAAGAGCAACGCTCCCGCTACTGCTTGCAGAAACCTGCTGAGGCGAGACATCCTATAATCATTCACACCTGTTTTAACCATTACTGAATCCACAGAATTGATTCACTCATTACATTTTGGAAAGAGGCTTTTGCTATGCGTTCATTAATTATCGCAGTCGTTTTAACGGCGCTCACCAGCACCGCAATTGCGGATGAAATTGGCAGCGTTTCTACCAAATTTAAACTGATGGGCGCAAATGACAAGATCGTCATTGAAGTGTTCCAAGATGAGGCGATTCCCGGCGTGGCCTGTTATCTCAGTCGCGCCAAAACCGGCGGCGTTTCAGGTGCCGTCGGCTTGGCGGAAGATACCTCGGATGCTTCATTGGAATGTCAGCAGGTCGGACCGATTACGCTGCCAGATGATGTGCGTTCAGGAAAACGCAATGCTGAGGATGTATTCAAAAAACGCACGTCGCTATTATTCAAAACTCTGCAAGTTGTGCGTTTTTATGATGCGCCGCGTCATACGCTAGTCTATTTGAGTTATAGCGACCGCGTGATTGAAGGATCACCAAAAAATAGCGTGACGGCAGTGGTGATCCAACCTTGGAACACCCCCACCGCGCCGACACCTGCTCCCGCTGCAACAGGTCAGTAAAGCAGTGACGCGCTGCGGCTTGAACAGTCAATCACGCCACAGCGCCGTGAACCTTCACGATGTCTCGCCAAGATGCGCCTCGAAATAATCCGCCCGCAGCGCGTCGCCAAATGTGGCTAACTGCAACAAAAATTCATCTAAAAATTCGTGTAATCCTTGCTTGAGAATCTGCTCGGCGCTGACTGCGGCGAGATGCGTCCGCAGTGCCTGTAACTGCGCTTGCGCGGTGTTATCCGGCATATAACCCACCCGTTCCAACGCTCGCGCCATACCGTCCACGCAATAGGTCAATGAGCGCGGATAGTTCGGATCAAGCACCACAAATTCGACGACCTCCAGCGGACGAATGCCGCCCTGATATTGCCGCCGATACGTCTCGAAACAGGACAGCGATTTCAGCAACGCGCCCCATTGGTAATAATCCAACGGCGAGCCAACGCGAGTTGAATTGGGCAGCAACAGGTGATAACGCACATCCAAAATTCGCGCCGTCATGTCCGCCCGCTCCAGCAAACTGCCCAGCGCCGTGAAGCCATACGCCTGCCCCCGCATCATCGTGCTCTGGCTCAACCCAAAAAAGGTCGCCACTTCACGATGGACAAAGGCATAAAACTCAGCCGCTCGCCACGGCGGCAGCGTGGTTGCCAGATGCTTATCCGTTTCCAGCCAAAACTGGTTGAGCGTTTCCCACATTGCGTTAGAAATCCGGTCGCGCACCACCCGCGCATTCTCACGGGCGAGCTTCAAACTGTTATACAAACAGCCCGGATTGGTGCGCTCTTGGGTGAGCAGATGAATCACCCGCTGCACCGTCACCCGCCCATCGGGATACAACTGCGCATAATCTGCTTCAGCATTCACAATCGCCAACAGCGGTTGCCACTGCATTTCCTCAGTAGCGTTCTCATCCGCCTCCAGCATGTGTACGACATTAATATCCAGCACCCGAGCGGTGTTATCGACCCGCTCTAAATGACGTGCCATCCAATACAGCGATTCAGCAATTCGACTTAACATCATTGGAATGAGTCAGGGATGACGCACGACCCGCCAGCGAGTCGCGGATTGAAAAGGAGCGCGAGCGCATCGCAATGACTCGCGCTGTTTGGTTCAGGTGTATTCATCGTGTTTTCAGCCTTTAATCAACGCACGCGCTCAACGGTCGGCTAACACCCAAGTATCTTTACTGCCCCCGCCCTGCGAGGAATTCACAACCAACGATCCTTTGGTCATAGCCACCCGCGTCAACCCGCCGGGCACAACCTCAATCTCGCGCCCATAAATCGCAAACGGCCGCAAATCCAGATGCCGCGATTCCAGCTCGCCGTCGAGATAGCACAGATGCCGCGAAATTTGCACCACCGGCTGGGCGATGTAATTGCGCGGATTATCCGTCACCTTGCGGGCAAATTCCGCCCGTTGCGCCACCGTTGACGACGGCCCCATCAACATGCCGTAGCCACCCGACTCCGCCACCGCCTTAATCACCATCGTCTGCATATTATCAAGCACATAAGCGCGATCTTGCGGATTGGTCATTTGATACGTTGGCACACTGGCTAAAACGGGTTCTTCTCCGAGATAATACCGAATTATATCAGGCACATAGCTATAAACCGCCTTATCATCCGCGATGCCCGCGCCCGGCGCGTTTGCAATCGCAACCTGACCGGCCCGCCACGCCGCGATGACGCCAGCGACGCCCAACATCGAATCCGCCCGAAACACCAACGGATCGAGAAAATCATCGTCTACGCGCCGATAAATCACATCGACTTGGCGCAGTCCCTGCGTGGTTTTGAGATAAACCTTATTATTTTTGCACACCAAATCTCGCCCTTCCGCCAATTCCACGCCCATTTCTTTGGCTAAAAAAGTGTGCTCGAAATACGCCGAATTAAAAATCCCCGGCGTCAATACCACAATCACTGCCGCTTCTGCGCCGCGTGGCGATAAATGACGCAACGCCTGCAATAACAATTCGGGATAATGTTCCACCCGCCGTACCCGATATTGCGCAAAAAACTCCGGCAAAATACGGCGCTCAATAATGCGGTTTTCAATCATGTATGACACGCCAGACGGCGTGCGCAAATTGTCTTCCAAAACTAAATACTCACCATCTTCGGCGCGAATCAAATCAATACCGCTGATGTGCGTATAAATATCATGGGGCGGCGTGATCCCTATGATTTCACGGCGAAAATCTTTGCCGTGATAAATTAAATCCGTCGGCACCACTCCATCTTTCAGAATTTGTTGCCCGTGATATAAATCTTTCAAAAAGAGATTCAGCGCCCGAATGCGTTGCTTAATTCCCGCCTCCAATTGCTGCCATTCCGCTGCCGCAATCAAGCGCGGTAAGATGTCAAACGGCCACACCCGTTCGATGCCTTCATTGGTTTCGGAATACACCGTGAAGGTGACGCCCTCGTTGTGCAGCGCCAAATGCGCTTCGCGGGCTTTGGCTCCCAGCATTTGCTGACCGGTCACTTGGATGTGTTCCCACATCGGCAAATAATGATCACGCGGACGGAAATCATCTTGATAAAATTCATGAAACGCAGTTGGCGGTGCCGTTGACGACTCCTGCGCTGGGTGCATTGCACTGGACTGAAACTGTTTGAGCATAAAATCCTCGGTAACCACGCTGGTCGCTGCGCCTCTCGTCTGCGTCAGAGGGTTACACAAAAACTGTGCCAATCACTATTTTTCTTGCCGGATGCGAATGATTGCGCAGTGAAATCGACGGGGCGATTGGGGCGCTTTGAACCAAAAAGTGGAGTGGCGAATGAAATTGCACTATTCGGGTGCGCAGCGCACATTGTGTTATGTCGCCGTGCCTCGCAGAATGTCATCTCTTACCGCACGACAATAACAGCACATTCGCGTCTCATTCTGTATTTTTAATGCGTTATTCTTAACGAACGAGGTAATGATGAATAGAATTTTTTATTCTCGATCACAAACTTTGCTTGCACTGGCTTTAACTGCGGTGATGAGCAGCGGCTGTGTTGAAGAATCCGCAGAACAGCAATTCGCTCATGCGCAAACGGCATTGGGAAAAGGCGAATTAAAAACTGCGATTATCGACTTAAAAAATGTCTTGAAAAAAGATGCGCGACATCAGCAAGCGCGGCTGTTATTGGGACAAGCCTATGTGCGCAGCGGTGACGTTGGGGCGGCTGAACAGGAATTGAAAAAGGCGGTGACGGTCGGCGCAACTGAGATCGACGTGCAGCCTTGGTTGACGTTGGTGCAATTGCAGCAGGGCAAGTTTGCTGAAGTCGCCGCCCAGCAGCCGCTGGCAACCGCGCCGCCGCTGTTGCAAGCGCAGTTACTCGCGCTGCAAGCCGACGCGCTGCAAGCTCTCAAGGATACGGGCGGAGCGGCGGCGAAATTGGCAGAAGCCGTTAAATTGGCTCCTGAATCGGTGCCGGTGTTGTTGGCGTCAGCGCGGTTGCAGGCGACAAATAATCAGATTGACGCGGCGCGGGCGGTGCTCCAGCAGGCGCTGGCGCTGGAACCGAAAAATGCGCAGGTGTTGAGTTTGCTCGGTGAAGTGGAGCGGATGGCGGGGCAATGGAGTGCTGCTGAAGCTGCATTCACAGCAGCCATGTCCGATCCGGCATTTGGGATGCAAGCGCAATTGAATCGGGCGTCCGTGCGTATTCAAGCCAATCAATTGGATACGGCGGCGCAGGATTTGGCGCAATTGCGCGGAAAGCTCAAAAATAATCCGCAGTTTTGTTATCTCGAAGGCTTGTTGCTATACAACCAAAAGAATTACGCCGAGGCGATCACGCAACTTGATGTGGCGCTCGGGTTGCGTCCTGATTTCTTTGCGGCGTTGACGTTGGCGGGCGCGACGCGGTTGGCGCTCAACGATTCGGCATCGGCGCAGGTTCATTTGCAGCGGGCGGTGGCGGCGCAGCCGGACGATCCGACGGCGCAACGGTTATTGGCGACGGCGCTGTTGCAACAAAATGATTTCAGGGAAGCTGAAAAAGTGGTGCGGGTGCTGTTGCAGCGCCAGCCGGATGATGTGGCAGCCAAGGATTTGTTGGCGAGTGCGTTGCTGGGGCAGGGCAAGAGTGATGAAAGCATCACTTATCTGCGGCAGGTGAAAGCGGAGATGCCTGATTCGGCAGCAGCGACTGCGCGTTTGGGCACCGCGCTGCTCAGTGATGGCGATACGCAGGAAGGCGTGCGCGTGTTGCAGGAGGCGTTGAAACAAGACCCCACTTTCCAAAGTGCGACTGAACAATTGGTGTTCGGTGCGCTGCGCTCGGACAAGTTGGATCAGGCGCTGCGCATGGCGCAGGAGTATCAGGCTCAGGAACCCAATTCGGCGCGGGCGCAGACGTTGCTGGGCATGGTGCAGTTGCAACGTCAAGATGCAGCGGCTGCCCGCAGTGCTTTTCAACAGGCGTTGACGTTGGATCCAAAAGACCTCACCGCCAGCAGCGCCTTGGCTGCCTTGGCGATGCAAGACAAAGATTTGAATGGCGCTAACGCGCATCTCAACGCCAGCTTGAAACATCATCCCAACAACGCCCGTTTGCACATCATGTTGGCCAAAATTGCGCTGGCGCAAAATGATCCGCTGCGAGCCAAAACCCATCTGGAGACGGCTTACGAGCGCAATCCCAAACTGCTCGAGCCGCAGTTATATCTTGCCGCGTATTACCTGCAACGCGGCGAACCAGCGCGGGCGCAGGAGATCGCCATCAAAGCTGAGACGGCATTTCCGAATCATCCGGCGGCGCTGGGCGTGGTGGCAGATACGCAGATCGCGTTGCGCCAGTTCGCGCCCGCGCAGATCACGCTCAAACGCTTGCAAGACTTAAAAATCAACGATCCCAAGCTGTATATCGCCCAAGCCATCGCCGCTGCCGGTTTAGGCGAGATCGCGCCCGCCAAGCAAGCCTTGGAACAGGCGTTGAAATTGGATGCGAAATCTGCGATTGCGCTCAATTTGTTGACGCGGCTGGCGCTGGCAGAAAAGGACAGCAATGGCGCTCAACGGCGTTTGCAGCAGTTGAAAACGCAGCTCGGCGCGACCCATCCTGATGTGTTGCTGTTGGAAGGACAGTTGGCGCAGCTCAATGGCAACACGTCAGCCGCCAATAACGCTTTCCAAGCCTTGATGAGCGCGGAAGGCTTCGATGCCAATCTCGACAGTAATACGACGCTTTGGAACGCTGCCGAACAGTTGGTGATTAGTCATTTGCGCAACCAGCAACCAGCGGCAGCATTAGCAGCCGCGCTGGATTTGACCGCCCGCCAACCGCAGTCGGCGCGGGCGCAGGCGCTGTTGGGAATGTTGTATTTGCAAGATAAAAAAACGGATGCGGCGACGACGGCGCTGCGGCGGGCGTTGGAATTGGAGCCGGGCAATGTGACTGCCAGCAATGGTTTGGCGGTGCTGGCGGTGCAAGCGAAAGACCTTGCAGCGGCAAAAGAGTATTACAGCGCCAGCTTGCAACGTCATCCTGATGACATCGGGCTGTTGGTCAATTTGGCGCGGGTGGCGCTGTCACAAAACGAGTTGGCAACGGCACGGCAGTATCTGGAAACAGCCGTGCAGCGGAATCCGCAGCAACTCCAGCCCCGGCTGTATTTGGCGGCATTTCATCTCAAACAGAATGACGCAGAACAGGCGTTGCGGGTGCTCAAGGCGGTGGAAAAGCAATATCCGACCGGAGTTGATCTGCTCGGATTGATTGCTGAGGCGGAGCTGACTTTGAAACGCTACCCAGAAGCGCGAGCTACCTTGGCGCGGTTGGCGACGCTCAATCCCCGTGAAGCGAAGATATGGCTGGCAATCGCGCAGGCTGAAATGGGTTTAGCGCATCCTGATTTGGCACAAAAGGCGTTGGAAGATGCGCTGGCGCTGGATGCGCGATCCATTCCGGCGTTGATTGGTTTGACGCGATTGGCTATGGCGCAAACTCCGCCCGCGCAGGCGCAGGCACGGTTAGCTGCGTTGACCAAGGTTGCTGGTGCCGATCATGCGGATGTGTTGCTGTTGAGCGGCAATGTGGCCGAGCAGGAACAGAATTGGGCAGCAGCGCGGGTGGCGTATCAAAAGCTGCTCCAAACGGCACCCTCGACTGTGGGTGTGCTGGCGCTGACGCGAGTATTGAATCAATTGAAAGAAACGACTGCCGCGCAGCGGGTGCTGACGGAATGGGTGGCAGAACATCCGCAAGATGGTTTGATCCATTTTCAACTCGCGCAGTTATTGATGCTGCAACAGCATATTCCTGAAGCAATTATGCATTTTCGGCATACGCTGGAGAGCAACGCTAAAAATGTGGTGGCATTAAATAATCTGGCGTGGTTATTGCGGGAACAGGAGCCAGAAGCGGCATTGGATTATGCGCAGCAAGCGTATGACCTTGCGCCGAAATCAATAGAAGTTGTTGATACGTTGGCGATGGTGTTGGCGCAAAACGACAAGCTGCGCGAGGCGCGAAACGTCATCAATCGGGCGCTGGAGATTGATCCTGAGAATGGCGCGTTGCTGTTCCATAAAGCCCAGATTTTATTGAAAGATCGGGATACGGCGCTGGCGCTACAGGCATTGGATGTGGCGTTGAGTCGCCAGAAATCTTTTGCAGAACGAGATGCTGCGGAAGCGTTACTCAAGCAATTGCGGCCGTAATACGCTGTTGGTGGTGGCATAAAAAAACCGGGGTAAAAACCCCGGTTTTTATTGAATCACACACTAATATGATCAGCTAACTAAGTGCATTTGATGTCCGTATTGTCTCAAGCTGCTTTGCAATAAACAGCGATAGACGTTCAATAATACGCGCTCACGAAAGGTTTTTGGATTGTCTAATGCTGCCAATTCTTGCTCGTAAAAATCAATGCGGTCTTGGATGCTGAGTTGTTGCAAATCAAAGGTAGTGGTGGTTTGAGTCATGTTGTCTGCTCCTTGTCGTGGGCGCTGAACATCAAAGGATGATGTGTAGATTAACGGTTTTTATACAGAAACTTTGAATCGGGTGCCGCGCATAACGCTTGGTCTGGCACCTAAGATGCTGAAAGCCTACAAAAAGGTTAGGTTAGGGATTGTGACGGCGTTCACAGTTTTTGCTTGCTGCGCCAGAGCGTGGTACACCGCACTTGCTCCCAAGCGGCAGGTAACTGCGCGGGTTTGGCTAGGCGTTAAACGGTTGGGTGATCTTTATGTATGAACGTTTTTATGGTCTCAATGCTGATCCATTTCGGCTGAGTCCCGACCACCGGTTTTGTTTTAATCACGATAATTTTGCTAAAGCAAAAGCGTACATTGATTACGCTTTGCATCGGGCAGAAGGGTTCGTGATGATTACTGGTCGACCGGGTACGGGTAAGACCACTTTAGTACACGATTTGCTCGAACGCTTAACGCAACAAGATGTCAAAGTTGCCACCTTGATGAGTACGCGATTGGGTGCTGAAGATTTATTGCGTATGACCGCGTATGCGTTCGGAGTAGATGCCAAAGCTCCAAATAAAGCAATGGTGTTGCAAGGGTTATTAAACTTTCTCGTCCAACAATATCAATACGGAAAACGCGCACTGTTAATTATTGATGAATCACAAGATTTGTCAATTGAAGCTCTCGAAGAATTGCGGTTATTGACCAATTTACAACAGGCGGGACAACCGCTGCTCCAGATCGTGCTCATTGGTCAAGAATCGCTGCGCGATTTGGTGCGCAGTAAAGAATTAGAACAGCTTCACCAGCGCCTACTCGCTGCTTGGCATTTAGAGCCGCTCAGTCCGCAAGAATTGATTGGTTACATTCAACATCGCTTAATTAAAGCCGGTTGGCAAGGTGATCCGCAATTCAAACCCGGCGTCATGCAAGCCATTTATCAATTCAGCGGCGGCGTCCCGCGCATGATTAACCTTGTGACCAGTCGCTTGTTATTGCACGGGTTTATTGAAGAATTACACACGTTGACGCCGGCTGATATTCAATTCGTGCTCGGCGAATTGCAGCAGGAAGATTTAATACCGCACGCGCCGATGAGCGAGCGCCCGGATGAGACGCCGCCATCTGCGGCGGCGTTGGCGAGCGCGGCGGCAACTGCCAAAGCGGATTGGGCGCGAATCGACTGCGGTTTGGTGGCCGCGCCGCCGTTGGCTCCCGTCACTCCGCCAGCCGCTCCGCCCGTGCCGCCGTCACCACAAACGGCAGCGCCGTCCAAAACGTCACCGCCGCCATCGCTCAGTCAGATTTTGCAGCACGAAGATGCCGCGAATTTAGAATCCGAGATGACCGCCGCGCTCGCTTGGCAAACGCCCGTCCCGCCGCCAGTGTCACCAGCGCCAGCGCGGAACTGGCGACTGCCGGTCGTGATGGCGCTGATTTTGGTGCTGCTGGGTGGCGGCGCGTTTTATGCGCGGGAATTCATCGCGTGGCGACCGCTGGTGGAGCAGGTGCTGGCGTGGTTACCCAGCATGATGCCGGCTGCGCCGCCGCAACCAGAGTCGCCACCGCCACCGGCGCGGATCGTGTCACCGCCGATTCCCGCGCCGCCGCCAGTCGTGCCGCAATTTACGAATCAGCCGGGGCTGTTGACCACCGCGCCGGTGACCACCCCGACGGCGGTGGTGCCGACAGTTGGTGCGGAATTGCCAGCGCGGGTGGCGGCATCGCAGGCGGCATTTGACAGCATGACGACATCGCTCACGCCGCCACCACCTCGCCCCGTTGCGCCAGCGCGGCTGGCAGTGTCGTTTGCACGCAACAGTGTGGTGGTAGATACGCAATTTGATTCCGCTCTCAAGGCGTTTAGTGCTCAATTGCAGGAAGTGCCGACGGCGCGAGCAGAAGTGATTGGGTATTCAGACCGTTACGGCAATCCGGCTTATAACCTGACGTTATCGCAACGTCGCGCCGAGGCGGTGGCGGCATATCTGGTCACGCTGGGAGTGGCGCGAGATCGGTTGCGCGTGGAAGGTCGTGGACCGCGTGAAGCGACTGACATGGATGCCGCGCCAGTGGAAGGGCGGGTGGTGGAACTGACCGTGATTGCCGACCGTTGAGAGGTGACGCACTCCAATGAACGTGGGGTTATTCAGTTACAGCGCCGCCTTGGTGGCATATCTGCTGCTGACAGCGTTATTAGTGACGGCGTGGCGCGGGCGTTTGATGGGACTGGTGGCGGTGGTGGCGGTGACTGCGACCGCAGTGTGGGCGACGCTCAATTTAATCATTGCGGTCGAAATGTTTTTACCGCTGTTGTTATTGGCAACGGTGGAGCTGATTCGCACCGGGGCATGGCTGTTTTTTTTAGTACATATTCTGGTTGCTGATGCCGACCGCGAAGTGAAGCGGCGCTGGTTGAGCGGAGTGTGGATATTAATTGCTGGCGCCGCATTCTTGACGGTGGTGCTACCTGAAGTAGTGGGCTGGCTGGCGCTGGGAGCGAATACATTATTTTTAGTGTGGACGTTGCTGGCAATTACCGGATTATTATTAGTAGAGCAGGTATTTCGGAATCGGCGGGCAGACCAGCGGGCAGAAATTAAACACCTGTGTTTAGGATTAGGAGCAGTATTTATTTATGACTTATTTTTTTATGCTGACGCCTTACTCATGCAACGCACCGATCCCCAGCTCTGGGAAGCGCGAGGGCTGGTAAATGCGTTAATTGTCCCGTTAATTGCGGTGTCAGCGGCACGCAATCCTAGTTGGTCACTAGAAGTGTGCGTATCGCGTCATGTCGTTTTTCATTCAGCAACATTATCAGGTGCTGGAATTTATTTAACCGCGATGGCCGCAGCGGGATATTACATCCGCTATTTCGGTGGCACCTGGGGCGCGTTGCTACAAATTGCGTTTTTATTTATAGCAATCATTGCTTTAATTTTGTTATTATTTTCTGCGCAACTCCGCGCCCGTCTGCGCGTTTTATTAAATCGTCATTTTTTCAGTTTGAAATACGACTATCGAGAAGAATGGCTACGGTTTACCGCAGAATTATCGCGCCCCGGCGTTAATGTGCCAGAAGCAGTGGTAACGGCGCTTGGTGCCATTGTGGGCAGTACTGGCGGAATGCTATGGATCAATAATGAACAGGGCGCATTTACGTTAATTGAGCGCGTCAAGGTGCCAGCTCCCAATACTTTATTACAACGCAGCGATCAACCATTGGTTCAGTTTTTAGTTGAACGCGGTTGGATTATTGATTTAGTTGAATATCGAGCGGTGCCAGAGCTGTATAACGGATTTGTGCCGCCATCTTGGCTCGAAAAGACGCCAACTGCGTGGTTAATTATTCCCTTATTTTTTCGCAATGAACTTGGAGCCTTTGCGGTATTGACGAATACCGATCCGGTGCGGCGACTGAATTGGGAAGATCGCTCGCTATTAAAAACAGCGGGGCATCAAGCAGCAAGCTATGTCGCGCAATATCGGCTCGATCAAGCGTTAATGCGGGCGCGACAATTTGAAGCGTTCAGCCAATTGTCGGCTTATGTTGCGCACGATCTTAAAAATCTATTGGCACAACAATCATTATTAATCGCAAATGCGGAAAAACATAAACATAATCCAGCCTTTGTTGATGACATGATCCACACCGTTAAGAATTCCGTGACACGCATGGAACGATTGATGCAACAATTGCGTACTGGTGCCAGAAGCGCACCCGCAACCAGTGTGCAACTTGATGAATTGCTTGATGAACTGGCGCTTGCTTATAGCGATCGCCAACCGACGCCGCAGGTGTTGCAACGTGTCCCCGGACTTCACGTTGATGCAGATCGTGAACGGTTGCGCACTGTGTTGGGACATTTGTTGCAAAATGCGCAAGATGCCACTCCGCCAACGGGACAAGTGTGGTTACGATTACAGCAGCAGGGCAATGATGCGGTGATTGAAATTGAGGACACTGGCACTGGCATGTCACCTGAATTTATTTGTGAGCGATTATTTCGACCGTTTGACTCAACGAAGGGATTAACAGGAATGGGAATTGGGGCATTTGAAAGCCGAGAATTTATTCGTTCGCTCGGCGGTACCTTAAATGTTCACAGCCAACTTGGACAAGGAACTGTGATGCAAATTGTATTGCCACATTTAAAATAAAGGAATAATAATGAAAAAACTGAACCCTTTATTAGTAGTTGAAGACGACGTTGGATTGCAAAGTCAATTGCGCTGGTGTTTTGATGACTTTGAAGTTGTGATTGCTGGAAATCGCAATGACGCAATGACAGCATTGCGGCGTTATCGTCCCAGCGTGGTCACATTAGATTTAGGTTTGCCACCCGATCCCGGTGGCGTGAGTGAAGGATTTGCTACCTTAGAAGAAATACTTACCTTTGCACCAGAAACGAAGGTGATTGTGGCGACCGGTAATGATGATCGCCGTAATGCAGTTAAAGCGATTGGACTGGGCGCGTATGATTTTTATCTCAAACCAATTGATGCTGATGTATTAAACTTGGTAGTGGGAAGAGCACAGCAACTATTTGAGTTAGAATTAGAAAATCGACGTTTAAATCAACCCGCTGGCAACACGCTATTGCATGGAATCGTTGGTAATAGCCCACAAATGTTGAAAGTGTGTCAAACTATTGAAAAAGTTGCGGTAACCAATGCCAGTGTATTATTATTAGGTGAGAGTGGTACTGGCAAAGAATTGTTTGCGCGTGCCTTACATGATATGGGGAGTCGTGCTGCTGGTTCCTTGGTTGCAATCAACTGCGCCGCAATTCCAGAACATCTGTTAGAAAGCGAACTGTTTGGCTACGAAAAAGGCGCATTCACTGGAGCAGTAAAGCAAACACGAGGTAAAGTTGAATATGCAGATGGTGGTACTTTATTTTTAGACGAAATTGGTGATTTACCGTTGCCACTACAAGCCAAGCTCTTACGGTTTCTGCAAGAGCGGGTTATTGAGCGTGTTGGTGGTCGTGAAACAATTGCTGTTGATTTAAGACTGGTCTGTGCCACACATCAAAATTTACAAAAACGTATTGCTGACGGGTTATTTAGAGAAGATTTATTTTTTCGTGTTAGTGAAATTATCGTCAATTTGCCGCCGTTACGCGACCGCGATGGAGATGTCATCTTAATTGCTAAAGCATTTCTCAATCGGTTTAACCTTGAATTTAGAAAATCACTCCGCGGATTTACACGAGAAGCACTGGTCGCAATCGACAATTATCACTGGCCTGGTAATGTGCGAGAAATGGAAAGCCGCATTAAACGCGCCACCATTATGGCAGAAGGACAACAAATCGGCCTAGATGATTTGGATTTAGATTGCGTGAGCGATGTTCCTCATACACTAATGACTATACAAGAAGCGCGGTTACAAGCAGAATCACAGGTCATTCGGCGTGCTTTGATTCAATTTGATGGTAACATCTCGCTTGCCGCTAAAGAATTAGGCGTTACCCGCCCAACTTTGTATGGCTTACTTGAAAAATATAACCTAAAAGTTGCTTCCAAAGAATAAGCAAGTGTGGGAGCCAGGGAGCACATATTGTGAAAATCTATCTTAGTTTAGAAAAAAAGATTGTTTTAGTAAGTATCCTGTCATTACTGTTGATGACCAGTTGTTCTTTATTCAAACGGCGGCAAAAGCTGCCACCGGTTCCAACAGAACAACGTGAAGCTACCGTGCAAGATGGCTATTTTTATCAAATTGCTCCTGGTGATACCGTCAATATCTTTGTCTGGGGTTTGAATGAATTGTCTGGTAGCGTTCCCGTGCGTCCTGATGGCATGTTGACAACACCATTGATTGAAGATATGCAAGCAAGCGGCAAAACACCCTCGCAATTGGCGCGTGATCTTGAGAAACAGTTTGCGACTTACGTTCGCTCGCCAATTGTCACGGTGATTGTGAATGGGTTTATAGGATTACCAACACAACAGGTGCGCATTGTTGGTGAAGCCTTAAAACCAGCGGCGGTGCCCTTTCGTAAACATATGACGCTGTTAGATTTAATGATTCAAGTTGGTGGATTAACAGAGTTTGCTGCCGGCAATCAATCCGTTTTGGTACGCTATCAAGGTGGTAAGCAACAACAGTACTCGGTGCGTCTGAATGATTTAATTCGCAACGGTGACATTTCACAAAATGTCAGTTTGTTGCCGGGCGATATTTTAATTATTCCTGAATCTTGGTTTTAGACGCATTCAGCATATTTTAATGTGCCGCCAAGTCTATTCACAACTTTAATTTAAAGAACCACTATGCACGAGATTCTAGGACAAGTCTTAACTTATGTGCGGGGAATGTGGCGTCACCGGTGGTTAGCACTCATTGTTGCGTGGGTTATTGCAATTGGTGGCTGGATTTTTGTTAGTCGCATCCCTGATGAGTTTTCTGCTTCGGCACGGGTTTTTGTCGATACAAATAGCGTCTTACGTCCACTGTTGCAGGGTTTGACGGTGCAACCAGATTTAGTACAGCGTGTTGCGTTAATGAGCAAGATGTTATTAAGTCGCCCAAATTTAGAAAAAATTCTGAGTATGAGCGACCTTGATTTGATGCAAAATAACGAGCGGGAAAAAGAACTATTAATTGCGGAATTAAGCAAAAAAATTAAAATTATGGGTGATCGCTCCAACCCATCGCTTTATTCGATTTCATTTGAGCATCGTAATGCTGAAAGCGCAAAAAAGGTGGTGCAGTCACTTGTTTCAATTTTTATTGAAGAAGCCTTAACGAATGACCAACGTTCTTCCACAACAGCACAGGATTTTTTAGATCAAGAAATTGACGAATATGAATCACGGCTAAAACAATCGGAACAGCAACTTGCAGATTTTCAGCGTAAATATGCTGGTTTGTTATCTGCAGACCAGGGTGGTTACTATAAATCGTTAGAAGCTGCCAGAGCAGGATTGAAAGATTCGGAACTCGCATTGCGAGAGGCAAATTGGCGACGTGATGAGTTAAGTTTTCAAATTGAAACGCAAGATCAAGCGTTTATTTCGAGTGTTAACGATACGCCCTCGCAAGAAATTGAAGACCCGCGTATTTTTGCGTTGCAAACACGACTTGATGATTTGCTTTTGCGTTACACAGAAAAGCATCCAGATATTATAGAACTGCGCCGACAAATCACAGAAAGCCAGTTACGCAACAAGCAAAAAGCACTTGCAAGTCGCACTGAACAAGCAACTGGGACTGTACAGGCAGATACGGTTTACGGTAGCTTGAAAGTTGCATTGAGTGAAGCAGATACACAAATTGCTGCCATGAAAGCGCGAGTTGAAGATTATGGCAAGCGAGTGACTGAACTTGAAAGTCAGATTGATAGTATTCCGCGCATTGAAGCAGAACTAAAACAATTGACACGTAACTACACCACTGTCGCTGAACAGCATAAAGCAATGCTAGGGCGACGGGAGACAGCCCGATTATCAAAATCGGTAGAAAAAACTTCAGAAGGTGTTAAGTTTCGTATTATCGACCCACCTTTTACACCCTTAAAACCTTCGGCACCAAATCGCTTGTTACTTTCTAGCGTTGTTTTTCTGTCTTCAATAGCTGCTGGTCTTGTTTTGGCATTGATTATGGATTTATTAAAACCCGTTTTTGATGATCGTAGTCAGCTTTACCGTGTAACAGGTTTTCCTGTACTTGGAACTGTTACTTTTGTTGATAACCCAAAAAACAAGCAGCGCAAAATGTTAATGTTAATTCCATTTATTTTAACAACTGGCGGACTAATTATTGTATTTTTATTTGTACTTTTTGGTCTACCGATTTTACGCGGACTAGTGCAAACGAAATTTTCTTATCTTCTTAATTGGATGTGAGGTTGGAGTTATGAGTACCATTCAAAAAGCACTTGCGAAACGCGAATTAACTGCCTCGTCTGTTTCCACTGATCACACAAGTACAGTTCTTCAGATAAATACTGAAACTATTCAGCAACAAAATACTATTTCAGATCAAATAGAAATTTCTACAGAAAACCAAAAAAATGTTAAACAAGAATGGAACGTCCAACAAGATCAAGCAAATACTATCAGCCAAAGTAGATTTCATCGGTTGCCGTTTGATCAGCTGCGTCAAATTGGAATTTTAACCCCTGATGCTAGACGTTCTCAACTTGCTGAAGAATACCGTTTAATTAAACGTCCGTTATTACTGAATGTCGATAAAAAAGGCGCTGATATAGCGGATAATCCCAATTTGATCATGGTAACAAGTGCTCTATCTGGTGAAGGCAAAACCTTTACCTCAATTAACCTTGCAATGAGTATTGCCATGGAGCAGGATCGTACCGTTTTGCTGGTGGATGGTGACGTTGCAAAACCCGCTGCTTCAAAACGTTTAGGCATTAATTTTAAGCAAGGTCTCATTGATCTTTTAGAAAACGATCAGTTGTCCATTGCCGATGTATTAGTGAAAACTAACATTGAAAATATGCGAGTGATTCCGGCAGGGAAGCATCATGATCGCTCAACTGAGCTTTTAGCAAGCGAACGCATGTTGGCTATTATGGAAGAACTGTCAACGCGTTATCCAGATCGTATTGTTATCTTTGATTCACCACCACTTTTATTGACCACCGAGAGTGCGGTTTTATCAGAAATGATGGGACAGATTGTGCTGGTGGTGGCAGCAGAACAGACCGTACAACAAGCAGTTACTGAAGCCTTAGCCCGATTAGGACAAGATAAAATTAAAGGGTTAGTCTTAAATAAATATCGACCCAGTTTTGGAAATCGATATGGTACTGGATATGGTTATAGTTACAGCTATGGTTATGGTGATGCTCCAACAACTGATGTTAGTCATAAACCAAAAAATTAACAAAGTTTGGAGATTTAACTTGGTCACGTTGCGCACTAATCACAGTCAGTTAAAAACACTGATAGTGTGCCTATTGCTACTAGTAATACGTCCGGTTCTCGCTGCAGATTGGAATGTGTCTACACAACTTACCATGCAAACAACATACACTGATAACCTGCAGTTGACTCGTGATAATAACCTTGGTGAGGCTAAAAAAGAAGGTGATCTTTTTTTTGATGTTGCGCCAGGTGTTGTTGTGACGGGTAAAGGTCGTCATCTTAATCTGGATTTCGCATATTCTCCACAATATATTCATTATTTATCAGCACAAGCTGACGATCAAGTGAATCACCAATTACAGATGAATGCACAATCGGAAATATATCAGAATCATTTATTTTTTGATTTGAGTTTTAGTGCGCAACAAGAACTCATTGATTCGTTAGGAGTAGCTGGTAGAGACGCAGCAAATCCCACTGAAAATATACAAACAACCTATACCTATTCAGTTGCCCCAAATTATAAGAGTCGTTTAGGAAGTTTTGCTAATTTTAGTTTTACTTTTGAAAAAAATGGTGTGTTTTATTCTGAAGAGGGAGGAAACAGCAGCGGCTATCTAAATCAAGTTAATTTATCAAGCAGCACGGCTGCAACTGCTCTGAATTGGGCAATTAATGTCAAAAACCAAGCACTGAGTTTCGAGGATGAAACCGCTAACACTATTGCACAAGAACCTACTCAAGAATTTAATTCAGCAACTGCTTCTGTTGGTTATCAATTAAATGAACGATGGCAACTGATGGTTTTAGCTGGTTATGAAGACAATGACTATGCGGCGCTTTCAGAAACCAGTGGTGAACAGTGGCAATTTTCTAGCATCTGGACACCAACGATGCGTACTCGCTTATATTTGTCTGCGGGGCATCGTTACTTCGGATGGTCGCCTAGCTTAGAATGGACGCACCGCAGCAAACATTCTGCTTGGACGGCAAGTTTTTCGCGTGCAGTAACAAATGCTCACGCCGAGCGATTGAATAATGAGGCGTATAATTTTAAAGATGCTTTTGGTGATATTGTTGTGCCGGATACCGGTGAACGGTTGACGATTCAACCTGGAACTGCAATACCAACATCATTAAATTTTATTAACAGCCAGTTTCAAACTGGTTACGCAGTTCAGGCGCGTCGTAACACTATCGGGACAACGATTCGCTATTTGCTACGCGAATATGAAGGAATGGCACAAGACGAAAAAACAACTGGCGCAAGTGTATTTTGGACTCGTAAACTTACTGGACTTACAACCAGTCACTTAGCTGTGAGTTGGGATAAAAATCAACGTCAAAATTCTATCCTTTCTAATGAACAAAAAAGTGTTAATTTTTCTGTCGATACCGGCTTAACTCGTCAGCTCTCAGCCCGTACTAATCTCGATTTACAATATCATTTTCTTGATGGCGAACAATACACAGAAAATCGGTTTACTTTAGGACTACGCATGACGTGGCAAGATTAAAGGTTTTTAAATAAAATATTCATAAAGGTGTCTTTAGAATGAAAGAAAATTCTCTAAAGTTGACTAATGCGTTTACAATTGATGTTGAAGATTATTTTCAAGTATCTGCCTTTGAAAAACAGGTTCAACGTCAAGATTGGTCTCATTTGCCTTGTCGAATTGAACGTAACATCGCACGAATTTTGGCGTTATTGAATGAAAAAAATGTTAAAGCAACTTTTTTTACTTTAGGTTGGATTGCAGAACGTTATCCACACTTAATCCGAGAAATCGTTCAGGACGGACATGAACTCGCCAGTCACGGTTATGAACATATTCGCGTGACGCAACAAACGCAGGCGGAGTTTAATCAAGATATTCGGCGCACTAAAGCATTACTTGAAGATGTTGGCGGCGTTGCGGTGTTTGGTTATCGTGCTGCAAGTTATTCAATTGATCGAACCTGTTTATGGGCACATGCCGCACTATATGAAGCAGGCTACCGTTATAGTTCGAGTATTTACCCGATTTATCATGATTTATATGGCATACCTGATGCGCCACGTTTCTCTTATTATCCGTTGTTAAATAATAAAACCTTTGTTGAAATTCCTATTACTACCACTGATATTTTTGGTTATCGCTTACCCTGTGGTGGCGGTGGATATTTTCGGTTATTTCCTTATTGGTTATCTCGGTGGGCAATCGCTCGTGTCAATCAACAGGACGCTAAGCCGGCGTTGTTTTATTTTCATCCTTGGGAACTTGATCCTGAACAGCCGCGTCAGGCTGGATTGAGCGCAAAAACACAATTTCGTCATTACTTAAATTTGCACCTTACCGAATCTCGTTTGCGGCAATTGTTAACTGATTTTCATTGGGAACGCATGGATCGAATTTTTTTAACGTAACGTTTTTTATTTGGGGTTTGCCGCAATGAACGATACAGTAGCAACGCAGATTCGCCAACTGACTCCACGAGATATAAAACGTTGGGATGCTTTTGTTGAGCAACACGCAGAAGGCACTTTCTTTCATCTAGCGGGTTGGAAAACTGTTTTAGAACAAGCATTCGGGCATAAAGCCTATTATTTATTTGCTGAATCAACTACTGGTGAAATACAAGGCATTTTACCTTTAGGACAGGTTAAAAGTTATTTGTTTGGAAACGGGCTGATTTCAACGCCTTTTTGCGTTTATGGCGGCAGTATTGCTATTTCTAACGATATTTGTAACCAGTTAGAGCAAGCGGCTTGTATGTTAGCTACACAATTACAGGTGGCGCATTTGGAGTTGCGGCAGCGAATACCTCGAGAAACGAGTTGGCAACACAAAGACCTTTACGTCACTTTTCGTAAAGAAATTGATTCTGATCCTGAAAAAAATTTATTGGCAATTCCGCGCAAACAACGGGCAATGGTGCGTAAAGGAATTCAGTCTGGGTTAGTTAGCAAAATCAGTAATGATGTCGATGCTGTTCATCGAGTTTATTCGGAAAGTGTTCGCAATTTAGGAACGCCAGTTTTTTCTCAGCATTATTTTCGGATTCTTAAAGAAGTATTTGGTGATGCCTGTGAAGCACTTACCGTTCACCATGGCGATAACATTGTTGCCGGAGTGCTTAGTTTTTACTTTCGGAATGAAGTGTTGCCATATTATGGCGGAGGTAGCGTTGCGGCACGAGAACTAAAAGCGAACGACTTTATGTATTGGGAAGTTATGCGGCGAGCGAGTGAACACGGTTATCAGATATTTGACTTTGGACGTAGCAAACAAGGAACCGGTGCTTATGATTTTAAGCGTAATTGGGGCTTTGAACCACAACCAATGTCTTATGAATTTTATTTAGTAACCGCTAAACAGTTGCCTGATGTTAATCCACTCAATCCCAAATACCGATTTTTTATTAATCTCTGGAAACGTTTACCACTACCAGTGAGTCGTTTTATCGGGCCATTTTTATCACGCAATCTCGGTTAAGGCAGTTAATACATGGACGATCTCTTATTTTTGGTCCATCGCATTCCTTATCCACCCAATAAGGGCGATAAAATTCGTTCTTTTCATTTGCTCAAATATCTGAGTCAACACTATCGGATTCATCTTGCCACCTTTATTGATCACGCGCAAGATCAACAGTATTGTGACATTGTGCGTCAATACTGTACCAGTGCTTGGTTTGAGCGGTTGTCACCACGTCGTGCTAAATTAAAAAGTTTAACGGGGTTATTCACTGGCGAAGCCTTGACTTTACCCTACTATCGACAGCAGCAGTTATCGCAATGGATTCATCAACAATGCGCTCAATATTCGATTAAACGTGTTTTAGTATATTCTTCAGCAATGGCGCAATATGTGCTTGCTAAAGAATTCAGCGCGATGCGCCGTGTTATTGATTTTGTGGATGTTGATTCGGAAAAATGGCGGCAATACAGCGTTGTTAAATCCTTTCCCATGAATTGGATTTATCAGCGTGAAGCACGACGTTTAGGCGAATTCGAGCGCACTGTCGCGCAGTTATTTGACGCCAGTGTTTTTGTTTCAGAAGCAGAAGTACAGCTATTTCAGAAACAGTTTCAGCAAAAAGCTTCCTCAATATACGCTATTACTAACGGAGTTGATGCTGATTATTTTAAGCCAGATGCGCATTATTTATCTCCTTTTTGTTCAACTAATCCAAAATTAGTTTTCACTGGCGCGATGGATTATTGGGCAAATATAGAAGGTGCCGAATGGTTTGCACAGCATGTATTGCCCCTTGTGCAGCAAAGAATTCCAACCTGTGAATTTTATATTGTTGGAATGAACCCAACTCCGACAGTAAAGCATTTAGAACAACTGCCGGGCGTTACCGTTACGGGTGCGGTGTTAGATGTGCGTCCTTATTTATATTATGCGGATGCTGTTGTGGTGCCATTACGCATTGCGCGGGGCATTCAAAATAAAGTTTTAGAAGCTATGGCAATGGCGCGTCCGGTGCTTGCCACGCCGCAAGCACTTGAGGGTATTCCGGCAGTTATTGGTGAAGACGTATATGTTGCTGCTGAAGCCTTAGAATTTGCTGAACAAACTATTCAAATACTCAATAGTGATCATGCAGCAGTGGGAATGGCAGCGCGGCGGTTTGTAGAAACACATTTTTCTTGGGCAGCAAGTTTGCCCACTATGATGCAATTATTGGAAGCAACGCCATGATAAACAGTCGCGGATTTAATATCGGCTCCAAGGCTTGGATTCAGTTTGCAGGAGTAGGGTTATTTATTGCAGGGTTAATAGGTTCGTTTTGGTCAAGCTATACAGACATCATTTATATTTGGTGGCGTTCGGCAACGTTCGCGCACGGATTTTTAGTGTTACCAATCGTTGTCTATTTGATCTGGCGGAAACGTCATTTATTACAAACAGTGACGCTAGAAAGTGATTGGCGTGCATTGCCCGTATTAGGCGGAGTGGGATTAGTTTGGCTATTGGCGCGTTTAACAGAAGTCGCAGTCATTGAACAATTGATGGCTGTTGCTTTTATTCCACTTGTGGTGTGGTTGACGCTTGGAAGTGCGGCAACAAAAATTCTTGCTTTCCCACTTGGGTTTTTATTTTTTGCGGTGCCAATGGGTGAAGGCTTAGTTGAGCCTTTGATGCAGTTTACTGCCGCATTCACGGTTATGTTGCTGCGCTTCACAGGATTACCTGTATTTTGGGATGGTACTTTTTTTAGTATTCCTAGCGGTGATTGGTCGGTCGTTGCTGCTTGCAGCGGTATTCGTTATCTGATTGCTTCCCTATTTCTCGGCGTTCTTTACGCATATCTCAATTATCATTCCTTATGGCGGCGGCTTGCGTTTATTGCATTGTCAGCTATCGTGCCAGTCTTTGCGAATGGGGTTCGCGCTTATTTAATTGTGATGATTGGTCATCTCAGCGGCATGAAATTAGCAGTTGGCGTCGATCATTTAATCTATGGCTGGGTGTTTTTTGGTTTTATTATGTTTTTGCTGTTTGCGCTTGGTAATCTGTGGTCAGAACCAGCAATTGCTCATCCTGCTGCACAAGATACGCTGCCGCCATTGCCGTCATCAAAAGCACCATTACCAATCACGCATACCTTGGCAACATTCACCTTGGGTTTATGCGTTGTCGCACTGTGGCCAGTGTTAAATCACTATGTCGCGCATTCCAATTATCAGCGTGATTCCCAACTCAGTTTTGTGATGCCTACAGTGACGCCTTGGCAAATATCACCAGCACCTTTTACTACATGGACGCCACGTTATCTGGATGCGGTGATGGAAATGCGCCAAGAATACCAAGCGGGTGATGATGTTAATCAATCAGTTGGCATTTATCTTGCCTTTTATGACAATACAAATGATGGTGAGTTGGTTAATTCTGAAAATCAAATGGTGACGCAAACTGATTCCGTGTGGAAAATGCCAGCGCAATATTCTGTAACAGTCACTATTGCTGGTGCTGAAGTGAATCTGTATGAATCACGCATCCATTCAGAAACGCAAATGTTATTGGTGTGGCATGGCTATTGGATTGATGGTCATTGGGTTGCAAATGGCTATTTAGCCAAGTTGACTGAAGCCTGGGCAGCATTGTTTGGTCATCGGCATCGTCAAGTCGGTGTTGTATTTTATGCGCCGATGACTGACGATAAACTTGATGTAGCGCAGGCGCAATTGCAGCAATTCGTTAATGACGCTTGGCAGCCTTTGCATGAGCAGTTGCAACAATTGCCATAAATGCTATTCCCATTTTATTTCCGTTTTGATTGCATAGGACACCACGCGCATGTGCGGAATTGCCGGAATCTTTGATACCCAAGCACGTCGTCCCATCAATGCGGCGTTATTGGCGCAAATGAATCAAACGTTATTTCATCGCGGCCCCGATGATGGCGGATTACATATTGAGCCGGGCGTAGGATTAGCGCATCGCCGTTTATCCATTATTGATTTATCCGGTGGTCACCAACCGCTGTTTAATGAAGATCAATCGGTGGTGGTGGTGTACAACGGTGAGATTTATAACTTTCAATTGTTGATTAAAGAACTCAGCGCCGCCGGTCACAGTTTTGCTACCCATTGCGATACGGAAGTTATTGTTCATGCGTGGGAAGAATGGGGCGACCGTTGCGTGGAGCGGTTTCGCGGGATGTTTGCGTTTGCATTGTGGGATCGCAACCGCGAAACCCTGTTTTTAGCGCGAGATCGGCTGGGGGTGAAACCGCTGCATTACGCGCTGACGCCAGACGGTCGGCTGCTATTTGGTTCTGAAATCAAGGCGTTACTTGAAGATCCGACGCTGGCGCGTGATCTCGATCCGCGAGCGGTGGAGGATTATTTTGCTTATGGCTATGTTCCTGATCCGCGTAGCATTTTTAAGTCGATCCACAAGCTGCCCGCCGGTCATACCCTGACCCTGCACCGCGCTGACGGCAAATTGCCGGCGTCGCGTGAATACTGGGAGGTTTCATTTCAACCCAACGGCGTGACTGACCTCGGCGAGGCGACCGCGCAGGTGATTGCACGATTGCGTGAAGCGGTGGAGATGCGGCTGGTCGCCGAGGTGCCGCTGGGCGCGTTTTTGTCGGGCGGCGTCGATTCCAGCGCGGTGGTGGCGATGATGGCGGGGCTGTCAGCGCAGCCAGTGAATACTTGTTCGATTGCGTTTGGCGATCCGCGTTTTAATGAAACCGCGTTTGCCGAACGGGTGGCGCAGCGGTATCGCACCAATCATTTTGTCGAAGCGGTCGATCCCGATGACTTTGATTTAATTGAGCATTTGGCGACGTTGTATGACGAACCCTACGCCGACAGTTCCGCGCTGCCGACGTATCGCGTGTGCGAATTGGCGCGGAAACGGGTCACTGTGTGTTTATCTGGCGATGGTGGCGATGAAAGTTTTGCCGGTTATCGCCGCCATCGCTGGCATCTCAATGAAGAACGGGTGCGCGGGCGCTTGCCGCAATGGTTGCGTGGTTCGGTATTCGGCGCACTGGGTGCGCTCTATCCCAAAGCGGATTGGGCACCGCGCATTTTTCGAGCGAAATCAACGCTGTTGGCGCTGGCGCGAGATTCGGTCGATGGTTATTTTGACAGCGTGTCCATTCTCGATGCGCAAACGCGAGAAGCGTTGTTTTCGCCCCACTTCAAACGCGAGCGGCAAGGGTATCAAGCGGTAGAAGTGCTGCGTCACTACGCCGCCCGCGCTCCAGAACATCCGTTATCGCGGGTGCAATATCTTGATTTGAAAACGTATTTGCCCGGCGACATCCTCACCAAAGTGGATCGCGCCAGCATGGCACACGCGCTGGAAGTGCGGGTGCCGCTGCTCGATCACGAATTCATTGATTGGGTGTCGGGGCTGCCGCCGGAATTGAAATTGCAGGGTGGCGAAGGGAAATTTGTCTTCAAAAAGGCGCTGGAACCGTATTTGGGCGCGGACATTCTCTATCGCCCGAAGATGGGATTTGCAGTGCCGCTGGCGAGTTGGTTTCGCGGCCCGCTGCGCGAGCGTGTGCGCCATACCGTGCTTGGCGACCAACTCAACGACACCGGATTATTTGATCGGACGCAGTTGCAGTGGATGGTAGAGCAACATCAAAGCGGGGCGCGGGATTTCAGTCCGGCGCTGTGGAGCCTCTTAATGTTTGCAGCGTTCACCGCTCGCCATAGTTGAGCGTCACTCGGTGCCATACAGCGCCAGCACCCGTTGAAGATTTAAGCCACTGATTGGCTTCACTAAAAACGCATCGACGCCATAACTTTTTGCGGTTTTGACGTTGATGATGGTGGCGTTACCGCTGACGAGACACACGAAAGTTTCCGGCGACCACGATTTGACTTGTTTTAACACTTCCATGCCATCCAGCCCCGGCATTTCAATATCCAAAAAAACCATGGACGGGCGCTGCCGGAAAAACTGCACCAACGCCTGCCGCCCGTTATCCGCCTCAATAATGCGACCGAGCCGTTTTTCGCGCAGCAGCCGCATCAATAACTTCAGCGATAGCGACATATCATCCGCCACCAACGCCACCGTTTCGGTTAATGGCACCCGCGGGCGAAATCGCAATCGCACCCGCGGTTGTTCATCATATAACCGCGCTGCTTCTTCTGAAGGAATCGCGTTTTTTGGCAATTCATTGTCATGTTCGCTAAACGAGCGCCAACCTTGACGACGAAGCACTTCAATTTGTTCTTCCTCATCGAAAATTTGCCCACGACTCACCAGTGGCACACCATTGGCCAAATACAAGGAATACGGCAGAGGTTCACTAATCACGATGTCAGCGGCAACTGCTGGTGCCATAAGTGTTATTGCGGCCATAGATGCGCCATATCCTCAATTAAATTGGCGACTTCACTCAAGTCACCGCGTAACAATTGAAATTCCATTGCCCCAGCTAATCGCGTTAATTCTGGCATTCCAAAGCTACTGCCAACGCCTTTAATTTGATGCGCTTGAGAGCGTAAATCATCCCAATTCTCCGTCTTATACGCAGCACGGATTAACGCGAGGCGCGTTGGCAACTCAGCAAAAAACGCAGCCTGTAATTGTTTCAATTCTGGATCATCATCAGATTGTACCGGCACCGCAGTCACCAACGGCGCGTCAGTATTACGACGAGGTAAATAGTGTACTAGCATTTGATAAAACGCATCTAAATGAATGGGTTTGGGTAAATAGGTATCACAACCGGCAGCTAATGCTGCCTCCACATCACTACGGTCGATATTAGCACTCAGGGCAACAATGGGTTTATCAAAACCAGTGAGCCGCAACAGTTCCGTCGCGTCCAGCCCGCCCATAATAGGCATCCGCATATCCATCAACACCAAATCAAACACCGCCGCCTGCGCTTTTTCAACTGCCTCTTGACCATTTTTAGCAATCGCCACTTGCAGCCCACAACGACGTAAATATAGCGAAATTAAGTCTTGGTTGGCGATATTATCATCAGCAAGCAATACAAAACCTTGCAATGCGGGAGCGCGTACCGTGCGCACCGGTCGCACTCCAGAAGATTGATTAAATGCCTGCAAATCCCATACTAAATCTGCATTCGCAATGGTTCCAGTCGCCAAGGTCAAAATGAACATCGACCCATTCTCTAAAACACTCGTGACTTGAATAGTGCCACCTAAATGTTCAGCGAGTTCTTTAGAAATTGATAATCCCAAACCGGTGCCACCAAACTTGCGCGTGGTTGAATTATCGGCCTGTGCAAAAGGTTCAAATAACAATCCCAACCGATCATCAGGAATGCCGCAGCCGGTATCCTGCACCGTAATATGCAGCAATTCTTGTTCGGGATTAAAACTGACAATTAACCGCACCGAACCGCTATCGGTGAATTTAATCGCATTGCCCAACAAATTAAACAAAATTTGCCGAGCGCGAGTAGGATCAGTACGAATAATCAGCGGCAATGGCGGCATAAAGTGAACACTAAAATCCAAACCTTTTTCAGCCGTTTGCGCCCGCGCTGAATCAATGGTACACGCCAATAACTCTGGCAACGACGTATCAAGTAATTCTAACGCGATGCGTTTAGCGCGAATTTTTGAAAAATCCAGCACATCATTCAGCAATGATTGCAAATGGCGACCGTTACGAATAATGGTATCAACTGCACTCGCACGCTCGGCAAGCGTTTGGCGACTATCAATCATGGTTTCCGCAAAGCCAATAATCGCAGTTAATGGCGTACGAATCTCATGGCTCATATTCGCTAAAAATTGCGCTTTTACTCGCGCTGCATCTTCCGCAGCTTGACGCGCAATTTCTAATTCTTGCTCGCGTTGTACCTGACTTAAATCACCAAACATGCCGAGATAACCCACCACAACATGTTGCGGATTACGAATGGCTTGAATCGTTAAAATTTCGAGATACTTCTCGCCACTTTTACGCCGATTCCAGATTTCACCACGCCAATGCCCAACTTCAATTAACGTTTGCCACAACTCTTTATAAAACAGCGGCGAGTGATGACCAGATTGTAAAAGGCTGGGATTTTTACCACGCACATCAGCGAAGCTATAGCCGGTAATGCGCGTGAAAGAAGGATTCACCGCAGTAATACATGGAGCGCAATTAGTAATCACAATCCCATCGCGGGATAAATTAAAAATTTGTTTCACGGATTGCCGCAAACAAAATTCAATTTCACAGTGATCAGAAGCAGCTTTAAACATGGCGTCTCTCGTAACGCTTTTAGCATTTGATGACGATTCACGACTGACGATCTGCAATCAAAAACAGCAGTCCGCCAATAAGATAACTGCCCACAATCACTATTAAACTGCTGGATTCAGACAGAAATTGACCGGGACCAAATAACAGCACCAGCGTTCCACATAACAAGAGCATCGCACCTGCAATTGCTAACACTGATGTTGCCGCCGCTTGCGTATTCTGGGGCTTTGCTGCTGCGCCATGCAGCGGTTCAGTTTGGCGCAAGCGTTTGTCATACGCCATTAAAATCCGATAGGCAATTAACGGCAATTCTGGCGTTTGATCAGCAACGGAATAGATATTGCGTTTGGTGCGATCAAATAAGCCTTTAATGCCGATTTGATCTTTCATCCAGCGTTCCATATACGGCTTGGCAGTTGTCCATAAATCCAATTCAGGGTACAGCATCCGCCCTAAGCCTTCGATATTCAACAGCGTTTTTTCCAATAGCACCAACTGCGGCTGGATTTCCATATTAAAGCGCCGCGCTGTTTGAAAGAGCCGCACTAAAAAATGCCCGAATGAAATCTCTGCCAGCGGCTTTTCAAAAATCGGTTCGCTGACGGTACGAATTGCGGACTCGAATTCATCCACCCGCGTCCCGTGCGGCACCCAGCCAGATTCAACGTGCAATTCCGCTACCCGCCGATAATCGCGCTCAAAAAACGCCAATAGATTCTCAGCTAAATAACGCTGATCTTCTGTCGTCAAGGTACCAACAATGCCAAAATCAATCGAAATATAACGCCCGGAAGGTTCAACAAAGATATTACCGGGGTGCATATCGGCATGGAAAAAGTTGTCGCGGAATACCTGCGTAAAAAAGATTTCAACGCCGCGCTCGCCGAGTAATTTCATGCTCACGCCTTGCGCTTTTAGCGTGGCAACATCACTCACCGGCGTGCCATAAATGCGCTCCATCACCATTACATTCGGGCGCGTCCAATCCCAATACACTTCGGGAATATACAGCATCTCGCTATTCAACCAATTGCGGCGAATTTTGGACGCATTAGCCGCTTCGCGTTGTAAATCTAATTCATCAAAAACGGTCTTTTCGTATTCGCGCACCACTTCAATGGCGCGTAACCGTTTGCCTTCTTTCCAATAGCGTTCCGCCATTTCCGCCAGCGTGTACATCAATCCCAAATCTTGGCGAATCGTGCGCTCAATACCGGGGCGCAATACTTTAACAACGACTTCGGTGCCATCTTTTAAGCGTCCGGTATGAACTTGCGCAATTGAAGCGGACGCTAATGGAATTGGATCAAACGCATCCAATACCTCGCCAACCGGTCGTCCCCACGCTTTTTCAATTAACGCTTGCGCTTCTGCACCATCAAAAGGTGGCACCCGATCTTGTAATTTTGCCAATTCAACTGCTAAATCATCCGGCAATAAATCGCGGCGTGTGGACAAAATTTGCCCGAATTTCACGAAGATCGGACCCAATTCTTCCAACGCCTGCCGCACCCGCACCGGATAACTCGGCAGATCGCGCTCGATCCAATGCCAAGGCAGCAGGTACAAAATCCACCGCAACGGGCGGAACAAGTGCGTTGCTAAAATCACCTCGTCGAGGCCGTGACGCAGAAACACCCAATTGATGCGGAACAGCCGCAACGCCTGTCGCGGCCCCATCATAGTTGTAAACCAGCCACTGCGGCATGTTGCGTTAAACGTTCGACGCGAGCGGCGAGGCGTTCGCAGTCATCGCGCAGCAAATCGACCTGTGCCAAAAAAGCCTCAACTTCATGTCGCGTTGGCACAACACCTTGCTCACGTTGCAAATATGCCTTGAGCTGCGCGGTCATTTGCGCGGCAGTACGCTCTTGCCATTGTTGATTAGCGCGACATTGTTTGCCCACTTGCTGCGCAAATGGATCGCCAATAACTTGCGCTAATTGCTCCTCCCAATCGACATCCAACGCAGCAATAGCCGTATTAAATGCTTGCGCCAACGCAGTATCGCCGCTAATTTCGACTTCGCCAGCAATCAATTGCGCATTTTTACCGTCACCCATTCCTAATCGCGCCAATCCCAATGGCGTACCACGAATTAAACAATCTGGCTGCGCATCATAGTCACCAAATAATTGCAGCCCCTGTTCATTCGGAATAACGGTAATTCGCGTTCCAAATCCGTTTAATTCAATGGCAATTAAACGACCAGTCAACGCCGCAAATCCCGCACCGTGTTCTGCATCCAATGCGATATAACGATTGATGGCTTGCTCCAGCACGGCGAGCAGCGCATCTGGCAATTGAATTCCCTCGTTCACAGTTTATACCCCCGATGAATAGCGACAATACCGCCGCTGTGATTGAAGTATTCGCAGCGTTCAAAGCCAGCGGTTTCCATCATCGCTCGCAGCGTCTCTTGATCTGGGTGCATCCGAATTGATTCGGCGAGATAACGATAACTGCTCGGATCATTCACCACCAAGCGCCCCAAGGTCGGCAATACCGAAAAGGAATACAGATCATACACTTTACTTAATGATTTGCTGACCGGATGTGAAAATTCCAAAATCAGCGCCCGTCCACCCGGACGCAACACCCGATACATCTCATTAATTGCGTTCTGCTTTTCAGTCACATTGCGCAAGCCAAAACCAATGGTCACGCAATCAAAATAATCTTCTGGAAATGGAATTTGTTCGGCGTTAATGAGCGCGTAATGCAAATTGCCAACTCGCCCGCGATCTAACATCCGCGAGCGCCCTTCCGTCAGCATCGCCGCATTGATGTCAGACATCACCACGCTGCCTTCTGCGCCGACAATACCCGCAAAACGGTCGGCAAGATCACCAGTGCCAGAAGCGAGATCAAGCACCCGCTGCCCACGCCGCACGCCCGCTAATTCAATCGCATGACGTTTCCACAAACGATGAATACCTAATGACATTAAATCGTTCATTAAGTCATAGCGCGAGGCGACCGAATCGAATACCTCGCGCACCCGCACCGCCTTTTCTGTAACCGGCACCTGTTGATAGCCAAAGTGGGTGGTTTTTTCGTGTGTCATGCAACATTCCTTAATGCAAATAAAAGTGAATCATTAGGCAAATAAACTTGCCAATGTAATGAGAATACACGCGCCTGCCGTTTCATTAAGAAGGCTTGGTGTGCGGATAGCCAGCTTTTTCTAACGCGGCAAGATACGCTTGCCACAGTTGTTCATGTTCCGTGCCGAGCCGATATAAATACTCCCATGAATAAATGCCGGTGTTGTGCTCATCATCAAAATGTAAACAGACGGCGTAATTGCCAACCGGTTCAATACGATCAATCCCGACAGATTCTTTGCCGATTTGCAATACGCCCTGCCCGGGACCGTGCCCCTGCACTTCAGCCGATGGCGAATAGACCCGCAGATATTCACACGGCAAGGTGAATTGTGCGCCGTCTTCATAATGGATTTCTAACACGCGGGAATGGCGATGGAGATTGAGTTCAGTAGGTGTTGGCATAAATAACTCTTTATAGTTAAAAACGTGAATGATAAAAGCGTGATAAAACGGGTGCTTGCCGCCGTCACATCATCGCTACTATTTTACAACAGGACGCATACCGTTGGCATGATACAACTACCGAAATTGCTTAATTGCTGGCGTTGGCGGCGGGATAATACTGATTATCCAATACTTGCGCGATTGAATACGGACACGCAAGCGGAAATGTAGCGATTGGCAATCCAGTTTCATCACTCGCTAATTGCCGCGCCTCGGCATAAGCATCAATGAGCGTTGGCGCAAGTGCCGCTTTAAGTCCGGGTGCTTTTTGTAAATGTCGGGCAATGCGATTGCGTTGTTCAATAATGGTGACACGCCAACTGCGACCATCAAATTCACGCCAGCGTTCGGATAAGGTTGTCAGTTGATATTCCCATTTCAATAGGTGCGCAAGTAAAATTGTCAGCCGGTTTTCGAGTTCATGCCGGTCGCTTTTACTCATATCGCTTAATTCTTCCACCAAGTGCTCAATATCCAATTCCGTATAGCGACCGGCGCGAAGCAATTCGGCAGTGCGTATTGCCCAAGCGGAATAATCGGTTTGATAGAGCGCGTTGAGTTCAGTCATGGCTGTATCCAAATGCAGTTCAATCCGCGTTTCAATAATGCTGGTGCAGGTTATGCAAACACCGCCCACAGCGGGCAATGATCTGAGGGTTTTTCTAAACCGCGAATGGCGCTATCAATGCCAACTGCTTGCAGCCGTTGTGCTAATGGCGCAGTGATTAACAAATGGTCAATCCGCAGTCCACGTCGGGGGTGATCTTCAAATGCCCGTGAGCGGTAATCAAACCAAGTGAATTGATCGCTCACATCAGGATAATGTTCCCGATACGCATCAATTAACCCCCAGCCAATGAGCGTTTGAAACCAATCGCGTTCTTCGGGTAAAAAGCCGCATTTACCGCTGCGCCGCCAGCGTTGCGCATTTACTGCGCCAATGCCAACGTCATTTTCCAACGGCGCAACATTCAAATCACCGAGCACAATCAATAATTCATGCGGGGAATGCTGCGTCTGTAAATGCGTTAATAAATCAATATAAAACTGCTTTTTTGCTGGAAATTTGGTCGGATGAGCGCGATCTTCACCTTGTGGAAAATAGCCGTTAATCACCGTCACCACTGCGCCATCCGCTAATGAATAGCGCCCAATAATTAAGCGCCGCTGCGCATCAGCCGCATCGGTTATAAATCCTTTATGAATCTGCAACGGCGCAGCTTTACTCAATAGCGCCACGCCATAATGCCCTTTTTGTCCGTGAATTGCCGGGTAATAACCCAATTGTTGCGCCCATTCCAACGGGAATTGTTCATCAGCCACTTTGCATTCTTGCAGCGCCAGCACATCGGGATCATGCAACGTTTTAATCGCTTCAATTTGATGTGGACGAGCGCGAATGCCATTCACATTAAACGTCATTATTTTGAACATTTATCATACACTCTGAATCGGTAAGCCTTTGCCGGGATTGAGGATATTGTGTGGATCAAATCCCTGTTTAATTGCCGCCATTAACCGCAGCGCCACCGGATCCAATTCGCGGCTGACGAATTCGCGCTTTTCCAAACCGACGCCGTGTTCGCCCGATAAGGTGCCGCCGAGCCGCAATACGAGGCTGAACATCTGGTCAAGGCACACCGCAGCACGCGCCACTTCGTCCGCATTTTCTGGGTTAATCAATAAGTTGACGTGAATGTTGCCATTGCCGGCGTGACCAAAATTGACGATCCGAATGCCGGTCTCGCGCCCCAGCCGCGCCAGCCCGTCGATAAATGCGCCCATTTGCGACACCGGCACCACCACGTCTTCATTGATCTTTTTCGGCGCGATATGGCGCAGCGTCGGTGACAGCGATTTGCGCAGTTTCCACAGCGCCGTCACTTCCGCTGCCGTTTCCGCCCGCCGCAGTTCGCGCAAACCGGCGACGCTCGCCGCCGCGCTGACCGCCGCAACTGCCGCGTCAATCCCCGCCAGCGGCCCGTCCACTTCAATCATCAGCACCGCGCCGATGCTTTCCGGCAGCTCCAGCGGCGCAAAATGCCGCACCGTTGCCAGCGCGGCTGCGTCCATAAATTCCAACGCGCACGGCGTGAGCGGCTGCGCCATGATTGCGGCGACGGCGGCTGCGGCAGCGTGAATATCAACGTAGCTGGCGCGTAACGTGCGGCGCGTTTCCGGCAGCGGCGTCACTTTCAGCGTCGCCTCAGTCAACAGCGCCAGCGTGCCTTCTGAACCAATCAACAGCCGCGTCAGGTCATAACCAACCACGCCTTTCGTGGTCAACACGCCGGCACGAAAAGCATCGCCGCGTCCGTCAATCGCCCGCAGTCCGAGCGTGTTATCGCGGCAGGTGCCGTATTTGACCGCACGCGGGCCAGCGGAGTTGTACGCGAGATTGCCGCCGATGGTGCAGACCGCCGCACTGGTCGGATCGGGCGGCCAAAAAAATCCCAGCGGTTCAAGTGCTTGTTGTAATTGCGCATTTAACACGCCCGGCTGCACCACCGCCAATCGGTCAGCAGGCGCGAGGCGAATGATCTGCGTCATCCGTTCAAACGACAGCACGATCCCGCCTTGATCCGGCACCGTCGCGCCAGTGGTGCCGGTGCCGCGTCCGCGAGCAATCAACGGCGTCCCGGACTCCGCGCACAGCCGCACCACTGCGGCAAGCTGCGCCTCATCGCGGGCAAATACGACCGCCTGCGGCAGCGCGTGACGGCGGCTGTTGTCATAACCATACGCCCAACAATCGGCTGGATCGGTGCAGACACAATCGGCTCCGGCGCAAGCAGCGAGGCTGGCGCGGAATCCAGCCGAGAATTCAACGTGGCTCATTGATATTCAAAGAGTTTGACGACGCGGCGCACGCCGGGGAGATAACGCACGGCTTCCGCAGCGGCAGTCGCCTCGGCTTGGCGCACGATGCCGAATAAATAAACGACGCCGTTTTCCGTCACGATCTTGACGCGAGCGGCGTTGAAATCCGGCAGTTTGATTTGCGTGAGCGCGATTTTGGCGCGAGAACTGAGATACATATCTTCGGTTTGGCGAGCGAAGGTCAGCGCCGCGCCAAAGGTCAATTCATTGATAACTTGTTTGACTTTCGGCAAGCGGCTGATGCGCTCGACCACGCGCCGCGCATGAGCTTCGGCTTCCACCTGTCCCGTCACCAACACGCTGTAGTTGTAACTGGTGACATCGACGCGAGCGGCAAATGCCTGCGTTTTCGGGTCATGTTCCAGCGCATAACGGGCGGCGAGTTGAATCTGCTGATCGTCGAGAATGGTTTGCGCGGGGCGACGATCATAAATTGCTGCCACGCCCGCACCCGCTGCTGCGCCGCCGAGCATTACTGGCGCACAGCCCGGCAGAATGAGTGCCAGCAGAATAATTGCAAATCCGCCTAGCTGCCCGATCTCAAATCCCCCCAACCCCCCTTTTTCAAAGGGGGGCTTTTTGCGGGTTTCTTTTGCAAAAGGATGATTTTCAAATATGCCTTTGGCAAAAGTTGATATTTTAAGCGTGGGTTTTTCAAAAGCGGGCTGCAGCGCGTTCTTTGAAAAAAAGCGGGGGAAATGTTTAAGCCTCGGCTGTAAACGCATGTTGAATCCATTGAATCTGTTGTTGAGCGTTAATAGCGATGACATCAAAACGACACGGCAACGCAGTCGGATATGTTTGTAAATAATCCTGCGCGGCGAGAATTAACCGCTGTTGTTTACGGCAATCCACGCTCGCTGCCGCGCCGCCAAAACGTTGTGAGCGCCGAAAGCGCACTTCGACAAAAATTAACACCGTCGCCGCGCTCACAATTAAATCCACCTCACCAAAACGGCAGCGATGATTTCGCGCCAGCACCGTCAAACCCTGCGCCAGCAAAAAAGTTTCAGCCAGTCGCTCCATCGCAGCGCCCAGCGCGTTGACATCCGCCGCTGTTTTCACCGCTTTACTGCGCACCCAACACGGCGCGACATGCAGCCGGCTGTTTGGTGGGTTTGGCGGGCGGATAGCCGGGAATCGCCCGTTTTGGCCGCCGCGCTTCCTCGCTAAACCACCACTCCAATTCCGCGCCGCAGCCATCACCGGGCGGGAGCGGATTTTGCGCATCACACTGCGGGCTGTCGGGCGGACAGGCGAGGCGAACGTGAACGTGCGCATCGTGTCCTTTCCAAGGGCGCACCTTGTGCAGCCAGCCGCGATCTTCCGCCGTTGCGGACTGACACAGCGCCAGCTTGATGGCCGGATTGGCAAAAATCCGCTCCACCGAGCGATGCCGCGCCAACAGCTCCACTAAAGCGCGTTGATTTGCGCCCCAATATGTGCTCACCCGCATCCCGTCGCTGCGCACCATGCTGGGCGGATCATCCGCGTGATCCATCAATTGCCGCGCTGTCGCAGCGGAATCTGCCTGCGTCAGCCACACATCCACATCCAACCCGTTTTGATGACTGCGATGCGACGACGACATCAACCCGCCACGCGGCTGGCTGAGATCGCCGACCAGCAGCAACGCGCCGGTCAACCGCTGCTGCGCTTGCCCAACTTCGGCAATAAACCGCAGCAGCGTCGGATGCCCATAAAAACGATTGCGATAACGGCGGATGCTGACATAACCCGCGCCGATTTCAGGCAGCACCTGCGCTCCGCTGATGCAGCCGTTGGCGACGCTGCCGATGACTCGCGCTGCGCCAACAGTTGGCGTTTTCACTTCACCCCAAGGCGTCGCGCTGCCCACCAGCGGCACGGCGCAACAGACAACAGCGAGCAGGCTCTGCGCCAGCGTTACTCTCATTCTTCCCATCACATCACCACTTAAAATGGAAACCCGCCGCCCGGTGGTAAACCGCCCCCGGAACCAAAGCCGGGTGGCAAGTGACCTTGCATCGAGCGCATCAATTTGGCCATGCCGCCGCCCTTCATTTTTTTCATCATCTTTTGCATCTGCAAAAACTGCTTCAACAGTTGATTGATGTCCTGCACTTGCGTCCCCGAACCCGCAGCGATGCGGCGTTTACGCGAGCCTTTAATAATCGCGGGAAAGCGGCGCTCGCCGGGCGTCATTGAATTGATGATGGCGATCAATTTGCCCATTTCGCGGTCGCTGGCTTTATTTTTGACATGCTCCGGCAACTGCCCCATGCCGGGCAGTTTTTCCATCAAGCTCGCCATCCCGCCCATTTTGTTCATCTGCTCCAATTGTTCTTTGAAATCAGCGAGATCAAAGTCCTTGCCCTTTTTGAGCTTCTTGACCAGCTTTTCCGCCTGCTCGTGATCGACCCGCGCCTGCACCTCCTCCACCAGCGACACGACATCGCCCATGCCCAAAATGCGCGAGGCGACGCGATCAGGATGAAACGGTTCCAACGCAGTGGTTTTTTCGCCGGTGCCGAGGAATTTGATCGGTTTACCGGTGATCTGACGAATCGACAACGCCGCGCCGCCCCGCGCATCACCGTCAGTTTTCGTCAGAATCACGCCGGTGAGCGGCAGCGCCGTATCAAACGCTTTGGCGGTATTGGCGGCGTCTTGACCGGTCATCGCGTCAACAACAAACAGCGTTTCCACCGGCTTGAGCGCGGCATGAATGGCTTGAATTTCCTCCATCATCGCCGCGTCAACGTGGAGCCGCCCGGCGGTGTCCACAATCAACACATCCTTGTAATGACGGCGGGCGTAATCGAGCGCCCGCTGCGCGATGTCCACCGGCTGCTCAGTGCCGCTGCTGGGGAAAAACTCCGCGCCCACTTCGGCCGCCACCGTCTGCAATTGCGCGATAGCCGCCGGGCGATACACGTCACAACTGACCACCAGCACTGATTTCTTTTGCTTTTCCTGCAACCAGCGGGCGAGTTTGGCGACGCTGGTGGTTTTGCCGGAGCCTTGCAAACCGGCCATCAACACGACCGCAGGCGGCTGCGCGGTGAGATTGAGCTGTTCATTCGCCAGCCCCATGAGCGCGACTAATTCATCATTGACGATCTTAATCAGCACCTGCCCGGGCGTGAGGCTTCTGGCGACCTCTTCACCGAGCGCCTTCTCGCGCACGTCCTCAATGAACTGGCGCACCACCGGCAGCGCGACATCCGCCTCCAGCAGCGCCATGCGCACCTCACGCAGGGTGTCTTTGATATTGTCTTCAGTGAGCCGCCCTTGACCGCGTAATTGGGTCAAAACGTCGGCAAAACGGTCTTGGAGCTTGTCAAACATGAGCGACCTCAATCAGTGCGCTGCCTGCCTTGTGCAGAAAGTTGTGATTATAATTGCCGCGCCGGGTTTCCATCACAATCTCCCAATTCATTCACCTTTACCAATGAAGCTGCCGCCGCTATGACTCACACCTTATTTGCTACCGTCGCCACCCTTTGTTATCTCGCCGCCGCCGGCTTGATCGGTTTGCGGCTGTTTCGCAAAGAGGGTTGGATTCCAGAGCGCCAGCTCGCCATTGGCGTTGGCTTTGTCGGTTTACTGCTGCACAGCGGACTGCTGTGGGACAGCATTTTCAGTCAAGGCGGGATCAATCTGGGGTTTTATCACGCGCTGGCGCTGACCTCGTGGACGATTTGCGCCCTGCTGCTGGTGTCCAGCTTGACCAAGCCGGTAGACAATCTGGGATTGATTTTGCTGCCGGCAGCGGCGTTGAGTCTGATGTTAGAAGCGAATTTCGCCGAAGTCGCCTTTTTACGCCCGACGGCGAGCTGGGCGCTCAAAATTCACGTTTTGCTGTCGATGCTGGCGTATAGCCTGCTGACTTTGGCGGCGGGGCAGGCGATTTTGCTGGCAGTGCAAGATCGGCATTTACATCAGCGCCAGCCGCGTGGGTTTATCCGCACCTTGCCGCCGTTGCAAACGATGGAAAGCCTGTTATTTGAAATGATCGGCGCTGGTTTTGTATTGCTGACGCTGGCGCTGTTGAGCGGCTTTGCCTTCCTTGAAAATATGTTTGCCCAACATCTGGTGCATAAAACGGTGCTGTCAGTGCTGGCATGGCTGGTATTTGGCGGGCTATTAGTGGGACGGTTCCGCAATGGCTGGCGCGGAAAAACGGCGATTATTTGGACGTTGGGTGGCTTTGCCATTCTGATTTTGGCGTATTTCGGCACCAAGATCGTGCTGGAATTCATCGTGCAGCCGGGCTGAATCCAAAATGAATCACGCGCAATTGTGGTTGACAACGGGAGCCGTGAGCGGCGGTTTAGCGGTGGCGCTGGGCGCATTCGGGGCACATGGTTTGAAAGCACGGGTGCCGCCAGACCTGCTCGCCAATTGGCTGACGGCAACGCAGTACTTGGGTTTACACGCGGTGGTGCTGCTGATTTGCGGCGTCATCCTGCTGCACTTGCCGACAGCGCGACTGGTCAACGCCGCCGGCTGGGCATTTTTGCTGGGCAACCTGATTTTCAGCGGCAGCTTGTTCGTGTTGACGCTCACCGGCATCCGTCAACTCGGCATGATCACGCCCATTGGTGGCGTGGCGCTGATTCTTGGCTGGATATTGCTGGCGCTGGGTGTCTGGCGCAGCAGCGCGGCATTGCACAGCTAATGCGCACCCCGCGCATTTTTGTGGAGATGCCGCTGCGAGTGGGCGACACGGTGACACTGCCGGCGGGCGCAACCCGTCATGTCACGCAGGTGTTGCGGCTGACGACTGATGCGCCGGTGCTGTTATTCAATGGCGACGGTTGCGATTATTCGGCACGGCTGCTGACCGCATCACGAGGGATGACGCAAGCCGTGCTGGATGCCGTGACCACATTAGAACCGCTCGTCCCGCTGGAGATTCAATTGGCGCTGGGCGTGTCCAAAGGTGAGCGCATGGATTACGCGCTGCAAAAAGCGGTGGAACTGGGCGTGACACGGTTGATTCCGCTGTTCACGGCTCGCAGTCAGGTGCGACTCGACGGTGAGCGGCTGGCGCGACGCTGGGAGCATTGGCGCGGAGTGGTGATTGGGGCATGTGAACAATCGGGACGGCGGCGACTGCCGCAGCTTGATCCGGCAGTGCCGCTGGCGCAGTGGCTCGAGCAGTGGACAGATGGCGGTTATTTGCTTGATCCGCTGGCGGCGCAAGCCTTGACGGCTATTCCCGCTCCCGCCGCGTCCGTCACGTTGTTAATCGGCCCGGAAGGCGGTTTGAGTGCGCCCGAACGCGAGCAGGTGTTCGCACGCGGATTTCAGGGCGTTCGCCTCGGTCCGCGCATTTTGCGGACGGAAACCGCGCCACTGGCGGCACTTGCCGTGCTGCAAGCGTTGTGGGGCGATTTTATTTAAGCGGTCATGTGGACGCCGGGCGGTGGCGATACGCGAGCGCCAGCAAGATCGCACCGCTCACGATCATCGGCAGCGTTAAGAGTTGCCCCAGCGTGAACCAGTCCAACGCGAGATAACCGATGTGCGCATCGGGCAGACGGACGAATTCCACACTGAAGCGAAAAGTGCCATAACCGACTAAAAATAAACCAGAAACTGCCATCATCGGACGCGGCTGGCGCGTGAACAACCACAGCAGCGCAAACAGCACGATCCCTTCTAAAATCGCCTCATATAACTGCGAGGCGTGTACCGGCGGACTCCACAGCGTGCCGGCGACCTGATCGCTGCATTGTTCTGGAAACTGAGCGCACGGGAGCCGCATTCCCCACGGTAATTCAGTGCGCTGTCCCCACAATTCCCCGTTGATAAAGTTACCGATTCTGCCCGCAAATAAGCCCGGCGGCACCAGTGGCGCAACAAAATCAGCGACTTGGAAAAAGCGCAACTGATAACGTCGCGCAAAGAATAAAACCGCCACCAAGACGCCGATTAAACCGCCGTGAAATGACATCCCGCCTTCCCAAACTTTGAAGAGCGTCAATGGGTTATCAAGAATCTGCGCGAAGCCGTAAAACAGCATGTAGCCCAAACGCCCGCCCACGATGGTGCCGATGACGCCGTAAAAAATCAGGTCATCCACCTGTTCAGTTGTCCAGCCTGCGGCGGCGCTGCGCCACCGCGCCAGCATCCATGCCACACTGAAGCCAAAAAGATACATCAAACCGTACCAATGCACTTTGAGCGGGCCGAGCGCCAGCACGACGGGATCAATTTCAGGATAAGTCAGCATAGAGTTCTAAACATTACATGCGGTGATGAGAGAATGGAGAATTGGATACACGCTCAATTTCCCAATTGCATTGCTCAATTAAAGTGGTGAGCAAACGATTGAACCGTTTGCTTTCACAATCAGCCAGTTGGAAGCGTTGTCCGCTGCGCCAGCAGTGGGCGGCGTCTTCGGCGATGAATTGAAAACCTTGCCGACAAAGTTCCCAGATCGCTTGTGCTTGTTTGGTGCTCATCGTCCTTCTCCGGTGCAGAGGGCAGCGGATCAATGTGTTGCAAAAAAGACAACTTCAGTGCCCGTGCCTGTTGTAAAAAGTAATATGATCCAGCAGTTGTCTTTAGCATAGTTCACCTCGCGCACGCGCAATGATTGATTTTTACCACACGCCGTCTTAACGGCATATCAAAGACTTACTTGAGCAGGGGTTGGATAGCGCCGCACGGAGGACGGCAGTTGCGCCTGCACCATTTCCGCAAAGGCTTCCAACGCTTGGCGACGCGGGAAGCTGCGGCGAAATACTAAAGAAATCCGCCGAAAGGCGGCAGCTAATTCCAGCGGGCGCACGATGATCCCGCTCTCTCGCAGCCAGTTGCCGCGCAGCGCCAGCGCCGGTACCAGCGTGCAGCCGAAGCCAGCTGCGACCAATTGCAGCAAGGTTTCCAAACTCGCGGCGCGTAAATCCGCCATCTCGCCGTAAGTGGGACGCTCGGCGAGGCGGCACACATCCAGCACTTGATGGGTCAGGCAATGTCCGTCTGCCAGCAGCAGCAGATCAATGTGTTCCAAATCGGCGGCGTTGATGGTGGTGAGCGCGGCGAGCGAATGTTGCGGCGGATGCGCCAGCCAAAACGGTTCATCAAATAGCGGCAGGCTGACGAAATCCG
Organism: Chromatium okenii; assembly: GCF_016583745.1. Taxonomy (GTDB): domain Bacteria; phylum Pseudomonadota; class Gammaproteobacteria; order Chromatiales; family Chromatiaceae; genus Chromatium; species Chromatium okenii. The sequence continues at coordinate 82,368 of NZ_NRRQ01000001.1, forward strand.
GCGTATCCACCGGCGTTGCCAACAGCGCGGCATCAATATCGTGTCGCGCCAAGCGCAGCAGCAGCGAGTCGGTGATTTCCTCCGACAACACCAGCCGCAGCTTGGGATAAGCGCGTTTTAAGGGGATTAAAATCAAGGGGATGAGATACGGACTCAAGGTCGGAATCGCGCCGATCCGCAGCGGCCCGGCGAGCGGGTCTTGATGCGCCAGCGCCACCTGTTCAATGGCAGTCACCTGTTCCAGCGCCAGCCGCGCATGTGCCAGCACTGCTTCACCCACCGGCGTCACTTCGACTGAGCGATTGGTGCGTTCAAAAATGACCACGCCCAGCTCCTCTTCCAGCTTTTTAATCTGACCACTGAGCGTCGGCTGGCTGATAAAACAGCGCTTCGCCGCCCGTCCAAAATGGAGGGTTTCGGCGACGGCAAGAATATATTTCAGATCGCGTACATTCATTGGCGCATGATAGCGGAACTTGCCGCTGTTTTAGGCGCAAAACCGCAACCAAACGGCTTGATTCCAGCGCAACGCTGCCCACATTTCCCCGCCAATTCATTCAGCATTCACTCAGGAATCTACGATGCAACACGACAAATTCACTGCCAAATTGCAACAGGCGCTGGCCGCCGCGCAAAGCCTCGCCGTCGGACGCGATCACCAATTCATTGAACCGCTGCATCTGCTGCTGGCGCTGCTCGATCAAGACGGCGGCAGCGTGCGACCGTTGCTGGTGCAGGCAGCCGTCAACGTCAATCAACTGCGCTCGGCGCTCACGGCAGCGTTGCAACGGCTGCCGACCGTGCAGGGCACCGCTGGCGAAGTGCATCTCAGCAACGACTTGAATCGGTTGCTGAATGTGATCGACAAGCTGGCGCAGCAGCGCGGCGATCAGTTTTTATCGTCGGAGCTATTTGTGCTGGCGGCGCTGGAGGATCGCGGCGTGGTGGGCACGGCGCTGCGGGATGCAGGTGCGAATAAAACCGCGTTAGAACAAGCGATTAACGCCATGCGCGGCGGGCAGGCGGTCAACGATCAGAATGCCGAGGAGCAGCGGCAGGCGTTGGCGAAATTCACCATTGATCTGACGACCCGCGCCGAGCAGGGCAAACTCGATCCGGTGATTGGGCGCGATGATGAAATTCGCCGCACGATTCAGGTTTTGCAGCGCCGCACGAAAAATAATCCGGTTTTAATTGGTCTGCCGGGCGTGGGTAAAAGCGCAATTGTGGAAGGATTAGCGCAGCGGATTGTGAATGGCGAAGTGCCGGAAGGATTGAAAACAAAACGGCTGCTGGCGCTGGATATGGCAGCGTTAATTGCGGGAGCAAAATTTCGTGGTGAATTTGAGGAACGCTTAAAAGCGGTGCTCAATGATATTGCGCGACAAGAAGGGCAAATCATTTTATTTATTGATGAATTGCACACGATGGTTGGCGCAGGTAAAGCGGAAGGCGCAATGGATGCCGGCAATATGTTGAAACCGGCGCTGGCGCGGGGCGAATTGCATTGCGTGGGCGCGACCACGTTGGATGAATATCGCAAATACATTGAAAAGGACGCTGCATTAGAGCGCCGTTTTCAAAAAGTATTGGTGGATGCCCCGAATGTTGAGGATACGATTGCCATTTTGCGCGGCTTAAAAGAACGCTATGAAGTGCATCACGCGGTAGAAATTACCGATCCGGCGCTGGTGGCAGCCGCAGTATTATCTCATCGCTATATTGCGGATCGGCAATTGCCCGATAAGGCGATTGATTTGATTGATGAGGCGGCAGCGCAGATTCGGATGGAAATTGATTCGATGCCGGAAGAGATGGATAAACTCGACCGGCGTTTGATTCAGTTGAAGATTGAACGCGAGGCGGTGAAAAAAGAAAAGGATGATGCGTCACGCAAACGCTTGGCAGATTTGAAAGATCAGATTGAACGGCTGGAACGTGAGTTTGCTGAATTAAACCAGATTTGGACAGCAGAAAAAGCTGCGAGTCAGGGCACGGCAGCGATTAAAGAGGCGTTAGATCGCATTCGTTTAGAAATGGAAACTGCCCGCCGCGCTGGTGATTGGACGCGGATGTCTGAATTGCAATATGGACGGATTCCTGAATTGGAACGGCAATTGACTGCTGCCAACGCCATTGGACAGAGTGACCATCGTTTATTGCGTACCAAGGTGACTGATGAGGAAATCGCGGAGATCGTCTCGAAATGGACGGGCATTCCGGTGGCGCGCATGTTGGAGGGAGAACGCGAGAAATTGCTGCGCATGGAAACGGCAATTGAACAGCGCGTGATCGGACAAAAAGAGGCGGTGCGGGCGGTGAGTGATGCGGTGCGCCGTTCGCGTGCGGGTTTATCTGATCCGGGGCGACCGATTGGTTCATTTCTCTTTCTTGGCCCGACTGGCGTGGGTAAAACTGAATTATGTAAAGCTCTGACGCGCTTTTTATTCGATACTGAAGAAGCGATGGTGCGGATTGATATGTCGGAATTTATGGAGCGCCATTCGGTCGCACGGTTAATTGGTGCGCCGCCGGGCTATGTCGGCTATGAAGAAGGCGGCTATTTAACTGAGGCGATTCGGCGGCGTCCGTATAGTTTGATTTTGCTTGATGAGGTTGAAAAAGCACATTCGGATGTATTCAATATCTTGCTGCAAGTGTTGGATGATGGACGCTTAACGGATGGGCAAGGGCGGACGGTTGATTTTCGCAATACGGTGATTGTGATGACTTCAAATTTGGGGTCAAGTATTATTCAACAGCAAGCAGGTGAAGCGAATTATGCGGCAATGAAAAACGCAGTGATGGATGAGGTGCGTTATGCGTTTCGCCCGGAATTCATCAATCGCTTGGATGACATCGTGGTCTTTCATCCGTTGCAACCGGCACAGATTCGTGCAATTGCGCAGATTCAAATTGAGACGTTGCAGCAGCGTTTAGCCGAACGGGATTTGCAGTTGGCGGTGAATGATGCGGCGTTGGATCATCTTGGGAATGCTGGATTTGATGCGGTTTATGGGGCGCGTCCATTAAAGCGGGCAATTCGAGCACAATTGGAAAACCCGCTGGCGCAGGATATTTTGGCGGGTAAATTTGTGCCCGGCGATTTAATTCAGGTGGGAGCGGAAGCGGGAGAACTCACATTTAGTCGCGGCGCGGCTCAATAAGGCGTTATTTGGGAAGGCTGGTGGATTTGCCAGCCCAGCCCGGCAATGGACATAATTGATTGAGTTGTTGAATAAATGCTGATCTGGACATCAGCGTTGCGCCCATGCTGCGCAAATGTTCAGTCTCCATTTGACAATCAATTAAACCAAAATCCCATGCGGCGAGTTGTTCACATAAATGCACCAGCGCGATTTTAGAGGCGTCGCTGGCGCGGCTAAACATGGATTCGCCAAAAAAAACGCGCCCCAGCGCAATACCATAAAGCCCGCCAATTAATTGTTGCTCGCGCCAAATTTCAATGGAATGCGCAAAGCCGAGATGGTGCAAAGTTTCATACGCGGCAATCATGGCGGGCACCAGCCAAGTTCCACCGCTGGCGGTGCGGGGCGCGGCGCAGTGGCGAATCACGCGCCCAAAAGCGCCATCAATTGTCACCTCAAATTGTGCTTGGCGGAGGCGTTTAGTGAGGCTGCGGGAGCGGTGAATCTGCGTGGGCACGAGCACCAAGCGCGGATCGGGCGACCACCACAGAATCGGATCGCCGGGGTTGAACCAAGGAAAGATGCCGCGCCGATAGGCGTGCAGCAGCCGGGCGGTGCTCAATTCGCCGCCGACCGCCAGCAACCCGTTGGGATCGGTCAGTGCCTGCTCAGGATCGGGAAATGCGGCGGGATCATCGGGGTCGAGAAGTGTCAGCATTTTGTGGGGAAGTTGTCAGTTGTCAGTGAGCGGATGTCAGTGAAGTGCGTTAATGAGTGGCGGTTATTTTTTAATCCGGTGATGAAAAAAAGTTGGCAAGCAACAAGCAGCTTTTTTAGTTTTTTAACTGACAACTAACAACTCAAAAAAACTACCCGCTCACTTCCAACGTCGCCGATGGACGTTGCAAGAAATTCCCCTGCACATAATCCACGCCCGCCGTCCATAACACCGTTAATGATCGCGCATCTTCAACGCCAGTGACGATGGTTTTAACATTGAATTCATGCGCCAAAGTTGCCAGCGCCACCAGCCGCTGTTGTTTAGCGGGATCATCTGCCAGCCCTTGTGCAAAACTCGATTTTAATAACACATAATCCAGCGGCAGGTTTTGCAAAATCTGTTCTGGACGCGCCAGCATTCCAAAGCGTTTGACCGCCACCCGACATTTAATTTTTTTCAAGGTGTCCACTAAACGCGCCAGCGTCGCTAAATTGGGCGTGATGTTTTCTTCATAAAATTGAAACGCCAGCCAATTGCCGCGCACATCAAATTCCCGCAAACAATCGCAAATCCACAGCACGATATTTGGATTCAAAAAGCTATCGGTGGATAAATTCAGAAATAAACTGATGCGCTGTCCTGCCCGCCGCTGTTCACCAATCACTTGAATTGCCGACCGAATAACCCATTTTTCAATCTCTTCTAATAACCCCGCTTGCGCAGCGGCAGCAGTGATTTCTTGCGCTTCTAATGGCGGATCAAGCGCATCCAATAAACGCACCATGACGCTGTAATTCTCTTGATCGTCTCCCATTAAACTGATGATCGGTTGATACACCAATTGGAAATGCCCGTGTTGTAACGCCTGCTGGAGTCGCCGCACGACTTGCGCATCTGCGGGCGCGTCACTGGTGGTCGTCGTCGCCGCCGCAAGCTGCGCCGGACTGGTTTCGGTGTACAAACACAGCCGATATGCCGCGTTGAGCACGTCCTCAGCCGCGCCAGCTCGCTCCCGCACCACGTAATGTCCCAGCGCACAATCCGGCGCGTCCTCCGGCGTGCTGCCATAACGCGGCAACCGCGCCAGCGCCAATAACCGATCCGCGATGGCTTGCGCTTCCGCATCACTCACCTCGTCAACCAGCACCACAAAACCATCGTCATCTAGCCGCGCCCAAAATCCTCCTTCCGTCGCCACTCCCGCCAGCACTTGCGCCGTCAATGCCGCCCGCTGCGCCAAATGCTGCGTCAATCCCAACTCGCGCAGACTCGCTTGTGCCTCCGTTTTCAAGCGCAAATAAAAGATCGCAAACGGTCGTTGCACGCGATGTTCGGCGTCCAGATGATCGCCAATTGCCGCCAACAGTTGTGGTAAACCGGGCACTGCCGCTGGCGCGTCACCGGCTGGCACAGCCTCCGCCACCGCGACCGGAGGTGCCGCAGGCGCGAGTGCTGGCGCGGCGAGCGGATGCAGCAGCAAGCGCAGACACGGTTCTTGATCGACTTCAGCGGGAGCCGCCAGCAAACGAGCGGCAAATTGACTGGCGTCAGCGCGACAGCATTGCACCGTCAGCTCAACGGGTTCTCCCAGCGCATTGGCGTCACCGCCGCGCAACAACTCCCGAATTTGTTTTTGCTGCGCGGAGACAAAAAGATCAAGGAAAGGAATGGATTGCAGTTCATCGAGATCGGGATACCCAAACAGCGCGAGATACGCGGGATTGGCATCCAGATGTAAACCATCTTGGACGAAAGCGACCCCGGCGCTGGTGACAGCGATCAGCTCACGGTCGCGCTGTTCACACAACCGCAGCCGCTGCTGCAAACCGGCAGCCTCACGGCGACGCTGTAAATCGTTGAATTCACGCGCAACTGCCAATTTCAACTGCTCGTGATCGTGGCGACGCAACAGATCGCGCACCCCGCTGCGGCGAATTTTGGCGAGATGCGCCGCGTGTTGCTCCGGCTCCTCCAGCAACAGCAACGGAATATCACCCAACAACTTGCGATGCGCACTCAACACGCTATCCAAATCAATTTCGCGCTGATAACTGCAACACAGGATCAGATCGCAATCGCGCTGGGCAATCACCTCAGCGAGGCGTTCGACGTGGGGCACGGTCACGCTGTTGGTGGCAATTCCATCCTCACGCAGGGCACCGATCAACCGCTCGGCGTCACTCGCGTCGGAAGTAATGATAAGCAGGGTGGCGGTTTGCTTGTGCGCAGACATCTGGTGTGGCGGCGGAACCTAAATAATCACTAACTGGGATTATCGGCTTTTGCGTCCAGTGAGGAAATAATTTTACGGCGGCGGGCGCGGTGCGGTGCGCAATTGTCCGCCGTAACGGACACCTTGCGCAATAGCGTCATTGCAAAAAATGTGCATTGAATACGCAATAAAAAAGCCCACAAGTGCGGGCTTTTTTCATTCAACCATTCCAGCACTGCTATTTGCCAGCAATCGCTGCCAATTTTTCCGCTGGAATGACCTGTCCAGTCAATGCTGCATCTTGCGCCGAGCGTCCAAACGCAATCGCCATTAACGTCGAATAATACACCACCGGCATCTTAAAATTGGTGCCATAGGTCGCGTTAATTTGCTCCTGATAGACCTCAGCATTCATCTGACACACCGGGCACGGCGTCACAATTAAATCCGCACCATTATCATGCGCAGATTCCAAAATCCCTTTAATCATCTCCTGCGACTTTGCTGGCTCTGAAAACGCCAACGCCCCACCGCAGCATTGCACTTTCTTTTCAAACTGCGGAATAGAATCAGCGCCGAGTGTTTCAATTAAACGATCCAGATATTGCGGATTCTCAAATGACTCGCCAGCAATTCCAAACGGGCGATTGGTTTGGCAGCCCACATAACCCGCAATTTTCAATCCCGCCAGCGGACGCTTCACCTTGGTTTTAATGGTGTCATAGCCGATGTCTTGAATTAAAACCTCCACCATGTGTTTAATTGGCGTCTGGTTTTTTAAGGTCAAACCTGCCTCAGCTAATGCCGTATTCGCATCCTTCGCTAATGCCGGATTATGCTGTAACCGCTCGGCAGCTTCTCGCGTCGATAACCAACACGCAGCGCACGTCGCCACAATGGATTGACCGGGATTGTGCTGTTCAGACAACGCGATATTCCGCGCCGATAACGTCAAGCGCGGCAATTCACCGCCACCCGCATAACCAATTGACGCCCCGCAGCAATTCCAATCGGGGATTTCATTCAATTGAATATCCAACTCTTCGCACATCGTTTGTGCAGAGATTAAATAATTCGACGAAGACGCGCCCTTTTGTGAAGAGCAGCCGGGATAAAACGAGTATTGGCGTTTAGCCATGAAAAAACCTCCGTTCAGGGGCGCTGATTAGCGAGACGTTGATCTTCAAGTTCCTGCGCTTTTTGCATTACCGCATGAAACCCTTTGACATCCTCTAACGCATGACCGCCAATCGCTTCCATTGGATTCATGCGCTTGGTTTTCATCATCCCCAAACCGATGTCTTTCATCTTCAAACTGGTTTTGAAACCCTCGCCGATCCCGTTCATAAAATAGAGCTTGACGCCGAGTTTTAATTCGTTCACGCGCCCTTTTTTCATCAGATTATTCCAGAACAATTGCGCAAACTTCGCTGTTGGCTGGTGCGCAGGAGCGAGACCGAGGCGCTGCGCATAATGCGCCAAGCCGTGCATGATATGCGTAATTGGCAATTCACGCGGGCAGCGCACGATGCAATTATAACAAGAGGTACACATCCACATTGCATTCGAGGTTAATACTGCATCGCGTTTGCCAGCGCGAATCATCATAAAAATCTCTTGCGGCGGATGATCCCAAAACTTGCCGAGCGGACAGGAGCCAGAGCACACGCCGCACTGCATACACATCTTGACCCATTCGCCTTCTTCTACATTCGCTTCAACTTCTTTCAAAAAGTTGAGGCGGTAATTCTTGCTGATATCGCCCATTTTCATTCTCCGCGAATTCTAAAATCGGGGCAGTGTGTTCATTCCTTCTGGCTGGTAGCGTATAACGCAGGCAATGACACAATCATCATTGTATTGCCTGCGTTTACATACAGATTGCCTCAGAACTTGAATGAACTCATGCCGATTTTTTCAATGGTTGCTGCCATGTCATTTAACAGACGTGGTGCGCGTGCTAAATCGGTAATGGCGACTTCGTGTACCACGATGCGCTCCGGTTCTAAATTGAGCTGGGTTAGCGTATCGCCCACTTTACTCAAGCGTTCCGCAGCAATTGCCGAGCCGCGCACGAAATGACATTGGTAATCTTCATCGCGGCGACATCCCATCAAAACAATGCCATCAAAACCAGAACTCAATGAATCGGTAATCCACGACAAACTCACCGAACCTAAACAACGCACCGGAACCACGCGCACAAATGGCGTCGTTTCAATTCCCGCTTGCGCCGCCATATCCAATGCTGGATACGCATCGTTTTCACAAGCCAAGACTAAAATACGCGGCTTTTCCGAAAACTCATCGGGAATATCGACCGCTTTAATCTGCTGATTCACCGAATCAATTGAATAGTTCTCGAATGAAATCACCCGCACCGGACACGCGCCCATGCACGTTCCGCAGCGCCGACAGCGCGATTCATTGAAGACCGGGTACTTCTGCTCGTCTTCATTGATCGCACCGAATGGGCATTCAACCGTGCAGCGTTTGCATTGCGTGCAACCTTCTTTACGGAATTTCGGATAACTCAAATCACCCACTCGCGGATGTACTGCGGCGCTATTGGCAGCACTTTCTGCGGCTTGAATCGCTTTCATTGCCGCACCAGCCGCATCATCCATTGCCTGTTTCATATCCATCGGACGGCGAACTGGACCGGCAGCATAAATACCGGTGCGCCGTGTTTCATACGGGAAACAAATGAAATGGCTATCGACAAAACCGTGCTTTAATTGCGGTAAATCCGTGCCCTGCCGATAATCAAGATTGAGAATGGACGGTGGCGCAACTTCTAATTTACGCCGCGCAGCTTCTTTCTCTTCTTCCGTCTCCGCCTCATCAACCGCCAATTGCGCATAAGGATCGGGGCCATTATTCGGCACCTGACCAGTCGCCAAGACCACCAAATCGCAATTCAATTCGGTGTCTTCATTCAGGATCAAATCCTTAAATTTGACCGTTAAACCCGCGCCATTTTTCACCACTGCGCTGGCTTTTCCTTTCGAGAACGTCACCATCTCTTGTTGACCGCAGCGATAAAAATCCTCGCCTGCTGCGCCGGGTGTGCGCAAATCATCAAATAAAATCGTCGTGTCGCAATCAGGATTCTGCGTTTTGAAATACAACGCTTGTTTAATTGACTCGGTGCAGCAAAATCCAGAGCAATACGGCAAATGTCCGTCTTGTTCTGAGCGTTGTCCGGCGCATTGAATAAAGGTGACGGATTCAACCACCTTGCCATCCGATGGACGTTTTAAGGGCGCACCATTCGCCGCTTTTGCCAGCCGTTCTAATTCAAAATTGGTGACAACATCTGGAGTTTTTCCATACGCAAATTCAGGCAATTGTTGCGCATCGTATGGCTTGAAATCGCTGGCTTGAATAATGGCGCCGAAATTCTCGGTCACGGTCGCGCCAGCTGTGTTGCAAATATCGGCGGCAAAACGTCCCGGTGCGCCGGAAGTTTTCGCTAAATGCGCGTTCAAATGCACGGTAATCCGCTGATTTGCTTGCACTTGTGCGATCATTTCTGCGATGCCCGGCTCCTCCGGCAGCGGTAAATCCACATCGCGCCCGTTCGGCACTTCAGATGCAGCAGCGCGAAATGGCACGCGCTTGTACAAATCTTTCCACGCGCCGCCCAGCTCGCCCTCGTCGCACACCAGATGCGCCGGATAACCTGCGGCGGCAACTTCCAACGCAGCGGTCATGCCGGTGACGCCACCGCCAACGACAAGAATGTTTTTATTGAGTTTTTGCTCCGCCGACGGGCTGGCAATGTTGAGATATTTGAGTTCCGCACACGCCATGCGGATGTAATCGGCAGCCATTTCCTGCGTGGTTTCCTGATGTTCCGGCGCATTCGGCCGTGCCCAGATCACGCCTTCGCGCAGATTGGCGCGAGACATCGCCACCTGCGGAAAATTGAACACCTCCATCTTGGAACGCCGCGAGCAGCCGGCGATCATCAGATGGGTCGCGCCAGCAGCGATGTCGTCACGAATGAGCTGCACACCGTCGGGCGCACACAGCCGAGCGTGTTGTTTTACTTCAGCAATTTTGCCCTCGCGGGTGGCGACAGTTTGGAGTTGGTTGACATTCAGCCGCTCGCTGATGCCGCAGCCGGTGCAGATGTAACCGGCGAATTTCTTCTCAGCAGCCATGCGTTAAACCTCCGCTCTGGCGACGCGGTTGATGACTTGAATGGCGCGAAGTGCCGCACCGGTGGCGTGTTGCGCGGAGCGATTCACGTCCAACGCATCGGCAGCGCAGCCGGCCGCAAAGATGCCGCCGTTTTCTGGCGCAGCTTCGATGAACCCTTCGCGGTTGATTTGCACCGAAATCGGGAAGGCGTCCTTTTTGACTGCCGGTTCCATGCCGACTGCGAGCACCACCAAATCGTGCGGCTCGGCATAACGGTTGTAGCCTTCGGTATCGACGCCATGCACGATGGGATTGCCGTCTTTATCGGCGACGATGGACGACGGTTTGGACTTGATAAACTTGATGTTTTGATTGGCACGGACTTTGTTATAAAAATCCTCGAAACGGTCAATCGAGCGCAAATCAATATAATAAACATTGACTTCGGCTTGCTCGGCGAACGCATCAAGCACATAAGTCGCCTGTTTCAGCGATGCCATGCAGCAGATGCGCGAGCAGTGCAGCAGATGATTGCGGTCGCGTGAGCCAGCGCATTGAATAAACGCGATTTTCTTGGCTTCTTTGCCATCCGACGGACGGACGATCTTGCCGCCAGTCGGGCCATTCACATCCGCCAGCCGCTCGAATTCGACGCTGGTGATGACATTCGGGAAGCGGTCGTAGCCGTAAGGTTGAATCTTGGCCGCGTCATACGGCTGCCAGCCGGTCGCCCAAATCACCGCCCCGCAGCGCAGTTCCAGCGTCTCCTCGCGCATCTCCAAATCAATCGCATCATATTTGCAGGCGGCCTTGGCTTTTTCAGCGTCGGCAGTGCCAATGATTGCAGGATCAAGCACATAGCGTGCTGGATGCGCCATTCGGTACGGCAAATACGCGCCCTTGCGCTTGCTCAAACCGTAGTTGTACTCGTCAGCAAATTCCGCCTCCACTGCCGTCGCGCAGTCACCGCAGGCGGTGCAACGCTCATTCACATAACGCGGCGCGAGCGTGATCGTCGCGGTGTACGCGCCCGCGCTGCCGGTCAAGCCGGTGACTTCGGCGAGCGTCAAAATGGTGAGATTGGGATTTTGCTTGGTGCGACGCTGGTTGATTTCCAGCCCGCAGGTGGGAAAGCACAGCTTCGGGAAGTATTTATAAAGCTGGGTGACGCGCCCGCCTAAATAAGGACGCTGTTCCACCAGCACGACCTGTTTTCCGGTCTCGGCGGCTTCGAGCGCAGCGGTCATGCCGCTGATCCCGCCACCGACCACCAAAATGGTCTCATTCGTTGCGATGACTGCCGTCATTCATATCCTCCGGTTGAAACCCCAGCGCAGCGCCGGGCACAAAATCCCAATATCAGGATTTGCTAAGATAACCCGTCACTTTGCGCTAACGCTATGGAGAACCATTGAATTTTTCTATCGTAGTTTTTGATGCGCTAATAAAGCCGATTATGCGCAGCAGCGGCTGGCTGTGGTTATCGCTGCTGCTCTTTGCGCCGAGTGGCTGGGCGGATGGCGTGACCAAACCGGCGTTGCTGCTGGCGCAGAGTTATCACGAAGGCGTTGATTTATCAGCGTATTGGGTCAGCGAAAAGTTCGACGGCGTGCGAGCATTGTGGGACGGAACCCAGCTCATCAGTCGCGGCGGGCAGCCAATCCACGCGCCAGCTTGGTTTACTGCCGAGTTTCCGGCGCAGGCGCTCGACGGCGAGCTGTGGATAAAACGCGGCAGTTTTGAGCGGCTTTCCGGCACGGTGCGCCAGCTCCAGCCCGATCCGACAGCGTGGCGCGAAGTGCGCTTGATGGTTTTTGATGCGCCGGAAATCGCCGCGCCATTTAGCGAACGGTTGCGGCAGTTGCAGCAGCTTTTCACTACGCAATCAAGCGATTATCTCGTGCTGGTGGAACAATTCCGCGTTGCCGATCACGCCGAATTGCTGGCGCGGCTCAACGCAGTGATTCAGGCAGGCGGCGAGGGATTGATGCTGCATCGTGCGGATTCGGCATATCGCGCCGGACGCAGCGCCGATTTGCTCAAAGTCAAACCAGATCAAGATGCGGAGGCGACCGTGCTGGCGCATCTGCCCGGCAAAGGCAAATACAGCGGAATGCTCGGCGCGTTATTGGTGCGAGATGATGCGGGGCGAGAATTCCGGCTCGGCACCGGTTTTACTGACGCCGAGCGCCGCGAGCCGCCGCCAATCGGCAGCCGCGTGACGTTCAAATTTCGGGGATATACCAATCAGGGAAAGCCGCGATTTGCCAGCTTTTGGCGGCGGCGAGCGCCCGAATAAGTCACTCAGCGCGGAGACTCACGCTTAACAGCAACATCACGCCAACGGTGATCGCGCTGTCAGCGAGATTGAACGCCGGCCAAGGATTGAACAGCGCCAGCGGAATGACCGGCACATAAATTTGAATGAAATCAACAACGTGACCGAGCAACATCCGATCAATGAGATTGCCGACTGCGCCGCCCAGCAACAGCGCCAAACCCAGCGCCAGCCAGCGTTCACTACGTCGCAGCCGCAGTAGCCACACCGTCAACACGCCGCTGACTGCCAGCGCCAGCGCCGTAAACAACCAGCGTTGCCAGCCGCCCGCATCGGATAAAAAGCTAAACGCAGCGCCCTCGTTAAACAGCAGCGTCAGATTCACGTTTGGCACCAGCACGACCGTCTCAAATGGATCAAGCGTCGCCAACACCAGCCACTTCGTGACCTGATCTGCCAGCGCAATCACCAGCGCCAACAGCAGCCACCGTCGCGCCTGTCCGGGTTCGTGTTCGTCCATCATCACCGCAGTTCTTCCTGAATTAACAGCAAAATCCGCCGCCCGCTTGCCGATTGATCGGGTTTGCCGTTGGCATCCAATACACTCACCCGCGTCTCGGTCGCCTTGCCGGTGACTTGAATCTGGTATTTCTGCACCGGATCAATCTCATCCTTGCGCCAAAACGCCAACCGCGATCCCAAACTCGGCTTGGTCACTGCCGACCGCTCGGCGCTGTCCTTGCCGGCATAACGCACATAAAACAGCCCGCGACTCTGATCCCGATCTTCCACCGCAAAGCCAGCGCGATCCAACGCCGTGCTGGTCAAACGCCACGCGCTGCGCAATTCCTCGGCAATCAGCAAGCGTTGCTGACCGTCTTCCGTCACCAACTTGGCGCGAGATGCCGCCGCTGGCGCAGTTCCCGCAGCGGTCGTCGCCGTCGCCGCTTGTTTGGGCGCAGCGCCGAGAAAGACCATCAAGCGCCGTAGCATTTCCGCCTCTTTCGCCGTATCGCTGCCGCTCGGCTCCCAAATCGTTTGCCCGACGTTGGCGACCGTGTTGTCGCGCAATTTCTCCGTCATGCCGCGATGTATCAAATGCACATCCGTCACGCCGGGGCGCAATCCTTCTTCAATCCGCACCGTGTACTGATCGCGGTTGCCGGTTGAATACGCGCCAGCAATCACCTTGCTCATCATCCGCGTCACAAAATCCTTGCGCACCTCAGCGCGATTATCCAGCCAATCCGTGCGCATCACGCCCACCGCCGGATTTTGCTCCACCAACAAAATGCCCTGCTCGCGCCAAAAGGCGATCAATTTTGCCCACAACGGCTGCGGCGCTGACTGCACCTCCAGCCAGCGACTGTCCGCCGTCCGTTTCAAGCTCACGTTGGCCAACGGCGGCAACACGGCGTCAGCACTGGCGGCAGTCGCAGTCGCTGGGGTTTGGGCTTTGGTGGTGGCGTAAGTGGAGAGCGTGGCGGAACCGCGTGCTGGCATGTCGAGCGCGTCATCAAAATGACTGCCGGCGAGATCGGGCGGAATTTCGAGATTGGCGCTGACTTCGCGCTGTTGCTTGTAAACCAGCCGTTGATCGGGCAGCGCCTCGTCAACGCCCAAGGCGCTGCAACCACTGAGCGCCAGCGTCGTCAGTAACACGGCGATGAAGTTGCGGGCGGACAACGCGGTGAAAGTGGGCGCAGTCATGGTTTTAGCGCAGTTGCGCCTGCGTCAACGCCGCTAGCACCCGCGCTTCGTGTTCCGCAGATAACCACGTCAGCGGCAGGCGAATCCCGGTGCCACACAAGCCCAACTCCGCTGCCGCCCATTTCACCGGAATCGGATTGGATTGCACGAACAGATCGTGATGCAGCGCGTCCAGCGGTTGATTGAGCGCGTGCGCCCGTTCACGGTCGCCGGTCAGCGCCGCCACGCACATCGCCTGCATCTGTTGGGGCGCGAGATTGGCGGTGACGGAAATCACGCCGTCGCCGCCGAGCAGCATGAATTCGCAGCCGGTGGCGTCGTCGCCGCTGTAAAGCAGAAAGTCTGCGCCGCACAGATGGCGCAGCCGCGTCACTCGCGTCAGATCGCCGGTGGCTTCTTTGATGCCGATGATGTTGGCGATGGACGCCAGTCGCGCCACCGTTTCCGGCTGCATGTCGCAGGCGGTGCGTCCGGGCACGTTGTATAAAATTTGTGGAATATCAACCGCTTCGGCAATGGCGCGGTGATGCAGATACAAGCCTTCTTGCGTCGGTTTGTTGTAATACGGGGTGACGAGCAGGGCGGCGACGGCACCGGCATCTTTGGCGCAGCGGGTGAGATCAATCGCTTCGCGGGTGGAATTCGCGCCGGTGCCAGCGATGACGGGAATGCGTCCGGCGGCAAATTCGACGGTGCGGCGGATGACGTGGCAATGCTCAGTGGCGTCGAGAGTGGCGGATTCGCCGGTGGTGCCGACGGCAACGAGCGCCGTCGTGCCCGCTGCCACATGACACTCAACGAGACGACGCAGGCTGATGTCATCGACCTCGCCGTCGGGGTGCATGGGCGTTATCAGTGCAACGATGCTGCCGCGAAACATGCGCGAACTCCACTTAATCCAGTGCATTAAAGCGGTCATGTTAGCTGTGCGACCGCGTTGAAACAACCAACGGGCGCACGGCGCTGGCGCACACATTTGCGCTAAATCTGCCAGATTCAGGCGCTAATCGGCTAAAATCGGCGCTTTTTCTAGGCGGATATTCATCATGGGATTCAAGTGCGGCATCGTTGGTCTGCCGAACGTCGGCAAGTCCACGCTATTTAATGCCCTGACCAAGGCCACGATTGCGGCGGAAAATTACCCGTTTTGCACCATTGATCCGAATGTGGGCGTGGTGCTGTTGCCCGATCCGCGTTTGGACGTGATTGCAGCGATCACCAAACCACAAAAGGTGCTGCCGACCACGATGCAATTTGTGGACATCGCCGGGCTGGTGGCTGGCGCGTCGCAGGGCGAAGGTCTCGGCAATAAATTTCTCGCCAATATCCGCGAAACTGACGCCATCGCGCATGTGGTGCGCTGTTTCGTCAACGATGATGTGATTCACGTCGCCGGGCGGATTGATCCGCTGGATGACATTGAAGTCATCAATACCGAGCTGGCGCTGGCGGATTTGGAGTCGGTGGAGCGGGCGTTGGATCGCGCCCAACGGACGGCGAAAACGGGTGATAAAAAAATCTTGCTGCGCAAGGGCTTGTTGGAACAGGCGCAGGAACAGTTGAATGCCGGTAAACCGGTGCGGGCGCTGGGATTTAGCGACGAGGAAATGCTGGAATTGCGCGATCTGTTTTTGCTGACCGCCAAGCCGACGATGTATATCGCCAACGTCGCTGAAGATGGGTTTGTGGACAATCCGCTGCTGGATAAAGTGGTCGCGCTGGCGGCGGCGGAAGGTGCGGAAGTGGTCGCAGTGTGTGCGGCAATTGAGGCGGACATCGTGGCGCTGGAGGAGGCGGAACGGGTTGAATTTTTAGCAGATTTGGGGCTTGACGAGCCGGGGTTAAATCGCGTGGTGCGGGCGGGTTATCGGCTGCTGGGTTTAGAAACCTATTTCACCTCCGGCCCAAAAGAAGTGCGAGCGTGGACGATTCCCAAAAATGCCAAAGCGCCCAAGGCTGCTGCCGTCATTCACACTGATTTTGAACGCGGTTTTATTCGCGCTGAGGTGATTGGTTATGAGGATTTTGTGGCGTATAACGGCGAGCAGGGCGCGAAAGAAGCGGGCAAATTGCGCTCTGAAGGCAAGGAATACGTGGTGAAAGACGGCGACATCGTGCATTTTCGTTTTAATGTTTAAGCGTTGACGGCTGCGACTAACCCGCCTAGAATCCGCGCTCTTGTTTGGCTACGTAGCTCAGTTGGTTAGAGCATCGCACTCATAATGCGGGGGTCGGTGGTTCAAGTCCACCTGTAGCCACCACAATTCCTCAAAACAATCAGCCGCTTTCATAAGCGGCTTTTGTTTGTGCGCTAGAATTGCATCACCATTCTCCGCACACTCCGCTTCAATTCCATGTTAATTCGCATCTTTGGCGCGATAATTCTACTCTTACTCTGGCTCGTGATCGGCAGCTTTATTGGTTGGCTGGCGCTTTTAATTGGCAGCAGTATTCACACTGCCGTCACTGTGGGCGGTTTAACGCCACCGTTGCTTATTATGCTGTGCAACATCTTGGGCTGTTTCAATCGCCATCGCAGTTAAAAAATTGTCAGTTGCCAGTGTGCAGTTGTCAATAAATACTAACGTCATTGCAATTATTGAATAGGTGAAACACGTCATGGTTTGGGAAACAGTCATCGGTTTAGAAATCCATACTCAATTGGCAACGCAAGCCAAAATTTTCTCCGGTGCAGCAACTGCATTCGGTGCTGAACCCAATACGCAAGCCTGCGCGATTGATCTCGGCTTGCCGGGCGTATTGCCGGTGCTCAATGCCGAAGTAGTGCGGCTGGCGGTACGCTTTGGTACAGCAATCAATGCTGACATTGCACCGCGTTCTATTTTTGCCCGCAAGAATTATTTTTATCCCGATTTGCCCAAAGGCTATCAAATTAGTCAATTCGAGCTGCCAATTGTCGGTAAAGGACAGGTAGACATCATCGGCGCAGATGGCAGCATTAAAACGATTGGCGTCACTCGCGCTCATTTAGAAGAAGATGCTGGTAAATCGCTGCATGAAGACTGCGATGGCTATACCGGCATCGATTTGAATCGCGCCGGCACCCCGCTATTAGAAATCGTCTCGGAGCCAGATTTGCGCTCGGCAGCAGAAGCGGTTGCGTATGCCAAAAAGATTCATCAATTGGTGCGTTATATCGGCATTAGCGACGGCAATATGCAGGAAGGTTCCTTTCGTGTTGATGCGAATGTTTCCGTGCGTCCGCTGGGGCAAACTGAATTCGGCACTCGCGCTGAGATTAAAAACGTTAATTCGTTTCGTTTTCTGGAAAAAGCGATTGAATTTGAAGTTGAACGCCAGATTGAACTGATTGAAAACGGCGGGCGCGTCATTCAGGAAACGCGCTTATATGACGCCGTGAAAGATGAAACGCGCTCGATGCGTACCAAGGAAGAGGCCAATGATTACCGCTATTTTCCCGATCCTGATTTATTGCCGGTAGAACTTGATGCGGCGTTCATTGCCGCAGCGCGAGCAGAATTACCAGAATTGCCGGACGCCAAACGCGCTCGTTTTCATGCTGAGTATGAATTACCTGTTGCTGACGCCAATTTATTAACCAGCAGCCGTGAATTAGCTGATTATTTTGAAGTGGTTGCTCGCGCTACGGGCAATGCTAAACTCGCTGCGAATTGGCTTGGTGGCGATTTAATGGCAGCTTTGAATAAAACGGAAACTGACATCGTACACAGTCCCGTGACCGCTGAACAACTCGCCGGTTTAATTCAACGCATTCAAGATAACACGCTGTCGGGTAAATTAGCCAAACAGGTATTTGAAGCGATGTGGAATGGCGAAGGCGACGCCGATCAGATTATTGCCGCCAAAGGTTTAACGCAGATCACCGATACTGGCGCAATTGCAACATTACTCGCTGCAATTGTCGCCGCCAATCCTGAACAGGTCGCGCAATATCGCGCTGGCAAAGACAAGGTATTTGGGTTTTTTGTGGGGCAAGCGATGAAACAGAGCGGCGGCAAAGCGAATCCAGCGCAGGTCAACGAGATACTGAAACAATTATTGCAAGGTTAGTGTATTTCATTCCGCATCATCCGCAATCACAGCAAGCAATTATTCCAACTTGATAATGCTTGCTGCCGCTTTCAATTCAATCCTGCGGCGCGTTTCTCAGAGTGAGAAATTGCGCCGCCCATCTGTTTGAACCGCAAAGAGTAATTGTCTGTTTTGCCGCAGTGGTGTAATAAGGAGCGGCGTTCGCTACAAGTGCGGGGTATGATTTGCACAGCGGGCGCTGCACCGCAAACCCATTTTAATTGTGCATTCAATACGTTAACCGCTGCGAGAACGCCAAATGACAACAGCTTGGTCTGACGGCTACGTCACCGACATCGACTACACACACGGCTACTACACCGAACTTAACCCCTTGCGGTTACAACTCCTTTTCCTCAATCTCGGCCTCACGCCGCCAGCAGTCGCCACCGCCTGTGAACTTGGGTTTGGGCAAGGATTAAGCGCCAACATTCACGCCGCCGCGCAAGCGAACTGTCAAATGTGGGGCACCGATTTTAATCCCGCACAAGCTGGATTTGCGCAATCATTAGCCGCTGCAAGTGGTGCAAATGCGCACTTATTTGATCAATCATTTAGTGAATTTTGCAGCCGCGATGATTTACCCGATTTTGATTACATCGGTTTACACGGCATTTGGAGTTGGATTTCCAATGAAAATCGCGCTGTGATTGTCGATTTCATTCGCCGTAAACTCAAAGTCGGTGGCGTTTTTTATCTCAGTTATAACGCATTGCCGGGCTGGAGCACCTTTGCTCCGCTGCGACATTTAATGACTGAACATACTGCACACATGAGTGCTTCCAGTGAAACAATTAGCACGCGCATTGATGCCGCGTTAGTATTCACCAATCAGTTATTAGCAACCAATCCACTTTATGCGCTTGCTAATCCACAAGTAGCAGAACGCGCTAAAAAACTCAGTGAACACAATCGCCATTATCTCGCGCACGAGTATTTCAATCGTGATTGGGAGCCAATGCACTTTGCAACGCTGGCACAGTGGCTGGAACCAACCAAACTGAATTATGCGTGTTCTGCGCATTATCTCGATCACGTTACGGCAATGAATTTGACCGAAGATCAACAGATGTTTTTACAAACAATCCCCGATCCGCTATTCCGCGAAACGGTGCGAGATGTCATGGTTAATCAACAATTTCGCCGCGATTATTGGATTAAAGGCGCACGGCGACTCAATCCCGTCGCCCAGCTTGAACAATTGCGGGCGCTGCGGGTGATGTTGGCAGTGCAGCGTGCCGATGTGTCATTCAAAGCAACTGGCGCTCGCGGTGAATGCACGATGAGCGCCAAGGTGTATGAACCTATTTGCGATCTTTTAGCTGATCACATTCCCAAAACACTCGGCGAAATTGAATTAGCTGCACAAGCGTTGGGAATTCAATTTGCAGAAGTGGTGCAAGCGGTTTTGGTATTAACTGGCAGTGGTCAACTCGTGCCCGTGCAGAATGCGGCACACATTGCGAATTCAAAACCGTATACCGACCGACTCAATGCAAATTTGATTGATCAAGCGCGGGGACGGAGTGACATCAATTATTTGGCGAGTCCCGTCAGCGGTGGTGGCGTCACCGTGGGGCGTATTCAGCAACTGTTTTTGTTAGCAAAAAATAAAGGTTGCCAGCGCCCTGATGAATTGGCAGCGTTTGCGTGGCAGGTTTTGGCAGCACAAAATGCCAAATTAGTGAAAGAAGGGAAGCCGTTACAAACGGCTGAAGAAAATCAGCAGTTATTGTTGGCAGAAGCGACATCATTTATTGACAAGCAATTGCCCATTTTAACCGCGTTGCAGGTTGTGATTTAATTCAAGCGGGACCCACATTCATTCTCGCGGGAGGAATCGCTTTGATTGACGTTGATGTATTATTGAGAGAACTATCACCCGGGCAACCATGCGGTGAAGATTTAGAATATGACGCGAATTATGGCGCATTAGAACGCGCCACTCGCGGCAAACCAGAACAGGTCTTTGGTAATACCATTGTGCCTGCTGAAGCGCCAGATTGGGCGCAAGTACAGCGATTGGCGCTGGCACTTTTTGAGCGCACTAAAGATTTACGCGTCGCTGCGTATCTCACTCAGGCGTTAATTCGTACACAGGGTTGGAGCGGATTTCGTGATGGTTTAACGATTATTCACGGCTTATTGGTTCAGTATTGGGAATTGCTCTATCCGCTGCTTGATCCTGATGATGATAATGACCCAACGTCGCGGATTAATACGCTCGTGACGCTGTGCGACCAAGAAATGACGCTTGATGGATTGCGCTTTGCACCATTGGTTAATGCACGGGGAGTTGGCAGTTTTAATTTGCGGGATTGGCAAATCGCCAATAAAGAAATTGCACCACCTAAAGATGCACCCGCACCAGAATTAAATGTGATTGAAGCCGCCTTTCAACAGGTTGAATTTTCAGCGTTGCAAATGACCGCTGAAGCAATTGGGCAATCGCGCAAGATAATAGCGGAGATGGAGGCGCTATTATTAGAGCGCGTGGGCGTGGGCGCTGCACCTGATATGATGGCATTGAGCAGTTTAATGAAAGAAGCGGAGAAGGTAATTGCTGCGCCATTGGCACAACGTCCAGAGCACGCAGCAGAATTGGCAATTGAAGCTGAGTTAGAATTGGTAACGTTGCCAGATGAGGTTGCGGTGAATCATCAAATTGCAGTTGCGGCTCCCTTGAGTGCAATTAATAATCGCACAGAAGTGCTGCGTGCATTAGACTCGCTTTGCGATTATTATCAGCGGCAAGAGCCGTCTAGTCCGGTTCCGTTGTTTTTGCATCGCGCCAAGCGGTTAGTGAATAAAGATTTTATGGCAATTTTGCAGGACTTAGCTCCAGATGGTTTGTCACAGGTCGAGATCATTCGTGGTTTCGATGATGACTCTAATTCGTGAACCGCTAAAGGAAAAATACTGTGGCACAAATTAGTCAGAAGTTCGTTGTAAGAAATCGCGCTCCGCGTGTGCAGATTGAATACGATATTGAGTTACACGGCGCAGAAAAAAAGGTTCAGCTTCCATTTATTGTGGGCGTGATGGCTGATTTATCTGGTAAACCTGCCGAAGCCTTGCTACCGGTGACTGATCGCAAGTTTTTAGAAATTGATATTGATCATTTCGATGATCACCTCAAGGCGATAAAGCCACGCACTGCATTTCAAGTTCCGAATACATTAACTGGTGAAGGGAATTTGAGCGTTGATATTACTTTTGAGAGCATGGATGACTTCTTGCCTGCGGCGATTGCGCGTAAAGTTGGCGCATTAAATAAACTACTGCGAGCGCGGGAACAGTTATCTAATTTATTGAGTGATATGGATGGGAAAACTGGTGCTGAGGAGTTAATTGCCAAAGCATTACAAAACCCTGCACTGCTGCAATCGTTGGCTTCTGCACCCAAGCCGCAGGACGATGCCGCATCAACGCCAATTGAGGGTTAAAGCGTGGCTGACTCTGAATTTCAAAAACAAACTCAAGTGGGCGCAACGATTTTTGAGCCTAATGATTTCAGTGCGCTATTAGAAAAGGAATTTCGTCCGAAATCAGAACGGGCAAAAGAAGCAATCACTGAGGCAATAAAAACCTTAGCGGAACAGGCGCTTGCTGGTTCGGTGACGACATCTGCTAATGTTGTCAATACCATCAGTTCAATGATTGCTGAGATTGATAAAAAACTGAGTGAACAGGTGAATTTAATTCTGCATCACCCTGAATTTCAACAATTGGAAGGAGCATGGCGCGGTCTGCATTACATGGTCAATAATACTGAGACCGATGAAATGCTCAAGATTCGGGTGATGAACATTTCTAAGAAAGAAGTGCATAAAACCTTGAAGAAATTCAAGGGCACGGCGTGGGATCAAAGCCCGTTATTTAAGCGGATGTATGAAGAAGAATACGGGCAATTTGGTGGTGAACCCTTCGGTTGTTTAATCGGCGATTATCATTTTGATCACAATCCGCCGGATGTTGAATTCCTCAGCGAGATTTCAAAAGTGTGTGCAGCAATGCACGCGCCATTTATTGCTGGCACCGATCCCAGTGTGATGCAAATGGATTCTTGGAGTGAATTGACGAATCCGCGTGATTTAACTAAGATTTTCCAAACGCCAGAATACGCAGCCTGGCGTTCGCTGCGTGAATCCGATGATGCGCGTTATATTGGTTTGACGATGCCGCGCTTTCTCGCTCGTTTGCCCTATGGCGTAAAAACGAATCCGGTTGATGAATTCGATTTTGAAGAAGATACCGACGGTGCTAATCATAACAAATACAGTTGGGCCAATTCTGCGTATGCAATGGCGACCAATATCAATCGCTCATTCAAATTGTACGGCTGGTGTTCGCGAATTTACGGAATTGAATCCGGCGGCGCAGTAGAAGGTTTGCCAACGCACACTTTTCCGACTGATGACGGCGGGGTTGATATGAAATGCCCGACCGAAATTGCAATTAGCGACCGGCGCGAAGCTGAATTAGCTAAAAGTGGATTCATGTCGCTGATTCATAAAAAGAACTCGGATTTTACCGCATTCATCGGGGCACAATCATTGCAAAAACCGTTTGAATACGATGATCCAGACGCAACTGCAAATGCGAATCTCGCAGCGCGATTGCCATATTTATTTGCGACTTGCCGGTTTGCGCATTATTTGAAATGTATCGTCCGCGATAAGATTGGTTCATTCAAAGAACGCGACGATATGCAGCGTTGGCTCAACGATTGGATTTTGAATTACGTTGATGGCGATCCAGTGCACTCGGGTGAAATTACTAAAGCCAAGCGTCCGTTGGCTGCCGCTGAAGTTATAGTGGAAGAAGTAGAAGGTAATCCTGGTTATTACACATCTAAGTTTTTCTTGCGTCCACACTATCAGCTTGAAGGATTAACTGTTTCATTGCGTTTGGTTTCAAAGTTACCGTCGGCGAAAGGAGGTTAAGTGAAATTCCATCATCGATTTATTCGATACGATGGCGGTATGTCGGTATGGCGATTGGCGCACTTATGATACGAAAGTGTGTGATTTTATTAATCAACTGAAATGAGCAGTGAAGCAATGGCTGTTGACATGTTTATCAAGATCACGGGCATCACTGGTGAGGCTCAAGATAAAACACACAAAAATGAGATTGATGTTCTTGCTTGGTCTTGGGGTCGCAGTCGTTTCAAGGTTATCGGCTGTTGCAGGAATACTTCGCCTTTCCAGAGCGTTATTTGTTTATTGATTTCACCGGGCTGGCGGACGCAGTGCGGCGCTGTACGACGACGGAATTAGATGTGATCGTTTTACTGGATTAAGGCGGCGTGTTTGAAGAAAATGCGTTTGATGCCAGCTATTTCGCGCTGCATTGCACGACGGCAATCAATCTGTTTCCCCCTTTGAAAAAGGGGCGGGGGATTTGCTTTGCGCGAGGTCTGCAAATCACGTTACTGCTTGATCCAGCGGCATTTGAAGGCAGCGGCGTCTTTCTGCTCGGCGCAGTGCTGGAGCAATTTTTCGCCAAATATGTCTCGGTCAACTCGTTCACCGAGACCATCGTCACAACCCCAGATCACGGCGAGGTGATGCGATGGCCAGCGCGGATCGGACGCCGTCACACCTGTTAACGCTGCTGCGGACGCTGCACGACGCACCGCATCGGTTTGATTTTTTGCAGGTGCTGCGGCAATTGGAATGTGCATATCGCCAGCAACCTCGGCTCGGACAAACCACGCGCCCGGCGCAAGAAGCGCTGCGGCTAACGCAGCAACCCTCATTGAGTTTTGCACCTTCCACGCTGGCATCTTTTCAATTAGAAAATGACACACATCCCGCTCGGATGGCGGTTTATTTTCTCGGTTTATTCGGCCCCAATGGCCCGTTGCCGCTGCATTTAAGTGAATATGCCCGCGACCGCCAACGCAATTCAAATGATGCCACTTTTGTTCATTTTGCTGATGTTTTTCATCATCGCATTTTAACGTTATTTTATCGCGCTTGGGCGAATTCGCGCCCAACTGTCAATTTTGATCGCCCCGAAACCGACCGCTTTAGTATTTATCTTGGCGCATTATTCGGGCAAGGAATGCCAACGTATTGCGAGCGCGACGCGCTGCCGGATTTAGCCAAACGTCATTACGCCGGACGTTTCGCTGCCCAAACCCGTCATCCCGAAGGATTGGTTGCAATTTTAACTGACTTTTTGCAATTGCCAATTCGCATTGAAGAATTCGTTGGACATTGGCTACCATTGCCACGCGAATCACAATGGCAACTCGGCATTTCACCCGATACTGGCAGTTTGGGATGCAGCACCATTGTTGGCTCACGCATTTGGGATCGCCAATATAAATTTCGCATTCATATCGGTCCGCTCAAGCGCGTTGAATATCAGCGGTTATTGCCGGGTGGCGATAGTTTGCCGCGAGTGATTGCCATTGTGCGCAATTATTTAGGCGATGAATTGGATTGGGATATTCAATTGATTTTACAACGAGAAGAAACGCCACCGCTGCAACTGGGAATTCAAAGTCAATTAGGCTGGACAACTTGGCTCACCAGTCGCACTCCCGCACATGATCCGGCGGATTTACAATTGCAACCGCTGCATTGGTAAGCAACGCCATGAATGCAGACCACCACCTTGCCGGCAACCTGTTTACGCAACTGCTTATTCCAGAAACAGGTGAACTATTTACAACGCTATTGCATCACTCTTGTGTGCGCATTGAACGCATCATTAGCAGCGATACTCCAGAATCACAGTTATACGACCAAGCGCAGGATGAATGGGTTTGTTTACTACAGGGCACGGCGCAATTATGGTTAGCTGGCGCTGAAGTGACATTGACCGCTGGCGATTATTATTTCATTCCTGCCCACACTCCGCATCGCGTTTTATCGACATCAACGACGCCGCCTTGCTTGTGGTTAGCCGTGCATATTCACGCTACCAATACCAGTTTTTTATCCAATGAATGATGAAGCATGACCAGTCGCACCAGTTTATTTTTAGTTGTTAGTCTCTTTGTTATTAGCAGTAACGGGATTTTTGTTTGGATAAACTATCAAGCAGAACGGAGTCGCTTTCAATCGTTTTTAGAAGAAAAATCGCAATATCTTGGCAGATTATTTGAAGCGACGTTAGAAGATACTGCATTGCGAATGCAACAAACGGCTGCATATATTGCTTCAGTTCCTGAAATACAACAGACCTTTTATGCAGGTCGTCAAGCAGTGATAGCAGAGGGTGGTGGCGGTGGTGGAATGCAGGCGCAATTAGCACGTTGTAAATTGTTAATGCTGGTATCTAATCCTTGGGAAGAATTGCAACGGCTATATGATACCCGTCAACTGCATTTCCAATTCGGTACTGCCGCTACTTCATTTTTGCGCGTGGAACAGCCAGATGAATTTGGCGATGATCTTGCTGATGTCCGCTTTACGATTCAAGATGCACTGCGTTTAGAAAAACCAACGCTTGGTTTTGAATGTGGGCGGGCACTGTGTGGTATTCGTGGTGTAGTGCCGGTAAAAATGAGTGATCCGGCTGCAACCGAAAAAGTATTACAAATTGGTGTATTAGAAGCGGGCACTTCTTATCAATCCTTATTGACGCTAGTTGAAAAATCTAGTCTGGCGCATTTTGCAGTGTTATTAACGCTTGATCATCTTCGTGAAACCATGTGGCCGCACCATCTCACAAATTATGTTGCTAATAATCCGGCAATTGATGGCTATTTAGTAGAAGCGAGTTTACATCAAAGAACGCATACACTCTTAAATGATGCGTGCGTACAAGCAATTGTGCATCATTTTAGCGTGAGTTGGTGTCATATTGATCAAAGCGATATTGCTTTGGCAGCGTTTCCATTACGCGATTATCGCGGTCAAAATGATCTGAAAAGAGCGCCAGTAGGCGTCATTTTGAGTTGGTATGATGTTACCAATGACATTAAACAATTAAAACAAGACTTATACACCAATATCTTTTACGCTGTCGCTGTATTGATAGTGATTGAAATTTTACTGTTTTTTACATTTCGCACCATTACGCGCAAATCCTAGTCACGCTGCGAGTGTATCGCTAACGCACTCTGATGATGGATTGCCTCCCTTGTAAAATGACCACATGACACCATTGCTATACAATGCTGGCTAAAGTGCGGTAGAGCAGTGATGCAGATAAAAAGCAGAGCCGCGCTATTGATTTATGCGCGGTTGTCACCATCTCCATAATCGTAAAAGATGGGTTGATGTGATTAACAACATGAGGATAAACGGATGGCAATCAGTGTTCCGCTTGATAACGAAGGCTTTTTATTGAACCGCGACGATTGGAGTGAAGAGATCGCTATAGAACTGGTACGCAGCGATGATTTTGAGATGACAGAACAGGTGATGACATTCATTCGTGAAGCGCGGGCGATGTATGAAGAAGATGGCGTGGTGCCACCAATTCGTATCTTTGCAAAAAAGCAAAAGGTATCAACCAAAGACCTGTATGACATTTTCAAAAAAGGACCGATGAAGCTCATTTGTAAGTGGGGCGGATTACCAAAACCCACTGGGTGCGTGTAATTCGGTTAGGCAGATTTTAATCCCGGTGCGGCAGAATAGCTTTCTCTTCATGCCGGGATATTTTTAATTGAATACGCTGGGTTGTCAGAGTAACCGCTGACAATAACCATTAAATACGCAGTATTTTAACTATAATTAAAGAGCGGCTTTTGCCAGTATTCTTTACTAATCAGCGTCAAGGCTATCATTACCGCGATTTCCTATTTTCGCAAGATGGAAAAATAGCAAAAAGTGCCGGTATTGAATACCGCGAACGCCCCTTTTCTGCGATTGCCCGTCGCCGCTTTCATCTGTGGTTGGCGCTAGTGCTTTTTAGCACCGTTTTTGGAATTCCATTATTAGCTGCGGTCGGTTTACAGCAGTGGTTACTGTGGATTGTGATGCCTATTATTGGAATGGCGTATTGGTTACATCGGCGTATTCACGCTTGCCCACGCTGCGGTCGGGCGTCGCAACAACTCAAAACGCCACACATGGGCGCACCGGTGCTGTACTTGTGTTCACGTTGTCGCACGTTTTTTGCGCATGGAGAAATTGACGGCGGCTTACCTTGGAAGTGACTGTTGATTAACCTTTTTTGTACAACATTTCACAATTAAAATACGCACTACTATTAAAAGTCTGCGCCATTTTTTAAGCACTGTGCTTCACAAAATTTCAGTTAAATCCGCACCGTTAATACGGTGCTGCATGTAGTCGGAAGTGATTTTTCTGCCAATACTGTGGCAATCTGCTTGTCTTATTTGGCAAGAGTGTGGAAAATCCACCGCCATCCTATGACATATCACGCGAGATCATCAATGCTTACCCCGCAACAACTGTTATATCCGTTTACCTTGCCACTCCGATTGGTGCCGAGTGTCATGCACAGTCGTGCGTTGGCCGCCATTCTTAATCAAGTAATGAAAGATGCCATTTTAGAAGGTGATCTGGATTTTTTACAGGGACGGCAGGTTGCAATTGAAATTGATGATCTTGGAGTGCGTTATTTATTGGGTTTGACGAATGGACGCATTCAAGGTCATGGCAATGAAGCGCCAGCAGATGCGACGATTGCAGGCGGAGTGCGGGAGTTTTTATTATTAGCAGCGCGGCGTGAAGACGCAGATACGCTCTTTTTTCAGCGGCGGTTGCGCATGTCTGGTGATACTGAATTGGGATTGTATTTGAAAAACTTTTTTGATGCGTTTGAACCACCAGCGCGGTGGTTGCCATTAACGCAGGCATTAGAGCGGGTGGCAAGTTTACGGTTCCCGGGCGCTAAATAACTGTCTTTTATTCTGCTGTGTTAATTAAAAAAAACCGCTGCTTATAGGACATAAGCAGCGGCTTTTTAATTGATGCAAAACGCGATTTAGCGGATATTCTCCGGTTCATCGTTTTGCAAATAGGCTTCTTCTTCTGGAGTTAAATCTACTTCATCAAAACCGTTAATCATGGGCATCACATGCGATTTGAATGAATGACCTGTGGTGAGCATATACACATGAATCATCACAAACATCAGAATGGTAAATGCCGCTCCGGTGTGTACTAATGCTACTCCATCTAACCATAGCGTCGCATGGGGTAAATCCCGCCAGACAAAGTAGAATAGATAAATCAAGCCCGATCCCCAAATTAAGGGAAAGAGCACGATTTTAAGCATTAAATACGTCAGGGCTTGCAGTGGATTGTGTTTACGCCAAAATGCTTTGCGATAAGGGTGATGTTCGCCCTTAAAGATGCCGAGAATGTAAAAGCGCAACACGCCCCACATTCCTTTAACCGTAGGGATAAAATGTCGCCAGTGACGAGTAGTGAACAGCCAGAAAATACTGAATGCCCACAGCAATAACAAAGCAAAGGCGGCAAGGGTATGTAAGGTGACGGCGATTTCAAAATCTAGGAGATGATGAAAGCCATGAATGCCAAATCCGGTAATCATCAACAAGACAATTAACAGCATCTGTGACCAGTGCCAGAATCGTTCAAACAGCGTGAAAATTTTAACGCGCCGAATAGCCATTAGTGTTGTGCTCCTCTTGAGGAAAACAGGCGAATTAAGGCATGGCTAATGATGCCAATGAGAGTGCCCAATACCGCCAAGACTCCAATTAAATCTACCCATTGATTGCTATCACGTCCCGGCAAGTACAATCCTTCAACTCCTTGTAAACGTCCATCTTTTGCGTGACAACTTTCGCAAGAAAGAGAGTCTTCTTTTGGTGCAACCATGTGGGTAATGGGCCAATAGGAAAGCGTTTCTACAAAACCATATTGACCAGAATAAGGTAGCCCAAATTCTTTCATGCCATGCGCAATGGCTTTCCCCATATCATAATTGCCCCAATAAGAATCGCTGTCTTCACCCCATAAATGGGCATAAACCAAGGTGCCATTACCAATATCAGCCGGCAACCACGTCCGCATCTGTTTGAATGGCCAAATGCGCGAATGTCCGTCATCACGCGAGCCATTAAAATCATTCACGGCAACTGGTTTAGTGACATCAAACTTGGTATCAATGGTGGTGTAGTTCATTTGCCCATTAAACCAGCGATATAGCGGCACTAAATTCTCAGCATAAACGAAAGTGCCTTTAATGGATTTGTAGGTATAGCGATGTTCACCATTGCCTTGCGTATATCCATGCTCATGATAGCCTTCACCATTACGGGTGCGACCAGCGGTGCGCCAATCCCAATCGGTCATGGTCGCGACGCCACCGCGTGCGAATTCAGGAATATGGCAGGTTTGACATGCAACGCTGGAAATATGGTCATTGCGTTTGAATGCAGCAAGTGAATCAACCGGATGCGGTTTTAAGCCATGACAGGATTCACAAGTTGCTACATCGCGGCGTTGTCCCGGTTTTCCTGCGCCTTTATGGTCTTTCGCATCCATGCGATACCGACTGCCCGCCCAAACGTGTTGTTTGGTGACATGACAGGCAGTGCAAGCGAAATTCAAACCATCAATACCCATGTGTACATCTAATTGACGCGGTGGATTTTTTAATGCGGAAGATAAATCGCCATGTTTTACATTATCGCCACCACCGCCATTAAAATGACAGGCACCGCAATTGGCACGTTGTGGCAAATCAACACTCTGTGCAACCAGTGATAAATCAATTGCTGGCTTGCCTTCAAACATCACAGAACAGGCGGGACTGCCGGCGCTGTTTGGCGTTTTATAATAGGTGCCAGTCGTATCGTGACAGACTAAACAATCAATGTTGGTTTCATCTTTGAAATCAAAATTTTCATCTTTCCAACCATATCCAGCATGGCATTGAGCGCACATGCCTTCATTGCCCCGCGCATTCGTACAAAAGTTATTGATGAGATGTTTTTTGCCGAGCATTTGTCCAGTGTCGGGATTGCGCCATTCCCAAGTCCAATGGATGTTTTTCATAAAATGCTTGCCAGTTTCTGTATGGCAACTGAGGCAGGCTTTGGTCACTTCTGGTCCAGAAGCAAAGGGCTTTTTCAAGACCTCAAATTTCGTGTGATCGGCAGTGCCGCCCGTGAGCGGACCGGAAATTTGCACTGGCGCAGGCTGCACCGTTGCCGGTGGAGTCGGCCAATTATCCGTTGCCATCAGTGCCGAGTGAATACATAACCCCATCAATAATAAAAGAATTTTTCCAAGCGGTCGCATAACGCCCTCCAAATTGTGCTGCTATAACCTAGCGATGAAACACGCAGATGTGCAGCAGCATCCTGCGAGAAGTTCGTCACAGTTTCCATGACGTGCGGCAAGCGCGATGCGGAATGACAAGTGCAAAGATCACTTGACGCGATGCAGCTTGATTCGGACACTTAGCACAGTTTGAAAATATCACTGAATACTTAGAAATTGGAGACATCACGTGCTTGAACAAATTACCGAACGCCTGTTGTATGCCAGCCGCTGGTTATTAGCGCCGATTTATTTGGGATTATCGTTTACCTTAATGGCGATAGGAATCAAGTTTTTTATGAAGTCTATCACTTGCTCACGCATATCCTCACCATGAGTGAGTCGGATATGGTGCTGATCGTCTTGGCGCTTATTGATTTATCATTGGTTGCCAGTTTGGTCGTGATGGTGATGTTTTCTGGGTATGAAAATTTCGTTTCTCGGATCGACGTGCGCGAGGGTGACGATCAATTGGATTGGTTGGGAAAACTTGATTCCAGCACCTTAAAATTGAAGGTGGCGGCATCCATCGTGGCGATTTCTTCCATTCATTTGTTGCAGGAATTTGTGAATGTCGTCAATGTGCCGAATGATAAACTGATGTGGTATGTCATCATTCATTTAACCTTTGTGGTCTCGGCAGTTTTGATGGGCATTTTAGATCGCATTGCGTTTTCATCCCACCGCAGTCCCGATCACAATGTGGCTCCCACTATTGCAACAGCGCAACGTCCGCCGCATTCGCATTAACGAATCGCAGCGACATAAAAAAACGCCGCTTAATGCGGCGTTTTTTAATCTCACTGTACGCAATGCTTATTTTTTATTGGTGTCCATATTCACCAACGTATAAGCAGGACAGGTGCGCAAATACGCAGTGCCAATCAACACCAATCCGACCAAACCAATCAGGTTGTGATCGATCAGACCGAATAAAATCACTGCGATGCCCGCACCAAAACGCACATTCCGATCCATTTCACCGATATTTTTAGGCATATTCATTCGTTTTAATCCCATTTAGAGTGAAGTAACAGTGATTGCGAACACGGCTGCAAACCGTGTGTCCGAAGTGTACGCGAATCTGGCGCTCAACTCCCTGACATTTGTGCATCACTGCGATGTGTTCTCTGTTGTCCACAGCGCCAGCAGTGCATCCAAATCATACTGATCCGTCCAATGCGCCAACGTCGCATACAGCGCCGCATCACGGTCTGCGAGCGTCTTGATGAGCGCGTTAATCTGCTCGAAATCTCCCAAATCAACCGCCTGCTTTAAGGCGCTGCGCCATGTGCCAGCACAATGATGCAACCGCTCCTGCACCACATCCGCTGCCAATAACACCGGCACTGGCGGCGCATATTCAGCGTAAATAAACCGCAGCGCGGCAAGCCGTTCCAAAATGCCAAACAATTCCTCAGCACGAAATGGTTTGCGGGCAAATTCATCGCAGCCGCAGGCAAGCATGTGCTGACGATCATCTTCAAAGGCGCTAGCGGTCAGCGCCACCACCACCGAGCGCACCGTGTCAGGACGTGCCGCCATGCGCAGTTTGATGTCGCGGGTCGCTTCCTCGCCCGACAGCACCGGCATCCGCATATCCATTAAAATCACCTGCGGCTGCCATTCTTCCCACAGATCAATCGCTTCCTGTCCGTTGCTCGCCTCGCGGAACTCCAGCACCGGCGGCTGCGGATTCAACGACTCCAGCAGCGCCCGCAGCGGTTCACGGTTATCGGCGAGATCATCGACGATCAGCACGCGGCACTTCGGCTGCCCCGGCATCAGCCCGATCACGGGACGAATGGGCATCATCACTGCCACTTCCGGCGCAGTGACTGCCGCCAGCGGTAACACAAACGCAAAACAGCTCCCCACGTCCGGCACACTCTCAACCCGCAACTGTCCACCCATCAGCCGCACCAATTGTTGGCTCAACGCCAAACCCAGCCCGGTACCACCCTGCACCCGGCGACCGCTTTCGGTCTGCGTAAAAGGATCAAAAATCCGCGCCAGCTCATTCGACGCAATCCCAATTCCAGTATCGTGAACGCTGAACTGAATCCCCGCCGCCACCGCCTCAACCCGCACCATCACCTGACCGGCGGGGGTGAATTTGACTGCGTTATTAACCAAATTGATCAGCACCTGCCGCAGCCGCAGCGCATCGCCGAGCACCTGCGGCGGCAATCCCGCCGTCTCCACGCTCAAGCGCAATCGCTGCTCGCGGGCGCGGGGTTGAAACAGGCTTTCAATTTCCGTCATCAAGCCAATTACATCGAACGGCGCATTGTGCAACTGTACGCGCCCAGCTTCGATTTTCGCCATGTCGAGAATGTCATCAATCAGCGTCAACAGGTGTTCGCCGCTACGCAAAATGGTGCGCAACTGTTTGCGCTGCGCCGTGCTAAAGCTGGCATCCCGCGCCAGCACCTGCGCAAAACCCAAAATCGCATTCAGCGGCGTGCGAATCTCGTGGCTCATATTGGCGAGAAACATCGACTTGGCACAGTTGGCTGCTTCCGCCTGCTGTTTCGCCACAATCAGCGCCAGCTCCGCCCGTTTCCGCTCGCGGATATCGCGGGTCACGCCGTGCAATTCCACCCGATCCAGCGGCACGTTATGCCAATAACTGGTGACGACTTCCGTCCAGACGGTCGTCCCATCTTTGCGCGGCTGCTCGATCTCATCGCAATAAAAATGCTCGGCAGGCATTTTCCCAACAAGCAGCGCCGCTGCCCGTTGGCGGACGAGCGCCTTCAATTGTTCGCCCATTTCCGGCATCAGTGCTGCATCCACCGGCGCGGCCATAATGTCATCCGCTGTGAAACCGCGCAGCGCCTCAACTGCCGGACTGACATACAGAAAACGCATGGTTGCGACATCGAGTGTCCACACCACGTCTTTGATGTTCTCGGTCAGAACGCGATATTTCTGCTCGCTCTCGCGCAGGGATTGTTCGCGCTGGGCGATGGCGGCAGCCATGGCGCGAAAATGAACATCAATATCCGCCAACTCTTTGAAACGATAGTTGATGTTGACGCTGTCGCCGATGGCGTTGCCGCGCTCTAAATCACGCATCTTGGCGGCAAAAGTGGCGATGGGGCGCGTAAACAGGCGATTTAAGTGCATGTTTTTGAACACCCGCACCAACAATGACACGCCGATAAACGTGACCAAAAAGATCAGCAGTGCATTGCGCTGGGTGTCGAGCACTTCGGTGGGAATCAGAGTCACGATCCGCGCTCCCAGCGCACCGGGTGCAGAAATCACGGGAATCCAGTGCCGTCCACCCGCAGTCAAGGTTCGATACGGCGAGGGCGGTTGTGTCCAGTGTTTGAGATCAAGGGCGAGAATGCGCAGCGTGGGATCGCTGGCGAGCATCACAAACCCGTCTTGCGCGACGAGCAGCACCGGAGTGCCGGAGTAACCGGAAAATTGCGTCAGAAAGTTCTGGACATAATCGAGATTAAGGCGTCCGAGATACAGATGATCGCCTGCCGCAATGTTGAGATAAATGCTTGGCAAATCATCTTCGTACCCGCGCATGATTTCAGAAAAATTGCCGCGTTCGCCGTTAGCTGCGAGATAGCGACTCAGTTTGCTAGTCGCAAAAGAAAAGCCGACAAAGGTTCTAATCTGTGAACCGGCTTTGTAAATTTGGGCAATGCGCAGGTCTTGATCTATCCGATAAATCTCTGAAAAAGTAGAAAACAGTGCAATCACCTTTGGCGTGCGTTCCGCATCCGGCAGTTTGATGAAAGATGCCAGCGCCGCCTGTGAGTCGTTAAGGTGTTGTTTCAAAAACAGATGCACTCTTGTGGCTTCGGCCAACCGCAAATCCAGATATTTCTGGTTCAATTTGGTCAAAGTGAACCACACGGCGAGAAACAAAATGATCGAAGTCAGTAGCAACGCCACTGCTTCTAGCAGCAGGTTGTAGCGTCCAAAGGAGAGGCGGTGCGGCAGTGTCATTTCAATTCGTTCCGTAAATCTCGAATGAAATAATAGGGTCGCGTCACATCGCCAAAGCGGTCAAAACTAATCGAACCCAAACTCGTGTGATGCGTTGGTGTGGACAGCAAATAGCGTTTGACGGTTTCCGGCGTGTCGTATCCCAGCGCAAATGCTTGATCGAGCAGCTCCAGCGCCTGCCGCACTTCAATCGTCATCGCGTGCGGTTTATAGCCAAAGCGAGCGGCGAAGCGATTGAAGTAGTGATCAATTTCCGTGTTTACTTCACGCGGCGGATAGGTGCTTGCCAAAATGATGTGGTCAATGGCGTCGCCAGCGGTTTCCAGAATGGCGGGAGAACGCGCCCAAGGTGTGAGCACAATCGGCGCGTCTGGGTGGAAATAATGAAAAAGCTGGGCGATGTTGCCGATGTCGCTTTGAAAACTGCCGCCAAGAATATAAAGCGCATCAAAGGGTTGCGCCATTAGCTGGCGCTCTTGTTCGGGATTAAATGCCGACATCAACATGGCGTGATGCTCAAGCTGCCAGTGGTTAACGGTGCTCAATTTAGCGGTAAAGGCGTTCAGCCCCGGCTCGGAATAAGCCAGATTGCCAGTGTCCTGCAACACCAACAGCCGCTTGCCCGGCAGCGTGTTGACATAATCCGCAATGGCGCGTTGCTCTTGAATGACATCAGGAACGATGCGCAAAATCCCGTCATCGCGCCCAGTCAGCACCGGCGTGGTTGACGAGGTGTTAATCAGCACTGCCTGCGTATCGGCGAACAGGTGCGCACTTTGCACTGCACAATTTGACGGATGCGTCGAGACAAAAAAACGAATGCCTCGCGCCAGCGCGGCTTGAACAGTCGCTGCCGTTTGTTCAGGTTGCCATTCGTCATCTACCGGAACCACGCGAATGCGGCTATGCGGATGTTCTTCCACAAATAAATCGCTTTCATGGATTTCGCTGGAACCGATGACTGCTCCCGATGCGATCCATGCAATCATTCCGACTTGAATTGGCGGCGCTGGACGCAATTGTAACCACGCCAATCCGCTGCTGATACTCAATAACGCCAACATGGTCAGCAATAACAAACTCTTTTTCATTCACTTAGCCCGATGTCAAGTATTTATTAGATTATTTTTATAGTGTATATTGAAAAGCGCGATCAAAACCAGAACTGCACACTAAAAGATAGGATAACTTTTTTTAAAATGGAGGTAAATGATGCGCGTACTGATTGTTGATGATGTCCCCGATAATGTGCGGATATTAAGCCGAATCGTAGTCAATGAAGGGCATCAGGTGTCCGCAGCAACGAGCGGACAATCGGCGCTTCGCTTGATTGAAAGCTGCGAACCAGATTTGATTTTGCTTGATGTCGTGATGCCAGAAATGGATGGTTATCAAGTCTGTACGACGCTGAAAGCGCATCCGCAATTTCGCGACATTCCGGTGATTTTTATTACCGGGCTGAATGATGTTGATGAAGAAGTACATGGGTTGGAACTGGGCGCGGTGGATTATATTATTAAACCGTTTAAAGAAGTAATCGTGCGAATGCGCGTGCGGACGCATTTGGAACTCAAGCGCCAGCACGACATTCTCAATCAGCTTTCGCATTTTGATGGCTTGACTGGCATTCCCAATCGCCGCGCTTTTGATGAACGGCTGGTGCAGGAATGGAAACGCGCTTGTCGTACAAATGACAGCCTCGCCGCAGTGATGATCGACATTGATTATTTCAAGCAATATAACGATGCCTATGGTCATCTCGTCGGTGATGATTGCCTGCAGCGTGTTGCTAAAGCATTGGCAAAACAGATGCAGCGCGGCAGTGATTTTATCGCTCGCTACGGCGGCGAAGAATTTGTTTGTTTATTGAGCGGTATTGATCACTCCGGTTTAGCGACGTTTGCCGAGCAATTGCGGTTGAGTGTTGCAGTGCTACAGATTCCACATTGCACTTCATCTGCTGCATTTTATGTCACGGTCAGTATTGGTGCGGTGCTATGCCAGCCGAGCATCAATACATCAGCAATTGATCTG
The DNA here is from genome assembly GCF_016583745.1 of Chromatium okenii. Lineage (GTDB taxonomy): Bacteria > Pseudomonadota > Gammaproteobacteria > Chromatiales > Chromatiaceae > Chromatium > Chromatium okenii. Next base: position 118,903 of record NZ_NRRQ01000001.1, read on the forward strand.
ATTGCACATACGGATTCTCAACTGTTTATGGCTAAAGACGGCGGGCGCAATCGCGTGAATCTCGCCACCATTAAATCCTGCTGACCGCACTGTTAAACCGCTTGATCGCAGTGATACTTGTATCATCTCGTTTTGAAAGCTGCGCCGTGCGCCGAGGATGTCGTTTATGTCCGCCAATTTACCCCCGCAATTGCAGTCACCAGCAGACCTGCACCCGCAGCGCCGCCGGATTTATAACCTGTTGGCATGGCTATGTTTTGGGCTGGGATTCATCGGCATGGTGGTGCCGCTGATGCCGACGACCGTATTTTGGATCGGCGCGGCGTGGCTGTGGCTGCGCAGTAATCCGCAGCGGGTGCGCTTTTTAGTTGAGCATCCGAGCATGGGCGCGTCTATCCGCAGCTTTTTAGAACACGGCGAAATTTGTCGCACCGGCAAAACGGCGGCGGTCAGCAGCATGGCGGGTAGTTATGTGCTGTGGTGGTGGTTGGTGCAACCGAGCGCCACCAGCGCCGCCATCGTCGCCGCCATTCTCGGCAGCGTCGCGGTGTGGATTGTCAGTCGTCCCACCCGTCGCCCGCATCCCGTTGCTGCGCCAGTCACCGTGACCTTGACGCCCAGCAAGCGCCAGCCACCTACTCTCTAAAACGATGCGTACTCTGTTATTGCTCGACAACGGCTCACGGCGGGCGGAATCAACGGTGATGCTGCGCCGTCTCGCTACGCAGCTCGCTGCCCGCTGCGGCGAAGCGGTGTTGCCCGTCTCGCTGCTGCATTCCGATCAGGTGCCGGTGGCGCAATTGGACGGGCAAGCGGCAGCCACACTTGCGCCGACGCTGCGGCAATTGTGCGCGGCTGGACAACGTGATTTTGTGTTGATTCCGCTGTTTTTTGGGGCGAGTCGGGCGCTCACCGAATTCATTCCGACTACGGCAGCGGAGGTCGCCGCTGACAGTGGTCATTTTCATTGGCAACTCGCGCCGACGCTCTGTCCGCTGCCGGCAGGCGAGCCGCTATTGGTGGACATCATGGCGGCACAGGTGGCAGATGCCGCTGCCGCGCTGGGATCATTAACGCCGCGAGTGGTGCTGGTCGATCACGGTTCACCAGTGCCGGCGGTGACGGCGGTGCGGCAGTGGATCAGCACCCAGTTGGCGCAGCGGTTGGGAATGACGGTGGCGCAGGCGGTGATGGAGCGCCGTGCTGGTGCGGCTTACGATTTCAACGGGATGCTGTTGGAAGAGTGGCTGCAACAACAGGCGGCAGTCGATGCGATCACGCCGGTGATTGTGGCGCTGTTATTTGTGGCTGCCGGTCGCCACGCCGGGGCAAATGGCGATCTGGCGACGCTCATCGCCCGCGTGACGGCGCAACATCCCGGCTGGCGCGTGGTGATGACGCCACTGGTTGGCAGTCATCCGCTGTTGGTGGACATCTTGCAACGCCGAATTCCCGCGCCAGCGTGACGTTGGCAATCAACGAACGTGCTGGCGCAACCACTCTCGTGCCGCCGCCGCATCCTCTTGAATTTGCTGTTGTAAAGCGGCGAGAGAGTCAAATCGCTGCTCATCGCGCAGCTTGTGGCAACATTCCACCGCCAGATGCCGCCCGTAAATCTGGGCATTAAAATCAAAGAGATGCACTTCCAGCCGGTCATCGCGTCCGCTGACGGTCGGGCGCGTGCCGATGTTGGCAACGCCAAGCTGCGGCATCGCGCCCAGCCCGTACACGCGCACCGCGTACACGCCGCGCAGCGGACTGACTTGACGATGTAAGTTGATGTTTGCAGTAGGAAAACCGAGCGTCTGCCCGCGTTGCTCGCCATAACCCACCCGCCCTTCAAACCGATACGGGCGTCCCAACAGATGCCGCGCTTGCGCCAAATCACCCAGCGCCAGCGCCGCTCGCACCCGTGTGCTGCTGATGCGAGCGTTGTTGTGCGTGATCGTGTGCAGATTATCCACCGCAAAGCCGGCATCTGCGCCCATCTGCTGCAATAACGTGTAATCGCCGCCGCGCTGGTGCCCAAAGCGAAAATCATCGCCGACCAGCAAAAAGCGCACGCCCAACCCTTCAATCAACAACCGCTGCACGAACTGCTCCGCCGCCAACGCCGCCAATTTCGGGTTAAATTCCAATAACATGACGCGCTCGATGCCGTTGTCACGCATCGCCGCGAGCTTCTCGCGCAGGCGGGTCAAACGCGCTGGCGCGGCAGCGGGGCGAAAAAACTCCAGCGGCTGCGGTTCAAACGTGATGACGGTGGCGGGCAAACCGAGGTCGCGCCCCCGCGCCAGTAAGCGTTTGAAAACGGCGCGATGGCCGAGATGCACGCCGTCAAAGTTGCCGATGGTGGCGACGCAGCCGTGATCGGCGGGGCGCAAATTATGTAATCCTCGAATCAGTCTCATAATTCTATTTCAAATAACTGGCAACGATGGTGGTAATTATTCTGGCAATAAATCAATTTGACGACTGGTGTTTATCGCTGGCGCATTAGCGAGTACCTCAAGATTCAATGGTAAATCTGCACGACACTGATCTTCAATCATTTCGCGCACGGTCACAATCTGAATACGCGGATAATCCCGCTGCAATAATGCGTGATGGTAGCGCCCCGCTGCCAATGCTTCATCGCGCATCGGCTTGGTTGGCTCTTCCAGCGTGATTAAAATCGCCATCACTGCTTGTTCTCGCAGGCGATCACTATTTAATGTCGCAATATCATTGCGCTGCACCTTGCCGGATTTTACTTGCAAAATCACTTTTTCAGTGCTCTGGTGTCCGCTGACAATATACGCAATGCCATCAATGCCTTTATTGGCACCTTTTTTATCGTTGATGATAGCGCGGTTTTTTGTATAAGTGAGCACCGCCCATTTTTCAAACTCTTTGCGCAGCCGATCATCCTTTTTATGCGCCAACGCTCGCGCTGCATCCATATCACGCGGAATGCCGTTTAACACAATCTGATTGACTGCGTCCGCACCGAAACTATCTTCTAACCGTCTTAAAATCAAGGCGATGCTTTGATAAGTGATGTCAATACCAATCCATTGTCGTTTCAAGCGATGCGCAACGGCAACGCTGGTGCCGCAGCCGCAATACGCATCCAACACCACGTCGCCTTCATTGCTGCTGGCGTGAATAATTCGCTCCAATAACGCTTCTGGCTTTTGTGTGGGATAGCCGAGGCGTTCACCGCCAAACGTGCCAATTTGCCCAATATCATTCCAAAGATTACTGACAGGAGCGCCTTTTTCTTCAACAAAATAATGTTTGTATACTGGATATTTTGACGTAGATGTTATTTTTGCTTCACCCGCTGCTAACAATGCGTTTAATCTTTCCGCCGACACTGTTTTTAACGGATTCCACTTAAATCGTCGTCCTTGTTCGTCTACTTTATCGTAGCGTTTTAACGCGCCCTGACTATAAGGTTTTGTCGCTTTATTAAACAGATATTCTGACGTTTTGCTGTACAATAAAATGCTATCCGTATTTGTTGGAAATCGCCGCGCTATTGCTTTACTGCTTCCCGAATTAAAAGTTCTCTCCCAAATGATTTCGTTCAAAAAATCTCCGCCGCGTGGACAAAAAATGCCATCCAAAATCAACTTCAAATAATGGCTGCATGTTGGATCACAATGCAGATAAAAACTGCCAGTTGGTTTTAATACCCGCCAAATCGCGTTAATTCGCTGCGTCATGCTGATAAGATACGCCAATAAACCACCAGTGCCTAATACGGCTTTTAAGCCTTTCATTAACTCAATGGTTTGCGTGGTGTAGTCATGTTGATTGGTGAGAATATCGGCGAAACCAGCATCAGCCAATTCGTTCCACGTCCAAGTATCAATAAATGCTTGCGCTTGTGCTGCGTCATCTTTACCGATGTTGTTATAAATCTGAAAGTAGTTGCGTTTAGAATTAAACGGCGGGTCGATATAACACAAATCAACAGATTTATCTTTGATTTTCTTGCGCAATACGTCCAAATTATCGCCATAAAACAATTGGTTCATCATTTTTTCCGCTGATTATGTCCGCATTTGTGCCGCACGATTTGCGCGACATTTTAACCAATACGCCCTGCACTGTATTGATTCGCACAGAATTGTGCGCCCGTGCCTGTCGCAATCCTCACAATTCACCCGCGCTTGCCCCACAAAAAACACGTTTTAACAACGACTTATCGCTAAAATTGGCGTTAGGCACAGCGTTTGCTTATTCCAACCGCAAGCGTTGTCAATTGCGCAAAACAGTTGGTTTGGTAGTGGCGGAGGCGGGTGATGACAATAACAGTATTGAATCAAGGTGGAAAAACCGCGCTCACGGGCTGCGCGGCGAGCAGTTGCGGCAGCAGTGCCGACGCACTTGCGCAATTGCCAGAAGCGCTGCGGGCGAAAATTAATAATCATCCGTGCTTTTCTGAAGATGCGCATCATCATTATGCGCGAATGCACGTTGCAGTTGCGCCTGCTTGTAACATTCAATGCCATTATTGCAATCGCAAATATGATTGTTCTAATGAATCGCGCCCCGGCGTTGTTTCCGAAGTATTAACGCCAGATCAAGCCGTTAAAAAAACGTTGGCAGTGGCGGCTGCAATTCCACAAATGACCGTGTTAGGAATTGCCGGCCCCGGCGATCCACTCGCTAATCCCGCTCGCACGTTTGCAACATTCCGCCAACTCACTGCTAAAGCGCCAGATATTAAACTGTGCGTGTCTACGAATGGTTTGGCATTGCCAGAAGTGATTGATGAGTTATGCCAACATAATATCGAACACGTCACGATTACCATCAATTGCGTTGATCCCGACATTGGTGCGCAGATTTATCCTTGGATTTTCTGGAATCATCGCCGTATTAAAGGACGCAAAGCCGCTGAGATTTTAATCGCGCAGCAGCAAAAAGGTCTGGAGTTATTGGTAGCGCGGGGCATTTTAGTGAAAGTGAATTCGGTGTTAATTCCCGGCATTAACGATGAACACTTAAAAGAAGTCAGCCGCATTGTGAAAGCCAAGGGCGCATTTTTGCATAACGTGATGCCGTTAATTTCCGAACCGGAACATGGCACCTTTTATGGTTTGACTGGGCAGCGCGGACCAACGTCAGCAGAATTACAAACGCTGCAAGATGCTTGCGCCGGTGATATGCGGATGATGCGCCACTGTCGCCAATGTCGCGCTGATGCAGTCGGAATGCTCGGTGAAGATCGCGGGCAAGAATTCACACTCGATAAAATTGAACAATTAGATGTTGATTACGCAGCGGCAATGGTGCAACGCGCTCAAGTTCACGCCGCAATTGAGGCGAAACGCGCAGCGCCTGCGCCAATCACGCCAACTGCGCCGCTCGTGACATTGAATCCGCAATTCCGCACATCCCGCCCGGTGTTAATGGCAGTGGCGAGTGGCGGTGGTGGTTTGGTGAATCAGCATTTTGGTGAAGCGAATGAGTTTTTGATTTATGAAGCGTCTAATCGCGGGGTGCGTTTAGTTGGAGCGCGAACTGCTGGACGTTATTGTCACGGCCCGGCGCAATGCGATGACAGCAGTGCGCAAAGATTTGCAAAAATTTTGCGGGTGCTTGCCGGTTGTGAGGTAGTTTTGTGTGCCAAAATTGGTTATGAACCTTGGCAACAATTAGAAGCGGCGGGGATTATTCCGAATAGTGAACACGCGCTCGAATCAATTGAAACGGCTGTGGCGGCGGTTTATCAAGAATTGAGCGCCAGCGGTCGTTTTAGTGTGGATTCAGTTGCCACGCAACGGCGTTCGGCGTAATTGTGGGAATTGACGATCATGGCTTTAACCATTATTGATGCGTGCGTGAATTGTTGGGCGTGTGAACCATTATGTCCGCAGCAGGCGATTCATGCCGCAAAACCGCATTTTTATATTGAGCCGACGCAGTGCAGCGAATGTGTCGGTGATTTTGCTGATCCGCAATGCGCCAGCATTTGTCCGGTTGAGGGCGCAATTGTTGATGCCGCTGGAGTGCCGTTAAATCCGCCGGGTTCATTAACTGGAATTACTCCAGAACGCATGACTGCGTTGCAATTAAAACGTCATGCACCGACGCCGCTGCATGTGATTGAATGACTGTTTTTTACAACCCACTGATAAATTGAGGAACGTTTAATTATGGCACTGGTGACTTTTTCTAATCCTGAACACAAGGATAAAACCGTGTATGCGGTTGCGGGCAGCCACACGGAAACGCTGCTGAAATTAGCCAAAGAGAATAAAATCGCAGTGAATCACGATTGCCAAGATGGTGAGTGTGGACATTGCGTGGTGCGCGTGACGAGTGTTGATAAGAAAACGCAGCGCATGGGTTATCATTTGACCGAGAAAGAACAAACGGTATTGCGGCAGTTGGGCAAATTAACCAAGGATGAGATTGATCAGTTATTGCTGGATGATTTGCCGAGTGAATGGCGGTTGGCCTGCCAGATGATTGTCCGCGATGAAGATATTTTAGTGGAGTATTGAATATGCCAGCCCTCGCTCGCAATGCCAGCCAAGATGCCAGTCATGTGTTTGAGCGTTTAATGGCGCGAGCGATGGGAAGAGAGAATGATCATGCTTTTGCGAGCATGATTGCGACACGAGCGACCGGTGGCGGGGCGTTGCCTGCGTGGTTGGGATTGGAGTTGACGGCGTTTCGCCAGTTGATGACGTATCATTTTCCGGGCGTATCGCCAGATGTGTTGGCGGCGACGGATGGCGGCGCTCCGCTGGCACCGCAGCGGCATGAGGAACGTCAGGAGTTGATCGCGCTGTTGCTGGCGGAGCGGGCGGGCAATTCGCACTCGGAAGTGTGGATGGCGCAGGTGATCGCGGCGGGCTGCATGGCGAACGATCATCTGTGGCACGATCTGGGGCTGTGGAATCGCGGCGAGTTGACGGCGTTGGTGCAGCGCAATTTTCCGGCGCTGGCGGCGCGTAACGTGGCCGATATGAAATGGAAACGCTTTTTTTACAAACAGTTATGCGAGGCAGCAGCGGTGACTGTCTGCCGCGCTCCTTCCTGCGAGGTCTGTGTTGACTATTCGCTTTGCTTTGGCGCTGAAACCTGACGCGCCTGCGCTTGATTTTCCTGCTAATTCGTTATCTAACCGCGCTGTTGCTGCCTATTTAGGCATGGCAATTGGCGATGCGCTGGGTGCAACGGTCGAATTTTTAACTCCGCGTGAAATTGTGGCGCAGCACGGTGAGCATCGTGACATTGTCGGTGGCGGCTGGCTGCGGCTGCGCAAAGGGCGGGTGACTGATGACACGGAGATGAGTTTGGCGCTCGGTCGCAGCATTTTGAGCAGTGGCGGGGTGAACGCGGACGCGGCGGCGGAGGCATTTAGCGCGTGGATGCGTACCAAGCCGGTGGATATTGGCAACACGGTGCGGCGCGGCATTCGTCATTATCGTCAGACCGGCGAGCCGGAGGTGCCGTTGCATGAATACGACGCGGGCAACGGGGCTTGTATGCGCACCTTGCCGATTGCGCTGTACACGTTGGGCGCGGATGTGGCGACGATAGCGGCGGCGCATCGGGCGCAAGCCTATGTCACGCATCACAATTTAGTTTCTGATGCGGGCACGTTGACGGTGATTCAGATGGTGCAGGTGGGGCTGCGCGGCGGGACTTGGCAGGAGTTGCGCGACCTGACCAAGGCGCTGGTGGCGGCAGATGAGCGATATGCTTTTGAGCGGCGGCGGATGGAAAATCCCAGCGGTTATATCGTCGATACGTTGCACGCGGTATTTCAGGCGCTCTTTGCGACCGATAGTTTTGAAGCGGCGTTGATTGATGTGGTGAATCGCGGCGGCGATGCTGATACGACTGGCGCGATTTTAGGAATGATTGCTGGCGCGTTTTATGGATTGGAGGCAATTCCAAAACGGTGGCTGGCGGCATTGGAAAAAGACACCGCACTGGCGTGTCGAGAGCAGGCATTGGCGTTAATTGCTGCTGCGCCGTATTAAAAAAACGCCCGATCTTAAATCCACCCAGCCCTCCTTTTTCAAAAGGGGGGCTTTTTTTTGCCTTTTTAGCCGATAATGACTGAAATGAAATAACGACTGCGGTGAGTAATTGAAATGTTGATGTCTGAGCGCGTGGCGATGATTTTAGCGGCGGGGCGCGGCGAGCGGATGCGCCCGTTGACCGATCACACGCCCAAACCGTTGCTGCCAGTCGCTGGCAAGCCATTGATTGTGCATCATATTGAGCGATTGGCGGCGGCGGGTTTTCGCCAACTGGTCATCAATCACGCCCATCTTGGTGCGCAAATTGTGGCGGCGCTCGGCGATGGCACGGCGTTTGGGGTGCAGATTCGCTATTCCGCTGAAGCGCGGGCACTGGAAACTGGCGGAGGAATTGTGCAGGCGCTGCCACTGCTGGGAACTGCGCCGTTTGTGGTTGTTAATGGCGACATCTGGACGGATTATGATGTCAAGCAGTTGGCGCTGGCTGAGGATGATTTGGCGCAGCTCGTGCTGGTGGACAATCCGCCGCAGCATCCGGCGGGTGATTTTCGGTTAGAAGAGGGGCGCGTGTGGGCAGACGGTGCGCCGCGCCTGACGTTTAGCGGGATCGGGTTATATCGACCGGCGCTGTTTGCGGGCTGTACGGCGGGCGCATCATTGCCGCTGGCTCCGCTGCTGCGGACGGCGATGGCGGCGGGGCGGGTGAGCGGGCAGTGGCATCGCGGACGCTGGTTTGATATTGGGACGCCGGAGCGGTTGGCGGAATTGGAGCAATTACTGCGGACTAATTAACTTGGGAGCGGCACCGATGTTTCATTTTCATTCAATTTTATTATTAACGCGTTGGGTTTTAGTGGTTTGTTTTATCGGTGGTTTGAGTTTTCCGGCGGGGGCGGCAATTTTTACGGTTAATAATATAGATGACAGTAGTGTTGGTTCTTTGCGGGATAAAATCACCAATGCAAGTGCCGGAGATACGATTAGCTTTGATCCGAGGCTTGTAGGTCAAACGATTACCTTAGCGAGTCAAATTACAATTAATAAATTTCTGACAATTGATGGTTCGGGTGCGTCGGGATTGATTATTAAGGGTGCGAGTGGCGACCGTGTGTTTTATGTGAATGAATGGATGTCATTACGCATAAAATTTTTAACGCTTGAAAGTGTCGGTTCCAGAAGCATTCAAGGCGGAGTGATTTATACCAAAGGCAACGGCGTTTTAGAGCTAGAAAATTGTACAATTCAAAATACTACTTCTAATGCTGGCGCTATTTATAACACAAGCTCAGATTTATACCTAAGCGATTGCACGCTTCAATATAATACTGCAAGTTTTGGCGCGGGTGTTTTTAATGACAGCGGAACAGTAAGAATCACCAACTCAACATTAAAAAGTAATGGTAGCAGTGCTGCGGGCACTGGCGGTGGTGCGATTAAAAATAATGCGGCTGGAACAGTGACTATCATCAATTCTACTTTGTCTGGCAATCAAGCAGATATTGGTGGTGGAATTTTTAATGAAGGTGCGCTCAGTGTAGAAAATAGTACTTTTTCTGAAAATAAAGCAATCAATGTCAGTAATCAAGAAGGTGGAGCAATTTATAACGAAAGCGGTGCAACCGCCACTGTTATCAACTCCACCTTTTCCGCAAATACTGCCGGTTGGATCGGTGGTGCAATTTCTAATGTTGGGACTTTAACAATCAAAAATAGCACCTTTGCTGAAAATGTTGCCACCAGCAGCACCAGCAGCAAAGGCGGTGGTATTTATAACGGCACTGGTGGCAACTTAACTGTAGCAAATAGCATTATTTCTGGTAACAGTATCTACAGCACCAACATCAGCCCCGAAATTCATAATAGCGGCATCGTGACGGTGCAGGGTAAAAATGTCATTGGTTTTAATGGCGGCTTTGGCGTTGACAGCATCACATTAAATGCCAGCACTTGTTTTACTCCATCCTCAGGCGCAGCATTAACAACACTGATCGGCGCATTACAAAATAATGGCGGTTTTACGTTCACCCGTGCTCCGGTGAGTGGCGGTTTGGCACACAATACCGGTGATAATGCGTTAGCTTCTGGATTATCTTTCGATCAACGCGGATTTTCTCGTATTCTTGATAGCACTGTTGATATTGGTGCGGTAGAAATTGATTCAGTAAGTTCAGTCAATTTATCTGTCACAACAATTGGAAGCGGTACCGTCACCAGTAATGTCGGCGGAATTAATTGTGGCACTACTTGTTTTACATCAATTAACTCAGGAACAGTTGTTACCCTCACTGCCACACCGGATAGTGATGGTTTTTTTACGAATTGGACAAATTGCACTGTTGTTGGCACTAATCAATGTCAAGTGACAATGGACGCGGCAAAAAACGTCACTGCAACTTTTGATACAAGTAAAACGCTCACAGTTAATTTCACTGGCACCGGCACAGTCGTTGCAACTTATACGGGAATTGGCACGCCCTGCACCAGTAATTGTGTGCTCACTTATTTGAACAATTCAGCAGTCGCTCTCAATGCTATTCCAGCAGACGGTTATATTTTTAGCGGCTGGAGTGGCGATTGCGTAGGAACAAGTATTTGTTCTTTAACAATAACTGATAACAAAACTGTCACTGCGAACTTCACGTTAAACAATTACTCAATCACCGCAACTTCCAATCTAACTGCGGGCGGTTCGATAAGTTGTTCACCGAATCCAGTCACTTCCGGCGGTACAGCAAATTGCACTGTAACCACTAATGCCAGTTATACGTTTAACGGCTTTAGTGGCGATTGCAGCGGCACAACTTGCGAATTAACTAATGTCACAGCCGATAAAACTGTCACTGCGAACTTCACGTTAAACACCTATTCAATCACCGCAACTGCCAATCCAACTGAAGGCGGTAGCGTGAGTTGCGGTTCTTATTTACTGACATACGGCAGCTCAAATACTTGCATGGCAACCGCTAATACTGGTTATACGTTTAACAATTTTAATAGCGATAGTGGTTGCAGCAACGCTAACGACCCAATTTGCATATTAAACAACGTCAGCACCAATAAAAATGTCGTTGCTAATTTTATTGCTATTCCTATCGCGCTCACCGTCACCAGCGCAGGTACTGGTGTTGGCACCATTACCAGCGTTCCTGCTGGAATCAATTGCAGTACCAATTGCAGTGCGAATTTTGCCAGCGATTCTGAGATTATTTTGAATGCTGCTGCTGCGACTGGCTCCACATTTACCGGCTGGAGCGGCGGTATTTGTTCTGGCACTGGCGCGTGTACGTTGCACTTAACCGCCGCGCAAACCGTTATTGCAACCTTTCGCTACAGCGCCGGAACCTTGGGACTAAATGATACGGGCATTGACACCTGCGGCAATGCCACCGCTAATCGTTTGCCGTGTCCGGTCGCAGGTTTTCCGCGCCAAGATGCTGAATACGGCACCAATCAATTTGATTTCACTAAATTGGATTTATCCGGTAATGAATTAGCTGCGACTGCCACCAATCATGCTTGTGTGCGCGATAATGTCACCGGCTTAACTTGGGAAATCAAAACCAAAGATGGCGGCAGTCGTGATCATAAATCGCTGTATCAATGGACAGAGCGGCTGGCTTATGTCGAAAATGTGAATGCTGTGCGATTGTGCGGGTTTAGTGATTGGCGGGTGCCTGATATTAAAGAACTCACCGGCATCGTGAATTATCAACACGTTATTCCTAAATCGGCAGTTGTAACCAGCTATTTTAGCGATTTAGATAAAATCGGCACCTTGGGATTCTGGTCAGAAGCAACCAGCTCTGATATAGCGAGCAGTGCTTGGTTTCTTTATTTTAGCAACGGTGCTGCCAATTACGGCAATCACAATAAAAAATATCACTTGCGCCTCGTGCGCGGTGCGCCAGCTCGCAACGTGTTGGTTGATAATAATAACGGCACCATTTCCCAAACGAATACCGGGTTAATCTGGGCAAAATGTAGTGAAGGTCAAACTGGCAATACTTGCGCAGGCACTGCAACGGTAATGACTTGGGAACAGGCGCTCGTGACCGCCAGCAATTCCAATTTAGCCAATTATTCCGATTGGCGGCTGCCCAACATTAAAGAATTGCAAACGTTAATTGAATACGAGCGCGACGGCGCAGCAAAACTCAATAGCAATTATTTTCCGAATACACCCGCAACTGCAATTTGGTCAAGTACGCCCTTTGCGTTATATGCCCGCAATGCGTGGTATTTATATCCGAATGGTTATCTTGGCTCGCTGGCTCGCACTACAACCTTTCACGCTCGCCTCGTCCGCAACGAATAACCGCCTCCGCCATTCCCAGCGCCAGCGTCACATCGCTGTATCATGCAGCGATCCGCTGCTCGCCAGCTTCACTGCGATTTTTATCTCACCATGACTCACTCGCTTCCCACCGGCGCGGCGCTGCTGCTCGATGTGCTCACTGAACTCGGCGTTGATTATCTGTTTGGGCACACCGGCGGCGCTGTTATTCCGATTCACGTTGAACTCAACAAACGGCTGCGGCGCGGCGACCGCGTGCCCAGTTTCATTCTCTGTCGGCAAGAAGGCGGTGCCGGTCATGCCGCCGAAGGCTATGCGCGGGTGAGCGGTCGCGTTGGCGTCGCGCTGGCCACTTCTGGCCCGGGCGCAACCAATCTCGCCACGCCGATTGCCGATGCCTACAAAGATTCGCTGCCGACGCTGTTTATTACCGGGCAAGTGCCGAGCGGCGCGATTGGCACCGATGCGTTTCAAGAAGTGGACACCGTCGGCATGACCCGCCCGATTTCTAAGTACAATTATTTGGTCAAAGACGTGCGCGATCTCGATTGGGTGCTGCGCGAAGCCTACGCGCTGGCGCAGCAGGGACGCCCCGGCCCGGTGGTGGTGGATATTTGCAAAGATGTCCAACTCGCGCCGGTGACGACGCACAACCCGCCGCGCCAGCGTCACCGCGAGCTGCTGCCATTTGATACGGCGCAAGCCACCGCCATTCTCGACGCGCTGACGCGGGCGGAACGTCCGGTGGTGAAAGCCGGTGGCGGCATCATTCACGCCAACGCAGCCGCCGCGCTGCGCACCTTTGCCGAGCAGTTTGACGTGCCCGTGACGACGACATTTAACGCGCTCGGCACCTTACCCTTTGATTTCCCAAATAATATCGGAATGCCGGGAATGCACGGCACGATCCCGGCGAATTACGCGCTGCGCGATGCCGATTTCATTTTGACGCTGGGCGGACGCTTTGATGATCGGGTGGCGGTGCGCGGGTTTGCGAGCGGCAAACGCATCGCGCATGTCGATATTGATCCGTCGGAAATCGACAAAATGATCGCCACTGATCTGGCGCTGGTGGCAGGGCTGGAGGACTTTTTCGACTTCACCCGCACTTCTGGGCGCACTGCGCAGCATCCGGCGTGGCTGGCGCAGATCGGGCAATGGCGCGAACAAATGCCCAAACCCTATGAATTATCGGCATATATCAAGCCGCAAACCGTGATTGAACTGGTCTCGGAATTGACCGCCGGCCAAGCCACAGTTGTCACCGGCGTCGGGCAACATCAAATGTGGGCGGCGCAGTATTACCGTTTCCAACGTCCGCGCCAGTGGGTTAGCTCCGGCGGATTGGGCACGATGGGATTTGGGCTGCCGGCAGCGATTGGCGCGTGGTACGCCGACCCACGTCGCCCCGTGATTTTATTTGATGGCGACGGCAGTTTTCAGATGAACATTCAAGAGCTTGGCACCGTTGTTGCTAATCGCATTCCATTAAAAATGTTCGTATTAAATAACAGCTTTTTGGGAATGGTGCGGCAATGGGAAGACATGATGGATGGCGGGCATCATTATGAAACTTGCCTCGCTCGCATTGCCGATTGTGATGCCGATTGCACCGCGCTGGATCAAACCTGTCGGCGGCAGATTCCCAATCTCACCGGCTTGAAATACGTTTATCCGCGCCTGAATACAGTGCGAATTAAAGACCCCGCCACTGTGCGGGAACAACTCATCGCTGCGCTTGCTGATCCCGGTCCAGTGCTAATTGATGTGTGGATTGATAAAGCAGAAAACGTGATTCCAATGGTACGACCGGGGCATACGCTGGCACAAATGATTGAATCTTAAACAGGTTGTCAGTTGACAGTAATTTTGCAATGCAAAAGCGGTGTAATGATTTCACCACACTGACAACTGACAACCGCCAACGGACAACTCAAAAAACGCCATGCAGCTTAAAACAAAACTCAAATTCATTGGCGTTTTACCTCTGTTGATGGCGGTCATTTTTGGAGTGACCGCTTATCATGGACATCACCATCTGCGCGAATTGCGCGATCTCACCACCATTGCAGATGGAATGCTCGATCAAATCGAACAATTAGAAGCCGCCATGCAGCGATTTCTTGAAACCCGCAGTCATTCGCAGCGGTACAAAATATATCTCTTGACCGATTCCTTAAACATTCAAATTTATTTAACGGGACAACGGTTTGCCTCAGCCGCGCCGCCGGAAATTGTGGATGAATTACGGCGACACGTCTGGCAATTGCAGGGATTGATTTTAGAACTTGATGCGCGTTATTTGCCCACCTTAACGGCACCAGAAATCAGCCAGATTCAAGCACTCGCGCAACGCTTGCAGATTGAAATTAGCCAAATTCAACCCCGCTTACATCGCTTGCACTATCTCGGTCATCTGCAAACCACACTGTTTAGCGATCAACTGTGGCAAACCGAATTCCTGTTAATTATTGCCGCCGCGCTGTTGAGTTTAGCACTCATGGTGCCGGTGCTCTGGCGCATTGCAACGGCGCTGCATGTCTTGCGAATTGGCACCTTAGCGCAAGGAACCAAGCATCATTTTTCCCCGCTGCGATTAGCTGGCAACGATGAATTTAATCAACTCGCCAACGAATTTAATCAAATGGCGCAGCGACTTGCGCACGCTGAACACGAGCGCAGCATTCATTTGAGCGAATTAGAAAATGCGGTGCAAGATTTAGAAAATTTTAGTTATTCCGTCTCGCATGATTTACGCGCTCCCCTCCGCGCCATTGATGGTTTTGTCGCAATTTTAATGGAAGAATACGCGCCAGTATTGGATACCGAAGGCTTGCGCTTATTCGCTGTCGTCAGCAATAACGCCAAAAAAATGGAGCAGTTAATTAACGACATCTTGGCATTATCTCGCGCCGGACGTTTGGAGTTAGAACTAAAACCTATTGATATGAATGCGTTAGTGCGCGAAGTCTGGGAGCAGTTAATGGAACGCCATCCCGAGCGGGTGGTGGAATTCGACTGCGCTGAACTGCCGCCAATTCACGGCGACGCCCGCGCTTTGCGGCAGGTCTGGCAAAATTTATTGGATAACGCGCTAAAATTTACCGCTGGACGTGAATCGGCACACATTCAAGTGAGCGCCGCACCTCGCGGCGATATGCTGCGTTATTGCGTGAGTGATAACGGCGTGGGTTTTGATCCCGCTTATCAAAATAAACTCTTTGGTTTATTCTTACGGCTGCACGGGATGGAAGAATTTGAAGGCACTGGCGTTGGATTAGCCATTGTGAAACGCTTTGTTCAAAAACATCAAGGAACTGTTGAAGGCACTGGTGCAGTGGGCGCGGGCGCGACCTTCTGTTTTCACTTGCCAATCACCACTTCATCACTGCCTTTTATGCAACCTTTTGTCGAGAGCAACGCATGAACCGTGAATTTGCCGTTGATATTTTGCTGGTTGAAGATAATCCAAATGATGCAGAGTTGGCGATTCGCGCTCTAAAAAAACATCATCTTGCCAATCGTTTGGAATGGGTAAAAGATGGAGTAGAAGCCTTAGATTTTCTATTCCAGCGCGGCGAACATGTGGGACGTTCAAAAACGTTGCCGCGAGTCGTGTTGCTGGATTTACGCTTGCCGAAATTAGACGGGATTGAAGTATTAGCGCAAATTCGCGCCAATCCTGAGACCCGTGATTTGCCGGTGGTGATTCTCACCTCGTCCAAAGAAGAACAAGATTTGGTGGCGACTTATGAATTGGGCGTTAATAGCTTTGTGGCAAAACCGGTTGCTTTTGATGAGTTTGCGCGTACCGTCGCTGACTTAGGCATGTATTGGGTTTTAGTCAATCGCGTTCCTCCTGATATTAGAAATGAGTGAACAACTACGTATTTTATTATTAGAAGATCATCCCGCTGATGCGGAGTTGATTGAACGCTTTTTGAAAAAATCTGGTTTAGTGTTGCTTGCCCAGCGTGTCGATCAACGCGAGCCTTTTCTCACGGCGCTCAATGATTTCCGTCCCGACGCGATCCTCGCCGATTACAGCCTGCCGCAATTTGACGGTTTGCAAGCGTTGGCTTTGGTGCGCCAGCGCGATCCCGATCTGCCTTTTATTTTTGTGACCGGTGCGCTCGGCGAAGAAGGCGCGGTTGAGCTGCTGTGCAAAGGCGCAAATGACTATGTTCTCAAGCACTTATTAACGCGGCTGCCGATGGCGCTGGAGCGGGCGCTGACCACCTCGCGCCAGCAAAAGGCGCTGCGACACGCGGAGCAATCGTTGCGCGACAGTGAAGAGCGGTTTCGCGCCATCGTGGAGACGACGCTGGATTGGATTTGGGAAGTGGACGTTGACGGGTGCTACACCTACGTCAGCCCCGCCTCGCAACGGCTGCTCGGCTACGCGCCGGCGGAAATGCTGGGGCGTCATTTCACTGCGTTCATGCCGCCCGCTGCCATCGCGCAGGTCAGCGCCCACTTTGCCAGCATCTTCGCCACTGCTGCGCCCTTTTCGTTGCTGGAAAATACCTGCCAACACCGCGACGGCAGCTTGGTAGAAATGGAAACCAGCGGCATTCCAATCCTCAGCGCCAGCGGTGAACTGCTGGGCTATCGCGGCATCGACCGTGATGTGACCGAACGCAAGCGGCAAGTGGCGACGTTGCTGTTGCAAGCGCGTCGCGCCAGCGCCCTGCTGGAATTGCCCCGCGCTGCCGAATCGCGCAACGAAGTTGACTTTATGCAGGTCGGGCTGGAGCTCGCCGAGGAGCTGACCGACAGCACCATTTCCTTCATTCATTTCGTCAATGACGATCAGGAAACCATCGAATTGGTTACTTGGTCGCAGCGCACCTTGGAACGCTATTGCAGCGCCGCGTATGACAGCCATTACCCGGTTAGTGAAGCTGGTCTCTGGGCGGAGGCGCTGCGGGAGCGAGCGCCGGTGATGTTCAACGATTACGCCACCGCTCCGAAGCAACGCGGCTTGCCAGCGGGACATGCCGCGCTCACGCGCTTGATTAGCGTGCCGGTGCTGGATGGCGAGCAGGTGCGGATGATCGCCGGGGTGGGCAATAAAAGCAGTTTGTATACCGAGCTGGATGTCGAAAGCATCCAACTCATCGCCAATGAAATCTGGCGCATCGTCCGTCAGCGCCGCGCAGAACAGGCGTTGCGCGAGAGCGAGGAGCGTTTTCATGCCCTATTTGCCAACATGCGCAGCGGCGTGTGCGTGTACGACGCCACTGCCGATGGTTTGGATTTTTGTTTCCGCGAGGTCAATTGCGCCGTTGAGCACATTGAAGGTCTCAACCGCGCTGACTTGAGCGGACGGCGCGTGACCGAGGTATTTCCCAACATTGTCGCCAGCGGCTTGTTGGAGGTGTTCCAACGGGTGTGGCGCAGCGGTGAGTCCGAATATGTGCCGCCAGTTTTTTATGAAGATGAGCGCATCAGCGGCTGGCGCGAAAATTTCGTCTATCGCCTCCCGCATGGCGAATTGGTCACGGTGTATGACGACGTGACGGCGCGGCAGGCGTTAGAACAGGCGCTGGAGGAAAGTCGAGAACGGCTGGAGCTGGCGCTGGAAGGCTCCGATATGGGGATGTGGGATTGGCAGATTCCCAGCGGCACAGTGCAGCTCAATGATCGCTGGGCGCAGATGCTCGGTTATCAGCTCGCCGAGCTGGAGCCGCTCACGATCCAGATGTGGCTTGATTTGACGCATCCAGACGATTTGGCGCAGGCGCAGGAAAAATTAGCGCAACATTTTCAAGGAATAACGCCCTATTACGAGTGCGAAATCCGCCTGCGCCATAAAAATGGGCACTGGCTGTGGATGTTGGATCGCGGCAAGGTCGTCGCCCGCGATGCCGCTGGTCAACCGCTGCGCATGGCCGGCACCCATCTCGACATCACGGCGCGGAAACGGGCGGATGAAGAATTGCACAAGCTGCTGCTGGCAGTTGAGCAAAGCCCCACCAGCATCGTGATCACCGATCTCAACGCGAAAATTGAATACGCCAATCCGGCTTTTACCCGCGTGTCCGGCTACACCCTCGACGAGGCAAATCACCAAAATCCGCGCATTCTCCAATCTGGACACACGCCGCGCCATGTGTATGACGCGCTGTGGGCAACGCTGACTGATGGCGAGGTGTGGCGCGGTGAGTTTCAAAATCGCCGCAAAGATGGTTCCGATTATGTGGAATTGGCGATCATCTCGCCGGTGCGCCAACCCGATGGGCGCGTCACGCATTATCTCGCCGTCAAAGAAGACATCACCGCGCATAAGCGGGTGGAAGAAGAACTGAAACACTACCGCCTGCATTTGGAGGAGCTGGTGGAAATCCGCACGGCGGAATTAAAAAGCACCGAGGAACGCAGTCGCCTGATTCTCGAATCCAGCGCCGATGGGCTGTACGGTGAAGACACCGAAGGTTTTGCGACGTTTATCAATCCCGCCGCCTGCACGATGCTCGGCTACACCGCAGCACAGGTGCTCGGTCAGTCGATGCACGATCTGATTCATCACACCCGCGCCGATGGTTCGCCCTATCCCAAAGCGGAGTGCCCGATTCAACGGTCTTTGAAAGCCGGGCAGGTGCTGCGCCAAGATGAGGATGTGTTTTGGCACGCTGACGGTCATCCCTTCCCAGTGGCGTATTCGTCGCATCCGATGTATCGCAACGGCGTCTTGATTGGCGCGGTGGTGAGTTTTTTTGATATTTCAGTGCAAAAACAAACCGAGGCGGCGCGGGAAGCGGCGCTGGTGGAAGCGGAGCGGCTGGCGCGGCTGAAAAGCGAATTTCTCGCCAATATGAGCCACGAAATTCGCACACCGCTGAACGCGGTGCTGGGCTTTGCGCAAATTGGGGTGCGTCAAAATGACGGGCGCAAGGCGCAGGATTTTTTCAAGCGCATCTTGGATTCAGGGCAATTGCTGCTGGGCATCGTCAACGACATTTTGGATTTCTCCAAAATTGAAGCCGGCAAACTCAGCATCGACCCGGGCGTGATGGATGTCCACGCGGTGATCGATCACGCCGCTGATCAATTGCGCGGACGGGCGGCTGATAAACAGTTGGAGCTGCGGGTGGCGCTGGCGCCGGAGTTGCCGGCGACTTGTGCCGGCGATGCGCTGCGGGTGACGCAGGTGCTGGGCAATCTGCTGTCCAACGCGATCAAATTCACCGAGCGCGGCAGCGTGCGCGTGACGGCGGCGGTGGAAATCCATGAGCAGGAATGGTTGTGCCTCAGCGTGGCGGATACGGGCATCGGCATGACCGAGACGCATGTGGCGCGGCTGTTTCGCCCCTTTGAACAAGCGGATGGTTCGATCACGCGGCGGTTCGGCGGCACTGGCTTGGGCTTGGCGATCAGCAAGCGGCTGGTGGACATGATGGGCGGCACGATCAGCGTGACCAGTCAGGTCGGCGTCGGCACCTGTTTTCGCGTGTGCCTGCCGCTGCGTGAGCCGCAAGGCGTGATCAATGCGCTCACGAATGCGCCAACGGCGGGCAGCGGTTTTACGCCGCTGTCGGTGCAGCACGCGCCGCGTCTGCACGGGCTGGTGATTTTGGTGGCGGAAGACAATCCGACCAATCGGCTGGTGCTGGAGGAATTGCTGCGCGATGAGGGCTGTTGGCTGGTGCAGGTGGAAAATGGGGCGCAGGCGGTGGAGCGGGTGCGCCATAACGATCCCAATGCGTTTGATTTGATTTTGATGGATGTGCAGATGCCGGTGTTGGATGGGATTGAAGCCACGCGGCAAATTCACGCGCTGCGCCCTCATCTGCCGATCATTGGACTGACGGCTCATGCGCTGGCTGCCGAGCGCCAGCATTGCCTCGCAGCGGGGATGGTCGCTCACGTTGCCAAACCGGTGGATTTGGAGCGGTTGATTGCAGTGATTGTGCAACACACCACGCCGCTGCCAGCCGCACCACCTCTGATTGACACTCGCACGACTGCGCCGTTGCTGGCGGCACCACCGCTGCCGGTTCCGTCAGCACCGCCGGCGCTGGTTGATTGGCAGGCGCTGGCGCAGCGTTATCGGCAGCGGCTTGAATTTTTGCCCAAGCTGTTGGAGTCGATGCTGGTGAGCAGCACCACCTTGGCGGCGGATTTGCGCGAGAGCGCCAGCGCGAGCGATTTCACACAACTGGCATTTCTCGCGCACGGTCTCAAAAGCACGGCGGGCAATCTGTTTGCGGTGCCGTTGCAAACGCTGGCGGCGGCAACCGAGCGCAGCGCCCGCGCCAAGCTGCCCGCAGCGATCAATCAAGCGTTTCAGCTCGCCGAGTTGCTGGAGATGTTGTTGAGCGAGATTCAAGCGTGGCAGCGGGAACGTGCGCCAGCGCCGTTGCCAGCCGCCCCGGTGACGCTGGAGCCAGCGCTGGTGATGGAGGTGATCGCTCGTTTGGAGACGTTATTGATGATTGACGACACGGCGGCGAATACGACATTTGATGAAAATGAAGCACTGTTACGGCAACTGTTCGGGGAGCTGGCGCAACAATTGGGGCGACAAATTGAACGCTTTGATTACCAAGCGGCGCTGGAAACGTTGCGGACGTTAAAAGTTTAGATATAAATCAAGCGTGTACGTTTAGAAGTGAATTTAGGCTAGACAAATAAAGAAAAGCCGTTATGATGCGCGTCTCGAAACGCTGGCACACGGAAAGCGCCAATCGCGGGGTCATAGCTCAGCTGGGAGAGCGCAACACTGGCAGTGTTGAGGTCGGCGGTTCGATCCCGCCTGGCTCCACCAGGTTTCCGACGATTTAATCTAGTCCCCATCGTCTAGTGGCCTAGGACATCGCCCTTTCACGGCGGTAACCGGGGTTCGAACCCCCGTGGGGACGCCACTTTAGCAGCAGGCATCTGTCACCAGATGCCTGTTTTTTTGTGCCCATTATTCTAAGCGGCCACGAATAACTGCTTAATTTTATTGGGTAAATAAAAACCCGCGTGCCAGTGGCAACGCGGGTTTTGTGTGTCTCAAGAGCGCAGCAAGCGCGAGTTAATCACGCGGTTTGCGCGGCGTTCCCCGCTCCGAGTGCCCATCACGTTCTGGCGCATGACGACGCGGTGCTGCGCTGTCATTCGGACGCCGCGGACGCGGTGCCTTGTCGTGCGTGTCGGAAGAATGAAAACGCGGCGGCGCGTCACGCGGCGCAGGTGCTGACATTGGCGGCGGATGCACACCATCAGCAGGAGTGATCCGCAACGCCTGTCCGCGCACAAAAACGCGCTTAAGATGCGCCACCATGTCGCGGGACATTTCTTTTGGTAAATCAACGATTGAATAGTCATCTTGAATGTTGATGCGACCGATGAAACGTCCTTCCAAGCCCGCTTCATTCGCAATCGCGCCGACGATCTCACGCGGCGTCGCGCCGTGTTGATGTCCGACTTCAATCCGATAACTCATCAAATCGCCTGCATCACGGCGACCACCGCTGCTGCGTTCTGGACGCGGACGACTGTCATCGCGTTGCCCGTCACGTTCTGGGCGCGGACGACGTTCTTCACGACTGTCGGAACGAGCATCGGAACGCTGCGGCGGACGTTCCGTCCATTCCCGGCGCGGCGGCGGCGGCAAATCTTCCTTGATATTCAACGGACGTTCGCGCTGATTGAGATAAGCCAGCGCAGCGGCGATGTCCATCATGTCGATTTCCTGCTCCTGCGCGATCCGCGCCAGCAGCCGGTAAAAGAAATCCAAATCTTGATCGGTCATCGTTTTGCGCACTTCGGTGATGAAGCGGTCAATCCGTGACTCACTCAGCGCCGCTGCCGACGGCGGATTCATCGCTGGCACATCGCGGCGAATGGTGCGCTCAATCGCCCGCAGCAAGCCGCGCTCGCGTGGTTCTACCAGCAAAATTGCCCGCCCCGCACGACCGGCACGTCCGGTACGACCGATGCGGTGGACGTAGGCGGAAGGATCGGTGGGGATGTCGTAATTGACGACGTGGCTGATGCGTTCGACATCCAGCCCGCGAGCGGCGACATCGGTGGCGACCAAAATATCAAGCTGTCCCTGTTTGAAGCGTTCGACGGTGCGCTCGCGCATTTCCTGATTCATGTCGCCGTTGAGCGGTTCAGCAGCGAAACCGTGCGCCTTGAGCTTGTCGGTCAGTTCGATGGTGGCATTTTTGGTGCGCACGAAAATCAACATGCCATCAAAGGCTTCCAGCTCCAGAATGCGGGTGAGCACGTCGAGCTTGTGAAAACGGGTGACGACGCAGTGATGCTGGTCGATGGTGTCAACGGTAGCGGTGGCGGAGGCGATGCGCACTTCCACCGGATTGACCAGTCGATCCTGCGCCACGCGGCGAATCGCGGGCGGCATCGTCGCCGAAAACAGCGCGACCTGCCGCGTCTTCGGTGCCTGTTCAAAAATCCAGTCGATGTCTTCAGCAAAGCCCATGTTGAGCATTTCATCGGCTTCGTCGAGCACCAGCGTTTTGATGCCGTCGAGCGCCAAGGTGCCGCGCCGGATGTGATCCATTACGCGACCGGGCGTGCCGACGATGACCTGTGGATTGCGGCGCAGTTGGCTGAGTTGCAGCCCGTAGGCTTGGCCGCCATAAATCGGCAGCACGTTGAATCCTTTGATGTTTTTAGCATAGCCCTGAAAGGCTTCTGCGACTTGCAGCGCCAGCTCGCGGGTGGGTGCTAACACCAAGACTTGTGGCTGTTGTAATTCAAAGTCGATGCGACTGAGGAGCGGCAGCGCAAAGGCCGCCGTTTTGCCGGTGCCGGTCTGCGCCTGACCGAGGAGATCGCGGCCAGCCAAAAGATGGGGAATGCACTGGCTTTGAATCGCGGTGGGCGTTTCGTAGCCAAGATCGCGGACGGTTTGGGCAATGATAGGTGCAAGACCGAGGTCGCCGAAACCGGTGCTCGTGTCGGGGGTGTCCATGATGGAGCCTCAAGAGGGGGGAGGGGGAAAAACGCGACCTGATGACAGAGCTAAAGAGCTGTTCAGGTTTGAATTCGCAAGAAAACGCGACATTGTCAATGATTCACTGCGCTGCGGCAAGCCGGATTCTGCTGGCGCGGATTTCAAAGTGTGGCAACGACTTGGCGCACGGCCTCACATAATTGCACTAATTCGGCATCGCTGATGATGTAGGGCGGCATTAAATACACCAGCCGTCCGAACGGGCGCACCCATACGCCGCGCTTGACGAATTCCGGTTGAATGTCGCGCAGCGCGACGGGCTGGCGCAGTTCGACCACGCCGATTGCACCGAGAACGCGCACTTCTGCCACGCTCGGCAGCTCCCGACACGCCGCCAAGCCGTCATTTAACTGCTGTTCGATGCGGCGGATATTGGCTTGCCAGTCGGTGCTCAATAATAAGTTGATGCTGGCGTTGGCGACCGCGCACGCCAGCGGATTGCCCATGAACGTCGGGCCGTGCATGAACACGCCCGGATCGCCGTCAGCGATGGTCTGCGCGATGCGGTGGGTGGTGAGCGTCGCCGCCAGCGTGAGATAGCCGCCGGTCAGCGCCTTGCCGACCGTCATCAGATCAGGAGCGATGTCGGCGTGTTCGCAGGCAAACAGGCGACCGCTGCGCCCGAAGCCGGTGGCGATTTCATCCGCAATCAACAGCACGTCAAATTGATCGCACAGCGCCCGCACTTGCGCCAAATATGCGGCACTGTAAAAGCGCATCCCGCCTGCGCCCTGCACAATCGGCTCTAAAATCACGGCGGCCACTTCGTGCTGGTGCGCAGTCAAGAGCTGCGCGAACGGCGCGATGTCTGCCGGTTGGCAGGCGCTGCCGAAGCGACACGGCGGCGCAGGCGCAAAGAGCTGGCGCGGCAGGACGTTGTGAAAGAGGTGGTGCATTCCGGTGACGGGATCGCAAACCGACATGGCGTTGAACGTGTCGCCGTGATAGCCGCTGCGGATGGTGAGCAGGCGACATTTTTCGGGGCGCTGCTGCGCTGCCCAAAATTGCAGCGCCAGCTTGATCGCCACTTCCACTGCCACCGAGCCGGAATCGCAGAAAAAGACGTGTTGCAGCGGTGCGGGCGTCAAATCGACCAGCGTTTGTGCCAACTGCGTTGCTGGCGCGTGGGTCAAGCCACCAAACATGACGTGCGCCATTTGATCGAGCTGGTCGCGGATGGCGTGGTTGAGCACGGGATGGTTGTAGCCGTGAATGGCGCACCACCACGAGGACATCCCGTCCAGCAGCGTTTGGCCGTCCATCAGCTCCAACTGGCAGCCGTGCGCGGCGCGGACGGGATAAATCGGATCGGTCGTGAACGGCGAGCTGTAGGGATGCCAGACGTGAGCGTGATCAAGGGCGAGGATGGTGGCGGCGGTCATTTGTTTTAACAAAGTTGTCAGTTGTCAGTGAGGCGCGTTAATGAATGGCGGTTATTTTTTAATCCGGTGATGAAAAAGCGTTGACAATTAACAAACAGATTTTTTAGTTTTTTAACTGCCAACTCAATTAACCTCATTGGAATTGCAGCGCCGCCAACCGCGCATACAAACCACCTTCCGTCATCAATTCTTCATGGCGACCAGCCGCCACAATTCGCCCCTGATCCAATACTAAAATCCGATCCGCATTGCGCACCGTTGCCAAGCGATGCGCAATCACAATGCTGGTGCGACCGCGCATTAACGTCTCCAGCGCATCCTGCACCAATCGCTCACTTTCCGCATCCAGCGCACTGGTCGCTTCATCCAGCAACAGCAAGGTCGGATTGCGCAAAATCGTGCGGGCAATCGCAATGCGCTGGCGCTCACCGCCCGATAACCGCACCCCGCGCTCGCCCAAATAGGTGTGAAATCCCTGCGGCAGCCGCTCTAAAAAATCGGTCGCGTGCGCCGCCGCCGCTGCCCGCCGCACATTTTCATCCGTCGCCGTCGCCATGCCATAGCGGATATTTTCCCACGCATCCGCGCCAAAAATGATCGGGTCTTGCGGCACCAGCGACAGTTGTTGCCGCAAATCGTGCAGCCCCAACTCGCGCAGATCGACGCCATCAAACCGAATCACTCCCGCCGCCGGATCGTAAAACCGCAGCAGCAATTGCAATAACGTCGTTTTTCCCGCTCCCGACGGCCCCACCAGCGCCAGCCGCTCGCCCGCCGCCACCGTGAACGTCACCTCCGTCAGCGCCGCCGTGTCTGGACGCGCCGGATACTGAAAATGCACGTTTTGAAACATGATCTGCCCCCGCGCTGGCACCGGCAACCGTACTGGCTGCGCGGGTGCCACCAACTTCGGGCGCATCTCTAACAATTCCAGCAACCGCTCACTCGCACCCGCGCCGCGCAGCAATTGCCCCACTAATTCGCTCAAAGAACCCACTGCGCCGGCGACCACCACCGCATAAAACAGAAACGCTGACAGCTCGCCGCCGCTCAATACGCCATCCAGCACCTGATGTCCGCCGATCCACAGCACCACCCCAATCGCACCAAACGTCAACAGCGTCGCCACTCCCGACAAAATCGCGCTCGTCAACGACCGTTGCAGCGCCACCGTAAATGCCGATTCCACCTGCTCGCCATATCGCGCCCGATCCAGCGGCTCGTGGCAAAACGCCTGCACCGTGCGAATGCCGTGAATCACCTCGTCGATATATGCGCCCACGTCAGCGATTCGATCCTGACTTGACCGTGACAGCGCCCGCACCCGTCGCCCTAATAACCACGTCGGCCCAATCACCAGCGGCAAGCCCAATAACACCAATCCCATCAAGCCCGGACTGGTGATCGCCAACATTACCACCCCGCCGAGTACCAATAACGACGTGCGTAATGCCATCGCCAAGGTGGAACCGACGACGACCTGCAATAACGCGGTGTCGCCCGTCAAACGTGAAATCACCTCGCCAGCGCGGGTGATTTCAAAAAATCCCACATCTAAATCCAACACCCGCCCAAAGACTGCTTTGCGAATATCCGCCACCACCCGCTCACCCAGCCAATTGAGCAAATACGAGCGCACCGTTACCGCGCTGGCCATCAATACCACCACAATTAAAAACAGCAGCAGAGAGCGATTCAAAGTGGCGGCAGAACCCGTCGTGCCTAAACCGGAATCAACCACCACGCGAATAACTTGTCCAAATGCCAGTACTGCGCCTGCTGCAATTAACAACGCCACCATTGCAATCACTGCTTGCCAGCGATACGGAAGAATGAAATGCAATAATTGCATGAGCGGGTCGAGTTTGCGCGTGGTGGGGCGTTGCGGCAGATCAGCGGAAGTGTGACGCATAAAAAATTCTCAATGATGATTGAGCAGCAGCTTGATTGGCTCAATCCGTTTTTAACTAAAAATAAGGGCAGCAGCGGTTGAAAGTGATTGCCAGCAATCGCAATTGTTATTCACTTTCTGGTATGCTGATTCCTCCTCTCGCTATTGACCGCAGTCAATTATTTAATCAGTCTGGAATTCGCTGTCATGCCGTTTATTCCCCACACCGCCGCCGATACCGCCGCCATGTTAGCGACCATCGGTGTTGCTGCAATTGATGAGTTATTTGCGGAAATTCCCGCCGCGCTCAAAGTCAACACGCTCGCTGCCATACCGCCCGCGCTGGCGGAGCTGGACATCACCCGCCTGATGACCGCTCGCGCCCGCGCCGATGGGCAAGCGTGTTGTTTCATCGGCGCTGGCGCGTATGACCATCACATCCCCGCTGCCGTGTGGCAACTCGTCTCGCGGGGCGAATTTTACAGCGCCTACACGCCTTATCAGGCCGAAGCCAGTCAGGGCACCTTGCAAGTGCTGTACGAATTCCAATCCATGATGACGGCGCTCACCGGCTTGGCGGTTTCCAATACGTCGTTATACGACGGTGCGTCGGCATTGGCGGAAGCGGTGTTGATGGCAGTTCGCGCCAATCGTCGCACCAAATCGCAGCGCGTGTTGATGCCGGCCACCTTACATCCCGCGTATCGGCGCACAGTACACACGCTGGTTGCCGCGCAAGGTATCGAATTGGTGACGATTCCCTTCGATCCAAAGGGCGGTCACACCGCGCTGGAGCTGCTCGACACGACGGCGGGTGCTGAAGAATTCGCGGCGCTGGTCATCCCGCAGCCGAATTTTTTTGGCGTTCTCGAAGAGGTGGACGCGCTCACCGATTGGGCACATGCCCGCCAGATGCTGGTCATTGCGGTGGTGAATCCTATCGCGCTGGCGCTGTTGAGTCCGCCCGCTGACTGGGGCAAGGCAGGCGCTGATCTTGCCTGCGGCGAGGCGCAACCGCTGGGAATGCCGTTATCATCCGGCGGCCCTTATGCCGGATTTCTCTGTTGTACCAAAGAGTTAGTGCGCCAACTGCCCGGGCGGATCGTGGGGCGCACGCTGGATGCTGACGGCAAACCCGGTTTTACGCTGACGTTGCAGGCACGGGAGCAACATATTCGGCGCGGCAAAGCGACCTCCAACATTTGCACCAATCAAGGCTTGATGGTGACAGCGGCGACCATTCATCTGGCGCTGTTGGGAGCGGAAGGGCTGGCGCGAGTGGCGGCTGCCTGTCACGCCAACACCCGTCGTTTAAGTGCGTTGCTGAGTGCGATTCCGGGTGTGGCGCCGATCTTTGAGCGCACGATCTTTCACGAACAAGCCCTGCGACTGCCGACACCCGTTGCCGCCGTACTGACGGCGTTAGCGGCACAAAACATTCTCGGCGGCTTTGATTTGAGTGCGGATTATCCAGAGCTGGGCGCAGCGTTATTGATCTGCGCCACCGAACAGCGCACGGAAGAGGAAATGGTGGCGTATGCCACCGCGCTGGCGCAGGTGCTGTAACTGATTGAAAAAAGTTGTCAGTTGTCAGTAAAAAAACGTCGTTGTCACTGACAACCGCCAACTCAATTCAATGATCGCTTAAAAAGTGATTCGTCTCCTCCCGCACTTTGGGCACGCTGGGATTCAGAAACGACTCCCAGCCCACGCGCTGAAACTTCGGCTCCTGCCACGAGCCAGTCACCCGATAGCGATAGCGCGTCAGCCGATCAAACGGATTGCCCGCCACCTTATCCACCAAATACACCGCCGCGCCCACCACCGGCCCGCCCGCCACCGCGCCCGCCAGCGCGATGCCCGATCCCAGTTTGGGCGCAACCGTCACCGTTTGGTTGAATTGGCGAGCGATCAAATCGGTTTCGCCCTCGATCTGAACCAGCCCAGCCGGACCGTCAATCGTAAAACCGCTGACCTCAGCGCGACCGTCACGAATGCTCACGCGCCCCTTGATGCGTTCAAATGCAAATCCTTTGCCATATAAATCACTGAAATCTAAAGTCAAACGCCGACTCAACGCCCCAAAATTAATCACGCCGAGCAGCCGTCCCAGCCCCGGCTCCACCTTCAGCAGTCGCCCCGCGCCCACGTCAACATCAATCACACTCTCCGCCGTTTGCCACTGAAAAGCGTTGAAACCGCCGCGCCAATTCAACTGCAATTCCGCACGAGCGCGTCCCGCCTCAACCGCGCTGGCTTCATCCAACAGCCGCAGCACCGTGCCCAACTGCTCCGTCTTCAGCGTCAACTTGACCGCACTCTGACCACCACCCGCGCCGCGTTGCCAACTACCGCTGCCGCTGGCAGTCAGCACACCCGCGTTATCAAGCGTCAACCGCTCCAACCGCTGCTCGTCCGCCGTGCGGCGCAGCGCCAGCTCCAGCCGTCCCAGCGTCGTCTGATTCCAGCGTAAATCCGCCACCCGCAGCTCCAGCGACGGCAGCTCCACCGGCGGCGGCAATGTCGCTTTCGCTTTCGTTTTTTGCGCCTGCTGCGCTTTAGCATCCGCTGCTGGTGCCAACAACGGCTGTAAATCCAACCGCTCCAACGTCAGCGCCAGCGGACGTGCTGCGCCGTCTGCCAGCCGCACCTTGCCAGCTAACTCATTGGCTTTAATCGTGATTTCACCCGCTGGCTGCATCGCCTCGCGTTTGATCGTCACGTTGTGAAACCGCAATGTGCCCAGCGCCAGCCGCTCCACGCGCAGATCAAGCGCCAGCGGCACCGCCGCCCCGCCTTTTTGAGATGACGCGGGTTTTTTGGCACTCACTGCGGAGACTTGCGCCCCAAACAGCTCAATCCACGCCCCCAGATTTAACTCTTTTAGCCGTCCCACGAGCAGCAGCTCGGACGCGTTCTCCCCCCTTTGGAAAAGGGGGGTTGGGGGGGATTTGGCTACACCCAAGCGCAATTGCCCGCCAATGATGCGAGCGCCACGGTCTTCCAGCGCCAGCTTGAGCTGCGTTGCCAACGCGCCGACCGTGCCGTTGAGCGTCAACGTCTGCTTGGGAATCAGCGTTCCGTCCAGCGCCAGTTTTTGTACGGCTGGCGCGAGTTTGCCGAGCGGAGCGGGCAGTTTGAGCGCCACGCCGCGCAGATCAGATGTCAACCGATAGTCCAGCGCCAGCGGCGTCGTGCCCGCCGGCGGCACCGTCACCGCCAATTGCCACGCCAACGCCCCGCTCGCATGTACCCACAACGGACTCGGCACCTGCTGCGCCAATTCCGGCAGCGGTGTTTTCGATTCGGCATTGATGCGCAGCCGCAGCGCAGATGCCGTGCCTTCGGTAGCGAGCTTGAGCTGCGTCGCTTGTCCCCACAATTTCGCCGTCAGCGCCTCGCTGCGCAGCCCGCTTTCCGTGAAATGCAGCGCCCCGCCGAGCGCCGTGAGCTGCACCAGCGTATCGCGCAGCGTGAGCGTTGCCGGTTGCGGCCAACTGAGCTTCCCGCTGACGCCAACGTGATTTCCTTTCACCAGCGGCACCGTCACCGTCAGCGCGAGCTGCGAGCGCCCGCTGACGGTCAGCAGTTTGCCGACGGCACCGAGTTTGGTTGCCAGTGGCGTGGTCGTCAGCGCCCGCACGCCATCGCTAAACGGCCCCGCGATCTCGCCGTGAATGACGACCTGTTGCAGCGCGTGCAGTTCGGGAATGTCCACTGCGCCCGCAGTGAAATCGCTGTCATAAATGCGCCCGCGCTGCACCGCAATTTTTAGCCCTTGATTGTGCAGATGCAGAGTGCCGGTGGCGGCAGTGAGCGGCGGCCAGTCGGCGTGATAGCCCAATTGCAACTCGGCGAAGGCGAGACGCAGATCAAAGTGACCGGGGCGATCTCGAAACGGGTAATCCGCCAGCCGACCGTTGAAATCGAGATCGGCGCTGGTGATGCGCCCGGCGAGCAGAGCGCGTTGTAACCACGCCACCAGCGGCGGTGAAAGTTTGTTGATCGGCAAATACTGCGTCACTCGCGCTGCGGGCAGATTGCGCAGTTGTCCGTGCAATTCGAGCTGCGGGCTGCTGCCGTCCGGCGGCAGATTCAGTGCAAAACGGGCGCTGCCGCTCAGATCGGCGTTGGCAAATTGCAGCTCACGCCCGTCAAACTGCCAACTGCCAGCGGCGGTGCGCTGCCACTGGAGTTGACCGCTGAGTTGGTCGAAACCGAGCGGCGCGGCGGTGACTGCGCTGTCCAGCGTGAGGTGTTGCGCGTCAAGCTGGAGTTGACCGCCGTCTTGATTGGCGGTGAGCCGACCATCGATGCCGCTGAAGCCGGGCTGCGTGGCGGTGCGGGCGCTGCCGACGACAAAGAGCGCAGCGGCGGTCTGCCATTGCCACGCGAGATCAGGCGCGGGGCGCTGGGCATGAATGGCGAATTCGGCGAGGCGTCCGTGCGGCTGGGCGGCGAGCAGTGGCGTGAGTGCCGCAGGAAGTGGCCAGGGGCTGGCGCGGAGCAGGGCGCTGAGATCGGCGAGATCAAGCTGGTCAGCGGTGATTGCCACCTGCGTCGGAGCGCCAGCAGCGGTGGTCAACAGCTTGATATTGACGCCGGCGATGCCGGTGCCGCCGTGAGAGCTGGGTTGGCTGGCGCTGAGATCAACGAGCGTGAATGCCCAACTGCCGTCGGGTTGGCGCTGGAGTTGGGCTTGGGTTTGCAGCCGGTCGATGGTCAGGGCGGAGGTGGCAGCGACGTTCACTCCCAACACATCAAGTTGCAGCGCGACCTGTTCAATTGCACCAGCGCGGAGTCGCAGCCAACTGTCGAGATGAGCGCGGGTGGTAGTGAGACGGGTATTTGTGGGCAACGCGCTGGCGAGAAATGCGCCGAGATTGCCGCCGTTATAACGCAATTCCAATTCACCATCCCACGCGGCTGGAGTGGCGGGATCGCCATTAAAATTGGCAGTGAAATGGAGTTCTTCATTCAATTTTGCTGTTTTATTAAATCCTGTTAACTGCCTTATCTCAAATCCCCCCAACCCCCCTTTTTCAAAGGGGGGCTTTGATGCTGCGTCTTTGTTTTTTTCAATAGATGGCTTTTCATCGCCCCCCTTTGAAAAAGGGGGGTTGGGGGGGATTTTGCCCACCGTAGGTGGGCTGTGAGCTGCCGCCATCACAGTCAATTCCAATTGATGCTGCCAACCAACGTTGTGCAGTTGCAGCGCGACCTGCCGCAGCACCAGCGGTGTCGCGTGTGGCTGGCGTTCATCAATGAACTGGAGGGTGCTATCGCTTAGGCTGACGTGACCTTGCGCCAAAAACCGCGACACCATCTCCGGCTGCGTTTTTAACGCTTCAAATCCTTGCAAAAACCAGCGGTTATCGCTGCTGCGCACCACGTTTAATTCCGCGCCGACGAGATGAAAACGCCGGAATTGCGGGCTGGCGCTGCGCCATGAACCCACCAGATCAAGATCAAGCTCCAACGCGCTGGCAGTGAACGCAGGTGGCGCTGGCGGTGGCGCATCGACATGAAAGTGCTGGAAAATCAAGCGCGGTTGCCAGTCGTGAAGCTGCACGGCGAGCGCGTCAAAACTGACTTGATAACCGAGATGCTGGCTGAGTTGGGCGGCGAGGCTGGCGCGTTGCGTGGCGGTGAGCGGCAGCGTTAAGCCGGTGACGGCAAATAGCAGCGCGGCGCTCAGTGCCGTGAGCAGCGCCAGCACCAGCGTTGCGGCGATAACGCGAATGGTGCTCACGCTGCACCTGCGCAGTGCGGCGGTGGTGAAGCGGCAAAAGGAATGGTTACGCGCATGTGCTGGGATCGTGAGGCAGTGACGGTCAACCAAGATACGCAAAAGTTTGGTGTCTGCGCTGCTTGCCTGCAAATGGTAAGAACCGGCGCGGCGTGGCGATGTGGTAATTTTTTCGCCAGCGCCGGGTGAGATGTGTCGCTAGAATGGTCACAGCGATCAGTGACCGACGGTTTCCGATCTTCAATTCAGCGCACCACCGGCTGAAATACATCCTTTTTTTTCATCCCCGCGCAGCGGCGAGCATTTGCGTTCAGCGCCGCCCTGCGCCGTCAATCTGGCGTACTTTTCAATATGATGCGTGCACAGAACATCTTTATCGTTGGCCCGATGGGGGCTGGTAAAAGCACCGTAGGACGGCAACTTGCAGAGGCGTTGTCTTACACCTTCAAAGATAGCGATCAGGAAATTCAACGCCGAACCGGAGTGGATATTCCGACCATTTTTGAATTCGAGGGCGAGGCGGGATTTCGTAATCGGGAGCGCCTCATCATTGAGGAATTGGTCAATGAGGAGCGCATCGTGCTGGCGACTGGCGGCGGCGCGATTCTCAGCCCCGAAAATCGCCAAAATCTTTCCGCTCGCGGCGTGGTGATTTATCTCCATTGCAGCGCCGAGCAGCAGCATTCGCGCACCGCCCGCGACCGCACACGCCCGCTGTTGGAAACGGAAGACCCGCTGGAAAAACTCCGCGCCCTGATGGAGGAGCGCGAGCCAATCTATCGCCAAGTCGCCGATATGGTCATTTCAACCGAGAAGCGCGGCACCAGCTCGGTGATTAAAGAAATCATGCGCCGTCTGACTTCTGAAGACGCTTGAGCGCGGAGGTTGTCGATCATGCACACGCTCAAAGTTGATCTGGGATCGCGCAGTTATCCCATCCACATCGGCAGCGGGCTGCTGGCGGAGGCGGCGCTGTATCGCCCGCATCTGGCTGGCGCTCAGGTGTTGATTGTCACCAATGAGACGGTGGCGCCGCTGTATTTGGCGACGCTGCGCTCGGCGCTGACCGACGTCACGGTGCGCGAGGTGATTTTGCCCGACGGCGAGCAGTACAAAACGCTGGAGGTGTGGAACCAGATTTTTGACGCGCTGCTGACGGCGCGGATGAGCCGCGATTGCACGTTGATTGCGCTCGGCGGTGGCGTGATTGGCGATATGGCGGGCTTTGCGGCTGCCTGTTATCAGCGCGGCGTCGCGTTCATTCAGGTGCCAACCACGCTGCTGGCGCAGGTCGATTCGTCGGTCGGCGGCAAAACCGGCGTCAATCATCCGCTGGGCAAAAATATGATCGGCGCGTTTTATCAGCCTCGCGCCGTGATTGCCGACACGGCGACGCTCGCCACGCTGCCGCAGCGCGAGTTGTCGGCGGGATTGGCGGAGGTGCTGAAATACGGTTTTATCCGCGATGCCGCGTTTTTAGACTGGCTGGAGGCGCAATTACCGGCTTTGCTGGCGCGAGAACCGGCGGCGCTGGCGCACGCGATCCGGCGCTCGTGCGAGGTGAAGGCGGAGATTGTCGCCGCCGATGAGCACGAATCTGGGCAGCGGGCGCTGCTCAATTTCGGTCACACCTTCGGCCATGCGATTGAAACCGGCACCGGTTACGGCAACTGGCTGCATGGTGAGGCGGTCGGCGCGGGGATGGTGCTGGCGGCTGATTTATCGGCGCGGCTGGGCTGGTTGACGGCGGAGGCGCTGGCGCGAGTGCGGCGGGTGATTGCTGCTGCGGGTTTACCAGTTGCGCCGCCGAGCGATTTATCTGCCGAGCGGTTTTTGGAATTGATGGCGGTGGATAAAAAAGTGCTCAACGGGCAATTGCGGTTGGTGTTATTGCAGCAATTGGGCACGGCAGTTGTCACGGGTGAGGTGGCACCGGAATTGTTACGCGCCACGCTGGATTAAATGTGCGGTTTCAATTGAGGAAATTTTGATGAACATTGACAATAACGCGATTCATGCACTCATCAATCGCGCCCAAAGCACGAAATCGTCTGCCCGTGCTGATGAATCTGCGTCATTCGCTACTGCGCTGGCGGAGAATACTCAGGAAGCGAATAGAAATACCACCGTTAAACCGCTTGAAAAGTACGATTTCTCGAATATGACGCCGATAGAATTCCGTGACACTATAAATGAACTCATCAGCGCCGGACAATTGACTCTTGATAACACCTCGCCATTGCTTGGCATGATGCCTTCGCCATTATCCAAGGTGCATTTCGACGGCGCTATGCCAGCATCTGCTTATCAAGCAGTGAATTTTTTTGCCAAGATTCAGGAGGGTATTGACGGAGCGTTGTCGCGCAATGAAAAGAAGAGCGCAGAAGGTTTGCATCAAGCTGCCAATGCTTTACGGCGCATTCAAGGCCAGGTGAGGATCAATTCGCAGACCTAGCAAAAAAAGCCGGAATCCCCGGCTTTCGAGCGGTTTTTGGAATTGATGGCGGTGGATAAAAAAGTGCTGAACGGGCAATTGCGGATGGTGCTGTTGCAGCAATTGGGCACGGCAGTTGTTACGGGTGAGGTGGCACCGGAATTGTTACGCGCCACGTTGGATTAAATGTGCAGTTTTAATTGAGGAAATTTTGATGAACATTGACAATAACGCGATTCATGCACTCATCAATCGCGCCCAAAGCACGAAATCGTCTGCCCGTGCTGATGAATCTGCGTCATTCGCTACTGCGCTGGCGGAGAATACTCAGGAAGCGAATAGAAATACCACCGTTAAACCGCTTGAAAAGTACGATTTCTCGAATATGACGCCGCAAGCCTTGCATGAAACTATGTCTGCCCTCTTTCAAAGCGGACAGGTGAGTTTTGATGAAACCTTATCATTTCTTGGCTTGATTCCTTCGCCACTAGACAAGGTGAATTATGACGGCAAAGTGCCGACATCTTACTATCAGCCCGTGAATTTTTTCGCCCAGATTCAGGAACGTATCGAAGGAGCATTGTCGCGTAGCGAGAAGCAGAGTGCGGAGCGCCTGCAACAGGCTGCCGATACCTTGCGGCGCATTCAAGGACAGGTGAGGATCAATTCTCAGACCTAGCAAAAAAAAGCAGGGATTTCCGGCTTTTTTTATCAATAAAACGGCAGCACCCGTTCAATTAAAAATTGCTGCAACGCAGTCAATTCAGGATCGCGCCCTGCGACCGCCACGAGATAATTCAAAATGCGCGGCACATCAGCGAGATATTGCGATTTGCCGTCGCGCAAATGCAGCCGCGCAAAGATGCCGCACACTTTGAGATGCCGCTGCATTCCCATCCGATCAAACCAGCGCAGAAATTGCTCCGGCTGCTCCGTCCGCAAAATCCCCGTTTGCCGAGCGAGCTGGTGATAACCGACCGCCCATTCCGTCACCCGCTGCTCCGGCCACGCGATGTAGCAATCACGCAACAGCGATACCAAATCGTAAGTCACCGGCCCCAGCACGGCGTCTTGAAAATCCAACACGCCGGGATTGCCGCGCTTGGTGAACATCAGGTTGCGCGAGTGAAAATCGCGGTGAACGCAGACCTGCGGTTGTTCAAGCGCGTTGGCAATCAACAGGTTATTGACCTGCGCCAGCAGCGTTTGCTCGGCAGCAGTCAGTGCTAAACCGAGCAATTTTTTAATAAACCATTCATTAAACAGCGCCAGCTCGCGTTGTAAAAATGCCGCATCGTAAACGGGCAAGTCGGCAGTCGCGCCGCAGGCTTGAATGATCGCCAGTGCGCCGAGCGCGTCGCCATACAGCCGGTCGGCAGTGGCGGCGGTGAGCACATCCAGATAAGTCTGGTTGCCAAAATCGGTGAGCAGTAAAAAGCCTTGCGCTTGGTCTGCGGCATAAATCTCCGGCGTGTTGAGACCGATGCCGCGCCAGTCCCGCGCTAACGCGGCAAAGCGTCCGCAATGTTCCGGCGGCGGCGCGTCCATCACAATCAAGGTGCGCTCCGGCTGGGTGACGCGCCAATAGCGGCGAAAACTGGCATCCGCTGAAGCTGGCGCGAGCGTCCAGTCGTCCGTGTGCAGTTGCGCGGTCAGCCAGTCGCGCAGGGCGTGGTGTCGGTCAGAAAAATCAATCACTTAATAACTCCAGTTGGGCGCAAAATGGCAGCCGTCGCCGTCCATTGAGATTGCTGATAAAACCAGTCTGTGCCATGTTTGCAGCATCACATCCATGCGTCCACCACCAGCCACGAGCTTGTTCATTGCAATGCCAATTTTGGTTGATCTCAAACGCAGTGCGTGGGCGATGCTTGTCGTGACCACTGTCACCTCGGCAACCGCTGCCGCTGCGCCCCCAATGATTTCCGAGCCGCCGCCGGTTCCCGCATTGATGCCCACATCGCCCGTTGAAAATGGCGCGGTTCCGCTCAATGCCCCTCAGCGCATTCCCGCGTCCAGCGCCACCCAACGTCCACTACTGCCGCCATTAACGGTCAGCGCCCCGGCGCTGCCGACGTTGTTGCCGAGTTTGCCGTTGCCAGCGCCAGCAGCGGCGACCACCGCATTGCCGCTGTTGAATGAAGCATTTTTGCAATTACGCGCTGATCCCAAACAACAGGAGTTGCGTTTGCACGACAATCTACTGTGGGATGTGTGCGGAGCGCGTCCGGGAGCGGCACCGGTCAATCCGCAAGTGCAATTCACCGACGCGAAAAGCCAGCCGCTGGACATCAGCGCCAATCGCATGGATGGCGATCAACACAACGGCATCGTGCAGTTGCAGGGCGACATCGAATTACGCCAAACCGACCGGCTGCTGGAGGCAGATTGGGCGCGATATGACCGGCGCAGTGGTCAAATTGACGCGGCTGGCGCGTTGTTTTTAGACACGCCGGGCTTGCGTCTGACCGGTGATGCCGCGCAATACAATCTCAACACCCAATACGGCAGCATTGACCATGCGCAATATCGGCTCTCAGGTGCCGCCAATGTGCGCGGTGCGGCCGAACGCGCGTGGGTATTGCCGAATCAAGTGAGCCATTATCAAAACCTGTGGTATACGACCTGCCCGCCGGGGCAAGCGGATTGGTCATTGCACGCCAGTGAATTGGAAATTGATCAAATTAGCGGCATGGGCACAGCGCGTCATGCGCGGATTCAAATCGGAGCCGTGCCCATTTTGTATAGCCCTTATCTCAGTTTTCCAATTGATAGTCGGCGGCGCACGGGATGGTTAATTCCCAGCTTTGGCTCATCCGATGACACCGGCACCGACATCACTCTGCCATATTATTTGAATTTAGCGCCGAATATAGATGCGACTGTGACGCCGCGTTATATGAGTGAACGCGGGCTGATGTTAGGAGCGCAATTGCGTTATCTCAATGCGCGGCAGGAATTGGAAGTGAATACCGAAGTATTGCCGCATGATCAGCGCGACACGGAACAAGGCTTGCGGGATGCGGTGCGTATTAAACAGCACGGTCAATTCGGATCACATTGGCGTTCAACTATTGATTATGCCGCCGTATCTGATGACCAGTATTTGCAAGATTTTGGCAATCGTTTAGATATTACCAGCGTCCGCAATCTTGAACGCCGCGCTGATTTGCATTACAGCGGCACCGGCTGGCAATTTTTAACGCGGATGCAAGAATTTCAAACGGTTGATTCCACCATTGCACCAGCCGAGCGCCCGTATGGGCAATTGCCGCATCTTGCATTTCAATTAGACCCTCGGCGCTGGTACGGTTGGGAAACGCGGCTTGATAGCCAATACGATTATTTCGATCACAACGCAGCGGTGCATGGCAGTCGTTTAGTCACCGTGCCATCAATTCGTTTTCCGCTGCGCCGCAGTGCAGGTTATTTCATTCCGCGCTTGCGCGTTTTTCATACTGAATACAATTTAGTTGACCAATTGCCCGGCTGGTCAGAACAACCGTCACAATTGATTCCCAGCGCCGATGTCGATACGAAATTGATTTTTGAACGGAATACCAGTTGGTTTGGTCATCCGACATTGCAAACGCTAGAACCGCGCATTTATTATGTGCGCACCGCCTACGCCAATCAAGCTGAGAATCCGCGTTTTGATACCACCGCTTTAGATTTTAGTTTTGCCAGTTTATTCCGTGCCAATCGCTTTACTGGCTATGATCGGATTAGCGATGAAAACCGGCTGACGGTGGGCGTGACCTCGCGCACCATTACTGATCGCAGCGGAGAAGAATTATTCCGCGCCAGTTTAGGACAAGTATTTTATTTCGCTGATCGGCGCGTCCAACTCAGTGCAGATGAAGTTGAAGATGCGCAAATTTCAGCGGTGGCGGGTGAATTGGCAGCGCAATTGAGCCGCAATTGGAGCGCGGTGATGAGTGCGCAATGGAATCCGAATCGGACGCTAAATACTGCGCCGCAGGTAGACCAATTGCTGTTAACTGTAGCGGATACAGAACGCTCGTGGGAAAAGCAGATCGTGCAATTACGTTATGTGCCCGACTCCAATCATTTATTTACTTTTGGTTATCACTATAATCTGGGCGGTCAAACTGCTGAACGCTATGAAGATATGGATGTTGCTTTTCAATTGCCGTTAGGAGCGCGGGTGACATTGATTGGGCGCTGGCTGTATTCAATTCTGAATGATGAAACGGTTGAAGCCTTTGCGGGAGTGGAAGTTGGGCGCTGTTGCTGGCGACTGCGGTTGCTGGGGCAACATTTGAAACGCGATGCAGAGACGCCCGGCAATACCAGTGTCATGGTGCAACTGGAATTAGCTGGGCTGGGGTCTTTTGGAAATCGCATTGATCAATTGCTCGAACGAGGAATTTATGGCTATCACACGAACTAAAACAGTTGTCGGTTGTCAGTTGTCAGTTGTCAGTTGGGGGGTTTTAGCCCGCAGTTGGCAATGCTTTATTGCTGCATTTCACTGGGTGAATTCTTTGTGCCGACAGCGCCAGCAGCGCATTTTTCTGACAACTGCCAACTGTCAACTGACAACGCTTTTAATCGCATTGCTCATTCTCAGTCCCGCCGTTTTGTCTCAGCCCGGCAGCGAATCGCTCGATGCGATTATTGCGGTGGTGAATGATGATGTGGTGGTGCGCAGTGAATTGAATAAAGAAATCAATTTAGTGTTGCCACAATTGCGCCAGCAAGGCACCGCCGAGCCGCCACGAGCGCAATTGGAAAAACAGGTTTTAGATCGACTGATTTTGAAACGGTTGCAACGTCAACGCGCTAAAGAATTAGGTATTGAAATTGATGATGCAACATTAAATGAAGCGGTGATGAATATCGCTAAACGCAATAATCTTTCTATTGAGGATTTACAGCGCACGCTTGAAGCTGGCGGGATTCGGTTTGCCGATTTCCGCGATGATACGCGCTCGCAAATCCTCACCAATCGCCTGCAAAGTCAGGAAGTGGTCAGCAAAATTCGCGTCACCGAGCCGGAAATCGACCGCTTTTTGGCGAAGGAAGCGGGGCGCTTGGTCGAACGTGAACAGGTGCGGTTGCAGCATATTTTGCTGGCGCTGCCGGACAATCCGACGCCGGAACAGCTCAAAACCGTTGAAACTAAAGCCAATCGCTTGGTGGCGGAATTGCGGCGCGGTGCCGATTTCAGTGAGATGGCGGTGCGCGAGTCGGAAGGGCGCAACGCGCTGGAAGGCGGCGATCTCGGTTGGTTTGAAATGGGTGCGGTGCCGGCGCTGGTGGGCGATTTGGCGACGACGTTGGCGGCCGGTGAAGTCAGCAATCCGCTGCGCAATCCCAGCGGCTTTCACATCATCAAATTGCGCGAAATCAAAGGTGCTGCGCCCAAAAATGTCAGCCAAACCAAGGCGCGTCACATCCTGATTCGCACCAATGAACTGGTTTCCGATGAAGACGCGAAACGGCGCTTGCTGCAATTGCGCGGGCGGATCGTCAGCGGTGAGGATTTCGCCACGCTCGCTCGTGCGCATTCTGATGACACTGGCTCGGCGCTCAAAGGCGGCGATCTCGGCTGGGTCTCGCCCGGCGACACGGTGCCGGATTTTGAGCAGGCAATGGCGGCACTCGCGCCCAACGCGGTCAGTGAGCCGGTGAAAACGCCGTTTGGCTGGCATCTGGTGCAGGTGTTGGAACGGCGCTCGCAAGATACCAGCGTCGATTTGTTGCGGCTCAAAGCGCGGGAAGCGTTGCAGCGGCGCAAAGGGGAAGAAGCGATTGAAGAATGGCTGCGGCAACTGCGCGATGAGGCGTATGTCGAGCTGCGGTTGGAGGCGGAATGACAGGAACAATCAAACGCTTGGCGCTCACGCCCGGCGAACCAGCGGGAATCGGGCCGGATTTGGTGGTGCGGTTGGCAGCGCAGCTCTGTGTTGATAAATCCCCTTTTCCAAAGGGGGAGAATAAATCCCCCCTGCCCCCTTTGCTAAAGGGGGAGGAAAAGCCCCCCTTTGAAAAAGGGGGGTTGGGGGGATTGATCCAGCTCGTCGTCATCGCCGATCCCGATCTGCTCGCAGCGCGGGCGCAACAACTCGGTTTGGCGCTGACGCTGCTCCCGTTTGATCCCGCCGCCGCGCCAGCCGTGAATCCACCGGGCAGCTTGACTATTTTACCCGTTGCGCTGCGCCAGCCAGTCACGCCCGGCGTGTTGAATGCTGCCAATGCTGAATATGTACTCGAGACGCTGGCGCGAGCTTGCGACGGCTGTTTGGACGGCACCTTCGCCGGACTCGTCACCGCCCCAGTTCACAAAGGCATCATCAACGACGCCGGGCTGCCGTTCACCGGTCACACCGAATTCCTCGCCGACCGCTGCGCCGCCACGCCCGTAATGCTGTTAGTCACGCCAGAACTGCGCGTCGCCTTAGTCACCACCCATCTGCCGCTGGCCGCAGTCAGCCGCGCCATCACCGCCGCGCATTTGACGCAAGTGTTGACCATCATCCACCACGATCTGCGCCACCGCTTCGGCATCGCTGCGCCGCGTCTGCGCGTGTGCGGCCTCAATCCTCATGCCGGCGAAAACGGACATCTGGGACGCGAAGAGCTGGACATCATCATCCCGGTGCTCACCGCG
This sequence comes from Chromatium okenii, assembly GCF_016583745.1. Taxonomy (GTDB): domain Bacteria; phylum Pseudomonadota; class Gammaproteobacteria; order Chromatiales; family Chromatiaceae; genus Chromatium; species Chromatium okenii. The sequence goes on from NZ_NRRQ01000001.1 coordinate 160,259, forward strand.
CTGCGAGCGCAGGGCATGAACATTGAAGGGCCGGTGCCAGCGGATACCGCTTTTGTCGCAGAGCATTTGGCGCAAACCGACGTCGTCGTCACGATGTATCACGATCAAGGCCTGCCCGTGCTCAAACATCTCGGCTTCGGCCGCGCCGTCAACGTCACCCTCGGCCTGCCGATTGTGCGCACCTCCGTCGATCACGGCACCGCGCTCACGCTGGCCGGCACCGACCGCGCCGATCTCGGCAGTTTGTACGCCGCGCTCACCCTCGCGCAGACGCTGGTTTAACCTTCAACCGCTTGTCAAATCAATATGTTGCCATCAGATCGCCGCAGTCATCGCCAAGTGTTTCTCGCCGCTTGGCACAAAGCACACAGCGGGCAACCGCTCACCGCGCTGGATCAGCAAATTCTCGCCATCCTGCACCAACATCCCGACTATCAGCTGCTGCTGGCGCACGCGGAAACTGCGCTGGCGCAGGACTTCACGCCCGAATCGGGACAGGAAAATCCCTTTTTACACATGGGCTTGCATCTCGCCATCCGCGAACAAATCAGCCTTGACCAACCGCACGGCATTCGGGCGCAGTATCAAAAAGTGCTGCGCCGCCAGCGCGATCCGCATCGCGCCGAACATCAATTGATGGACTGTCTCGCCGCCGCGCTGTGGACGCTCCAACGCTATGAGCGTCCATTCAATGAAGCGGATTATTTCGCCTGCATTCAACAGCAACTCCAGCAATAAAACCGCACCTTCTCATTCACTTTTTATTCACCTTGAATTCACTATGACTGACACCAGCACGCCCACTCGCTCCAACTTTATTCGCCAGATTATTGAAAACGATCTGGCAACTGGCAAACATGAACACATTGTCACCCGCTTTCCCCCAGAACCGAATGGCTATCTCCACATCGGTCACGCCAAATCAATTGTGCTCAATTTCGGTTTAGCGCAGAGCTATGGCGGCACCTGTAATCTGCGCTTTGATGACACCAATCCGCTCAAAGAAGACGTTGAATTCGTCGATTCTATTCAAGCCGACGTGCGCTGGCTCGGTTTTGAATGGGGCGAGCGCGTGTATTTTGCTTCCGATTATTTCGAGCAATTGTATTGCTTCGCAATTGAATTGATTGAGCAAGGATTGGCGTATGTCTGCGATCTCAACGCCGATGACACTCGCGCTTATCGCGGCACCTTAACGGAACCCGGTCGCGCCAGCCCGTATCGTGACCGCGCAATTGCGGAAAATCTCGATTTATTTATGCGAATGCGGGCGGGTGAATTCGCAGATGGCAGCCGCACCTTACGCGCAAAAATTGATATGGAATCACCCAATATCAATTTGCGCGATCCGGTGTTATATCGCATTAAACACGGCGTCATTCACCATCAAACCGGCAGCGCATGGTGTTTATATCCGACTTATGATTACACCCATCCGCTCTCGGATGCGTTAGAAGGCATCACCCATTCATTATGCACCTTGGAATTTGAAGATCATCGCCCGTTATATGAATGGTGCATTGCGCACGTTTCCGTCTCCAGCACCCCGCGTCAAATTGAATTCAGCCGCCTGAATTTAGAATATACGGTGATGAGTAAACGGCGTTTAACTGAATTAGTGAGCGAGCATTTAGTGCAGGGTTGGGATGATCCGCGAATGCCCACGTTGGCGGGATTACGGCGGCGCGGTTATACCCCGGCTGCAATTCGTGATTTTTGTGAGCGGATTGGGATTACAAAATCCGATAATTTAGTCGAAATGGCGTTATTAGAAAGCGCCATCCGCGATGATTTAGATGTCACCGCACCGCGCCGCATGGCGGTATTGCGACCATTAAAAGTGGTATTAACCAATTATACGGCAGCAGCGCCGGAGTGGATGATTGCGAATAATCATCCGAAATGCAGCGAGATGGGCAGCCGCGCATTACCGTTTAGCCGCGAGCTGTATATTGATCGCACGGATTTTGCTGAACAACCGCCAAAAGATTTTAAGCGGCTCATTCCCAATGGTGAGGTGCGGTTGCGCAATGCGTATGTGATCCGCTGTGATGAAGTCATTAAAGATGCCAGCGGCGAAGTGATTGAATTACGCGCCAGCGTGGATTTCGCAACTTTGGGAAAAAACCCCGAAGGGCGCAAAGTAAAAGGTGTGATTCATTGGGTAGCGGCAGCCACTGCAATTGCGGCAGAAGTGCGGTTATATGATCGCCTGTTTGGTGTGCCAATACCGGGCGCTGGCGGCAATGATTATCGCGCTGATCTCAATCCCAATTCATTGCAAGTGTTGACTGCGTGCAAGGTAGAACCGGAATTGGCAACTGCGACCGCTGGCGAGCGGTTTCAATTCGAGCGCGAGGGTTATTTTGTGGTTGATCCCGATACCACACCAGCGCATCTGGTGTTTAATTTAACGGTGGGTTTGCGCGATACTTGGGCGAAATCTTAATTTCAGCAGCGGCGCAGCGGGTGCAGATATGTAGTGCGCAATGTGCATTATTTATCTGCACTTCTGCGAATAAAAAAATGCAATTGTGTTGCATAAAATATCATGCAATTTCAACCCATCGGCGTCATTCGCTCGCCCTATACCGACAAATTCGGTATTCCGCGCCAGCCCGGTTTAGTCACTGCTGCCGAGGCGCGGTTGGAATTCTTGCCGCCCTTCGCCCGTGAAGAAGCATTTAAGGGACTTGATGGCTTTTCTCACGTCTGGTTAATCTTTGTTTTTCATGCAGATTGTCTTGATGCTGGCTGGAAACCAACGGTGCGCCCGCCGCGTTTGGGCGGTCGCCAATCCGTCGGCGTTTTCGCCAGCCGCGCCCCGTATCGCCCCAATCCGCTGGGATTATCGGTGGTTGAGCACCTCGGTTTAGTCCGCGATGCGCGAGGATTGGCGTTGCGTCTGCGCGGGGTCGATGTGTTGGACGGGACGCCGGTGCTTGATCTCAAGCCGTATGTGCCCTACGCCGACGCGGTGCCGACCGCTCGCAGCGGCTTTGCCACGCCACCGGAATTGACGGCGACGCCGGTACATTTTGCGCCCGCCGCCGTGATTGAATTAAGCGCAATTGATCCAAATGGCGAGCGCAATTTAATGCCGTTAATTCAACAGGTTTTAGCACAAGACCCGCGTCCCGGCTATATGAATCGCTATCCAGAGCGCCGCGAGTTTGGAATGCAATTATATGAATTAAACATTCGCTGGCGCATGGATGCGACGGGAATTGAAGTCACGCAGGTCAGTGTATTGAATCACGCTAACAACGGCAATACTGCGTGATCGGTTTACGCGATCATCATCTCCATAAAATAAAGTTGACTGATTGAGCGGCAATGATGAATAAAAAAGCACTTACTGAACAAGATATTTGTAGTAAATTTGTTCTTCCTGCTCTTGTTGGAGTAAATAAAGAAAAGTGGGATTTGTTTACCCAAATTCGTGAACAATACTATTTTACTCAAGGGCGCGTGATGGTGCAGGGTAAAATAGTCCAGCGCGGTGACGCTAAAAAAGCAGATTTTTTGCTGTTTTATAAACCCAACCTTCCTTTAGCAGTTATTGAAGTTAAAAACAATAAACTTGCCATCGGTGCTGGAATGCAACAGGCATTGCATTATGCCGAAATTCTTGATCTGCCGTTTGTTTACAGCTCGAATGGCGATGGCTTTTTAGAACACGACCGCACACAAACGCAAGGCATCATTGAGCGAGAGCTATCGTTAGAACAGTTTCCTACACCGGCAGAGTTATGGCATCGCTATTGCCAAGCGAAAGAATTACACCCGGCGCAACAACGCATCATTGCTAAAGACTATTATGAGGACGGCTCCGGCAAGGTGCCGCGTTATTATCAACGCATTGCCATTAACCGCACGATAGAAGCCGTTGCGCAAGGTAAAAACCGCATTTTGTTGGTAATGGCAACCGGCACGGGCAAAACTTATACTGCGTTTCAAATCATTTGGTGCTTGTGGAAATCTGGCGCTAAAAAACGCATTTTGTTTTTAGTGGATCGCAATATATTAGCCGATCAAACGAAGACCAATGATTTTAAGCCGTTTGGTCAGGCAATGACTAAAATCACCAATCGCACCGTAGATCAAGCATTTGAGATTTATCTGTGTTTATATCAGGCAGTCACTGGTACTGAAGAAGCGCAAAACATTTACCGACAGTTTTCCGCTGGCTTTTTTGATTTGATCTTTGTTGATGAATGTCATCGCGGCAGTGCGGCTGATGATGCAGCATGGCGTCAAGTATTAGATTATTTTACTTCAGCAACCCAAGTCGGTATGACGGCAACACCCAAAGAAACGGAAGAAGTATCTAACATTGAATACTTCGGCAACCCGCTTTATACCTATTCGTTGAAACAAGGTATTGCTGACGGGTTTTTAGCGCCTTATAAAGTGATCCGTGTTGATTTTGATAAAGATTTAACGGGATGGCGACCAGAAAAAGGACAATGTGATCAAAATGGAAAACTGATTGCAGAGCGGGAATATAACGCCACTGATTTTGATCGCAGTTTAGTGTTAGAACAACGCACAACGCTGGTGGCAGCGAAAATCACCGAATGGCTTAAAGCAACAGATCGTTTTGCCAAAACAATTGTATTTTGTCAGAACATTGACCACGCTGAACGAATGCGCCAAGCCTTGGTTAATGCGAATGCCGATTTAGCTGCGGCTAATCATAAATATGTGATGCGCATTACGGGCGATAATGAGGAAGGCAAAAGACAGCTCGATCATTTTATTGATCCTGCATCGACATATCCGGTCATCGCGGTCACTTCGCAGTTAATGTCCACCGGAGTTGATGCGCAAACGTGTCGGTTAATTGTGTTGGATAAACGCATTCAATCCATGACGGAGTTTAAGCAAATTATTGGACGCGGCACCCGTATCAATGAGGAGTATCATAAACTCTACTTTACTATTTTAGATTTCAGACGGGCAACCGTGTTATTTGCTGATCCGGCATTTGATGGTGATCCCGTTCAAAGTGATGAATTTGATTTTAATAAGCCGCTTATTCCAGCAGAAGCAAATGAGGATAAACAAGCGCCAGCTTCGGTGTCATCTATGACGCGCTATGTGGTGGGAGATGTCGCAGTGAGCATTGTCAGTGAGCGGGTGCAATATCTCGCCGTTGATGGTAGTTTAATTACTGAATCACTGCGCGATTATTCGCGTAAAACTGTGCGCCAAGCATATTCTTCATTAGATGCGTTTATAACAGTTTGGAATAGCGCGGAGCGGAAACACGCAATTGTGGAGGCATTGGCGGCGCAAGGCGTGTTCTTTGATGAATTAGCGGCACAAGTGGGGCGTGATTATGATGCGTTTGATATGGTGTGTCATATTGCTTTCGACCAGCCACCATTAACGCGCCGAGAACGCGCTCAACAGGTGCGCCAGCGCGATTTATTTAACGTTTATGGTGATAAGGCGCGAGCGGTATTGGAGGCGTTGTTGGATAAATATGCTGATGTCGGTTTGCGCAGTATTGAATCTTTGGATATTCTTAAAGTGAGACCGTTAACCCAGTCGGGAACGCCAGTGGAAATTCTCAATCTGTTTGGCGGTAAAGCAGGTTATTTAGCAGCAGTGCGGCATTTGCAGTCCGCGCTTTATCAACAGGCAGCTTAATTTATGTCAAACATTTCTACGCTCGTGAAATCAATTCAAGACATCATGCGCAAGGACGCCGGCACCTATGGCGATGCGCAGCGTTTAGAGCAAATGGCGTGGTTGTTGTTTCTCAAGATTTTTGATGACCATGAGTTTGGATTGGAAAGTATGAACAATCATTATCAATCGCCACTGCCGGAGCAATTGCGGTGGCGTAATTGGGCAGCAAATATCGCAGGAATCACCGGCGAACGTTTATTAACCTTTGTCGAGAATAAATTGCTGCCAGAGTTGCGGCAATTAACGGGCGCTGATCCAATGGTGAAGCTGATCCGCGACACGTTTGCTGATGCCAATAATTATATGAAAAACGGCACGCTGTTGCGGCAGGTCATCAATAAAATTTTAGGCATCAATTTTAATAACTCAGTTGATCGTCACTTGTTTGGCGATATTTATGAGAAGCTGTTGAAAGATTTGCAATCCGCCGGCAATGCCGGTGAGTTTTATACGCCGCGAGCAGTAACGCAGTTTATTGTTGAACAAGTCAATCCGCGTCTCAGTGAAACGGTGTTTGATCCGGCATGTGGTACCGGGGGATTTTTAATCTGTGCGCTGGAACATTTACGGCAGCAGGCAAAAGAAGGCGATGATGAACGCACGATTCAAAACAGCATTTTTGGGATTGAGAAAAAGCATTTGCCGTATGTGTTGTGCATCACAAATCTGTTATTACATCAGGTGGAAGTGCCAGCAAGAATTAAACATGATAATACGCTCGCCCGCCCGTTGACGGATTGGAAAATCAATGAGCAAGTCGATGTCATTGTGACGAATCCGCCGTTTGGTGGTATGGAAGAAGATGGCATTGGCTCGAATTTCCCGGCGGATTTCCGCACCCGTGAAACAGCAGATTTATTTTTAGTGTTGTTAATGAGGATTCTTAAACAACAGGGGCGGGCTGGTATTGTGTTGCCGGATGGTACGTTATTCGGTGAGGGAGTGAAAACGCGCATTAAAGAGGCATTGTTGACGGAGTGCAATTTACATACGATTGTGCGCTTGCCGAATGGCGTATTTAATCCTTATACCGGCATCCGCACTAATTTGTTGTTTTTTACGAAAGGATCGCCTACCACTGAGGTTTGGTATTATGAACATCAATATCCGCCCGGTGTGAAAAGTTATAATAAAACCAACCCCATTCGGATTGAAGAGTTTGCAGCGGTGCAGGCGTGGTGGGGCAATGAGGCCGACGGTTTTGCAACCCGCGTGGAGAATGAATGCGCGTGGCGGGTGTCATTTGAAACAATCAAGGCGGGCAATTTTAATTTGGATTTGAAAAACCCGCATCAAGTTGACAGCTCTGTGAATACGGTTGAACAGCTTTTGCCCGAATATGAACGGTTATTGGCGCACATTGCGGAAACGCGGGCAGCGGTGCAAACAGAACTGCAACAGGCGTTGCTTGCAACTGGCGAGGAAAAGTAATGACTTTAGCCACTTTTTTTGAGAAGTTTGAATTGATTGCGGAAATACCGGGAGCGATACCGAAGCTGCGGGAGTTGGTGTTGGAATTAGCAGTGCGGGGGAAGTTGGTGCCACAAGATGCGAATGACGAGACTGCTTTAGCACTTTTGCAAACAGTAAACGCTGAACGTGTCAATCTTGTCACGGCAAAAAAAATTAAATCCCGCCCAATCGTATCAATTAAACTTAACGAACAACCTTATGATTTACCTTTAAGTTGGGCATGGGCAAGGCTTCTGGAAGTTGGTTATGAGCTTGGTCAGAAAATCCCTAAAAACCGATTCACTTATATTGATGTTGGCAGCATTGACTCTAAAAAAGGCTGTATTAGTGATAAAATTGAGCAATTAGAATCAAACGAAGCGCCATCAAGGGCGCGTAAGCTGTTACAAAAGGGCACTGTTATCTATTCCACTGTGCGCCCTTATCTTCTGAACATCGCAATAATTGATTATTTTTTTGATCCAGAACCAATTGCTAGTACAGCATTTGCTATTTTACATCCATTTAATAGAATTAGTAATCGGTATTTATTTTACTGGCTAAGAAGTGCGCCATTTACCACTTATGTTCAGGAAAATATGAAAGGGATGGCTTATCCAGCCATTAACGATGATAAATTTTATAATGGACTAATTGCGCTTCCGCCCGCTGAAGAACAAAAACGCATCGTCGCCAAAGTCGATCAATTGATGACTTTATTGGATCAATTGGAAACGCAACAGCAGGAACGCAACTCACAACAGGCGGCGCTGGCGCAGTCATCATTAGCGCGGTTTGCGGCGGCACCAACTCCAGAAAATTTGCAATTTCTATTTCATCCGTCTTACAACATTCAACTGGCGGATTTGCGCAAAACGATTTTGTCGCTGGCGGTGCGGGGGAAGTTGGTGCCGCAGGATGAGAATGATGAGCCAATTGATAGTTGGACTGCATCACAAGTTACGAATCTTGAAAAATCAAAAAAAGATAAAGAAGTTCAGTTTGATCTGCCAATCATGTGGGGATGGGCGCAACTGGGACAAGTTAGCGAGCTGATAAACGGTGATCGGGGTAAAAATTACCCTAACAAACAAGAGTATGTTCGAGAGGGCGTTCCATGGATTAATGCAGGACATATTGAATTAAATGGGACACTAGCTATCAATTCAATGCAGTACATCACGAGAAAAAAGTTTGAGTCACTTCGGAGTGGCAAAACACGACTAGGAGATTTAATTTATTGTCTGCGAGGCACGCTTGGAAAAACGGCAATTATTACTCAATTTCAGGAAGGTGCAGTTGCTTCATCGTTAGTAATTATTCGCCTCTCGACTGTGATTGATCCAAGATTTGCTTATTATTTTTTAATAAGTCCATTGGGGCGTGAGCAAATTTTCAAGTTTGATAATGGTTCAGCGCAGCCAAATCTTTCAGCAACTAACGTCAAAAAGTATTGGGTACCAATTCCCCCCCTCGCCGAACAAAAACGCATCGTTGCCAAAGTCGATCAATTGCTGGCACTGGTCGATCAATTAGAACAGCACCACAACGCCGCCCGCAGCACTGCTGCGCAATTGCTGGAGGCGGTGGTGCGTGAATTGATTGCCGCACACTCTCATTAAGCAGCTTGGGGCGCGTGTGATAAACAATTCTTTGGACACACCCGCGAACAGGCTTGGCAGCCAATACAATCAAGGGCATCTTTCAAATTCATTACCATGCCCGGCATATCCTCATCACAATCATCGTCATCGTCACTGTCTTCTAATTCCAAATCTTCCCGATCCACCAATTCAAATACATCACGCGGACAGACTTTATAACAGCGTCCGCAGCCAATGCAGTGATGTTGATTGATTTTCATCACAAATGCTGGCGTCCATGCCACACCGCCGCGTGTTAAGCCCGTCATCATTGCCATTTCGTTATGCACTCCGTTGAGTTGAATCAGTATTGGTTTCCGCCGCGTGTAATTGCGCCGTTGCGTGTGCCCACGCCTGACAAGCGTCATAAGCCGCTTGCGCTAAAATTGGGATTTCTTCATACGCAGCGGGCAGACGCTCCTCCACCAAATCATGTAAGGCGCTGGCGCGTTCACTCGCAATGCGTTTCGCTTTACTCACCGCTTTTTCCAGTGCTTGGCGTTGTTCGGGAGTCATCTGCCCAGCCTCCTAATTGATTAAAGCCCAGCAACCTTGGAATGGGTGCCAATGAGTTCTAAAGCGACTGATAAAATTTTGTCGCCTTCATCTTTCATTTTAGAAAGACTTGGAAAACCAAAGCGATGCGCATCGCGGACGCTGCGATCCAACACCACTAATTTACCGACCGTAATCAATACGCGCCCAAATCCTTCGTGGTTTAAACTCACCAAAGGCACAGCCATCAAGTTGCATTCTGCTTCAATCATCACTGCTAAAGCATTGTAAAACGCTTTCATGCGAGCGACTACCAATTCATCGGGATCGCCAATAATTGGAATCTCGCGTTTTTTATCAGTCGTGAGAATGAATGGCTCCAAAATCACACTGGCTGATAACTTATCCGTTCTGCCATAGGTATCAATGGCGCGCATCTGCCGCACCATTTCAGTGATGAATTGAGAACTCAACAATCCTTCCGTTTCTGCGGCTGGCGCATCACTCATTTTGAATACCTCGTTGAAGTCGGTTCGTTGCCATTAAAATCCCCCAACAACGCCACCGAAAGAGTTAAAAACCTTTGATGCGCTCTGCAAAAAAGGTGGGGATTGCTTATTCAGTCCAGCCTTCAGCAGCCATCGCATCAAAGCGATTATCATGCGCTTCTTGCTGCTGACTGAGCAGGGCGCGGCTCAACCATGCACTCGGCCCATCGCGCAATTCAATTTGCAAGGCGCGAATGGTTTGCGGTAATGAAGTGCCGGCATCAACTTTAATCGCATGAATGCCACGCGGTCGCAATTGATTCACCGCTGACGCGCCAATTGCTTGGCAATACACCGCGACACAACCCGTTAATGCGTCAATTTTGGCGGCCAATTTATTTTCATTGCCATCTTCAGCCACTTGCCCGAATTGCACGACTTCTTCTAAATGCGCTTCTTTGGCATCAAGACGATAAATTGCTAATGATTCCGCAGTACCAAAATGCTGATCGACGTGTTTACGGTCGGTGGTCGCAAAAGCAACGCGAATGGTGAGCGGCGTTTTGGCGTCAACAGTGGTCAACACTTTCAGGTGGCGCGACACGGTCATCACAGTTTCCTATTGTGCAACAAGGAGTTAGGCGGAATGCGCAGCGACGTGTCGCTCCGCCTCCGACCATTGTTTGAGCGCCGAGCGATACGGATGAATTTCGCCTTTTTCGAGCGATAACAGCAGGTTGGCGAGTTCAAACAGCGTGGCGCGAGTGCCGCTGTAACCAATCCAAGTGCGGGTGTAGCCGCCCAGCGTGTCGTATTGCGGAAAGCCCGCCCGCAGCAGCGGAATCCCCAACCGCTTGCCGGTGTGGACGCCGTGCGAATTGGTGATTAACACGTCGGCGCGATTGGCGCGGGCGGTCAGTTCTAAATCCTCCAGATCGCCGATTTGCACCTGCTCGCACACCGCCGCCGCCAATGCTGGCGCGTTGGTCGGGCTGACTGCCGCCACCGTCGTCGCGCCGACTCCCGCCAGCATCTGCGTCAAACCGACCAACAAATCCGGCTCGGCCGCCAGCGCCAGCCGCGCTTGTCCGAGCATGAAATGGCTATCGAGCATCGCATCCTGCAATTGCTCCCGTTGCCGCACGATTTTGGCGGGCACCGGCACCGCTGCCAGCGTGGCCAAGGTCGCAATCAACGCATCGACCGCGCTGATGCCCATGAGATGCGCAAAGCGATGATCGGGAACGCCGGTGCGCTCATGCAGCGCATCGGCGGCTGCATTCATCGCGCCGCCAATCACCACCGTCGCCAGCGCATCGCCGACCGTCGCCAATTCGCTGACCAAGGTGCCGCCAATCGTCAAGGCGCTGTAATCGCTGGCGGGCAAATGCCCGTCGAGCGCGTCGGACAAATCCGGCAGCACCAGCGGACGCAGGCCAAATAATTCAATCAATTCCTTGAGATGTTCGAGATCGCCCGGCGTGAGCTGCGCCCCGGCTAACACATTGATTTGACGCTGCCGCCGTCCGGGGCGCGTGCCCGCAGCGGCAGCGGTCGGCACTAAAATTTCAATGATGGCGCGGGTCGCAGCGGCATAACCGGACTCCATCCCGCCGCTGAAATCGGGCGCAGACACGGCGACGACCGGAGTGGCGTTAAATTGCGGATAACGTTGGCGAAATTCGCGCACAGCCAGATGAATATCCGCGCCCTGCGCTTCCACTAAACCGGTGGTCGGCACGCCAATCAGCGCCGGTTGATGCTTTTCGCACAGCGTTTTCAAGCCCTCAATAACCAACGCATCGCCTCCCATGATCGCGGTGACGTGATCGACGGCGGTGGTTTGCAGCGGGATCGGCTCCCGAAAATGCCGTACAAACAAAATCTTACCGAAGGCGCTACAGCCTTGCGCTCCGTGCAACATCGGAATGGCGCGATTAAAACCCAGAAATGCCAACGCCGCGCCGACGGTCGAACTTGCTTTGAGCGGGCTGACCGATAAGGCTTTTTTGCGTTTTATAATGACAGGACTTGGAGTTTTTATTAACGGCGGAGTGGCGCTCGCAGCCAATGCAGTGGCTAAAGAAGATTTCACTGCCGCCCAGATAGGACTTTCAATCGTCACGCACAACTGTTTAGCGAGTTCTTCCATGCCTTCATAACCGGCATACGCAAACTCACGTTCTTGGTTAATATCCAAAAATGGAATACGCGCTTTTAATGCCGTGTACAAATTGCGCCCACCAGCAATCAGCACATCAACGCCTTGTTCATTCACCATATCAATCAACGTGCGCGGGTTTCCTTCTTCCAACATCACCGCATCATCACCCATTAACTCACGGATGCGTGCTTTATCATCTTCAGTGGATTTACGGGTGCCGGTTGCAACGACCGTCATGCCCAAATCTTGTAATGCAGAAATCACTGACCACGATTTCACACCGCCGGTATACAACAAGACTTTTTTGCCCTGCAAGCGCAGCCGCCAAGGTGCCAAAATCAATTCTGCATTGGCTTCTTCACGCGCAATCACTCTTTCAACCCGCGCAGTTAAATCGGGGTCAGCGATAATGCGAGCGAATTCACGCAATGCGTTTGATACATCGCGCACTCCATAAAAACTGCCTTCAAACCAAGGAGTTCCATACGCGGATTGCAATTTACGCGCAACATTGACCAGCGCCCGCGAGCACACCATCATATTGACTTCCGAGCGGTGCATGGTCTGCACTTCACGAAAGCGTCCATCGCCAGAAAGCGTACATAACACGCGCAAACCGAGTTCATCGAATAATGGCAACACGCGCCATAATTCTCCGGCAATGTTATATTCACCAATTAAACAAATGTCGTGAACTTTGAAATGTTCATTTTCAATGCCGGGCGGAATTGGATCAGGTTCGCGGGTGCCGCAAACATATTTCACCATTGCTTCCCCGGCAATACGGCTACCGAGGTTTTTTGCTCCATAAAATCCAGCGGCATCAATCGGCACAACTGGCGTCTGCCACCGCTGTTGCGCATCTTTACACACCGCTTCTAAATCATCGCCGGTCAGCGCCGGAACGCAGGTGTTATAGACAAATACGGCGGCGGGTTGATAACTATCAATCGCTTGTTTAATAGAATGAAAGAGGCGTTTTTCACTGCGCCCCATAATTACATCTTGCTCAGTTAAATCAGTGGTCATGCCGATTTTATACAGCGTATTGCCACTTGATCTGGTGCCCCGGTTGTCCCAAGAATTACCCGCACATGCAATTGAACCATGCACAATATGCGCAACATCGCCAATTGGCAGCATGGCAATTTGGGCACCATCAAAGGTACAGCCGCCCGCTGTTGCGCCCGGTTTCGCTTTGGAACAGCCAGATTTGGCTTTTTGATTGTGGGCGCAAGCCGGTTCGTCAAGCAGGGTGGCGAGGTCTTTGCGGTTCATGGGAATGTCCAATACTGTCATGTTGCCTTGCGTTAAGCACGATCAATGCCAAGCGGTTAGTGATTGTTTTTATTATTAAAATTGCTTGATTTCTCTGTATGGTTTCTGACAATTTGCGCTGCTGACCTGACTGGATGGGGCGCGGCGGGGAATTTGAATTGCGCATTGCGCGTGCGGCGTGGTCAGTTGGCAATTGAATACAACGGTATGCTTTCTTAATTCCAAAAAACGCTATTGATACGATAATGAATAGATGAGGGCGTGATGATGAATGCGTGTCTGTTTTTAGGAGTGGCGCACTGGCTGATATAAACTATTGATTGCGTTGTCAGTTGGCAGTTGGCGGCAACAACGCTGTTTTTTACTGACAACTGACAACTGATCACCGACAACTCAAAATTGCCACCGGCGAAGTGTTTTCACCATGACAGACGCATCCTCTCTTTCTCGTCCGCTTGATAACGATGCCGAAGCCGCTGTGCTGCGCCAGACGCTGGCGCAAATGCGCCGCGAGGCGGAAACGGAAGTGCAGCGGCTCAATGCCCAGATCGCCGAGCGCAGTCGTCAAACCGCAACGTCGGTGGCATCGGTCGCCGCTCAAATCGCGTTGCAGCAAGAAATGACCGTGCTTAACCAAACGCTGAAGGTCAAAACGCAGGCGCTCGATCACATCACTGACGAATGTCGGCGGCTGGAAGATGCGCTGGAAGATCAAAATGTGACGCTCGACAGCTTGCAGCAGGAAATCGAACGCAAAGAACGGGCGTTGACCTCAGCGCGGGAAGAAGTGGAGCGAATGCGCCGTGAACTCGCCAATCGCGCCCCGTCGGTCGCCAACCAATTCCTGAGTGCCGCAATCACTGCGCTGAGTGGACGCCGCGTCCGCCTATGGTTTGGCATCAGCGCGGTGCTGGCGGCACTCGGCAGTGCCGGCTGGTGGTGGCGAGAACCGCTGTTGACCGCGTGGCAGCGCAGCTCGGCAGCAGTGCTCGCGCAGGTCACGCCCGCACCCGTCGTCACCCCGCCGCGCACCACCTCGGCACCGGCAGCGGAACCGGCAGCAGCGCCAGCCCCGTCGCCCGTCATCACACAATCGCCGCCGCCCACGCAGCGGGATCGGTTGCGCAGCGGCGGCTTGGCACCCACGCTCGCTGCCTTACCCGGCGGCACCTTGCAAATGGGCATCAATCGGATGGGCGGTGAGGATTACAGTCCGGCACACGCGGTGCAGCTCGCGCCGTTTTTGATCGGCATTCAGGAGGTCACGGTGCAGGAATATGACCGCTTTGCCCAAGTCACCGGACGGGCGCTGCCGGATGATTTCGGCTGGGGACGCGGCAATCAACCGGTCGTCGGCGTGAGCTGGGCCGATGCGGTGGCCTATACCGAGTGGTTATCGCGTGAAACCGGACGCCAATATCGCCTGCCCAGCGAAGCCGAATGGGAATTTGCTGCCCGCGCCGGTAGCGCCAGCTCATTTTGGTGGGGATTTACGTTAGAACCGCAACGCGCCGTCTGTTTTGACTGCGGCACCGCGTGGGATCGGCGCTCACCCGCGCCGGTCGGACGCTTTGCCGCCAACCCGTTTGGACTGCACGACACCGCCGGCAACGCGATGGAATGGGTCGCCGACTGTTATCACCCCAATTATCAAGGTGCGCCGACGGATGGACGGGCATGGCGCGATGACACCTGTGGCGAGCGCGTGGCACGCGGGGGCGCGTTTAACAAACCCTCAGCATCCATGCGCGTCTACGTTCGCGCCCATTTCAGCGCGGAAACCAAACTGAATTCACTTGGATTTCGTGTCGCACGGGCGCGTTAATGGTGAAAACAATGATGCGTGTCGGCTATTTTCGCTTTATCGTCGCCGGTATATCCTTGCCCCGCCTCAGTGCTGACTGACACGCCCGGTGGTGGCAGTCATTTTTCATTTTTTAGGAGACATCTCATGCTCGGTGAATCGCACGATCTGCGCCATGAATTCCCAGATTTAGACAACAAGATCGCCGCCCTGCGCTCTGATAACGCCGAGTTTGCGCGGTTGATGGATGAGTACAACGCCCTCGATGCGCGAATCCGCGATATTGAAGAACTCGGCACCCCGGTCGCCGATGAAACCATCGAAGACCTGAAAAAACAGCGGCTGCATCTCAAAGATGTGCTTTACGCCTTGTTACGCGCTTAGTGCCTGCTGCCACCCATCGTGAACCACCACATCCTGCCGGTCACCGCGTTTCAGCAAAACTGCACAGTGTTCTGGTGTGAACGCACCCGCCGGGCAGCGATCATCGATCCCGGTGGCGAGGCAGCGCGAATTCTCGCGCTGATCGCCGATCTCAACCTGCAACCCGAACACCTGTTGCTCACACACGGACATCTCGATCACGTTGGCGCGAGCGTGGCACTTGCCACCGCGTGGGGACTGCCGATCACCGGTCCGCACTGCGACGACGCCTTCTTGTTCCAAACCCTCACCGTGCAAAGCCAGATGTTTGGATTTCCCCCCGTCGCGGATTTCATGCCCACGCGCTGGGTGCAGCCGGGTGAGATCATCACTTTTGGCGACGAGCAGCTTGACGTACTCCACTGTCCGGGACACACGCCCGGACACGTCGTCTTCGTCAATCACGCCGCCCAACTCGCGCAGGTCGGCGACGTGTTGTTTCGCGGTGCCATCGGTCGCACCGATTTACCGCGTGGCAATCACGCCCACTTGCTGGCTTCCATCCATCAACGCCTCCTGCCATTAGGCGACGAGATGCGTTTTATTCCCGGTCACGGCGCTCCCTCCACCATCGGCCACGAGCGCCTGACTAATCCCTTTATCATCAGCACTTCCTGATGGAGGCGACATGCTATTTGCGCGATTCCTGAACCAACGCCCAGCGGCACCACCTTCTGCTGCTCCCGCCGCCACCGCCCCCACTCAGGACGCCCTCGCCGCGCAAGCCTGTCACCCCACGACGGAGCCGGCACTCCGCTGTGCCGCAATTGCCCAGATGGTGAATCTGGCACTGCTGCGCCAACTGGCGAGCGATCCGCAGCCCGACATCCGCGCCGCCACCGCCGCCCGTTATCGGGAACTGCTGTGCAGCAGCGGCAATCCCGCGCTCCCCTTCACCGCCCAACTCGCCGCGCTCACCGCCAGCACTGAGCAATCCTTGCTTGATTTTGTCGCAATTAACGCCGCTGAACCGGCGCTGCGGCTGGCAGCATTAGCGCGGGTCAGCGATCCCGCCGTATTGCTTGACTGCGCCGTCGCCGATCCCGTCGCCGCGCATCGCCGCGATGCCGTTGCCCGCTTAGACACCCGCGAAGCGTTGGAACAAGTGGTGCGGCTGATTGGCAAAAAGGACAAACACGTTTACCGCGTCGCCCGCGACAAGCTGCGACAACTGGCAGAACAGGAGGCGCAGCCCGCGCTGCTGCGGGCGCAGTGTGAAGCGTTATGCACTGCCGCCAGCCGCCTCGGTCGCAGCGGCAGCAGTCAACAGGATCAAGCGCTGCTGGCGCATTTAGATCAGCAATGGGCGGCGCTACCCGCGCCAGCTCCCGCTGATTTACACACCCGTTATCACGCCGAGCGCGAGCGTTTCCTCACCAGCAGCGCCGCGCACGCCCAAGCGCAGGCAGATCAAGTCGCCGCGCTGGAAATCCACGCTGCCGCGCACGCCGAACGGCAAGCGTTGTTGGAGATATTGGCGGCAGCGGTGCAGTTATCAGATGCCGCAGCCATTCAAGCGGAATGCGCCCGACTTGCTGCTGTATGGCAGGCATTGCCGCCCCTTGCCGCGCCAGCGCGTCATTTGGAGCAGCGTTATCAAACCCTGCACCAAACGGCGCTGGATGCCGCGCAGCAGTTGATTGCGCAGCGCGGACAGACTGAACGCTTGCAGCGGACGCTGGGGCTGGCGCAGCGCCTGCTGGATGACAGCAAACCGTTGGAACATCGCCGCACCCGCTCGCTGTTGACGCAGGGGCGCACCCTCGCTGCCAACCAGCCGGAGACGGAGTTGGCGACGGAATTTATGGCGCTGGTAACGCGCTTGGAGGCGCGGCTGGCGCAGCAGCGTCACCACGCGGAACAACGCTTGCGCCAGCTCCCGGCGCGAGTGGCGGAATTGGAAACGCGGCTGGCGGCGGGTGAACTGAAAAAAGCTGATCCGCTGTATCAAAGCGTGCAGGCGGGGCTGGCGCTGGTGTCTGCCAGTGAATTGCCAGCGGCGGCGGTGACGGACATCGCCCAGCGGTTGCGCTTGCTCGCACCGCAATTGCGCGAGTTGCAACAGTGGCGGCGCTGGGGCGTCGATCAGCACCGCGAGGGGTTATGCACCGACATGGAGGCGTTGTGTACCGCCGAGCTGCCGTTGGCGGCGCTGGCGGAGCAGTTGCACCTGTTGCAAAGCGATTGGAAACAAGTGGATCAAAGCGGCTCGCCGGCGAATCAGGCGCTGTGGGAGCGATTTCATGCTGCCGCTGAAACGGTTTATGCCCGTTGTCGTCCGTTTATGGCGGCGCAGGCGGTGGAGCGCGAGGCGAATCGGCTGGCACGGGAGCAGGTGTGTCAGCAGTTGGAAACGTTTTTAAGTTTGGTCGATTGGGAGCGGGTGGAGTGGAAAAAAATCCTTCGCGCTGAACGAGAAATGCGGCAGATGTGGGCGGCGCTGGGCGTGACTGAGGGGCGCTATCACAAGGCGCTGGAGCGGCGGTTTTATCAGTTGCTGCGCCAGCTTGATCGGCGTTTGGACGCCGAGCGCAAGCGGAATCAAGCGCAGAAACAGCAGTTATTGGAACAGGTGCTGGCGCTGGCGACGCTGCCGGATTTGGAGACGGCGCTGGAGCAGGTGAAGCGGTTGCAGCGTGAGTGGCATACCACTGTGCCGGGGCATCAGCGGATTGAGAACCGGCTGTGGCAGCAGTTCCGCACGGCGTGTGATGCGGTATTTGAACGGCGGTCGGCGCAGGCGCACACGGTGGCGCATGAAGTGCGGGAACAGGTGGCGGTGCGCGAGGCGCTGTGTGCGGAGGCGCAGACGTTGGCGGCAGCGACAACGCTCTCGCCGCTGCAAATCAAGGCGCAGATGCGCGAGCTTGAAGAGCGGTGGCGGCTGGCGCAGCAATTTCCGTTGGCGCGGCACTTGGCGACGGCGCTGGCGCGGCAGTGGCGCGAGGCTGGTGAGGCGGTGGCGCAGCGGTTGGCGGCGGCGGAAATGCAGCAACGACAGGCCGCAGTAGCGGTGGTGCGACAACAGGCTGCTTGCTGTGAGCAGTTGGAGCACAGCGTGCTGGGGGTGGCGACAGCGCCGGTGCTGCCGGAAGTGGCCGCGCAGCAATGGCTGGCGCTGACGGCGGAGCACGCACCGGATGCAGCGTTGGCGGCGCGGTTTGCACAAGCGTTGGCGGCGGTGGGGCAGCCGGAGCAGGTGGCGGTGTTGCACCAGCAGTTTGCGGTCAATGGGGCGCGGCGGCAGCACCTGTGTTTGCAATTAGAGATTCTCGCCGGGGTGGAATCACCGCCGGAATGGGCGCAGCAGCGGCTGGAGTTTCAGGTCGCTCGTTTGGCGGAGCGGATGGTGGGCGGTGAGGAAGATTCGTTGCAAGGCGCGACTGAGTTACTGCGTGAGTGGTATCGCTGCGGGCCGGCTCCGGCAGATGCGGCGGTGGCGGCGCGATTTGAGCGCGTGTGTCTGGCGTTGGTGCTGTGACGGGCACCGTTTCGATGAATGACATCCCCCAAGATCAGGCGCTGGAGCGCGATATTCAGTTATTTACCGCGCTGCTCGGCGAGGTGCTGCGTGAGCACAGCCGCAAACGGGTGTTGGTAATTGTGGAGCGATTGCGCGATGAATTCATGCAGTTGCGTGAGCGCGATGATCCGCTGTTGCGCGAGAAATTGATGACGCGCATCCATAGCTTTGATCCGCAAACGCTGTCCGAAGTCATCCGCGCTTTCACTATTTATTTCGGGCTGGTCAACACCGCCGAGGAACTCAACGCGCATCTGGTGCGGATGGATCGCATCGCTGATGGCGAACGGCTGTGGATTGGCTCGTTTGACGACACGCTGCGCCAGCTTCAAGCCGATGGCGTGAGCGCGGCGCAAGTGCAAACGTTGCTAGATAACCTGTTGTATTTGCCAGTTTTCACTGCGCATCCGACCGAAGCGAAACGCCGCACCATTTCCGAAACGTTTCGGCGAATTTTTCTGATTGGGCAGGATTTGCGCCGCCAGAAACTCAACGACGAGGAAATCGAGGAGAAATTGCAGGAACTGCTCACGCAGATTCAAATCCTGTGGAAAACCGACGAGGTGCGGGTTCACAAGCCGCAGGTGATCGATGAGATTCGGCAAGGGCTGTATTTCTTCCGTGAGTCGCTGTTTGTCGCGGTGCCCAAGGTCTATCACTTTTTGGAAAAGGCGGTGCGCCGTGCCTACGGTGCCCAGCACGGCATTCGGGTGCCGAGTTTGATCCGCTTTGGTTCGTGGATTGGCGGCGACCGCGACGGCAATCCTTTTGTGACTCCAGAAACGACTGAGCTGGCGGTGCGGCTGCACAGCGAATTGGTGCTGGAGGAATATCTGGAGCGGGTGCGCAAATTACGGCGGATGTTGAGTCATTCCAGTGCGTTATGTCAGGTGTCGCCCGCGCTGCTGGATAGCTTGGATGCGGATGAAAGCTATTGGGTGGCGGAGATGGGGCAAAGTTGGCGGCGGTTTCTGCACGAGCCGTATCGCCGCAAGCTGGCGCTGATCAGTCATCGCCTCAAGGCGAATTTGGCGCGAGTGCAGGCGCGGCTGCGTCACCAAGACCCCATCGCGTTGGCGCGTGGTTATGCCAGCGATGCGGAGTTTCTGGCGGATTTGGCGCTCATCCGCGATTCGCTGATTCATCACGGCGATGCCAGCGCCGCTGCCGGGCCGTTGCAGGAGTTGATTCGGCTGGCGGAAACCTTCGGCTTTCATCTCGTCCATCTCGATTTGCGCCAAGAATCCCAGCGCCACACTGAGGCGGTGACGGAATTATTCGCCCGGCAAGCTGGCGCACCGTTTTATCAAGCCTTTACGGAAGAGCAGCGGCTGCTGGCGCTGGCGGAATCTATCGCGCATCCACATCCGTTTGTGATCGACAAGGCGACGTTGACGGCGGCGACGCGGGAAACGCTGGAAGTGTTTGAGGTGATGGCGCGGATGCGAGCGGAAATCGGCGCTCAGGTGTTCGGGCACTACGTTATTTCGATGACGCACAGCGCCAGCCATGTATTGGAGGTGATGTTGCTGGCGCGATTGGCGGGTTTGGTCGGCAAGGATCAAAACGGCTGGTTTTGTCATCTGCACGTTTCGCCGCTGTTTGAAACCATCGACGATCTGAGCCGTATCGCGCAGGTGATGGGCACTTTATTTGCGCATCCGACCTATCGCGCTCTGCTGACTGCGTCCGGTAATCAGCAGGAAGTGATGCTGGGATATTCGGATTCGTGCAAAGACGGCGGCATTCTCGCGTCGGGCTGGCATTTATTTAGTGCCCAAAAAAGCGTGATCGCGCTGGCGGATGAATACGGGATTGCGTGTCGGTTGTTTCACGGACGCGGTGGCACGGTGGGGCGCGGCGGTGGCCCGACGCATGAGGCGATTTTGGCGCAGCCGCTGGACACCGTACACGGGCAAATCAAGTTCACGGAGCAGGGCGAGGTCTTGTCGTATCGCTACGCCAACCCGGAAACGGCGCGTTATGAATTGACGTTGGGAATCAGCGGTTTAATCAAAGCGAGCCGCTGTTTGATTGAGCCGCCCCGCGAGGAGCGCAACGATTATCTGGGCATCATGGATGCGCTGGCGCACGACGGTGAGGTGGCGTATCGCCAACTGATCCGCGAGACGCCGGGGCTGTTGGATTATTTCTACGATTGCACGCCGCTGGACGGAATTGCGCTGCTCAACATCGGTTCGCGCCCGTCGCATCGCAATAAAACGGATCGTTCGCTGGGTTCAATTCGGGCGATTCCGTGGGTGTTTGGCTGGGGGCAATCGCGCCACACGCTGCCGGCGTGGTTCAGCATCGGCTATGCCATTGAGCAATATCGCAATAATGACGTGGAGCGGCTGGCGAAATTGCAGCGGATGTATCAGGAATGGCCGTATTTTCGGGCGTTGCTGTCGAATACGCAGATGTCGCTGTTTAAGGCGGAAATGCGGATTGCCCGCGAATATGTGACGTTGGCGGACAATCGTGAGCAGGCAATGGCGATTTATGAGCTGATTGCGGCGGAATATCAGCGGACGCTGACGCAGGTGTTGCAGGTGGCGGGGCTGCATGGGTTGATGGAGGAAACGCCGGAGTTGCGTCATTCGCTGGCGCGGCGCAATCGTTATCTTGATCCGCTGAGTTATATCCAGATTGCGGTGCTAAACCGCTATCGCACGGAGCCAGAAGAAGAACAACGTGAGGAATGGCTAGACCCGCTGTTGCGTTCAATTAACGCGATTGCGGCAGGAATGCGTAATACCGGCTGAAGCGGCGGGTGGCGGAGCAATATCCCGCGCCAGCGCCGTGAGCATTACATCCACACTCGTTTCAATCCGCGTTTGCAGCACTTCTGGGCTGGGGCGCGGACACCCACCGATTAACAAGCCGCGCTACACATTAACCGCTACTGAATAAAAGCGTTCACGCCGCCGCAATCATCGCGGTGGCTGGTTCATGCCAACTGACAACTGCCAACTAAATAAACCACCTGCGTTTTCACTGGCATCACTCATTCCTGATTTAAGAGGTTTTTGTCATGGAGTTGGAATCAACCATTCTTCAAACACCGCCGCACCCGCTCAATTTGGAACGTTTACGCGCCAGCTTGCAACCGCGTTATCAGGTCGAGTGCGAGTTGGGAGCCGGCGGCATGGGACAGGTCTTTCTCGCCACCGATACGACGTTGGAACGGCGGGTGGCGCTCAAAACGATCTTGCCGGAGTTGTGTACCGATGCGGATTGGGTGGCGCGGTTGCAGTTGGAGGCGCAGCTCGCCGCTGGGTTGCAACATCCCAACGTGGTGCAAGTGTTTGAATTACTGACGGTGGGCGCGACACCGGTGCTGGTGATGGAATATGTGCCGGGGCAAACGTTGACCAACATGCTGGCGGACGGTTGGCTGACGGCAGAACAGCTCACGCGCTTGCTGGCGGAAGTGTGCGACGGCATCGCTTACGCCCATGCGCGAGGCGTGATTCATCGTGATCTCAAACCTGCCAACATTTTGCTGAGTCGAGACGGACAGCCGAAGGTCAGCGATTTTGGGTTAGCGGTGCAGCATCAGGGTAAGTAACAGCTTGCAATAATCTATACATATCTACTAAAATCTATGCTTATGGAAAAGAAATTAGTAAAGATAGGTGAAGCGGCAAAAATTTTGGGAACGTGTGTAAATACATTGCGTCGATGGGAAGCGTCGGGCGAATTAGTCCCAACGCGAAAAACGCAAGGTGGAACAC
>NZ_NRRQ01000002.1 GCF_016583745.1 Chromatium okenii
TGCCCAAGCGTTCAGTGAGTCGGGGAAACGCATTGCGGAAAAACTTATCATATAATTCAACGATGATTTTTTGTTTACCGGCAGCGTTATCAATGCCACTGGCTCGCAATTTCACACTGTCATAAAATCCTTGCAATGTATCGGCTTCTTTTTCTAAATGATGATCATGCAGCACATTTAATACCGCCTGCATTGCTTTTGACATCGGATTGTGTTGTGTAAACTGATAACCCTCAAATAACGCCGCAAATACCGGTTCAGTGACCAAATGCTGCGCCAACATTTCAATAATATCGCCATCGCTTAAACTATCATTCACATTTGCCCGTAATTCTCGCGTAAATGCTGCAAACGCCGTTTGCTCCGCCGTTTTTGCAGGATTGGCTAAAATGCTGGTGATGTGTTCAATATGCGTATTAGCAATTTTCGCAATATCATTGGCCCAATCTTCCCAATGATGGCGATTGCCGCATTTTTCTACCAACTTGGCATAAATCGCCCGCTCAATTTCGCCGATTTCAAATTGCAATTCACTTTGATCAGCCACCGCTGATGATGGCGGTGCCGGGGTGCCAATGGTAAAATCATTGCGTTCACTCTTCTTTTTTTTACCTTTTTCAGCGGCGCTTTTTTTACCAATTTTATCGGTGATTGCAATCACTTCCATTTTTTGCGGATCGTGCCCAATTAATTCCAATTTATTCACCAACGCATCAAAATGATCGTCATGCGAGCGCAGCGCCTGTAAAACCTGCCACACCACCGCAAAAGTTTTATTATCATTTAACGCCTCGTGCAGTTCCATTCCTGCCGGAATCACCACCGGCAAAATCACATAACCGCGTTGTTTATTGGGCGCAGTCCGCATCACCCGCCCCACTGATTGCACCACGTCCATAAAAACAACACTGCATCTAACGCCGGCACATCCACGCCTTCCGATAAACAACGGACATTACTTAAAATGCGGCAGGAATTCGCGGGTAAATCCGCTTTTAACCATTGATCGGCATTTCTATCCCGTTTTTTGCCAATTTCACTATCCGAACACACGTCGAGCAAGTATTCCTTGACCTCAAAACCCTGCAATTCACCTTGCTGATATTCCAGACTGATCGCGCCGATTGGAGCGCAGCGCCGCACCCACGTCGTCGTCTCGAGGGCAGTTTGACTAACACCGCCCGCGACTCGTACTGTTGCACAATTGGGGCGTTAAAGCATACGCTTCTAACACGTCGATTTCATTCCTGTTGCTAGTCAGCACAAAACGCTGCTTCCAGCATAGGTATTCGCTGACTGCGAGCCGTCATCATTATGTTAATTAAAGACATTGAATCCCGCCTCTGGAGCACTGCTGACCAACTTTGGGCGAATACCGGGCTGCGTCCGGCGCAGTTCTCAACGCCGGTGCTGGGGCTGATTTTTCTGCGTCACGCGGAAAATTGTTTTGTTAATGCGCAGGCACAATTGGCGCAGGAAGACGTTAAACCGGATGAAATTGATAAATACGATTATCAGGAACGCGGGGTGATTTATTTGCCGGATGCGGCGCGGTTTTCGCAATTGCAGGCGCGACCGGAAGATGGACATCTCGGCGAAGCATTAAATGCGGCAATGGTAGCAATTGAAGCGGAAAATGAAATGCTGCGCGGCGTGTTGCCGGGCAATTACAGCGAATTACCAGAGCGCGTGTTGATTGAATTGTTGCGGCTATTAGCGCCACTCGGTGAAGAAGAGCAAGAAGGAGATGCTTTTGGGCAGATTTATGAGTATTTTTTAGGCGCATTTGCGCTGGCGGAAGGGCAAAAAGGCGGCGTCTTTTTTACACCGAAATCAATTGTTAATTTAATTGTCGAAATCATCGCGCCATTTCAAGGACGGATTTTTGATCCGGCTTGCGGTTCGGCTGGAATGTTTGTGCAGAGCGCCGCATTTGTTCAACGGCATCAGCGCGAAGTGGCAGCGGAAATCAGCGTTTTCGGAGTTGAAAAAGACGCGGAAACGGTGAAATTAGCCAAGATGAATTTGGCGGTGCATGGTTTAGAAGGCGATATTCGAGTTGCTAATTCTTATTATGAAAATCCGCATGATGCGATTGATCGCTTTGATTTTGTAATGGCGAATCCGCCGTTTAATGTGAGCGGCGTTGAACGGGAAAAGCTGCATGATAATCGTCGTTTTCCGTTGGGGATTCCGTTGTCCGGCAATGCCAACTATTTATGGATTCAATTGTTTTATGCGGCATTGAATGACACAGGACGCGCTGGGTTTGTGATGGCGAATTCCGCCAGCGATGCGCGGGGCGGTGAATTGGAAATTAGGCAGCAATTATTAAAAACGCAGGCGGTTGATGTGATGGTCGCAGTCGGTTCTAATATGTTTTATACCGTGACGCTGCCGTGTACGCTGTGGTTTTTAGATCGCGGTAAACGTGATTCTGATCGCGCTGATAAGGTGTTATTTATTGATGCGCGGCATGTCTATCGGCAGGTGAATCGGGCGCTGCGCGAATGGAGTCCCTGTCAAATTGAATATCTCGCCAACATTGCGCGGTTGTATCGCGGCGAAACGCCAGAGTTTATGCTGGACGATGATAAAAAGGCGGCATGTATTGATCCCGATTTGCAATTGCAGTTTCCTGATTTAATTTATCGGGATGTGCCGGGGTTATGTAAAGTGGCAACGCTGGCGGAAATTGAGGCGCAGGGTTGGTCATTAAATCCGGGGCGTTATGTCGGCGTGGTGGCTGGTGCGGCAGTGACTGATGAAGATTTCCGGGCGCAATT
Organism: Chromatium okenii; assembly: GCF_016583745.1. Lineage (GTDB taxonomy): Bacteria > Pseudomonadota > Gammaproteobacteria > Chromatiales > Chromatiaceae > Chromatium > Chromatium okenii. Next base: position 2,787 of record NZ_NRRQ01000002.1, read on the forward strand.
CGAGGCGTTGAATGAGGAATTGGAAACTTTGAATGCTGAAGGGCGGGAATTGGAAGAGTTGATTTCTGAAAATGCAATGGCGTTATTAAATTGAGCGGGGTTTATGTATGAATACGGCAATTGAAACTGCGATCTTTGAAAAACTGCGCACTTTTGATGAACAGCATCAAGCGGAAGTATTAGATTTTGTGGAATTTCTCGCAATTCGCCGCGCTAATGCGTCGTGGTCGTTGCTTGATCCCGCTCGTGATTTTCCCAAGTTTGCGGGCAGTGAACCAATCGCCGAGGATAGCGTTGCTTTTCAGCGGCAAATTCGGGATACAGAATAGTGATTAACATTAAGAACGCAGCGGATATTTTGAATTTATGAGCCAAATAAATAGCAACTGGTCGGTGGTCAAATTAAAAAGTATCACATCTAAAATTGGCAGCGGTGCGACACCACGGGGAGGTCAAAATTCCTATCAATCAAAAGGAATTTCTCTTATAAGAAGTCTCAATGTCTACGATTTTTCTTTTAGTGAAAAAAATCTGGCTTTCCTTGACGAAAAACAGGCGAAAGAGTTAAACAACGTCATCGTTAGTAAAAACGATATTTTATTAAACATTACAGGTGCATCCGTTGCGCGTTGTTGTATGGCAAACGCAAAATTTTTGCCCGCCAGAGTAAATCAGCATGTAGCGATAATTCGTGTTCGTCCTGAACTAGCAGATTCTCGGTTTGTTCTTTTTTCTATCAACAGTCCATATTTGAAAAGTAAGCTGTTATCGCTTGCTCAAGGAGGAGCTACACGCGAAGCGTTAACCAAAACTACTATTGAAAATTTTGAAATCCCACTCCCACCGCTCCCCATTCAAACCCGCATCGCCGAAATCCTCTCCGCTTACGACGATCTCATCGAAAACAACCAGCGCCGTATTAAGATTTTAGAGCAAATGGCGCGGGCGCTGTATCGGGAATGGTTTGTTGATTTTCGCTTTCCCGGATACGAGAACGCCCAGTTTGTTGATTCGCCGCTGGGAAAAATACCGGAGGGATGGTCTTGCGGAGTAGTTAATGATTTACTGGCACTAAAATCAGGTTTTGCATTCAAAAGCAGCACATTTGAAAAAAGCGGTAAATATGGGCTTGCTACAATAAAAAACGTTCAAGATGGCGCATTCATTCCTTTATTTACAAATCGAATACATATCTTACCATTAAAAATGCCAGATTATTGTATGCTCCAACGCGGTGATATTTTGCTGTCACTGACTGGCAATGTTGGGCGAACTTGTTTATTTTACGGTGAGGATTGCTTGCTTAATCAGCGCGTAGCAAAAATTTTACCTCATAACCAAGAGAATCGAACATTTGTTTATATTTGTTTTAGGCAAAACGACTTTCAAAAAAAATTGATACAAATATCAAATGGCGTTGCTCAACAGAATTTAAGTCCTATAGAAGCTGGTCAAATAAAAGTGATCTTGCCAGAAGAAAAACTATTAGAAAATTTTGCTCGAATCTGCGAACCATTTATTAAAAGTATTTTAATTTTGTTTGAAAAAACAGCCAATCTCCGCCGCACTCGTGATCTGCTTTTACCGCGCCTGCTTTCTGGTCAACTCGACGTTTCAACGCTGCGCAAGGAACCGCTCCCGTGAGTGACAAATCGCCGTCCCGCCAATACTCAGAAGATGCGCTCATCGAACAGCCAGCCATCGCCGTTTTTGCCGAATTGGGCTGGAGCACCGCCAATCTCTACCACGAAACCTTCGGCGCATCCGGCAGCGAAGGGCGCGAATCCGCGCATGAAATCATCCTTCCGCGCCGACTCGCCGCCGCCCTCGCTCGCCTCAATCCGCAACTGCCCGCCGCTGCCCTCGTCACTGCCGCGCAGGAACTCAGCCGCGACCGCTCGCGCCTTGATCCGATCATCGCCAACCGCGAGTTTTACCGCCTGCTCAAAACCGGCGTTCCCGTCAGTTACCGCGACGCCGCCGGACAACTGCGCACCGCGCCAGCACGAGTCATCGACTGGAACACGCCCACCAACAACGACTTTTTTCTCGCCGCGCAATTCTGGGTCGCGGGCGATCTCTACCGCCGTCGCCCCGATTTGCTGGGCTTCATCAATGGAATTCCGCTGCTGTTCATCGAACTGAAAGCCAGCCACCGCCGCCTCGAAGATGCTTACAACAGGAACCTGCGCGACTACCGCGTCAGCATTCCGCAACTGTTCATACCCAACGCCTTGATTTTGCTATCCAACGGCAGCCACACCCGCATCGGCAGCCTGAGTGCCGCGTGGGAGCATTATTTGGATTGGAAACGGATCAACGATGAAGGCGAGACCGGCATCGTCTCGCTAGATACCGCGCTGCGCGGACTGTGCGAGCCAACGCGCCTGCTTGACTATGTGGAAAACTTCACGGCTTTTGAAGACGGGCGCAGCGGACTGATTAAAAAAACCGCCAAAAATCATCAGTTTCTCGGCGTGAATCGCGTTTATGCCAAGATTGCCGCGCTGGGCGAACAAGCGGGGCAGTTGGGCGTGTTCTGGCACACGCAAGGCAGCGGCAAAAGTCTGTCAATGAATTTCTTAACGCAAAAAGTGCTGCGCACCTTGCCCGGGCGCTGGACGTTTCTGATTGTCACCGACCGCGCCGAACTCGACAGCCAGCTTTATCAAACTTTCACCGACACTGGCGCAATCACCACCGCCGATGCCCACGCCCGCAATCGTGAGCATTTGCAGCAACTGCTGCGGGAAGATCACCGCTACATCTTCACCTTGATGCAGAAATTCCACACCCGCGACGGCGAACCGTTCCCGCTGTTGTCCGAGCGCAGCGACATCATCGTCATCAGCGACGAAGCGCACCGCAGCCAATACGCCAGCTTCGCCCTCAACCTGCGCTCGGCGCTGCCGAATGCCGCCTTTCTCGGCTTCACCGGAACGCCGCTGATTGCGGGTGAAGAAGAAAAAACCCGTGAAGTGTTCGGCGATTACGTTTCTGTTTACGACTTCGCCCGTTCGATTGAAGACGGCGCGACCGTGCCGCTGTACTACGAGAATCGCAGCCCCGAACTGCAACTGACCAACGACCAGCTCAACGACAACATGGAGGCGCTGCTGGATGCTGCCGCGCTAGATGCGGAATCAGAGCGCCAGCTTGAGCGCGAATTTGCCCGCGAATATCACCTCATCACTCGCGCCGAGCGGTTAGAAACCATCGCTGCCGATCTGGTGCAGCATTTCACCGGGCGCGGCTATCGCGGCAAGGCGATGATGGTCTGCATCGACAAAGCAACTGCCGTGCGGATGTACGACAAAGTGCGCCAGCACTGGCTCGCCAATCTCGCCGACCTGCGAACGGCGTTGCAAACAGCGCCAGCAGCAGAACAGGCAGCGCGGGCGGCGCAACTGGCGGATTTAGAAACAACCGACATGGCAGTCATCGTCTCGCCGGCGCAAAACGAAATCGCCGATCTTGCCGCCAAAGGTTTAGACATCGTCCCGCACCGCCAGCGCCTGAACAGTGAAGATTTAGAGCAAGCGTTCAAAGACGAGACCAACCCGCTGCGGCTGGTGTTCGTGTGCGCGATGTGGATCACCGGCTTTGACGTGCCGTCCTGCGCGACGATTTATCTCGATAAACCGATGAAAAATCACACGTTAATGCAAACCATCGCCCGCGCCAATCGCGTCGCGCCCGGCAAAACCGCTGGCTTGATCGTTGATTACATTGGCATCTTTCGGAATTTGCAGCAGGCGCTGGCGATTTACGCCGGACAAGAGCGCAGCGGCGGCGGTGGTGTGCCAATCAAGGATAAAGCCGCGCTGGTGGCAGAACTGAACGCCGCGCTGACCGAATCCCGTGCGCATTGCCAAACGCACGCGATTGATTTAGCAGCGATTCAGCACGCGGAAGGCTGGGCGCGGCTCAAACAGCTTGATGATGCAGTGGAAGCGTTGTTGACCAGCGATGCCGAGCGCCAGCGTTATCTCGCGCTGACCAATCGCGTCGCTCGCCTGTACCAAGCACTGCTGCCGGACGTGACGGCGCAAACCTTCACCGCCGATGTCGTGTTGCTCGCCGTGCTGGCTGCCAAACTGCGGGCGCTGACACCCAAACCAGACATCAGCGCCGTGCTTGATGATGTAGAAACACTGCTCAACGACTCCATCGCTGCTGCGCCGTATCAAATCGCAGCAGCGACTGCGCCCGCACCGCTGCTTGATTTGTCACAACTTGACTTCGCGGCACTGCGCAAAGAATTCGAGACCAGCCGCAAGCGCACCGCCGCGCACCAGCTCCAAACCCAACTTGCCAATAAACTCGAGCAAATGCTGCGTGAGAATCGCTCACGGTTGAATTATCTGGAAAAATTCCAAACGCTGATCGCCGCCTACAACGCCGGCAGCCAAACAGTCGAAACGTTCTTTGCGCAACTCGTGGAATTCGCCCGCAGTCTCAGCGTGGAGGAACAGCGCGGCGTTGCCGAGCGATTGACCGCTGAAGAATTGGCGCTGTTTGATATTTTGACCCAGCCAGAACCGGCGTTATCAACGGCAGAACGCGCCGCAGTTAAAACAGTGGCGCAGGAATTATTGAAGACGTTGAAAAAGGAAAAGCTGATATTGGATTGGCGCAATCAACAACGGACTCGCGCTGGTGTGCGCAAAACGATCACCCGCAGCTTCAATAGTCTACCGGAGTCTTACAGTTTAGAGCTGCGGGCAGTGAAAGCAGATTTAACTTATAGCCATATTTTCGACAGCTACATTGACCGAGAAAACAGCATTTATTGTCTGGCAGCTTGATCACTTTTACGCTTTATTTCTCACTCACGAACTCCCGCACCGCTTCAATAAAAACCCGTCCGCGATGGGTGTAATCATTAAACATATCGAAGCTGGCGCAGGCCGGTGACAGCAATACGCAATCGCCCGCTTGTGCGAATTGCGCCGCTTGTTTTACTGCATCCGCCATATCAATCGCCATCACTCGCGGAATTGCCTGCGTTGACGGATCGGCAGCGAGTTCCCGCGCAATCAATGGCGCATCGCGTCCAATTAAAACGACCGCCCGCGCAGCTTGCGCCACTGCCGGCACCAATGGCGCAAATTCCGCGCCCTTGCCGTCGCCACCTGCAATTAACACCACTCGCGCCGCTGATTCTGGCGTCACCAAACCTTCCAATGCCGCAATCGTTGCGCCCGGATTGGTGCCTTTGGAATCGTTAAACCAGCGCACGTTATTGAATTCAACGACCAATTCGCTGCGGTGCGGCAAGCCGGGGAATTGGCGCAACACGTCTACTGCTGGCGCGAGATCGGCAGCGGGTGCGCAGGCAGTCAACAGCGCCAGCGCCGCCAACGCATTGGCGAGATTGTGGCGTCCGGGAATCCGCACCTCGGATGCAGGCACCAGCGCCAGCTCGCCGCGACACAGCCAAGTTGCGCCGTCAAGCGTGCGCAGCCCGAAATCGCCGGCGGCTGGCGCGTTGAGGGTGAAACCGATTTCAAATCCCCCCAACCCCCCTTTTTCTAAGGGGGGCTTTTGCTCCCCCTTTAGCAAAGGGGGCTGGGGGGATTTATCAAAGAGAGGCTTTTCTTCTCCCCCCTTTGGAAAAGGGTGGCGGGGGGGGATTTCCCGCATCGCCACCACCGCCGGATCATCCCGATTGACGACTGCGACCCGCGCATTGCGATAAATCTGCGCTTTGGTTGCCGCATACGCCGCCAGATCGGGATACCGATCCAGATGATCGGCAGCGATGTTGAGCACCACCGCTGCCGCCGCGCACAAGCTGGGCGTGGTTTCCAATTGAAAGCTCGATAATTCAAGCACATATAAATCAACATCCGGCGCGAGCAGCTCCAACACCGGCTCGCCGAGATTGCCGCCGACCGCCACGCGCAATCCCACCGCCTCCGCCATCAAACCCACCAACGTCGTCACCGTACTTTTGCCGTTGCTGCCGGTGATCGCGCAAATCGGCGCAGTCGCAATTTGAATAAACAATTCCACATCGCCGAGCACCGCTGCGCCTCGCGCCAATGCCTGTTGAATCAATGGCTCGCTAATTGGCACGCCGGGGCTAACAATTAAGCGCGTCGCTGCTGCAAATAGCGCCGGATCAAAACCACCAACGGCAATTTTTAATTCTGGCAATTCATCGCGCAGCGCATCTAAACCCGGCGGATTCTGGCGCGAATCAGTCACGGCTAAAATTCCGTGATGTGAATGCCGCGCTAAATATCGCGCACATGACAATCCAGTTTTACCTAAACCGACAATCAAAGTGACATCTGTTGACTGACAACTTTTTTCATTCATGCGAGTGCGCTTTTTTAATCCAGTGAATTTTAAGATGCGGTGCATGTCCAGCCCCGCTTTTTTAACCAAACAATATAATAATCCAACGATCTTGAACACAGCGGATCAAAATAAATGAAATCCACCCGCCTACAATTCCCACCACAACAAAACGCCCAGCGCGTCATTGCTCACTGGGCGTTTTGTGTGTTGATTAACTGAAATCGTGGTTTACGATGTCAATTGAACGCTGGCAAATTTCGCGCCCATAATCCGTCCACAACCCTTGCCCCCAATAGCGATAACAACTGGTCTGCGACGCCATTAAATGAAACAGCGCATTGCGATAACTGGGATGATCGGTGGCAATTCCGGGGCGCAATACTTTTTCATTAAACAATGAACTCGCCGCTTCCATTGGGCCGAGCAAATTGTCATAACCACGCACCCAAGACAGATCATTCGTCCAACTGCCGCCTTCCATATGAAAACGTCCATCTTCTTGCTTCAATTCCGCAATCACCTGCGCCAATTTTTCCGGTCCATCGCCGGGTTGCAGCCGCGCCCAAATGCGGTCATGGAAAATCGGTTGAATCGCAGGAAAATCACTCTCTTTAATTCCCATCGCAAAGAGATGTTCAAGATATTCACTGGCATTCATCATAGGGCTGTCAGAGCCGCTGCTATTGCGCACCACCTCCATAAATTTAGATGGGAATTCATTCATCATCACGCCGCCATTCTCGCCATCAGCAATCTGTGTGACCAATGGTGGAATAGATTTGCCGGCTAATTCAACGCGACTCAATCCCTGCGCTTCATACCAAGGCTGCATCTGCGCTACCAACTTGGTATCTGAACCTTGGGTTTTAATAATCGCAATGATGCTGGCGGTCTCACCTTTGGAGTTGGTGCAGACTAAACGATGCGGAATATGTGGACGCTCAGGATGATGCCCGTTGCTCACCTGCTGCACAGAATGCTCTTGAATAAGCACCCATTGAAAACCGCAATCAACCAATGTCTTGACGAATTCATAAGCAACGTCTGGATGATTGGGTAATGCCATTTCAGACGGTGAAAAACCGCGCACCCGCTCTAATGCTTCCCAACCAAAGATCGCCGCAAAATGATGTTGAAAAGCGCGAACATGCAGGCGGTAATCCTGCACTGGTGTTGATGGCGCAACTGCGTGTCCCCAAGGCATTCCTAACCATTCGGCTGCCCAATTATATTCGGGATTGCAGGTGATGGTTTTTAACGCATCAATCACATGATGCTCACCCATTTTGCGCAGTCCATGCAATAAGGTGCCGGAGTATTCCAACATGCAGCGCGGTGATTTCCCTTCACCAATCAATTGCGGAATGAATTCGCCAATCCGCTTATAACACCACACAAAAGTCGGCGCGTTGTAATTATCGCCAATATGTTGGTTGTGCATCATGTATTGCAAGTTGCTGATTAAATCAGCAGTGCGCAAATCACCACCGCCCGCTGGAATCAGCGGTTGATGTTGATGCAGCGCAATTGCAGTGGCGGAGCGAATTGCGCCAAAATTAATACCGCCGCGTTGGGTAAAAAGCGTTTGCTCACGACCGCGAGCGACAACGTGTTCCAGCTCGGTTTCATTGCCGGAGATATTCGGAACATCATTCACATATTCAGGTAGTTGGTTCAAGGGTACATTCCTTCACTAGGTACAAAAGTGAGACAAAACGCAGCAATGCTGATTACATTGCTAACGTTTTAAGTCTCGGTAAAAATCACTTTTACTGCTGAAAACAAATGGCAAAGCGTGTTCGCGGGGTTCTGCTAATGATGCGAGTGATTCTGCAATAAAACTGACGGGTAAATCAGGATTATCTAGCGCAGCGCGTCCGACCCGTGCCCAGAATTCAATTTGTTCTGCAATCGTGCGCTGCTCACGTTGCGCATCATCTTTCGCTTGTTCATAAAGCTGTTGATTGATTTGTATAGATGTCGTGATTGACATGATGCAACCTCTGCAAATTAAGATGACACCGGATCAAGCACAGTATCATCGTCGGATGTGACTATATCGCTATTGTGTTGCACCTCTGGTTCATGCACTGGTTCTGTGGCAATGCCAATATCTTCTAATGCCGTTCGACTGATTGCTAAATCCGCATCAACTCGCGGCACCCATGATTCACCCCAGTATAAATTGCAACTGGTTTCAGCGCGTAATAACGCATTGAGTGCGGTATTGATTCCATCAACATAAGCGCCTTCAACAATGCCACGTTCACCCGCAAACCAACGCGCATCATGGACTAAATGACTGACATGTGCCATATCAACTAACGCTTGTTTTTGGCGTTCTGATCCAATCCATTGCGTAAAATCACGTCCATGATGCCAACCCGTATTCCATGCGCCAGTGCGTACTTTCACTTCACCATGTGCGCCATAAGTATCGAGATAATCGTGAATAAATGTGGGCACAATGTTGGAGGTTCCCGCACTGACTTGTTCTAATAAGGGGCGATAAAAAACGCTCCAAAAATTCGCGCCTTCAGTGACATTGCGAAACCAACCGCCGTTCTCACCATCGGTGCAGGTTGTGACTAAAGGCGGGAAATCACACCATTTCGTGCGCTCGGCAACTTCGGCTTGAAACCAACCCAAATCCATGCCGGATTCTTGCGCATCTGACAATTCACGATCTCGCACAATCACAATGATTTCTGCATCGCCATAACGGGCAATATGCGGGCGATAACGCATTTCTTGCCAACTCATTTCGGTGACGGGTTCAATGTGTTCGCTATCCACTAATACATAGCGATAACCAAAGGCGCGTAATAATGGAATTAATTCCATTGAAAAACCCATTTCTGGCGGCCAGAATCCTTGAAAACGCGGGCGCCATAATAAATGATGCGCAATGCCGAGCCAGCGTTTTAAGTGTTCAGCGCGATCTGCGGCGGGAATTAACGGCAGCACGGGATGATAATAACCCGTGCCGAGGACATCAAAGACGGATTGATTTTGAAAATGCCACAGCAATGAACCGCAATCCACCACGCCATAAACTTGTTGCTGAAATGCGGGATCAGACAGCGTTTCTAATAGCGTTCCTGATAATGACAAATGGACGCGGGCGTGAGTTTCATGTCCCCACAAACTGCGCGGAATGCGATCCAGTGCGAATAAAATCTCATGCGCTTCCCACGTTTGATATTGCAATAGTTCTTGCAAATTTCCCGGCGGTTGATGCAGATTGAGTACGAGCGCGTGATGTGCAAGCATTGGATATTACCGTTGATTGGTTGTGATAATAGAATACCAAATGATGGCGGTGATGCTGTGACCAAGGAATGACCGGCAGCATCTGTTGTGTATTGCAATTCAATTCTATGACGCAGTGCCTTAACGTCGCCATTGCGCCGGGCCGAGCTGATGAATGGATGCGCCTTGCGTATTCACAGCAACCATGACGGGCATGTCAACTACGCTGAATTCACGCATTGCTTCCATTCCTAAATCTGCAAACGCGACGATCCGCGCTGCTGTAATGGCTTGGGCAACTAAATAGGCGGCACCACCCACTGCAATTAAGGATACTGCGCCGTATTCTTTAATGGCGTCAAGTGCAATTTGTCCGCGTTCACCTTTGCCAATCATGCCAATTAACCCGGTGTCGCGCAGCAATTGGGCAGTGAATTTATCCATGCGGCTGGCAGTTGTCGGGCCCGCCGGGCCGACGATTTCATTGCGCACCGCGTCAACCGGGCCGACGTAATAAATAAAGCGATTGGTTAAATCAACTCCATCCGGTAATGATTCGCCGCGATTGAGTAATTCAATTAAACGAGAATGCGCGGCGTCGCGTCCGGTTAATAAGTTTCCAGTCAATAAAAGTCGCTCGCCGGGTTGCCAAGTGGCGAGATCGGCGCGGGTGAGTTGGTCAAGATTGACGCGGCGAGCACCGGCGGCGGCGTCCCAAACGAGGCGCGGCCAGTCTTCCAGCGCAGGCGGGACGAATTGCGCCGCGCCGCTGCCGTCGAGGGTGAATTCGAGGTGGCGCGTGGCGGCGCAGTTGGGAATCAGGGCGACCGGCAGCGAGGCGGCGTGGGTGGGATAGGTCAAAATTTTGACATCAAGGACGGTGGTCAGGCCGCCCAAACCCTGTGCGCCGATGCCGAGCGCGTTGATTTTGTCGTGCAATTCCAAGCGCAATTCTTCAATAAAATCAGTCGCTCCCCGCGCTTTGAGGTCGTGCAAATCAATCGGTGCGAGCAGCGCCTCTTTCGCCAGCAGCATCGCTTTTTCTGCCGAGCCGCCGATGCCGATGCCGAGCATTCCCGGTGGGCACCAGCCCGCGCCCAGCGTGGGGACGGTGGCGAGCACCCACTCGACGAGGCTGTCGCTGGGGTTGAGGGTGGCAAATTTTGCTTTATTTTCAGAGCCTCCGCCTTTGGCGGCGAGGCGCACGACGATGGTTTCGCCGGGCACGAGTGCGACGTGGACGACGGCGGGCGTGTTGTCGCCGGTGTTGCGGCGAGCGCCGAGCGGCGGGGCAACAATTGAGGCGCGGAGCGGGTTGTCGGGGTGGCGATAGGCGCGGCGCACGCCTTCATCAACCAATTCCTGCACACTCAACGCGGTGTCCCAGCGGACGTTCATGCCGACGCTTAAAAACACGACGACGGCACCAGTATCTTGGCAGATTGGGCGCTGACCTTCGGCGCATAGCCTTGAATTCACAAGAATTTGTGCGATGGCGTCGCGGGCGGCGGGCGCAGCTTCGGCGTGATAAGCGGCAGTTAAGGCGCGAATGTAATCTTGCGGATGATAATAAGAAATGAATTGCAGCGCGGTGGCGATGCTGTCAATAAAATCGGCGGCGCGAATCGTGGACATTGTTTTTTATTTGTCAGTTTGCAGTTGTCAGTGTGGGATTTGTGATTAAAACTGGCGTTGAATGTGATTCCAATACTGTTCAATCTCGCTCAAGGTGGGGATGGGCAGTGGAATTTCAATTTGCAGTACTGGCAGCCATGCGGCGCTGGGTGCAAACCAGAATAAGCTGAGGATGCTCATTAACATCAATAAATTGCTCCAGCGATCCGTATAACTAAAGGGTTTTAATGCGGTGCCGAATGAACGTTTGATGCGGCGATTGAGTAAATCAACGCTGTATAATTCATCTAAAACTAAATGGGTGAGATAACCAATCCCCGTCATCGCGCCAGCTAACCACGCAATTGCAGCGGATTCTTGCCATAACCAAAACGCAACATTGGTCATGGCTAAACTGATGACGATGACCGCTAATAATGAATGCCAGATGCCGCGATGAACGGTGATGCGGCTGAAGATTTCTAAAAAGCCGTGCCGTACAATTAAATACACGCCGCCCCAGATTAAACTCAATTGCAGCGGCGGTAATTGTTTGAAAAAAGGCATGGTCATCGCAAATGCGAGTCCTGCTCCAATTAAATTAAATAAGATGGCGGCAGGTTTGGAGGTTTTAGAATCAATGTCGGGTAATAAACTGCCGACGACGCCGAGCACAAAAAATGACAGCGTGTGGCTGGCGTCAATCACCGCGGCAGTGTGCAGCATTAGCGCGGCGCTGGCGCTGACGACGATGCCAAGATTGAGGTGGGTTTGGAAATTGGCCATGAGCGTGAGGAGCGGCGTGAGTGGAGGGGGCGCAGGTGACGTTGGCGCAGCAATTTTGCAGATAATAGCGACCACTCATGTCTTATCAGGATTTCGTGATGTCTCATCCTTTATTGATCGCTTTAGCGCAACAGTCCGATCAGGGTAGCGCCGCTGCCAATCTCGATGATTGTGAGACGGCCATTCGCACTGCCGCCAATCGTGGCTGTGGTTTGGTGTTGTTGCAAGAACTCCACAACAGTTCCTATTTTTGCCAGATTGAAGACCCTGCGCTGTTTGATCTCGCCGAGCCGATTCCGGGCCCGACCACCGAGCGGTTGAGCAAGTTAGCGCGGGAGCTGCAAGTGGTGATTATCGGCTCATTGTTTGAACGGCGGGCACCGGGCTTGTATCACAACACCGCCGTCGTGCTGGATGTGGACGGCTCGCTGGCGGGCATCTATCGCAAAATGCACATCCCGGACGATCCGGGCTATTACGAGAAATACTATTTTACGCCCGGCGATCTGGGCTTCAATCCGGTGGATACCGCTATCGGACGCCTCGGCGTGTTGGTGTGTTGGGATCAATGGTTTCCCGAAGCAGCGCGGGCGATGGCGCTGGCTGGTGCGCAAATTCTGCTGTATCCGACCGCAATTGGCTGGGATCCGTGCGATTCCTCGGCAGAACAAACGCGCCAGCTCGAGGCGTGGGTGACGGTGCAACGTGGTCATGCGGTGGCAAATGGTTTGACGGTGGCCGCCTGCAATCGGGTGGGATTTGAGCCCGACCCGCGGGGCGCAGGCTCCGGCGCTCGGTTCTGGGGCAGTTCATTTGTGTGCGGACCGCAGGGCGAAATGCTCGCGCAAGCGGACGCGCAAACGCCTAAATTATTGATTACTGAAGTGAATCTGGCACGAACGGAGCAGGTGCGGCGGATGTGGCCGTTTTTGCGTGATCGTCGCATTGACGCTTACGACGATCTCAAACGACGTTATCGGGATTAACTTTGACGATCTCACAGCTTGATCACACTGAGGAAAACTGCTGATTCACTCACGCGCAACTTCACCCACCAGCACCACTGCCAAGCGTTCAGGATGGATGCGCCGCGCAAATGCCTCCCGAATCTGCTCCACCGTCACCGCCTCCACCCGCGCCCGAAACTGCGCGAGATAATCGAGCGGCAGGTGATAAAACCCAATCACTTCTAAATAGTTGATTAAACTGCTGTTGCTGGCGATCCGCAGCGGAAAACCGCCGGTTAAATTTTGTTTCGCAGCGGTCAATTGCGCCTCAGTCGGTCCGGTCGCAATGAAGCGCTGCAAGGTCTCCAGCAACACGGCACGCGCCTGTGACGCCTGCGCGGTCTTGGTTTGCAAGCCTAAGGTGAAACTGCCGAGCTGTGCCAGTGGCGAAAAGGCGCTGCTCACGCTGTAGGACAACCCGCGTTGCTCGCGGATTTCGTTCATCAACAGCGACACCAAACCGCTGCCGCCGAGAATGTGATTGCCGACATACAGCGGGAAATAGTCGGGATCACCGCGCCGCATTCCCGGCTGCCCCAGCAGCACCGTCGTTTGCGTGGCAGGAAATGGCAGCGTCGTGACCGCGCCGCTGGTCAATTCTGCGACGGGCGGCAGCGCCGCTGCCCGTTCACCGGATGGCAAACCGGCAGTCAAGCGCGTTGCCATCGCCTCAGCTTCAGCCCGATCCAGCGCCCCCACAATGGCGACCACCGCATTTCGTGCGTGATAATAACGAGCATGAAATGCCTGCAATTCCTCGCGGGTGAGCGCAGCAATCGTTGCCGCAGTGCCAGCCGGATCAGCGGCATAAGGATGGTCGCCAAAGATCGCCCGATTGAGCGCCTTTTGCGCGACACTTTTGGGCGATTCCTCCGCCTGCCGCAACCCAATCAGCCAGTTTTTCCGCACCCGTTCCCAATCCGCTGCCGGAAACGTCGGCGTCGTCACCACCGCCGTCAATGTTTCCAGCGCCGTCTCCAACGCGGGCTGCTGCGTCAGCGAGCGCAGCCCGATTGACGTGAGATCGCGGTCAGTCTCAACGCTGATCGCCGCGCCGATGACGGCAGTGCGCTCGGCGAGCGCATCGGCATCCCAACTGCCCGCGCCCTGCATCAACATTTTTGCGGTGACTGCCGCCAAACCCGCTTGAGTACCGTCGCGGGCGCTGCCGGCGTCAAACACGATGCTGACATCCACCATCGGAATCTCTGGCGCGGCGACAAACAGCACCCGCGCTCCGGTGGGCGTCTGCCACGTTTGAATCTCCGGTACAGCGGCTGCTGGCGCGGTCGTCAGCACCAGCGTGGCGGCAATCAGCGCCTGCGCAAACAACGTCAACGGGCGGGGCATTTGCAGCATGAGCGAGTCCTTGATGGTATGAAAGCGTTGTGTAATCAAACAGTTGGCAGTCATTAGCGCCGCCAGCAGGTGCCGGCGGTATTTCCGGTGGCAGCTCCGGTGACGCCGCGCTGTCCCATCTGGTTGACCGTGAAGGTGCCGCAGCCATCGCCAGCTTGCGAACCGGTGGGCGCGGCTTGCAAAGCAAAGGTCGTGGCGGTCGGTGTGCTGGTAAAACCAATGGTGTAGCGCGTTGCCATTTCGGCAGTATTACAACCGCTATTCGGCACTGCGCCCGCATAACTCGAATTGGCGGTATAGCGGCGCTCCATTCCTTGCGCAATTTCAATTAAACAAGAAGCGGCATTGCTGCGCCACGATTGGCGGACAGAATTCTGATAAGACGGATAGGCAATTGCGGACAAAATGCCGACGATGGCGACGGTAATCATCAATTCGATAAGGGTGAAGCCGTTGATTGCTGTTTTTTTCATAGTCACTCGTTGGTGATAACTAAATTGAGTTTGTTCGGAGCCGGTTGAAGAATTGACGGAAATAATCAAGGATTACGAATCATTCAGTGTTTCCTTAAACCGTCCCATATTCGACACCGCATTGCAAAACTAAAGTCCGCACAGTGGCGGACTTTTTTGCTGGGTTAAATTGGAATTAGCGGAGTTGCTGCCAGCTCATTCGACCTTGGTTGTTAGAATCGTTAAAAGTATCTTTAATTGTTCCTGAACCTGAACCTTCTCCGCCTGAACCTGAACCTTCTCCGCCTGAACCTGAACCTTCTCCGCCTGAACCTGAACCTTCTCCGCCTGGAATGTAATGCCTGTAGTTGTTGTTATCACCAATCAAAGTACGCGGCATATCCACGATTTCACCGATCTTCTGCCCGCTGACTGACAACTTTTTATCGCCGTCTTTTTTAACATATTCGCTTTCGCTACCATCTTTGCTAACCAGCATGATCTTGCTGTCGTCTGTGATGCGCAAGTTGTACACGACACCATCACGGACAATCACTCTATCAGCATCATTAAATTTTTTGTCATCATTGATATTGAAAGTGGCGTTAGTTGACGCGCCACCAGTAAACAAATCAACTTCAAAATACCAGCTATTGCCACCACCGACGATGCAAGGGTCGGTTGATTCAATTGGTACCCAACTAGTAAATGCTACGCGCCCACCGCCTGATAAAATTTGTGGACGCGCTGCAACCCGCTCACCTTCTTCTTTATTGATGGGTGAAATCAAATCTATAAACCAACCGCGTTTTTTCTCCCAATCCATTACGTTTTGTGAAAAGATTCGCCAAGTTTTTTCCTTTGGATCAGTTTTTAATGTTGACTCAAAATCAATCGTTTGTTTGAGAAGTGCGGTCTTATCAACGGCTGTGCCGTCAACCCAAATTGTCTGACCCGTAAAACCTTTTTTGAGTGTTGAATTATCCCAAATACCGTAAACACTTTGCACTGTACGACTGTGCACATCACCAGTACGCATATACTGACCAGTACCGAAATAAATCAAATAACCACCCAGTGGATGCGTACCGACTTCCACGGGTCCCGTAATGGGTTGCAATGTTGTCTCACCTTTAGCGTTGACATATTCTGCTTGAAAAACTTTAACCACTTCTCCAGTGCCAGTTAAATCAAAGCGCCACAAATTACCTTGGAGATCACCCGCATAAGCTCCCACAATTGTTTTTTGTGTATCGAAGATTAAATACGGAGCAGATAACCCATTGCTTGCTTCAGTAGAAGCCTGAATTTTTTCAATCACCGTGCCGTCTTTTAAGTTGACCACATATAGCCAAGCGCCAGTACCACTATCGTAACCATTGCCAAACACTGCTGCCCATTGCCCATTTTGCAAACGTCCAATCACCGGCGAGGAAGTCATTTGCCCAACCATATAACCAAGCTTGCTGTCATTAAATTCCCACAGAACTTTTTCGGCGCTGAATGCGTCAGGGTTAGTGACATCTAAAGCAAACACTGCTTTACCACCTGCGCCCAAGGTGCCAATTAAAATTGAGCGCCATGCTCCATCAACAAAAGCATCGCCAACATTAGGTGAACCATCCACAAAATCGCGGTGATCAGTGAAGGTTTTATAATCTAGGCTAGTGAGGCTTTTCAATTTTCCAAATAAAGCATTTGGGACATAAGCAAATTTCTCAGCACCGTCTGTGGCATCAAAACCATGCAACATGCCGTCATTCGCACCAACATAAATCATTGGCGTGCGTTCTTTATTGACACTGAGAAATGAAGTGTAGGTCTCTTTTTCGGTAGCAGCAGCAGGTAGATATTTATAACCAACGTTTTGAGGTTTACCAACATACAGCGGATCAGAATGCACAATATCGCCTAACAACGTGGTGCGAATCCGAAAACCAGTGAGACCCTCATCTTTCGATTCTTTACTTTGATCGCCGCGCAACCAATTAAATATAGTTTCATCGTTCGATAAATCGCCTTTTTGTGCGGTATTGAGTGTTGCCCAAGTGAATGCAATTCCTGCTGGGTCAGAATCATCATCTGGAGTGCCGTTCCAAGTGTAAATGTGACGCGCTGTCCAAGCCGGCATTGAATCTACTGCATCCCAAACTAAATCAGTATCATCGCCATAATTTATCAATTCCAGTGCTTTGACTTCGCCACTCCAATCGCTGGGATCAAATGCCACCTCATAAACCATCGTCTCACCATCAATCCGCGTCGAACTCGCGGCAGCAGTTGCTGCGGTTTCTTTACTGAGACTTAAGATTCTGGTAAAGGCTTCTTCGAGTTGATCTTGCAATTTTCCAGCATTCGTCACTAAAAAGTAGTTAGGCGATGCTTCACCTTTAGCCAACTTATCATTGCCTTCTGAACCATATTTTGCTGCATACCACAACGGATTTTCTAATACTGTGGCAACATTAGTTGCAGAGCTGGCGGTAAAGGTACGGGTTGCTGTTAATGGTAATGGAGTATCTGTTTCTGATATTCCGCAATCAGAAGGTGGTGATGCAACCGCACAACCTCCTGACGACACACCGGCTGGCGTATCAAGAAAATAATCAGGATCCTCACCAACACTTGTATCTTTATCCCGCACTTCTAAATACACGCCATCTTGAGTTGTTCCTGAAATCACATAACCCATGTGTTGCATGATGCCGCCGGCAGCGTATTCAGAATTTAAGTTAATAGTCAACGTATTGTCTGCA
The DNA here is from genome assembly GCF_016583745.1 of Chromatium okenii. GTDB lineage: Bacteria > Pseudomonadota > Gammaproteobacteria > Chromatiales > Chromatiaceae > Chromatium > Chromatium okenii. Next base: position 20,322 of record NZ_NRRQ01000002.1, read on the forward strand.
TTGACTTTAACTTCATACACGACAATGGCATCCATATCGTGATCTGCGCCCTGTTCCACATCTTCATAATTAATACGGAATTTAATGGAAGGTCGTCCGCTATTGATGTTAGCGTTTTTATCTGAACCACCTGGATCAGTGTTAGCAAACTCTTCAATAAAAAAATCGACAATGCTGTTTGTCGGCTGAAATTTCACCTGTGCTGGATCGATACCAGAACCACCAACTGATTTTGCAAAGGGTACTAGCGTTACTTTTTTAGTACCCACCGGAATGATGATCTTTGGCAATGGTGACGCTAAAGCGACAGAAAATGTATTGATGTCTTGCTTATCTGCTAAATCAGCTCTGAGATCATTTTTAAACGCAAATCGCGCAATACCGGCCGAGTAGTAACCACCCTGCTTTGTAGGTTCAGACGGTGATAATCCTCGGATATTTCCTAAGCCAGTCACTGTTTTTGCAGTTGGCACACCAACAAAACTAGTGCTGCCGTTGACTTCACCAATGAAATGCAAACCTGATCCGCTGTTTTCAGCAGCCCAAATCGCATTTGCTTCAGTAGCGACATTTAACCCACTCATATCACCGCTAAAGCTCGCAAATACTGAACCGGGCACTTGATCGGTATCAAAGGAAGGATTCACGTCGCTGATCACTAACTGCGCACCGGGCGAACAATACAGCGAGGAATTAGCTTTATAAGGATCAACCCATACTGGTGCAGGTAAATCCATCGCCGACTTCGCAGGATCGCTTAAACTAACCTGCTCTTTACCGTCCTTTAAAGCTGGCATAAATACTGATGTTGCAGTGGTTTTACCAGAAAAATAACGCAAACTTTCATACATCATTTCCGCAATCGGATTACCCCAATCAGGAAATTTGCTGCCAGAACTCACCATCGGGCTGGTTGTCAACCAACCTCCATTGTAAGAATAATCTGTACCACTTTTGAAATCGACGATCCGAAATAAATCTAAAGTTTTTACAATACCAAGCAGATCTGTAAATACACCAGTTGCTGGATCAACTTCGCCAAGAATTGGATCCATTTCATTCATAAAACTTTCAATATTTTTGCGTAAAATACCGCCTTTCATATTATAGGCATGTGTGAATGATCCAGAAATTAACCCAAACAACATTTGATTATCTTTGCCGTATTCCTGTAATAATCCATCTGGTTTATAAGTCACGACATCTGGATTTGGATCAGTGTCAGTGTAAGGTTTACAATTAGAATCTAAATACTCGTCTTTACAAACCTGAACGCGGACAGTGTAATCTTCCATATCCGAAGCTGGAACATTTCTTCTGTAAGTTGAAACAACTAAATCAGCATATTTTTTAGTTGGTACCACTTCCCAAGTGTTGCTACTATCCGGTCCACTCCAGTATAAATTGTACTTATCCCCACCACCTCCTTCTTCATGTCTAAATTCAATTTCATGTTCACCGCTGCTCAGTTCTACTACTCCTTTACAATCATCATTTTGGGCAGTGCAGGCATTATAGGTATAACGTCCAAAAACTAAATCTCCGTCAATGAGCACTTCAGTTGCGTCATCACCATAGATTGAAAATTTATACTCTCCTGAAGTTACGATATTTAGTTTTCCTTTGAATATAGTGATGTAATTATCATCGCCGCCATAAGGGTTGCAATTGCTATTACATTCGATCCTACCATTCAGCGTAAAGTCAGGAGTTGATGGTGTGGGTAGAGCATTGCTTCCCATAAAGTTATTTGAGTTTGCTAAGAGCGCAATAAGAGTACTAAAAGCATCGTGATCTGCTGGTCGAGTATTATTGACCGTTGCTGTACTTTCACAGGCGTTGCCACTCTTAACACAGATTGTTCCTGCTACTGGTCTCTCAATCGCCACCCATTCCCAAATTCGATAATTGGAATTCGTCAACACCCGCATCAATGGTTTTTTACTGCTCTCGTTAGCAAGTGTGGTATTTGCAAACAGGTGACGAGTTCCTGCCGATGGTTGTGATAGCGGCGTATAATCAGAAATTTTATAATGATCATGCGCTTCGCTGAGATATTCCTTGCCCCAGCTATGCGCATCTTGTGGAATATAAGAACGCTCTAAAACAGTTAATGCGGTGGTATCAGTAGAACGTTTCCCGCCATACAGCACTTTTCTCAGTGCATCAATACGAGTAGTTGTAATATAGTTGAGAAAATCGCCGCTCCATTGCCCGGAGCATTTTTTAGTTGTCGTCTTGGAGACTGGAGTAAAAAGATCAGAACTGTAGTCGTAACAAAGATGCGAATCAAAATAGCCAAAATAATCAATAGCCTTTCCATCTTTATCTTTCATGTCGGGTTTATAACCAACATCTAAAATACCATCACCGCTTAAATCAGACGCATCGTTATAGGCTTCATAATAAAGCGTGTGATCTTTGCCCATAATTAACATGGTCAGCGGTGGCGCTGCCACATTACCGCCAGCAGCAAATAACGGGTATTGCGCAAGGTCTTCAGCGCGAACAAGCGTCAACGGTAACGAAAGAACGATACCGACTAAAAAAGCAAATACAGAGCGGTATTGAGCCAGATGGTTGCTATAGCTGTGCATGACGAATCTCCAATCAGCAGAATGTTTTCATTAACCAAAAGTGCCAATTTAACAAACAATATACAAAAGTTATTTGCGTTTATATCAGAGCTTATCAGAAGATAATGGGCGTCTAAAAATCGTTTCTAACACGACCACTGACGTTGCAATGGTGCCTTGTCCACGAGCTGTCACCCTGTAGCAATTCATTCCTGTATAACATTGTTCTGAGCATAATGTAGGATTTGAGAATGATGCAGGATCGGTTGGAGTTGCACTATAGGCACATCGAATGACATAAATTGGTTGAGCAGCCAGTTGCGGTGGCGGTACCCGTGGCGGAAGAGTAACAGAAACTGCATCAGTCCAATTACTATCATTATTTGAATCAGGCGCTACACTAGCCAATGACATTTCATTAAGATCAGTGTTGCCCGCAATAAAGTTCTCGGCTCGGCGCAATGCAACTTCTGCCGCTTGAAACGCAATGTTATGATCATTGGCGTTGCTTGCCATGCGTTCATCAAGACCGCCAGTTTGCATCGCAGCGATGCTCATTACCGTCATTAGCAACAAAAAAATCAAGCCAATCACTAATACCATGCCAGTTTGACTTTTACGCTTGTTCATCTCTATTAACCTTTACTTTATCCGATTACGCAACGCAATGGTGGCGCTAAACATTTGATAAATTCGACGATCAGTGGCAGTAAAAAAAGTACCGTCGTTTTTTTCAAAAGGCAGCGACATCGGCGTTTCCACTAAATTATTGTCAGTGCTGCCAACTATCAAATCGATCTTTATGGAAAACACTTGATCCCAGTCTAGCGGGACATTAACGTAATTATCAATTTGTCCGTCTCCCGTGTTATCAACTCCGTAACGCACCTGCATATCATAAACACATTCAATGAGTTCTTGAGCGTCTGAAGAATCGATCTTTTGATATAATCCAGGTTGTCCAGTAACACTACTTGGCGCAACATAATAGACATGATTAACGACGTAAGGATCGATCTCATCATCAGAATCATCAGGGCCAAAATCAGTATTAGGATCAGTATCATCTTTACCAGGCTTGAAATCAGACTCAGGGTCTAAATAACGAATTCCAATAACATCAGTATTTTTAGTGTAATCTCCTAAATTACTCCAATCTTTCCCTTTTTTATCATCTAAATGACTCCAAAAATTTGGGTCTTTACCAACTACTAACGTTGGTTTTGTGCCAACACCGTTCCAGCCCTTAATATAATCTTTTGGCGGCCAAGGATTTTCTTTGTTCGGCAAAAGTTTTGAACTTTTAAAATTTTGCAAGCCCGCCTGCCGTATGTCTTGTGCTAGATATTCAATTGCAAAGCGTCCATTTTCCTGCACTCGCGCCATCGCCGCACTTGCTTCATAACCGCGATTGTTACCAACGAATAACGCAATAACGCCAGCGGAAATAAAAGCGCCAATGCCCATTGCAATCATCAGCTCAACTAAAGTAAAGCCGCGCTGGAATTTGCTGCCGTGTAACTGAAAACTCACTGTTGACGTATTCATAATTCTGTCGTGAAATTAAATGAGTGATAAGTGTCTGCGCTGTCAGTTTGACCATCAAACCGAGTGTCATTCCAAGTCACCCTCACAGTAAATAAGTTTCCTGTTTGTGCAATGGTGCCGCTGCCATTCGGTAATAAACAGGCAAGCCGATTACCCCAAATTGTTAAATCAGCTTTTGCGACCGTGCTAGTGACTGAATAAGTTAAAGCTGAATTACAGGTCGCAGTAACGGAACCATTATAGCCTGCGGCACTAGCAGCCGTTCTATTTGCACGCATCGCATCAATGATTTCATAACTGAGGTTGACAGCTTGAAGCCGTAAATAAGACCCTTGCGTCATTTTTAAGGATACGCCTTGCAAACCCGCTACTCCCAACAAACCAACGGAAAGTACGAAGGATGCAATCATGACTTCAAGTAAAGTAAAGCCTTGTTGATAATGCCGATGTGCGCTCATGTGCATTTTGCTCCTGAGTCAATACGTAAACGCCCAATTATATTAAGTGTGATACAGCGTTTTTCTGGCGCAATAACAATAAAAATCGTTCCTGCACTGGCTTTACCTCTTGAATCAAAGCTAGCGCGGTCAACAAATACACTGTTACCGGTAATCACGACACCTGCACTTGTTGCCTGCCCCACGCGCAGTGGAATATCACCACTATCAAAAGCGCCATCACCATTATTATCAACAAAAACCATCCAGCCATCTTGCCAACTTGCGCTAGTAACGCAGGTTGGAGTGCTATCGCTAACATCATTAGATTTACACACCGTCACGGTTTTGCCGCGTGTCATCGCTTCTGAACGCGCATATTGCAAAGAACTGCTGAGTTGATTGGTGATCGCAGCGATGCGGTTGGTGCGGGTAAAGGTTTGGAAACTTGGGATCGCCACCGACATTAAAATAGCGGCAATCGAGAGGGTAATCATCACTTCAATCAGGGAGAAGCCCGCGCTTGAGCGTCGCGGTAATACTGCAAGCGGTGGGAACGCGCTGGAGGTGAACATCAGTCTTCTTCCGTTGGTGGCACAAGCGGTGATTTAAGAAGATACAACTATCTTAGACGAGATGTTGCCAATAAATGCGAACTATCACGCAAATTGACACATTGGTCTGCCGCTATTGCAATGGCGACGCTGGCGACTGTCAGCAGTATCACGATTGATGACGGCGGCGCGTTAAATATCAACAATGATTCAAGCCGTCAAGGTAACATGTCCGCTGTGCCGCCGTCATGGTGCCAACATTCATCTCATTCGGTCATTGAAGCAAATGCACACGCAAATACTTGATGCTTTCTCCAATCTCGCCATCTGGTCGCCGATTACTTCGGGGCAAGCGCAATTAACTTTGACGCCCAACACCAGCGCGGCTGCGCCTGCAATGCAGCTTGATTTTGATTTTGCTGGTGGCGGCGGTTTTGTAGTGGCGCGGCGCGAGTTGTCATTACAATTGCCAGACAGTTATGCGTTTTTATTAGACATTCGTACTGCCGCGCCAGCGAATGCGTTTGAATTCAAGTTAATTGATCCAAGTGGTGCAAATGTATGGCGCTATCGGGATGAACATTTTAACTTTTTAACTGACTGGCACACCTTGCGCATTCCCAATCGTGCGATTGAATTCGGCTGGGGGCCTGCTGGTGGCGGCAGCGCGGGCGCGATTGGCGCGATTGAGATTGTGATTGCTGCCGGCCCGGGCGGACAAGGGCAAGTGTGGCTTGCCAATCTCCGGCTCGAAGATCGCACGCCGTCGCAACTGCCGCTGTTGTGCGCCAGCAGTGGCGATCCCGCCGCCGCGCTGGACGGCAAGGCGACGACTTGTTGGCGACCTGAGCAGGTGCCGGCGCAGTTGACCGTTGATTTTCAAGAAGAACGCGATTTTGGCGGGCTGCTGCTGCACTGGGAGACGACGGCGGCGCGGGAGTTTGCGGTTCACACCAGCGCCGATGGCAGCACTTGGTGCGAACGCTACACCGCGCCTCATGCCGCTGGGCGCTGCAATCCGGTCTATTTGCCCAACAGCAGTGCGCGTTATTTGCGCCTGACCGTCGCTGCGCCAGCCGGAGCGCCGCTGCCCGGCTTGATCGCGCTGGAGTTGCAGCCGGACGCCTTTGCCCGTTCTCAGCATGATTTTTTTCATCACCTCGCGGCAGCGGCACCGCGTGGGCGGTATCCGCGCTGGCTGTCACGCGAGCAAAGTTATTGGACGCCGGTGGATGTGCCAGATGGCGCAGTGGCGGCACTATTTAATGAAGATGGCGCGGTGGAGGTGACTCGCGCTGGCTGCATGATTGAACCGTTGCTCACGGTCAGCACGGCGACGGGAACGCAGGTGGTGACGTGGGCGGATTGCGAGATTCAGCCTGCGTTGCTGACGCCACCGTTGCCGATTCCGCAATCGCGGTGGCACTGGCGCGAGGGCGAGATGGCGCTGGAATTGACTGTGACTGCGTGCGCCAGCCGTGAAATCCCCGAAATCCCACAAATCCCCCCCAGCCCCCCTTTTTCAAAGGGGGGAGATGAAGAGGTGCCTTTTTCAAAGGGGGGAGATGAGGAAAGCCCCCCTTTGGAAAAGGGGGGTTGGGGGGATTTGAGATCGGGCAGTTGGGGGGATTTAAGTTCAAACATCTGGCTCAACCTGCGTTATCACCTGCAAAATCAAGGCACTACTCCGCTGCAAATCGGCATTCATGCCGCGCTGCGTCCGTTTCAAGTTTCCCCAGCATGGCAAGGCTGGCGCGACATCGGCGGCGTGAGTCCGATCCGCGAGCTGGCGTGGCGCGACGGCGCAGTCTGGGTCAATGGCGCACTGACGCTGGTGCCGCTCACTGCGCCGAGTGGTTTTGGCGCAGCCGCGTTTGATGAAGGTTTGATCAGCGATTACCTCGCCGCAGCCACGCTGCCAACCGCGCAGACCGTCAGCGATCCGTTTGGATTTGCCTCCGGCGCACTGCGGTTTGATGTGACGCTCGCGCCGGGTGCAGCCGCTGAAGTGCTGCTCACCGCGCCGATGACGCCCGCGCTGGAACGTCCGACCAACTGGCAGCCAGCGCCATTTGCTCATGCCCAAAAGCAGTGGTCAGCCGCGCTCAACGCCGTCAGCTTTGAACTGCCGCCCGCTGCGCTGGAGTATTTCCACGCCTGCCAAGGTGCGCTGGCACATATTTTGATGACCCGCGACGGCGCGGCGCTGCAACCCGGCGCTCGCCGCTACACGCGCTCATGGATTCGAGACGGCGCGGGGATGGTGGCGGCATTGCTGCGGTTCGGGCGAGCGCCAGAAGCGGCAGCATTCATCCGCTGGTACGCGCCGTTTCAAGCGCCAGACGGCAATGTGCCCTGTTGCGTCGATGCGACTGGTGCCGATTGGTTGCCAGAACACGACAGTCACGGGCAATTGATTTTTGTCGTCGCCGAGTATTACCGCTTCACCGGCGACCGCCAGTTGGTGGCTGAGTTGTGGCCAGCGGTGCAACGCGCTGTTGCGTATCTCCAACACTTGCGAGCGCAGCGGTTGACTGCCGATTATCAAAACGGCGCTTGCTTCGGCTTACTGCCAGAATCCGTCAGCCACGAGGGTTATTTGGCACATCCGGTGCATTCGTACTGGGATGATTTTTGGGCGCTGCGCGGCTTAAAAGACGCCGTGCAATTGGCGCAGGTCATGGCGGAGACCGCGCTGGCGCAAGAATGGACGGCATTGCACGATGATTTTGCCGCCACACTTCACGCCTCGCTGGCCTGCACGATGCGCGAGCGCGAGATTGAATTTTTGCCCGGCTCGGTGGAATGGGCCGATCCCGATCCGACGGCGACCGCCAACGCGCTGACCTTGATTGACGATTTACACGCGCTGCCGAATGCCGTGCTCCAGCGCAGCTTTGATTTATTTATGGAACGCTTTCGCGCCATGCACGGCGCAAATCCGGTGGCGTGGACGAATTACACGCCCTATGAAATCCGCATCATCGGCGCGTTGGTGCGACTGGATCGCCGCGACGAAGCCCATGAATTAGCGCAGTTTTTTCTGTCCGAACGGCGTCCACCGGTGTGGAATCAATGGCCAGAAATTGCGTGGCGCGACCCGCAAGCGCCCGGACATCAAGGCGATTTGCCGCACACTTGGATCAGCGCGGAATACTGCCTCGTTTTTCGTGATCTCTTTGTTTACGAACGGGAAATTGATCAGGCGCTGGTGATTGGCGCGGGGATTCCGGCGGCGTGGCTGGCGGCTGGCGCAATCGTGATTCACGGCTTGCCGACTGCGTATGGCATTCTGAATCTCGCGCTGCGACCTGCAAATGATGGCACCATTACCGCGCAAGTAAATGGTGATTTTCATTTACCGCCGGGCGGGATTCAATTCGCACTGCCAGCAGAATATACATTGACGGTGATTCAAATAGAACCTACACATGAACTGCACCATGAATAATAAACCAATGCCTTGGTTAGTCGTATTATTGACGCTGATGAGCGCAACAGTTGCGGCGGAAGAATCCTTTTTGCCGAATATGCAACGCGCCCCCAAAGAAGTCATCACTGACCACGCACTGCCGGAAGATCAAGTGCCATTGCCGGCATGGCCGCGTGATGCGGATTTATTAGAATTAACGCTCGATGGCGCAGCGTCGCCATTTCGTTATTTCATAGATCGCCAGCAACTCTTAATTGATAAAAATGGCGTCGTGCGCTACGTCATCGTAATTGAAAGCCGCAACGGCGGACGCAATGTTGCTTATGAGGGCATTCGTTGCAGCGCCAAAGGTCAAGCCAAAACATTCGCTTATGGCGCGAGCAATCAATTCGTCGTTTTAACTGACGCGCAATGGGAGCCGCTCGCCACTTCTGCCAGCTTATACTATCAACAAGAATTGTGGCGCTTTCACTTTTGCAATGCGCTTGAATTCCGCCCGCGCCCTAAAACCGATATTCTCTACAGCCTCACGGCGCAACGCGCCCATTGACAAAACGTTGTGATTGATTATGAACAACCCCTTACTCACGCTTTCCGAATTACCCGCATTTACTGCCATTCGCCCCGAACATATTGAACCAGCATTGGATGCGCAATTGGCAGCGTGTCGCGCTTGTATTGCGGATTTAACCGCAACTGTGACTGCGCCAACGTGGGAAAACTTTATTGAACCATTAGATGAAGCGGATGATCGCTTAAATCGCAGTTGGTCGCCGGTGGGTCATTTGAATGGCGTGCTCAATTCTGAAGAACTGCGGTTGGCGTATAACGCTTGTTTACCAAAACTGAGCGCGTATGGCACCGAAGTTGGACAAAATGAAGCCTTATTTCATGCGTATCAAAGCATCGCAGCGCAGGATGATTTGAATACGGCACAACGCCAAGTCATTGATAACGCGCTGCGTGATTTTCATTTGTCTGGCGTTGCATTACCCGCTGACAAAAAGGCGCGTTATAAAGCCATCAATCAGGAATTATCACAATTAACCAGCACCTTTGCTGAGAACGTGCTGGATGCCACCAATGCGTGGAGCAAGTTAATCACTGATTCCGCGCAATTATCGGGCTTGCCAGAATCAGCATTGGGATTAGCGCGACAAAATGCGGCACAACACGGAGAAGACGGTTGGCGCTTTACTTTAGACATGCCATCTTATTTGCCAATAATGATGTATGCCGATGATCGAGAATTGCGGTTTGAATGTTATCAAGCCTTTTGCACTCGCGCTTCTGAGCAAGGACCACACGCTGGACAATGGGATAACAGTGACAATTTAGAGCGCATTTTAGCGTTGCGGCATGAATTAGCGCAATTATTGGGTTTTGCCAATTACGCCGAGCGTTCATTAGCGACCAAGATGGCGCGTTCACCTGCTGAAGTATTGGCATTTCTCAATGATTTAGCGCAGCGTTCCGTATTGCAGGCGCGACGTGAATTGGCAGAATTAACTGCATTTGCGCAAGAGCATTATGGCGTCGCGGTGTTGGAACCTTGGGATATTGCTTATTACGCTGAAAAGCTGCGCGTAGCGCGTTATCAAATCAGCCAAGAAGAATTACGCCCTTATTTCTCTTTGTCGCGGGTATTATCTGGTTTATTTAGCGTAGTAGAGCGACTGTTTGGAATTCGTGTGCAGGAAGTCACCGACTTTGAAACCTATCATCCTGATGTGCGCTTTTTTGAAATTATAGACAGCGATTCCAAGCAAATACGCGGACAGTTTTATCTTGATCCTTTTGCGCGGCAACAAAAACGCGGCGGGGCATGGATGGATGTGTGCGTGAATCGCTTGCGCAATTCACAGAGAGAACAACTTCCGGTGGCGTATTTGGTGTGCAATTTTCCGCCACCAGTGGGCAATACGCCGTCACTTTTAACGCATCAAGATGTACAAACGTTGTTTCACGAATTCGGGCACGGGCTGCATCATTTATTAACAAAAATTGATTATCCCTGTGTAGCCGGTATTAACGGCGTTCCTTGGGATGCGGTTGAATTGCCGAGTCAGTTTTTGGAGAATTGGTGCTGGGAGCGCGAATCGCTGGATTTATTCGCAACGCATTGGGAAACTGGCGCGGCGCTGCCTGCTGAATTATTCGAGCGCATGATTGCAGCTAAGAATTTTCAATCGGCAATGCAGATGGTGCGGCAATTGGAATTTGCGTTATTTGATTTTCGGGTGCATTTAGAATATGACCCAGCTTGCGGGGCGCAGATTCCCGCATTGATTGCGCAAGTGCGCGAACAAGTTGCCGTGATTCAACCACCGGCATTTAATCGTTTTGCGCACAGTTTTTCCCATATTTTTGCTGGCGGTTATGCAGCAGGATATTACAGCTATAAATGGGCGGAAGTGTTATCTGCTGATGCGTTTTCGCTCTTTGAAGAACAGGGCGTATTTAATGCAGCAACGGGACGTGCTTTTTGCCAACACATTCTTGAGCGCGGAGGTTCTGAGGCGGCGATGAATTTGTATATTCAATTTCGCGGACGTGAACCGAATACAGAAGCGTTATTGCGACGTACTGGGATAGCTGCGTAACTGTTGCGTTATTTAGACAGCGCATGAGGTGTATGATTGAGCATTGTTTTTGAATGGAACACTCATAAAGCAATTATCAATGTTGAAAAACATGGTGTTTGTTTTAGTGAAGCGATCACCATCTTTAACGATCCTTTAGCAAAGATTTTTACAGATGTATGGCATTCACAAAATGAACACCGTGAAATCATTATTGGTCATTGTAGAGATGAAAGATTGTGCCTAGTTGTTTTTACTGCAATTAGCGATGATCGCTATCGAATAATCAGTGCTCGCATTGCGACACCAAAGGAGCAACGTTGTTATGAACAGCAGATTAGATGATATGTTGTCGGAGTATGAATTTGACTATTCACTTGCGCAGCCAAATCGTTTTGCAACACAAACAACGGTTGCAGTGGCATTACAAGAAGATGTGTTGTCATATCTTGAGGCGCTGGCTTTAATTAAGGGATTGCCACTGGGTACCATAGTCAATGATCTGTTAAAAAAAGACATTGAATTGATTAAAGCAGTGACTGTATAAAACATCTTCGCTTTGAAAAAAGTTGGCAGTTGTCAACAAAGTGACAGCAATTGATGATGTAACAATTGCTGCTTCACACACCTAAAATCACTTTTAAGAATCTCATCTATGCGAATAATGAAACCACCTATGACGCCACCATTCACTCCTTGGCTTTTAATGCTGACGGCGGTGTTATTTTCTGGCTGCGCCACCAAAAGCGTTAATAACGATTGGAGTCAACAGCGCAAAGAAGTTGTGCAAAACGGTTTAGCACAAATTGGTACGCCGTATGTGTATGGCGGTAAAAATCCTAATACGGGTTTTGATTGCAGTGGTTTGACGCAATATGTACATCAAGCGGCGGGAGTCTCTATTCCGCGTATGGCACGCGAACAACAACGCGCTGCTAAACCATTAAAAACAGGAATTCCGCGTCCCGGCGATATGGTGTTTTTTGAAACGAAACCGGGTGTTTATCATGTCGGTTTAATGGTCGATCAAGATCGGTTTGTTCACGCTTCCACATCGCGCCAGCAGGTGAAGATTGACCGCTTGAAAACACCATATTGGACGGCGCGTTATCTGGGTGCGGGCACTTATCTCAACTGACCGCTACAACGCAGGTGACTCGTATTTTTTGCGCGCCTGTAGCACAATGTCAGACGCCTTCCGGCTGCTGGCTGGAAGTGTTGCAGAACCCATAACCGTATCGATTATTTTTAGGAGTGACATCAATGTCCGATCAGCCAATCAGTCAAAGCCGTCGTGATGCCGTTAAAGTGATGTTGGGCACCGCAGTTGCGATCCCGATGATCAACTTAGTCGGCTTTGGCACTGCTCACGCTGCTGCGCCAGCCAACGCCGTGACGCCTGATGACCCCACCGCACAAGCATTGAAGTACAGCCAAGATGCAACGCAGTCGATTCGTGATAGCGCCGCTCGTCCAGGTGCGCCGACCGGCGAACAACATTGTGCAACCTGCATGTTCATGCTGGCTGACCAAGGCGAAGGCGATTGGAAAGGCTGCTCGCTGTTCCCCGGCAAGTTGATTAACGTCAACGGCTGGTGTACTTCCTGGACGCTGAAGGCTGGCTAAGTTTTCGCTGCCACGCTTCTCCAAAGCGAGTTCAAAAACGGGGCCGCTGGTCCCGTTTTTCATTCTCTGGTTTTTATAAAAAATCGATGACTATTTCGCGCAAGCCCATCCCACCATTTCAAGCCACTTCAGAAGATGCCACCGCGACGGCGGCGCTGTCGCATTGGCGGCTCGCACTGCTGCGCGGCACCATTTGGGGGCTGCACGGCATGATTTATGCGCCGTTGTTTACCGGTTTGACCGAGCTGTTAAAAAGTCTCGGCGTCGGTGCGCCCACGCCAGTCATCGCCGCGACCATCACCGGCACCATCACCGCCGTGCTTTACGGTGCCCGCGAAATCTCGCTGATGAGTTCTGGCATCGGTGCCGCGATTGGGGTTCTGTTATTGATTGTTTTAACTGGACCTTTTGCCTTTCTACAAACGATTTTGATCGCAGCCGTCGTGGCCGCCATCGCCGGATTAACGATCCGATTTCCCACCCGCTGCGCCACCCACGTCGCACCCAAAGCCTTATCTGGACTCGCAGCAGGTACCATCGGCGGTCTGATTGTGATGGTGACGGAACGCCAACTCGACGCCCCGCTCAGTTTGAGCGTCGTGCTCGCCATCTTGGTCAGCGTCAACGGCTTGCTCTATGTATTGACGCTGCGCTGGTGGGTCGCCTTCACCGATCAACTCTGCAACACCATCATTCCCTGTTATATCGCGGAGGCATTCATCATGGCGTTATTGGCAAGCGTTGCTGCCGGCAGCGTGTGGCTGGTCAGCGGGCCTTTGACCAATGCCGAAGGACTGTGGTGGCAAACCGCCAGTCTCGGAATGCACGCGCAGCTCGTGCCCGCCATCGTCGGTGGCATCGTCGGCGGCAGCGTTGCCGGCATGATTTTTGAGTTATTCCGCCTGTCTTGGGTCAGTGACCTGTAATTGCGATGGCAAAAAGCAAATCCAGTCGGCGCTGGCTCGACCGGCACGTCAACGACCCTTACGTCAAACAATCGCTGCGGGACGGCTATCGCTCCCGCGCCGCGTATAAACTGCTGGAATTACAAGAGAAAGAACGCATTTTGCAGCCAGGCACCCGCGTGTTGGATTTGGGCGCAGCGCCGGGCAGTTGGTCACAGATCGCCCGCCGTCTCGTCGGTACGACCGGCTGCGTGATTGCGCTTGATCTGCTGCCGCTGGAGCCGCTGCCGGAGGTGCAATTCATACAGGGCGATTTCCGCGAAGAAGCAGTGCTGGCGCAACTGCGGGAGTTGATTGGCAACCAACGGCTGGACGTGGTGTTGTCGGACATGGCACCCAATATCACCGGCACGACAGTGGTTGACCAAGCGCGGATGGTCTATCTATTGGAATTGGCGCTGGCGCTGGCGCAGGAACAGCTCAAACCCAACGGTGCATTGATTCTGAAAGCGTTTCAAGGCGAAGGATTTGATACCTTTTTGCACGACCTGCGCGGCAGTTTTACGCGGGTAGCGCAGCGCAAACCGCTGGCATCTCGCGCCGAAAGTCGGGAGATTTATCTGGTAGCGCGTGGATTTAAAGCATCATCTCGTTCTTAAATAGCGGCGCTGCGGCACAATGTCGCCACACTGTTTTGCAATTGATCATTAAACAAAAAGGCTGACTGCGATGAGTGATATGGCAAAAAATTTACTGTTATGGGTCGTCATCGCCATTGTGCTGATGTCTGTGTTTAATAATTTCACCACCGTTCAAACTGCGCCACGGACATTGAATTATTCGGATTTTATTGCGCAAGTGAAACAGAGCGCAGTGCGCGAGGTGATGATTCAAGGACGCTTAATTGAAGGTGTCACTGCTTCCGGTCAACGCTTCAAAACTTACAGCCCCGGCGATGATGGTTTAGTCGGTGATTTATTGAACAATCAAGTCGTGATTAAAGCAGAATCACCGCCCAAACAATCCATTTTAATGCAGATTTTAATTAACTGGTTTCCGCTGTTAATTCTGGTAGTGATTTGGGTGTTTTTTATGCGCCAGATGCAGGGCGGTTCTGGTGGACGGAATGCAATGTCATTCGGTAAAAGTCGGGCGCGGCTATTGTCGGAAGATCAGATTAAAGTGACTTTTCAAGATGTGGCGGGCGCAGAAGAAGCGAAAGAAGAAGTCGTTGAGATGGTGGATTTTTTGCGCGATCCCAGCAAATTCCAAAAGCTCGGCGGCAAAATCCCCAAAGGCGTGTTGATGGTGGGCCCGCCCGGTACTGGTAAAACCTTGCTGGCGCGTGCGATTGCTGGCGAGGCGAAGGTGCCATTTTTCAATATCTCTGGCTCCGATTTTGTGGAAATGTTCGTCGGCGTGGGCGCATCGCGGGTGCGCGATATGTTTGATCAAGCCAAGAAACAAGCGCCGTGCATTATTTTCATTGATGAAATTGACGCGGTGGGACGCCATCGCGGCGCAGGTTTGGGCGGCGGTCACGATGAACGTGAGCAAACCTTGAATCAGTTGCTGGTGGAAATGGACGGTTTTGAGGGCAGCGAGGGCGTGATTGTGATCGCCGCCACCAACCGCCCCGACGTGCTTGATCCCGCATTGTTGCGCCCTGGGCGCTTTGATCGGCAGGTGGTGGTGCCGTTGCCAGACGTGCGCGGGCGCGAGCAGATTTTGAAAGTTCACATGCGCAAAATTCCGGCGGCTGAGGATGTGAAGGCGTCGATTTTGGCACGCGGAACGCCCGGTTTTTCTGGCGCTGATTTAGCCAATTTAATTAACGAGGCGGCATTATTTGCTGCGCGTTCTAATAAGAAATTGGTGGAAATGGGCGATATGGAAAAAGCCAAGGATAAAATTATGATGGGCGCAGAACGGCGCTCCATGGTGATGTCCGAGGATGAAAAGCGAATGACCGCGTATCACGAAGCGGGGCATGTGATTGTTGGGCGTTTAGTGCCCGCACATGATCCGGTGCATAAGGTGAGCATTATTCCGCGAGGGCGAGCGTTGGGCGTCACGTTATTTTTACCCGATGGTGATCGGTTTAGTTATAGCAAAGAACGTTTAGAAAGTAGCATTGCGGGATTGTTTGGTGGGCGTTTAGCTGAAGAACTTGTGTATGGCGCTGAATGCGTGACCACTGGGGCGCAAAACGATATTCATCGCGCTACGGAAATCGCACGCAATATGGTCACGAAGTGGGGGTTATCTGCCAAGTTAGGGCCATTAACCTATAGCGATGAACAGCAAGAAGTGTTTCTCGGTCATTCGGTGGCGCAGCATAAAAGTGTATCCGATGAAACCACGCATTTAATTGATGAAGAAATCCGCGTGTTTATTGAGCGCAATTATGAGCGGGCGCGGCATATTTTGCTCGATCACATGGAACAATTACATGCGATGGTGGCGGCGTTAATGAAATACGAAACGATTGATGCACACCAAATTGAGGACATCATGGCGGGACGGACGCCGCGCCCGCCGAAGGATTGGAATGATGATGACGCGCTGCCGACGCTGACGCCGCCCGGCAAGGTGCCCGATGCGGATGCTGCCGCGCAGGGGTGTTGAGCGATGCGCCATTATTTCGGCACTGATGGCATTCGGGGGCGCGTGGGTGAGGGCTATATCACCCCGGATTTTGTGTTGAAGCTGGGTTGGGCGGCGGGACGCGTGCTCGGTCAAGGACGCGGTAAGGTCTTGATTGGCAAGGATACGCGGCTGTCTGGCTATATGTTTGAGTCGGCTTTGGAAGCCGGTTTGGTCGCAGCCGGCGTCAACGTTCGCCTGCTCGGGCCGATGAGCACCCCCGGCGTGGCGTATCTCACCCGCACCTTTCGCGCCAGCGCGGGCATCGTGATTACCGCGTCGCACAATCCGTATCAAGACAACGGCATCAAATTCTTCTCGGCCGAAGGCGACAAGCTGCCGGATGACGTGGAATTGGCGATTGAGGCGACTTTGGCGCAGCCGCTGCGCACCGTTGACTCCAGCGCGTTGGGCAAGGTGCAGCGGGTGGAGGACGCCGGCGGGCGTTATATCGAATTTTGCAAAAGCACGATTCCGGCGACGATGAATTTTCGTGGGCTAAAGCTCGTCGTCGATTGCGCCAATGGTGCGACCTACAACACCGCGCCCTATGTCTTTGAGGAGCTGGGCGCAACGGTGGTGCGGTTTGGCACCGAGCCAGACGGTTTTAATATCAACCGCGATCTCGGCTCCACCAAACCCGAAACGCTGTGTCGGCTGGTGGTCGCGGAAGGCGCAGATTTGGGCATTGCCTTTGATGGCGACGGCGACCGCGTGCTGATGTGCGATGCCAGCGGGCAACTGTTCGACGGCGACCAACTCCTTTATATCATTGCAAAATCGCGTTATCTCAGCGGCGCTCTGCGCGGCGCGGTGGTCGGTACCGTGATGAGCAATCTCGGTTTAGAACACGCGCTGCAGCGGCTCGGCATCGCCTTTGTGCGCACCAAGGTTGGCGACCGCTACATCATGGAGCAGCTCAAGCGCGACGACGGCATTCTCGGCGGTGAACCGTCCGGGCACCTCATCTGCCGCGACCGCACCACCACCGGCGACGGCATCATTGCTGCCCTGCAAGTGCTCGCCGCGCTCAACCGCTTGGACAGCACGCTGACTGCGCTGGGCGCGGAGGTCAAACGCTATCCGCAGGTGCTGATTAACGTGCGCCTCGACAGCCAGCGCGACGTGCTCACTGCGCCGGCGCTGCAAACTGCGGTGGCGGCGGCGGAGGCAGAATTAGCCGGACACGGGCGCGTGTTGCTGCGAGCGTCGGGGACGGAACCGCTGGTGCGGGTGATGGTGGAAGGCGTTGATGCCGAGCAGGTCACGCGGCTGGCGGAACAATTGGCGGCGGTGGTGCAGGCGCAGCTTGGCGCGGCGTGATGCCAGTTAGGTGACGCCGGTCAGGGAGCTGGCGCGGCGTCGTTTCATTCAATGCTTGGTTAATTGTTGTGGAAATGCTGTGGCTATTGTTAATAAAAGTGCATTGGTTCCTTATTCGGCAGCACAGATGTTTAATTTAGTGTATGACGTTGGTTCTTATCCGCGTTTTTTACCTTGGTGCAGCAGTTCACGGGTGCTCTCAGAAACTGATGAACAAATCTGTGGCTTAATTGAAATTTCCCGTTTGGGTATTCATCAAGCCTTCAGCACCTGCAATCGTTATGAGCGCGACCGCAGAATGAGTATTGATTTATTAGATGGCCCATTTCGTAAATTAGCTGGTGGCTGGGAATTCACGCCGTTACGCGCTAATGCGTCCAAAGTGGAATTAAAACTAGAATTTGAATTTTCAGGACGCCTCATTGATAAAGCCTTTGGCACCGTTTTTAATCAAGTCGCCAATTCGCTAGTGGATGCCTTTTGCAAACGCGCCGATGAAGTGTATCGGAATTGATTTGCGCAGTGGCGGGCGCTGAGAAGTGAGCGCCAACACGCCGTTATTGCTTTGGCTCCAATCCCAGTGCTTTTAATCCCCGCGTCAATGCGCCGGGCTGCGTTTCATAATCTGGCACCGTCACAATCGTGCTTTTCGGTGTTTCACGCGTGACAGCAGGTTGGGCATTCGGTTTGACATCTCCTGCAATTTTTACCAACACCTCATCTTGGAAATGCAGCGTTAAATAATGCTTTTCCATGGGAAGATGACCACGCCGAATGGTGTAGACATAATCCCAACGATCTTGATGAAAAAAGTCGCTTAATAACGGTGTCCCCAGTAAAAAACTGACTTGGCGCTTGGTCATTCCTGTAGTGAGTTCTGCCACCGTTTCCGCAGTTAAGATATTGCCCTGTTGCACCGTCATCTTATACACAAAGGGCAAATTCTCTAACACCGAGGCATGATAATCGGCGGGTTTGTGTTCACGAGCACAGCCGGAGTGACAAAAAACCGTTATGGTGCTCACTATTGCAAAACGAAAAAGTTGTCGCATCTAACCTCTAATAACGCTGAGTTCGCGGTAAACCCAAATCATACCGCAGCCGTGATGTGCGATCACGCCGGGCGCGGTACATAAACACTGGTTTATCCATCGTGGTGACATCACTGCGGAGGCAGGAGTAAAGAATTGGAAAACCAACAACTGAAACAAGCTGGATTAAAAATTACGGTGCCGCGAGTCAAAATTTTAGCCATTCTTGAACGCAGCAAAAAACGTCATCTGAGTGCGGAAGATGTCTATAAAACGCTATTGAAAGATCACGAAGAAATTGGCTTGGCGACCGTGTATCGGGTGTTGACGCAGTTTGAAACTGCTGGCCTGGTGTGTCGGCGCAATTTTGAAAGCGGGCAATCCGTGTTTGAATTAAATAACGGCATACATCACGATCATCTGCTGTGTGTGAATTGCGACCGCGTCGTAGAATTTACTGATCCGGTGATTGAAGAGCGGCAGACGCGCATTGCGGAACAGTATGGCTTTGCTATTGCCGATCACACGTTGGTCATTTATGGCACCTGCACCAATTGCCAAAATAAAACTGCGCAGGATAAATCCTAAACTCGCCACACTGGCGCTATTGATAACGCGAGTGCAGCGAGTGTCAATTCAATTAAGGCAGACTAATCCGGTTCATGGTTTTACTGCCCGGGGTGCGCCAGTCTTTAATTGCAGCGGCGGTGTGTACTAACACCAATAATAAGACGATGATCCCGCCCATGCCGTGCAGTGTAAACAGCGTTTCTGCAAGGGTTTTGGTCTCGTCAGTTGCGGTCAGCAATGCTGGTAAGGTCATATTAAAAAACTGCACAGTTTCCCCGGCAGCGGAAGTTGCTAACCAACCGCCAATGGGTAAACAAATCAATAAGACATACAGCAACAAATGAATGCCTTTGGCAACCAAGGCTTGGAGTTTAGGTGGCTCTGGATCATACGCGGGCGTGGGTAATAATACGCGCAGCGCCACGCGGATTAACATCAATACGAATAGCAAGACACCAAAGGTCATGTGTACCTTGACTAAAGAACCAACGCCTTCATCACCAAATACCATGAATGCCATGCCGCTGGTGAGCATTCCAAACACCATAATGGCAATTAGCCAATGCAGAATCCGTTGTAATAAATTGTAACGTGCTGTCAATTGAATATCCTCTTTTGGAATCGTTATGAATGGACACGGTGACGGCGTTTTTGCACCACACCAACCAGCCAACATCATACGCAAATTTGCGTCCTAATTGAATGAACAAAGTGAGATGGCGGTGGGAATCTGTAGTGTCAAGTGGGCGGGCACCCGGGCGCAGTGCCAGCGCGAGGTTGCCCGCGCCCAAAACTCGGTCACGCTCGGCACTGGCGGCAGCGGTTCTTGACCGAGCAGTGCCCAAATGTGGTGCAGCGTCGGCAGCGGATGCTGCGGATCAACCGGCGCTGCCGCTTGTGCTTTGCTGAGTTTGTGCCCGTTGTGATCGACGAGCAGCGGGATGTGCGCGTAGCGGGGCTGCGCCAGCCCTAAATGCTGTTGCAGCAGCAGTTGGCGCGGGGTGGATAGCAATAAATCCGCGCCGCGCACCACTTGCGTGATCTGCTGCCAAGCGTCGTCAACCACGACGGCGAGTTGATAAGCGTGAATGCCGTCGGCGCGGCGCAGTACGAAATCGCCCACGTCTTCGGCGATATTTTGGGTGTGGTGCCCGTGAATGCGGTCGGTAAATGCCAGCGATGCGGCGGTGGTGCGCAGTCGCACGGTGCGCAGCGGGCGGTTGGCGGCAAGTCCGTAGCGGCAGGTGCCGGGATAAATCGTTCCGTCCACACCAGCGCGACCGTTGCGGGCGAGATCGGTGCGGCTACAGCCGCAGGGATAGGTCAAGCCGGCGGCGGTGAGTTGGGCGAGCGCGGTTTGATAGGCGCTGGTGCGGTCGTGTTGGTAGCGCACTGGCTCATCCCAGCGCATTCCAAAACGGTGCAAAGTGTCCAATAACGCGGCGGCAGCACCGGGCACGGTGCGCGTGTGATCGAGGTCTTCAATGCGTACCAACCAGGTGCCGCCGTGCGCACGAGCGTCGGCGTAACTGGCAATGGCGGTGAGGAGTGAGCCGAGATGCAGCGCCCCCGTGGGAGACGGTGCAAAGCGTCCGCGATAGGCGGCTCGGATGGAGGGTGAAATCGATCCGAGCATGAGAATGAACTGCTGAGGTGAACGATTAACCGCGTTGTTTTTCGCGGATTTCGTCCAGCGTTTTGCAATCAATACAGAGTGTTGCGGTCAAACGTGCCTCCAGACGACGAATGCCAATCTCCACGCCGCAGGCTTCACAATAGCCATAATCGTGGTTATCAAGACGATCAAGCGCCTCGTCGATTTTTTTAATCAGCTTGCGCTCGCGGTCGCGGGTGCGCAGCTCCAAACTGAACTCCGATTCTTGCGTGGCGCGATCATTGGGATCGGGAAAATTGGTGGCATCGTCCTGCATGTGGTGGACGGTGCGATCCACTTCTTCCATTAACGATTGTTTCCAAGCGAGCAGCAGACCGCGAAAATGCTCCTCCTGCGCTGGATTCATGTATTCCTCGTCAGCCGTGAGTGCGTAGGGTTTAAATCCTAACGTCACTGCTTCCTGTGCTTGGGCGTGAACTTTTGCTTCGGCCATGGCGATCTCCCGAAGGCGTTGCGCGTGGAATCTGTGTGGCGATCATCCGGGCAAGCAAATGAGGATGTGCCGCGAAAAACGCCTTTAAGTACCAGATATGACGCAATTGGGCAACATCAACCGCACAACAGCAGCAATTGACATGAGACATCAGCACGCAAAAACCAGCGGTTCATTCCCACTTTTGCGCGGACGGATTCCAATAGTTGCGCACGGTGGCAACGGCGTCATGCTGATCCTAATTTGATCTGCAATCCTCACAAATCAACCGCTATAAAAAACGCAATTCTTTTGTTTTAATCTCCCGCCGCAACTGTGGTATCATTCGCGGTTCACTTTATTCCCGTTGCAGCTCCGATAACGCAAGGTATCCCATGGATCAAGAACAGCAACAGTCACAATTGAAGCAATTGATCGCCAAGGGCAAAGAACAGGGTTATCTCACCTACTCCGAGGTAAACGACCATCTACCCTCTGGCATTGTTGAAACGGATCAAATCGAAGACATCATTCGGATGATCAATGAGATGGGAATCATGGTGCAGGAGA
Organism: Chromatium okenii; assembly: GCF_016583745.1. Classification (GTDB taxonomy): domain Bacteria; phylum Pseudomonadota; class Gammaproteobacteria; order Chromatiales; family Chromatiaceae; genus Chromatium; species Chromatium okenii. The sequence continues at coordinate 42,210 of NZ_NRRQ01000002.1, forward strand.
TCGCGCCTGATGTGGTCGATCATACCCTGAGTGATTCCGCTGTTTCTGATGATGATGCCGCCGAAGCTGCCGCTGCCGCAATCGCTACGGTTGATAGCGAATTTGGCCGCACAACTGATCCGGTACGCATGTATATGCGCGAAATGGGCACGGTAGAATTATTAACCCGTGAGGGTGAATTAACGATTGCCAAGCGCATTGAAGATGGTCTCAATCAAGTTTTAGAATCCCTGTCAATTTATCCGCGCACCGTTGAAAAATTGATTGAAATTTTTGATCGCGTTGAGCGTGAAGAAACGCGCCTCACTGATGTTATTTCTGGCTTTAATGATGGTGATGATGAAGCGCCAATACCGGTGATTGCACCCGTGATTGAAACGCCCATTCATCTCGATAAAACAGCACTGGAAGCTGACATTGATCCTGATACGGATACGGATGAAGAAGAACCGGCAGTGGTGTATACCGGTCCTGATCCTGAAGATGCCGCAGCGCGAGCGGCGTTATTGCGCGAACGTTTTGGTATTTTGCGGGCAGCATTAGAAGAATACGGGCGCGATGATGCGCGGTCGCGGGCAGCGATGAAAGATGTCTCTGAAGTCTTTTTGCAATTCAAATTAGTTGCGCCAGTCTTTCAAGAACTCACTGAAATTTTGCGTCATACGGTCGAGCGGATTCGCACCCAAGAACGCCAAATGATGGCGCTGTGTATTGACCAAGCGGGAATGCCGCGCAAGTTATTTATTGAGAGTTTTCCCAAAAATGAAGCCAATCCAAATTGGCTTGATGGGCACTTAAAAAAGCGTCACGCTTATACCTCCCGTTTGAATGCTCTCGCGCCTGAGATTCGCCGCGTGCAGCGCAAATTACAGGACGTTGAACGTGAAAACATTTTGACGATTGGTGAGATTAAAGAAGTCAATCGCAAGATGTCGATTGGGGAAGCGAAAGCACGCCGCGCTAAAAAGGAAATGGTGGAGGCGAATTTACGGCTGGTGATTTCAATTGCAAAGAAATACACTAATCGCGGGTTGCAATTCCTCGATCTCATTCAGGAAGGCAACATTGGTTTGATGAAGGCGGTCGATAAATTTGAATACCGGCGCGGCTATAAGTTTTCCACTTATGCAACGTGGTGGATTCGCCAAGCGATTACCCGTTCTATTGCTGATCAAGCGCGTACCATTCGGATTCCGGTACACATGATTGAGACGATCAATAAACTCAATCGCATTTCGCGGCAGATGATTCAAGAAATGGGGCGCGAGGCGACGCCAGAAGAATTGGCAACGCGGATGGAAATGCCAGAAGATAAGGTGCGCAAGGTCTTAAAAATCGCCAAGGAGCCGATCTCAATGGAGACGCCAATTGGTGATGATGAAGATTCACATCTTGGCGATTTCATTGAGGATGCGGGAGTGATTTCGCCGATTGATTCGGCGACTGCAGAAGGGTTGCGTGAGGCGACGCAAAATATGTTGGCGAGTTTGACTTCCCGCGAGGCAAAGGTCTTGCGAATGCGCTTTGGGATTGATATGAATACCGACCACACGCTGGAGGAGGTTGGTAAACAGTTTGATGTGACCCGCGAGCGGATTCGTCAAATTGAAGCCAAGGCGTTGCGCAAGCTGCGCCATCCGACGCGATCCGATAAACTACGCAGCTTTCTTGATACCGATTAAGCGCGTTAGCACCAGTTATTGAGGGCCGTTAGCTCAGTGGTGAGAGCAGGGGACTCATAATCCCTTGGTCGTAGGTTCAAATCCTACACGGCCTACCACGCAACAGCCGCTCCGGTCGCCAGCCGGAGCGGTTTTTTTACGCTTAAAATTTGAAGAAAAACGATATGGACGGGCACAAAAAAGCCGCTCTCGTGAGCGGCTTTTGTGCATTAAAAATGTGGTCGGGGTGACAGGATTTGAACCTGCGACTTCTGCCTCCCGAAGACAGCGCTCTACCAAGCTGAGCTACACCCCGCAAACTGTTGGCATCACCGCGAGCGACTGACTGAAAAATCCGCCATCGTGGCAAGGGCGGTGGTCGCTGCGGAAGCTGGGAGCACTTTTAACGCTTCTTGTGCCCACATAACGTGCTTTTTTGCGAGTTGCGCAGTGTAGGCGATTGCATCAGTTGACGCAATCGCTTGGGTGACGGCGTCAATGTGCTCGCGTCCGCCGGTTTCAATCGCGCTCCGCAGCAACGCTTGCTGCGCAGGAGTTCCCACCGCCAACGCTCGAATCACCGGCAAAGTTGGTTTGCCTTCCTCAAGATCGTCGCCGACATTTTTGCCCCAATCGGCATTATCGACGCTGTAATCCAACGCATCGTCAATCAACTGGAACGCGATGCCCAGATGCAAGCCGTAACTCGCGGCTGCCGCTTCAACCTCTGGCGACGCATCCGCAATGACCGCTCCCAACCGTGAACCGGCTTCAAACAGCGTCGCGGTTTTGCGCGTAATCACTTCCATATAACGCGCCTCGGTGGTGTCGGGATCGTGCTCATTGAGCAACTGCAACACTTCGCCCTCGGCAATCCGATTGGTGGCGTGCGCCAGCACCTCCATCACCCGCATGTTGCCGACATCTACCATCATTTCAAAAGCGCGGGAATAGAGAAAATCACCGACCAGCACGCTGGCATCATTGCCCCAGACGACATTTGCCGTCTCGCGGTTACGGCGCAACGCGGAGTTGTCAACCACATCATCATGCAGCAGCGTCGAGGTGTGGATAAATTCCACCACTGCTGCCAAGTCGATGTGACGCTCGCCGCGATAGCCGCAGGCACGAGCGGCAAGCAGCACACAAAGTGGACGCAGCCGTTTACCGCCACTGTTGACGATGTAGTGGCCGATTTGGTTAATCAGAACAACGTCGGACTGAAGGCGGCGCAGGATCAAGGCGTCCACGGCCTTCGAGTCCTCAGCGACGGGGTGTCGAATCGTGGAGAGGTCCATGCGTATTTTTAGGAGTCTGTCGATGATGGCGGCTGAAGATGCTAGGAGTGGCACAAAAAGCTGTCAAGCCACAAGGTCGCGGTTTATGGTTATTGTGAGCAAGTTGAAGATTACGCCATTTTAGGGCTTCCAGTCGACTGATTTACGCACCTAAAACGATGAAATTGGCGCAAAACGCGGCACGATTCCGCACCAGTGGCGGCGTTAAGTGATTGACTGAACCTATTATATCGACATAATATCCCGCTTCTTTGTTCCGACGCTTGGCGTCGCCAACAATTCCGAATCGTTGTGGGGATTTCAAATCATGTACGCGGTCATTCAAACCGGCGGTAAGCAATACCGGGTTTCCGAAGGAGATACGGTGAAAGTTGAAAAACTGGTCGCCGAAGCAGGCACCAGCATTGATTTAGATCAAGTATTGATGGTCGCTGATGGCGATGACATTAAAGTTGGAACGCCTTATCTCACCGGCGGCTGCGTCACCGCAACTGTGGAAAGTCACGGGCGGGCGCAAAAAGTTAAGATCGTTAAATTCCGGCGGCGCAAACATTATTTGAAGCGTCAAGGGCATCGGCAGTGGTACACGGCGCTGACAATCACCAGCATCAGCGCCGGATAAGGGGGAATTTGCAATGGCACATAAAAAAGCAGGCGGTAGTTCCCGCAACGGTCGTGATTCCGAGTCGAAACGGCTGGGCGTTAAAGTGTTTGGCGGTCAAACCGTCACCGCCGGCAGCATCATCATTCGGCAGCGCGGCACCAAAGTACACAACGGCGTCAACGTCGGCTGCGGTCGTGACCACACGTTATTTGCACTGCGCGACGGCATCGTGAAGTTTCTGGTGCAGGGACCGCGAAACCGTAAATTCGTAACGGTCGAAAGCGTCTAATTGTGTTCAGCGCGGCGTTGTCAACGCCGTCTCACACACACGCAATAAGCCTCGTCCTTTCGACGGGGCTTTTTCGTTTTAGGTTCAGCGGGAGAATTTGTTGAAATTCGTAGATGAGGCATTCATTCGGGTCGAAGCCGGCGATGGCGGCAATGGCTGCGTGAGCTTTCGCCGCGAAAAATACATCCCGTTTGGCGGGCCCAACGGCGGCGATGGCGGCGACGGTGGCAGCGTGTATCTCGTTGCCGATAACAATATCAACACCTTGGTTGATTTCCGCTACCAGCGCATTCATCGCGCCGAACGCGGTCATAACGGCATGAGCAAAGACATGACCGGACGCGGCGGCGTTGATCTCAACGTGCCAGTGCCGGTCGGCACCCGCGTGTTTGAGCAGGACACCGGCGAATTGATCGGCGAGCTGTTGGAAACTGGACAACGGTTGCTCGTCGCCCAAGGTGGGTTTCATGGCATCGGCAATGCCCGTTACAAATCCAGCACCAATCGAGCGCCGCGCCAGTCCAAACCCGGCACGCCGGGCGAGCGCCGCGAGCTTCAACTTGAACTCATTTTGTTGGCTGATGTCGGGCTGCTCGGCTTTCCCAACGCCGGTAAATCCTCGCTCATCCGCCAGATTTCCAGCGCCCGCCCCAAGGTCGCCGATTACCCGTTCACCACGCTGTATCCCAATCTCGGCGTCGTGCGCGTCGGGCAAAACCGCAGCTTTGTGGTCGCCGATATTCCCGGCGTGATCGAAGGTGCAGCCGAAGGTGCCGGGCTGGGGATTCAATTTCTCAAACATCTCGCCCGCACGCGCCTGTTGCTGCATCTGGTGGACATCGCCCCGCTCGGCGATCAAGAAGAACCGAGTGCGCAGGTGCGCAAAATTGAGGGCGAATTGACCGCGTTTGGCGGCGATCTGACCGATAAAGAACGCTGGCTGGTGCTCAATAAAACCGACCTGCTCCCCGCTGAGGAATACGCCGAGCGGCGGGCGCAGATACTGGCTGAACTGGACTGGACTGCGCCGGTGTACGGTTTATCGGCGCTCACCGGACAGGGCACGAGCGAACTGGTCAACGCGCTGATGCACCGCTTGGAAGAGTTGAAACAGCATCCCGATACCACGCCAACTGCGGCGGTGTACGCGGCAGCGCCGTTGGCGGAGTGGGATATGCCCGCTGCGCCAGACGACGACACAGAATGGCATCCTCTTGGTTAAATCTTTGATTCAACGCTGATTGTTTTCGTTATGATGACTCGTGATCTGCTTTCTCACACCCACCGCTGGGTGGTCAAAATCGGCAGTGCGCTCTTAACTCAAGACGGGCACGGGCTGGAAAAGTCGATGCTGGTGCCTTGGGTGGAGCAAATCGCCCAGCGCCGTCGTGCCGGTTGTGAAGTGGTGCTGGTGTCATCTGGCGCAGTGGCGGAAGGCATGGCGCGGATGGGTTGGCATCGTCGCCCGCAGGCGTTGCATGAGCTGCAAGCGGCAGCAGCGATTGGGCAAATGGGGCTGGTGCGGGCGTATGAAGATTGTTTTCAAGCCTGTGGTCTCAACACCGCGCAGGTGCTGCTGACCCGCGATGATCTCGCCAACCGCGTTCGCTATCTCAACGCCCGCAGTACGCTGCGCACCTTGCTGCGGCTGGGCGTGATTCCGGTCATCAATGAAAACGACACGGTGGCGACCGATGAGCTGCGGTTTGGCGATAACGACACGCTCGCGGCGCTGGTGGCGAATTTGATCGAAGCGGATTTGCTGATTTTGCTCACCGATCAAGATGGTTTATTCGATCACGATCCGCGTTTTTATCCCGCAGCGCAGTTGATTCCAGAAACGGGCGTGGACGATCCGGTGCTCGACGTGGTCGCTGGCGGCAGCGTAACTGGCTTGGGCACTGGCGGCATGGTCACGAAAATTCGCGCCGCTCGTCTCGCAGCGCGGTCGGGTACGCCGACGGTGATTGCGCCCGGACGCGGGGAAGACGTGTTGACGCGGATTGGCGCGAGTGCGCCGGTTGGCACCTTGTTGATTCCCACCGAAGAGCCGCAGGCAGCGCGGAAACAGTGGTTGGCGGGGCATTTGCAAGTGCGCGGGCGCTTGATTCTCGATGCTGGCGCGGTGGCGGCACTGCGCGAGCACGGCACCAGTTTGTTGGCGGTGGGCGTCAAAACGGTGCAGGGACAATTCGAGCGCGGCGAGGTGGTGGCGTGTGTGGACGAGTTGGGGCGCGAGGTGGCACGCGGTTTGGTCAATTATGACGCGGCAGCGGCCGAGCGCATCAAAGGGCATTCGTCAACGCATTTCGAGGCAATTTTGGGCTATCTTGACGACGACGAGTTGATCCACCGCGATAATTTGGTGCTGTTGTAGCTGGCGCTGGCAAGTGTCAATTGCACCGGTTGGCGACGCGGCAGCGATTGACCGTTTTGCGAAAAACCTGTTATACGTCGCCGGTTTTTTTAACTATTCATCCACCAGCCGAATTTCTCGGCTCATCACAGCTCGGACACAGCTCATGACGAAAACTTGGCTTCTCAGCGTGTCGGTCGCGGCAATTTTTGCGGCTGGCGTGGCACAAGCAAATGAACCTGCGGCGGCAGCGGCAGAACTCACCGGCGACATCAAGGCTGGTGAACAAAAAGCAAACACCGTGTGCATCGCGTGTCACGGTCCGCAAGGCAACAGCTTGGTGCCGATTTGGCCGAAATTGGCGGGGCAACATCCTGACTACATCAAGAAGCAAATCATGGATTTCAAAGCGGACAATCGCTACAACGTCCAGATGACGCCGATGGCAAAACCGCTGACCGATCAAGAAGTTGCGGATGTAGCGGCGTATTTTTCGAGCCAGAAACAAAGCGGCGGCACGACAAGCCCGGAATTGGCCAAACTCGGTGAGAGCATTTATCGGGCGGGCAATCCGGTCTCCGGCGTTCCAGCGTGCAGCGGTTGTCACGGTCCGGCTGGGCTGGGGCAGGGGTTGTCAAAGTTCCCCCGTTTATCTGGGCAACATGCTGATTATGTGAAACAAACGCTGGGCTATTTCCAAAAACAAGAGCGGGCAAATGATCCCAACGGCATGATGCGCGGCGTGACGGCGCGGATGACGGCAGAAGAAATCGCCGCTGTGTCGCAGTACATTCAAGGACTGGCGGCAGCGCAATAATCGGCACCGCCGCCGCCACCACCGCTCTGCCGGTGGTGGCGACCTCCCACCCCGCCATCATGCGCCAGCTCAATCTCCTGAGTTACAACGTCCAAGCGGGCATCCATTCCCGTCAATACAGCGACTATTTCACCAACAGTTGGAAACATCTGCTGCCGCACCCGGAGCGGCTGGTCAATCTCACCCAGATCGCGCAACTGTTGCGCCAATTCGATCTCGTTGGGTTGCAAGAAGTTGACGCCGGCAGCCTGCGCAGCGCCTACATTGATCAAGTGCAATATCTCGCCCGTCATGGCGGCTTTCCGCACTGGTATCGCCAAATCAACCGCAATCTCGGCCCCTTCGCCCAACACAGCAACGGGCTACTCAGTCGTTTAGCGCCACGTCGCATCACCGAACATCGCTTGCCCGGCTTGCCCGGACGCGGCGTGGTGGTGGCGGAATTGCCGCTGTCGGACGGCAGCGATTTAGCGATTGCGATCCTGCACTTAGCCCTCGGCGGACGGGCGCAGCGCCAGCAATTGGACTACCTCTTCCAGCTCACCGCCGCGCATCCGTATTTGGTGCTGATGGGCGATTTTAACTGCGGCTGTCATGGCGGCGGTTTACGCGCTCTGGTGCAAAAAACCGAGCTGCACGGCTTGGACTGTGCGCTCAAAACCTTTCCGAGCTGGCGCCCGCGTCACCCGCTCGATCACATCTTAATCACCGCGCCGCTGCGCGTGGTCAGCGCCCGCGTCATCGACTACGCACTGTCGGATCATCTGCCGCTGAGTATGACCATCGAACTGCCCGCCGGGCTGCGCTTTGCTGAAACTGCCGCAGTTTCACTGTGAACCACCGAGATTGATCCCGATCACGCCCAAAATAATCAAGCCGATGCCGATGAGTTTGAACGTCGTTATCGCCTCCTGAAAATACAGAATTCCAATCGCGGCAATCAACGCCGTGCCCGCGCCCGACCACACCGCATAAGCAACGCCGACCTCAATTTTGCGCAGCGCCAGCGTCAACACTAAAAACGACGCGACATAAAACAGCAGCATCAACGCAATAAACAGCGGCTTGGTCAAACCAGCAGATAATTTCATAAACGTCGTGCCAATCACTTCTAGCGCGATGGCACCGCTGAGAAAAAACCAGTGTTGCATCAACATATCCTCACGTTGCCGTGCTCATAAAAAACGCCTCCAAACGTGAGGCGCAAAGTCATTATCTAGCGGGTCGCGCAATTTAATTGGGTTCAGTGCCGTGCAAATGCCGCTCTACCGCAATCCAACTGCCAATTAAACCGAGCGCGATGCTGCCGCTCAATACAATCAAGGTCTCGCTTATTCCCAATCCAGCCAGCGGAAACTCGCTGCGATATAAACTCGCCAGCCGCGAAACCGATCCTTGCAATAAAATCAGCGCCAGCGTTACCAATAGCCACGCCGTCAGTCCGCCCAATAAGCCGTACCACGCGCCCGCATATAAAAACGGACGGCGAATAAATGCAGAAGTCGCGCCGACCAATTCCATAATTTCAATTTCAATGCGGCGGTTGAGAATTTCTAACCGAATCGTATTGCCAACAATCAATAACACGCCCATTCCTAATAACCCGCCGAGCAGCACCACGCCGGTTTGAATTAAATCGAGAATGGCTTGAAACCGTTGCAACCAAACGGTGTCCATTCGCGCAAAATCCGCTTCTTGCAGCCGTAATAGCTTATTTTGCAACGTTTCCAATTGCGCCGGTGCCGCAAATGCCGCGTGCGGATAAATCGCCACCACTATCGGCAGCGGATTATTTTTTAATTGCTCCAGCGCCTCCTCAAAACCACCCAGCGCCCGAAATTCATTTAAGGCACTGTCGCGGCTGATGATGTCCACCCGCGCAATTTCTGGCCATTTGCGCAACTGTTCCGCCAGCGGGGTCGCCGCCGCGTCGGTGATGTCATAACGCAAAAACAGCGAGATCGCCGCTGTTTGATCCCAACTTCCCGCCATCGTGCGCAAATTGTCCGCCAGCACATACAGCGCCGCCGGAAATGCCAGCGAAATCCCAATCACCGCCACCGTCATTCCGGTCGGCACCGGCGTATCAAATAACCGTCCCAAGGTCGCCAGCGCGTTTTGCACATGCTGCATGAGCCAAATTTGGAACTGCTCGGCCAGTTTGGGCAGGCGTCGCCGCCGGGAATGGGGTTTCAACATCGTTTACCAGCCTCGCGTGTCATTGACCAATCGCCCTTCGCCAAGGCTAAAGGTGCGGTAGTGCATACTTCTGACCAGCGCCAGATCGTGGGTGGCAATCAACAGCGTCACGCCAACATATTGAAACCGCTCAAATAATTGGAAAATTTCTTTGGATAACTCAGGATCGAGATTGCCGGTCGGTTCATCCGCCAACAACACCGGGGGGCGTCCGACCACTGCTCGCGCAATGCCCACCCGCTGCTGTTCACCACCAGACAGCGCCACCGGCACGGCGCGTTCGCGTTTGAGCAGCCCGACTTGATCCAGCGCCGCCCGCACCCGCCGCCCGACTTCTTTGTGACCGAGACCGGTGACGACCAGCGGCAGCGCCACGTTGTCAAACACGCTGCGATCCGGCAGCAGGCGATGATCTTGAAAAATCATGCCGACATCGCGGCGATGATACGGAATGCGATCTCGCGGCAGCGTCGCCAAATTGCGCCCGTTGACAACGATGTCGCCACGAGTCGGACGTTCCAACAGCCCAATCAAGCGCAGCAAAGTACTTTTGCCCGCGCCCGACGGCCCCGTCAAAAACGCCATTTCACCCACTTTCATCTCAAAACTGATGTTCGTGAGCGCCTCGCCGCGTTCGGGATAGCGTTTGAAAACGTGTTCAAATTGAATCACGCGCTCGCGCTCCTAGCCCAGCAAAGCATCGACAAATTCATCGGCATCAAACGGACGCAGATCGTCAATGCTCTCACCAACGCCAATAAACCGAATCGGCAGCCGCAGCCGGTCAGCAATCGCAAACAGGATGCCGCCTTTTGCGGTGCCGTCGAGCTTCGTCAGCGTGATGCCCGTCAAGCCCACCGCCCGATGAAACTGTTCGGCCTGCGCGAGCGCGTTTTGCCCGGTGCTCGCGTCCACCACCAACATCACCTCATGCGGCGCGTCAGGGTCGATCTTTTTCAACACCCGCACCACCTTGCTCAATTCGTCCATCAGATTGGTTTTGGTGTGCAGCCGCCCGGCGGTGTCAGCAATCAACACATCCGCGCCCCGCGCAGTCGCGGCTTGCAGCGCGTCAAAAATCACCGACGCGGAATCAGCGCCGGTGTGCTGCGCGATCACCGGAATCTGATTGCGCTCGCCCCACACCTCCAACTGTTCAACCGCAGCGGCGCGAAACGTATCGCCAGCCGCCAAGATCACGCTATTTCCTTCCGCTTGCAGCCGTTTGGCGAGCTTGCCGATGGTGGTCGTTTTACCCGCGCCATTGACACCAACCATCACAATCACCTGCGGTTTACCGGCAGCGGGCTGGCGCACCGGACCGGTGGCGGTCAACAACAGCGTGCGCAATTCCGTTTTGAGCGCCAGCAACAGCGCAGGCGGATCGGCCAACGTTTTGCGTTTCACCCGCTCAGTGAGATCGGCAATGATCCGCGCCGTCGCCTCCACGCCGACATCCGCCGTAATCAACAGCGTTTCCAACTCCTCCAGCAGCTCGTCATCAATCCGCTTGCGCCCCAAAAACAGCGTGCCGAGACCATCGCCGAGCTGGGTACGCGAGCGCGACAGCCGCTCCCGCAGCCGCGTCAACACGCCGACTTTGGGCGCGTCATCCGCTTCTGGCTCCGGCGCAACGACCAGCGCGGGCGCGATCTCAGCGTCTATCTTGTTGGATTTGAACAATTTGCTGAACAAACCGGGCGCGGCGTCACTTTCTGCCGCTGGCGCGACAACTGGTGGCGGCGCAACTGGCGCAGGCGCAGCGGGTGGCGCGTCAGCTTCGGGAGTGGATTTGAATAACTTGCTGAAGAGACCGGGGGCTTTGGGGGCGTCAGCGCCAACGTCGGGAGGTGGCGGCGCGGGGGTTTTGTGTTTTTTACCGAAACCAAACATAGATGCTTGTATTCACAAGTTGAGGAATCACGATGCGATTCATGCTACCAGATTAGCGTTTCCGGTGCTGCGCTTTACCGCTTTTATTTAGAATATCGTACAAAACAATGTAGTTTTTATTCACAATTATTATCAACCAAACTGCGCTTTTTAATCACTTGCTAAAGAATTGTATTCTTTTTGCGCGTTACACTGCGGCACAAGCAGCACCGCAGTGATATTTGTTAAGCGGGTTAATTTTTATCTAGCGGACGAAACACTGGCGCAGCCGGCAATTCATTGATTGGTGCCGCAAACGGCTGGCGCGGTGCAGGTTTAGCCGCTTGCGCCCGTTGCTGCGCTTCCAATTCTTCAATGCGCCGTTTTAATGCTTCAATTTCCGCTTTATCCGCAGCAGAAGTGGACGGCGCAGCGGGCATCAGCGGCGCGGTGCCGTAATACGCAGGCGGAGCGACATACGGCGGCGCATAGTTTGGCGGCGGTGGCGGCGGAAGGTCAGCGCGATCACGATCACGATTGCCATTCATCCAGCGGTTGGGATTCATCATATCGCCAAAATCAAGCGCATAAGTGCATGGCGCGATGCTGCTAAAGGTGAAAAATAGAGCGGCTGAAAATGCCAAGTGTCGATAATGAACGTGTTGATTGTGCATTCAAAACTCCTCCAGAGTTGGTGTGGTTTTTATTGTGCCTGCGTGGTGACAAGCGGGGCTATTTTCACCGCAAAGCAAGAGTGATCGCAAGTGAATGATTGAATGACCGCGTCCGGTTTCTGTTAAACCCTCACTAACATACGCTTTTCAGCATCAACAGCGAGGCTGCCGAACAGAGCAAAATTTTAGCAGGGTTTAAGTATTTGCGTTTATTATTTCTTTTTGATCCACTTCACACCCACTTTTTTTCAAAAGTGGTTGCTTTCACTTGGCGTGATATAAATTTATGACTCCTGAACAATTTATCGCTAAATGGCACGCCACAACCTTAAAAGAACGCTCCGCAGCGCAGGAGCATTTTATTGATTTATGCCATCTATTGCATGAGCTAACGCCAGCGGACATTGATCCGACCGGCGCATTTTATTGTTTTGAGCGCGGCGCTAAAAAAGCTGGCGGCGGTGATGGTTGGGCAGATGTGTGGAAAAAAGACTGTTTCGGCTGGGAATATAAAGGCAAGCGTAAAAATTTAGCCGCAGCATTTAAGCAACTCCAACTCTACACGCCATCGTTATTACATCCGCCGTTATTGATCGTTGCCGATATGGAACAGATCATTATTCATACAGCATTCCCGGGTACGGTGCCGGATCAACATCATATCACGCTGGAGGATTTGCGCAATCCAGCGCGGTTGCAATTATTAAAATGGGCATTCAGTGAACCGGAACGCTTGCGCCCCACGCGCACGACTGCCGCATTAACGGAAGCAGCAGCGCGGCATTTTAGTGAATTAGCAGCCGCGCTTTGTCAGCGCGGTCATGCGCCATTGCAAGTCGCACAGTTTAGCCAGCAGTTATTATTTTGCTTTTTTGCGCAAGACATCGGTTTATTACCCAATAAAGTTTTTACTCAGTTGCTTGATGCCGGACAACAGCGCCCCGCCTATGTGCTGCAAATGTTGGACACTTTATTAAAAACGATGGCAACTGGCGGCTGTTTTGGTACAGAACCAATTGCGTATTTTAACGGCGGTTTATTGAGCACCGCAGCAGTGTTGCCATTAACCGTCCTTGATATTAAAACGCTGCGCGAGTTGGCGGAGTGGAAATGGTCAGCAATTGAACCCAGCATTTTTGGCACCTTATTTGAGCGCGGTTTGGATCCGAATCAACGTGAGCAATTGGGCGCACATTACACCGATGCAGCAGCCATTATGCGGATTGTGAATCCGGTTGTTTTAGAACCATTGCGGGCAGAATGGGCAACGATTAAAACTGCCGTGACGCAAACAAAAAATCGTAAAGCAGCGCAGGCGTTATTGACGCAGATGTTGGAGCGGTTGCGCAATTTCCGCGTGCTTGATCCAGCATGTGGTTCCGGTAATTTTCTGTTTTTAGCATTAAAAGGGTTAAAAGATTTGGAGCACGAAATTATTGTAGAAGCCGAGCGGTTGAATTTTCCGCGCAGTTTTCCGGCGGTTGGGCCAGAGAATGTATTGGGTATTGAAACCAATGCGTATGCCGCTGAATTGGCTCGCGTTACCGTCTGGATTGGCGAATTGCAGTGGATGATTCAACATGGTTTTTCTTTAGCAGATGATCCTATTTTGAAACCAATTAATATCATTGCTCGTCGTGATGCAATCGTCAATGAACTGGGCGCAGAAGCAGAGTGGCCAAGCGTTGATGTCATTGTTGGTAATCCGCCTTTTTTAGGCGGCAGTAAAAAGCGCGGCGTGTTAGGTGATGATTATTTTGCAGCATTGAAAACGATTTATGATGCGCGGGTTCCCGCTGGTGCAGATTTAGTCACTTATTGGTTTGAAAAAGCGCGGGCGCAAATTGCCAGCGGTCAAGCGCACGCTGCCGGTTTGGTGGCAACCAATTCAATTCGCGGCGGGGCGAATCGCAAAGTGTTAGAACACATTTGTAAAACGACGACCATTTTTAATGCGTGGTCAGATGAGCCTTGGATTAACAGCGGCGCGGCAGTGCGGGTCAGCTTGATTTGCTTTGGAAATACAAAATCAACGCCCGTCTTAAATGGCGAACCGGTGCCAGCAATTTATGCCGATTTGACCGCAGCATCAATCACTGGTGCAGCAGATGTAACGACCGCTAAAAATTTAGTAGAAAATACCGGAATATGCTTTAGCGGAACGAAGAAATATGGAGCATTTGACATTCATGGTCATTTAGCGCGGCAGTGGCTAAAATCACCTAATCCTCACGGAAAATCTAACCGCGACGTGTTACGTTGCTGGGTCAACGGCATGGATATTACCCGCCGCTTTTCTGATATGTGGATTATTGATTTTGGTGTCGGTATGACTGAAGTTGATGCTGCGATGTACGAATTACCATATAAATATGCACTACAGCACGTTAAACCGCAAAGAGTAATCAATCGAAATATAAAAATTGCCGCTAACTGGTGGTTGTTTGAACGCAGCCGTGAAGATTTGCGGGCGGTGTTGGCAACATTACCAAGAGTTTTGGTAACACCTCAGGTAGCAAAATACCGTATTTTTGTTTGGCTGGATACTAAAATTTTGCCAGATGTGCAACTGTATACATTTGCCCGTGCCGATGATACGACCTTTGGCATTTTGCAGTCTCGTTGCCATGAATTGTGGGCATTGCGGATGGGCACCAGTTTGGGCGCAACGCCGCGTTATACGCCCACCACGACATTTGAAACCTTCCCGTTTCCAAGCGGTTTAACGCCCGCTGATACTGGCGGCGCAATTGAAAAATTAGGCAATGGCGTCATTATTCCGAGCGTTGCGTCCGCATATCGAGATCATGCGATTGCAATTGCCGAAGCTGCATATCAACTTAATCAATTGCGCGAGCAGTGGTTAAATCCGCCGGAATGGGTTGAGCGTGTGCCGGAAGTGGTGGCGGGTTATCCTGAGCGCATCATGGTTAAACCGGAATTTGCCGCGCAATTAAAAACACGGACGCTCACGCATTTGTATAATCAACAACCAACGTGGCTGATTAACGCGCAAGCAAAATTAGATCACGCAGTGGCGGCTGCGTATGGCTGGAATGATGGCGCAGTATTGAATGAGACGGAGATATTGCAGCGGTTATTGGCGCTCAATCTGCAACGCTAATCATCACGTTGCAGACTGAACTGTAGAATAGTTATTGCGGGTTGGGAGCGAGTTTTACGCGAAACCACAATGAATATAATGCGGGTAAAAACAGCAAAGTCATGGCAGTTCCTGCAATGATGCCGCCAATTAACACATACGCCAGCGGCCCCCAAAAGGTATCGCTCGCCAGCGGAGTGAAGGCGAACACCGCTGCCGCTGCCGTCAACACCACCGGTCGCGCCCGCTGCACAGTCGCCTCCACCACCGCTGCGGATTTTTCCATGCCTTGCGCGAGGTTATCTTCAATTTGTTTGGCGAGAATCAAGGTGTTACGCATCAAAATCCCCGCCAATCCAATCAAACCGAGCAGCGCGACAAAACCAAACGGTTTATCTGCCACCAGCAGCGTGATCACCGCGCCAATCACGCCCAGCGGCGCGGTCGCTACGACCATCAACATGCCGGCAAAGCTGCGCATTTGCAGCATGATGAGCGTCAACATCAGCACCAGCATGATCGGCTGCACCCGCTGAATCGACACATCCGCCTTGCTGGATTGCTCCACCGCGCCGCCGATGTCGATGCGATAGCCGAGCGGCAACTGCGCCCGCAGCGGTTCCAATTGCGTCCAAATGTCGGCGGTCACATCTGGCGGCTGCGCGGCGTGAACTTCGGCATTAACGCCAATAAATGGCTCGCGGTTGTAGCGTTTCAGCACCGGGTCTTCAAATTCCAGCGTCAACTCGCCGACCTGCGCCAGCGTCACCGTGCGTCCGTCTTGGGTTTTGAGCGGCAAATCCGCCAAATTCGGCGGCGGCGCAGTGCCGCGTAACACCAATTGCACGGCGCGAATGTCCTCGCGCACTTCGGTAGCGATCACGCCGGAGAGTTCGTACTGGAGTTGGATGGCGAGATCACGCGGCGTCAGTCCCAGCAGGCGCAGTCGGGCGGGATCAAGTTGCAGCCGCACCACCGGCACCCGTTCACCCCATTCGAGATGCGCGTCGGCGGTGTGGGGATGCGCGGCGACCTGAGCGCGTACCTGTTCAGCGAGCTGGCGCAGGCGCACCGGATCAGGGCCGAGCACGCGGAAACTCACCGGCCAAATCACCGGCGGGCCGTACAGCAATTTCTGCACCCGCACCCGCGCTTCTGGGAATTCACCGGCATCAATATGGGTTTGCAGCCGCGTCATCAGGGCATCGCGGGCGGCCGGATCGTCTGCGACTGCGATCAATTTGGCGAACGCCGGATTGGGCAGTTCGGGATTGAGCGCGAGGAAAAAGCGCGGCGCACCTGCGCCGATATAAGTGGACAGCGAACGCACGCCGGGCGCGTTGTGAACAATCGCCTCCACGCGGTCGGTCACGGCGGTGGTGAGCGCCACGCTGCTGCCTTCGGGCAGATAAATATCCACCAACACTTCAGGGCGATCCGAGCTGGGGAAAAATTGCTTTTGCACCGGTCCAGCCAGCGCGGCGATGGCGAGCGCCAACACGCCGAAGGTGCCGGTCACGATGAGAATTTTGTAGCGGACGCAGCCGCGAATCAGGCGGCGGAGGCGGCGATATAACGGCGTGGCGTAGATGGATAAATAATGAGCATCTTTTTCTATTGCATCACTCTTTACAACCGGGTGGCTTTTTAATAGCAACGTTCCTAAATATGGCGTGAAAGTTACCGCCACCAGCCATGACACCAGCAAAGCAAACGCCAATACCCAAAAGATATTGCCCGCGTATTCACCGACGCCAGATTGTGCAAAACCAATTGGCACAAATCCCACCACCGTCACCAGCGTGCCACTCAACATTGGCGCTGCCGTTACCGTCCACGCATGAGCTGCCGCTCGCAACCGATCCCAGCCTTCCTCCATTTTGACCAGCATCATCTCAATCGCAATGATCGCATCGTCCACCAATAGCCCCAGCGCAATAATTAACGCGCCGAGCGACACCCGATCTAAATTAACGCCGCGCATTAACATCAATAAAAACGTTAAACCCAGCGTGAGTGGAATCGCAATGCCGACAATTAAACCCGCTCGCCAACCCAACGCAATAAAACTAATCAGCATCACCACGCCGACTGCGACTAAAAATTTAATCTGAAATAAATTCACAGCGCGGGAAATCGCATCGGCTTGATTGGTGAGCGGCGTTAAATGAAATCCCAATGGCAAATCTGTTTCCAATTGGGTAATGAATTCCGCCAAGCGAGCGCCGAGGTCTAAACCGTTTTGACCCGCTTGCATCACCACGCCGAGCAGCACCGCGTCCTCACCGCCCGCTCGAATGATGTAACCGGGCGGGTCTTCGTAGCCGCGCTGCACTTCGGCGATCTCGCCCAATTGGAACAAACGCTCGCCGACGCGCAGCGGCACCGCTTTGATTGCTTCGAGATCGTCCAATGCGCCACTCAAGCGCAGCGCCAAGCGCGGCCCAACGGTTTCCACTACGCCGGCTGGCAGCAATTGGTTTTGTGCCTCCAGCGCCTCCTTGACGGCCAGCGCAGTGATGCCGAGTGCTGCCAAACGTGTCGCATCAAGATCAATAAAAATCCGCTGCGGACGTTCACCCAACACCCGCGCCTTTTGCACTCCCGCCACTCGCGCCAGCCGATCCCGAATTTGTTCGGCTTCGCGCACGAGCTGGCGCGGCGGCAACTTGGGAGCTGAGAGCGCGTAAAGCGCAAAGTAGACATCAGCAAAATCATCATTGACGAACGGACCGAGGACGCCGTTGGGCAACTTGCCCACTTCGTCGCTCATGCGTTTGCGGATTTGATAAAACAGATCGGGGACGCGGGGCGAGGGCGTGTAATCCTGAAATTCAACCAGCATGTCGATGCGACCGGGGCGGGCGGTGGTTTCGACGCGATAAAAATACTCCACCTCGGTGATGCGCTTTTCCAGCGGATCAGCAACCAGTCGCTGCATCTGCTCGGCGCTGGCACCCGGCCACAGCGCCGACACCACCAGCACGCGCATCGTGAACGCGGGGTCTTCTGCCCGTCCCAAATGGGTAAATGCCAATACGCCCGCGACGGCGGTGGCGAGAATAAAAAAGAGGGTGACGGAGCGTTCGCGGACGGCTAACGCCGATAAATTGAAGCTGATCATGGTGCCCGCACCCGCACGGTTTGCCCCGGTAAAAGCCGATCCACACCGAGCGCCACGACTGGCGTTCCCGGCGCAAGCGTGGTTTGAATTTCAGCAAATTCGCCATCAATGCCCACAATCGTCACCGGCTCCGGCTGCACCTGACCATCAGCGATGCGCCACAGCACCGCGCCTTGTCCCTGTTCCAAAATCGCCCCCAGCGGCACCCGCAAACGCGGTGCGGTTGACGGTGCCGCAAAATGCAGCGTGACCGTCGTGCCCAATGCCAACGCTGGCGCAACCGGCAGTTCATGCAGCGCCTGTTCGCCAACAGCACTGTCCACCTGATACCGCGCCAGCCAAGTGCGCGTCAGCGGATCGGCAGTCGCGGCGAGTTCACGCAACGTCACCGGCAGCATTGCCGTACTGCTAAACGGTTGCGCAGTAGCGGTGGACGGCAAGCTGGCGCGGCGATCTTCCGGCACTGCGACCACGATTTCCCGCGCTCCCGCTTCCGCCAACACCGCCAACGGTTGACCGGCGCTGACGATCTGCCCGTGTTGCCCGCTCACTTCCACAATCACGCCCGCGACTGGCGCAGTCAGCGTGGCATAAGCAATGGCATTGACGGCTTGTTTCAACGCCGCTTGCGCAGCAATCAACTGCTCGCTGGCAGCCCGCGCAGTGGTGGTAGCGCGGTCATAATCCTGTTGGCTCACCAGCTTTTTGCGCAACAAATCGGTTTGACGCTCGCGCTCGCGCTGGGCGTTTTCCATCTCAGCACGGGCGCTGGCAACCATCGCCTCCGCTGCGATCTGCTGCTGAATCACATCACGCGGATCAAGGCGAAACAGCATCTGCCCAGCAACCACCTGATCGCCGATCTCCACCGCCCGCTCCTGAATGGCACCGCCCAGCCGAAACGCCAGCGGAATCTCGTGACGCGCCTGTACGGTGCCGGTGAGATGCCAGCGCAGCGTGGGAATGCTGCTCACCTGCGTCGTCACCACCCAAGGCGCAGCATCCTCTGCCAGCGCCAGCGGCATCATCACCGCCCACGCCAATCCAATCACCACCTGACAACTGTGCTGCCATCTCATTTGACCCGCATCCCCGGCTCCGCGCCGCAATCTGGACTCAACAAAAACAACTCTTTACCGCCCGCTCCTGCCGCCAACACCATGCCCTCAGAAACGCCAAAACGCATCTTGCGCGGCGCGAGATTGGCAACCATCACGGTCAAACGCCCTTCCAACGTTTGGGGATCATAAGCAGAGCGAATGCCCGCAAACACGTTGCGCGTCTCGCCGCCGATGTCGAGCGTCAATTGCAACAATTTATCCGCGCCTTCCACCAATTTCGCATCTTTAATCAAAGCGATGCGCAGATCAACTTGTGCAAAAGTATCGTAATCAATCGTTGCTGCCAGCGGCGCGACGGCGACAGCGGGCGCTGGCGCGGCAGCCGGAGCCGCAACGGTTAAATCGTCGGTTGACGCCGCCAGCATCGCCGCGATTTGCGCCGGATCGACGCGAGTCAACAGCGGTTTGAACGGCGCGATCTGGTGCGCCAACAACGGCGTCGCCAATTCCGCCCACGTTAATGGTGCGACCTGTAAAAAGGCTTCAGAATCTGCTGCCGTGCCGGGCAAAATTGGGCGCAAATACCCAATTAAAATGCGAAATAAGTTAATTCCCATTGCACAGACTGCTTGCAATTCAATTTCACGTCCGGGCTGTTTCGCAATCACCCACGGCGCTTTTTCATCAATGTATTGATTGGCGCGATCTGCGAGCGCCATGATGTCACGCACGGCGCGATTAAATTCGCGTTGTTCATACGCAGCAGCAATTGCGTCACCAGCAGCAATGAATTCTGCAAATAAATTCGGTTCTGCCAAAGTCGCTGCCAATTGCCCATCGAAACCTTTCTGAATAAATCCGGCGCAGCGGCTGGCGATATTCACCACTTTACCGACCAAATCGGAATTAACGCGAGCGGTGAAATCCGCCAAGTTCAAATCAATATCATCCACCCCGGAGCCGAGTTTGGCGGCAAAATAATAGCGCAGATATTCGGGATTGAGATGATCTAAATAGGTGCGGGCTTTAATAAAGGTGCCGCGTGATTTTGACATCTTCTGCCCATCAACGGTTAAAAAGCCGTGCGCAAAAATGGCGCTGGGTGTGCGGAATCCAGCGCCATGTAGCATCGCTGGAAAAAACAGCGCGTGAAAATAAATGATGTCTTTGCCAATGAAATGATACAGCTCGGCAGTGGCATCCGCTGCCCAAAATTGCGCAAAATCTAATCCGCTCGTGCGGTCGCACAAATTCTGAAAACTGGCTAAATAACCAATGGGCGCATCCAGCCAGACGTAAAAGAATTTGCCGGGATGATCGGGAATTTCAAAGCCAAAATAGGGCGCGTCGCGGGAAATATCCCATTCTTGCAAGCCAGCGGTGAACCATTCATCTAATTTGTTGGCGACTTCTTTTTGTAAACTGCCGCTGCGCGTCCAATCGCGCAGCATGGTTTCAAAATCGCGCAAACGAAAGAAATAATGCTCGGAATCGCGCTGTTCTGGTACGGCACCAGAAACCGCTGAACGCGGATTTTTTAATTCGGCAGGTGAATAGCTCGCGCCGCAGGCTTCGCAATTGTCGCCGTATTGATCGGCAGCACCACATTTTGGACACTCGCCTTTAATAAACCGATCCGGTAAAAACATGTGCTCAACTGGATCGTACGCCTGCGTAATGGTGCGCTGGGCAATATGTCCGGCATCACGATTGCGGCTATAAATTAAGTTGGCAAAATGTTGATTTTCTGGCGAATGGGTCGAATGATAATTATCAAAGCCAATCCGAAAAGCGGCGAAATCGGCTTGATGTTCGGCGGCAATGCGGGCAATTAACGCTTCGGGTGCGATGCCTTCCTGCCGCGCTCGCAACATAATTGGCGTACCGTGCGCATCATCCGCGCAGACGTACCAACACTGATGACCGCGCATCTTTTGAAAACGCGCCCAAATATCTGTTTGAATGTATTCAACCAGATGGCCGATATGAATCGGACCGTTGGCATAAGGAAGGGCGCTGGTAATGAGAATCTGGCGAGGTTGACTCATAAGAAAATGGCTCGGCTAACACGCGATCTTAAAGGGTGAAAGTATCGCACGGTCGGGGGCAATATCGCTGAACCGGGCGCGGCTGCGGATTGAATTGATCGTGACTGCTACCATGCTATTCACGTCATCCGATCAGCGGTGCTGCGCTGAACGCCACCACTGATTTCCGCCCGTGTTACTGCGGGTATCTTGTTGTTTATTGGAGTGTTTGCATGTCTGAAGTGACAAAAGAAGTGATTGAAGCCGCGATTAAAGGCTACGTTGAACCGCATTTGGGGCGCGATCTGGTGGCTGCGCACGCGATTAAACACATCCAGATCGACGGCGATCAGGTGCGGGTGGAGATCGTGCTCGGCTTTCCGGCCAAAGGGGTGCAAGCCGTGATTGCTGACGCGGTCAAGGCGTTGGTGCTGGCGGTGGATGGGGTCGCCAGCGCCGAGGTGACGGTGGGTTGGGAGATCAAGGCGCACTCGGTGCAAAAATCGCTCAAACCGATTGATAACGTTAAAAATATCATCGCAGTTGCTTCCGGCAAAGGCGGCGTCGGTAAATCCACGACGGCGGTGAATTTGGCGCTGGCGCTGTCGGCGGAGGGCGCGACTGTCGGCATTCTTGACGCGGATATTTATGGCCCGTCGCAGCCGCGAATGCTCGGCATCAGCGGTAAACCGGAATCCAAAGACGGCAACAGTTTGGAGCCGATGACGAGCTATCACCTGCAAGCGATGTCGATTGGATTTTTGATTGAAGAAGAAACGCCGATGATTTGGCGCGGGCCGATGGTGACGCAGGCGCTCGAACAATTGTTGAACGATACCAACTGGTCAAACCTTGATTATCTGGTGATTGATTTGCCGCCGGGCACTGGCGACACGCAGTTGACGCTGGCGCAAAAGGTGCCGGTTTCCGGCGCGATCATCGTCACCACGCCGCAAGACATCGCGCTGCTTGATGCGCGTAAAGGCTTGAAAATGTTTCAAAAAGTCGAGGTGCCGGTGCTCGGCATCGTCGAAAATATGAGCATCCACATCTGCTCAAAATGCGGGCACGAGGAGCCGATTTTTGGCAGCGGCGGCGGGCAGAGCATGTCGGATCAATACGGCGTTGAGTTGCTGGGATCGTTGCCGTTGGAGCTGCACATCCGCGAGGAAACCGACAGCGGCAAGCCGACGGTGGTGGCGCAGCCAGACTGCCGTGCGACTGCGATTTATCGGGAAATTGCCCGTAAAACGGCGGCGAAATTATCGCTGCAAGCCAAGGATTATGCGGCGAAATTCCCGCGCATCGTGATTCAAAACAACTAACTGCGGCGCTTGCCTTGACATAAAAAACGGCGGGAATCAGTGAAATGATTCCCGCCGTTTTTTGTGGGTTTGATGTCAGAAAATTTGACACCTCATCTCGCGTCAACTGTATCTGCTCAAAATGCGGGCACGAGGAGCCGATTTTTGGCAGCGGCGGCGGGCAGAGCATGTCGCATCAATACGGCGTTGAGTTGCTGGGTTCGTTGCCGTTGGAGCTGCACATCCGCGAGGAAACCGACAGCGGCAAGCCGACGGTGGTGGCGCAGCCAGACTGCCGTGCGACTGCGATTTATCGGGAAATTGCCCGTAAAACGGCAGCGAAGTTATCGCTGCAAGCCAAGGATTATGCGGCGAAATTCCCGCGCATCGTGATTCAAAACAACTAACCGCTGCGCTTGCCTTGACATAAAAAACGGCGGGAATCAGTGAAATGATTCCCGCCGTTTTTTGTGGGTTTGATGTCAGAAAATTTGACACCTCATCTCGCGTCAACTGTCGTGTCTTAACCGATAGTTTTTTACGCTGAGACGATGATTTAATGAGTTATTTTTGCAAAACAGGAAAGCCTTTGCCGTCGATTTTTGGCAAATATGACTGTTTTCTATGTCAGAATTTTTTACAAAAGCAGTTTTGAATCACCTGATGCGTTTTTAGAAGATTGTTTTTATTAACAAAAATAATTTTGGCGCGTTTTATGCTTAAATGTGGTGCCTGAACTCAATTCCTCAATTTCACGGAGATTCACTCTAGTGGTCACAAAACATGTTCACATCCTTTGCGCAACCGCTTTGTTTGCTTCCGCCCAGTTCGCACAATCGTCGGTTATTGATTTTGATAACTTTTCTAATAGCACTGGGCTGCAACTGAATGGCAATACAACCATTGCAACAGATGATGCTGGTCGTTCCGTGTTGCGTTTAACTCCCGCTTCTACTAATAAAAGTGGATCAGCGTTTTCAACTGCTCTGATTTCATTAGGTGCTGATGCGTCTTTTAGTACTGCATTTCAATTTCGCATTTCCAATTCTGGCGGTATGTTCGATGGTGGTTTAGACAGGGCACAGGGTGCTGATGGAATCGTTTTTGTTGCACAAACTGTTGCTAATACTGCTGGCGCTGTTGGTGGCGGGATTGGTTATCAAACGCTTGGTTCTAGCGTGGGAGTAGAATTCGATACTTGGCATAACTCGGAAAACGAGGAATATGATGGCAATCATGTTGGCATCGATTTGAATGGCAATATGAATTCGGTTACAGAAGCGGGCGTTTCAACACTAATTAACAATGGGAGCATCTGGTCTGCTTGGGTTGATTACAATGGTGTCACTGATTTATTAGAAGTGCGTTTAGTGGAAGGTGCTAATGCAGCGCGATCAACAAATTCAACATTGAGTTACACCGTTGATTTAACAACTGTTCTTGGCTCTACAAATACCTATTTTGGTTTTACTTCTGGTACTGGTGGTGGTTTTGGTAATCACGACATCCTGAGTTGGGAACTGGCATCTTCTTATGATCCATTTAATGACGTTCCAGAGCCATCCATTTTGGCATTGCTGAGTTTAGGTTTTGTTGGAATTGGCGCGATGAAACGCAGAGAGCAACGCGCATCGTGATTCAAAACAACTAACCGCTGCGCTTGCCTTGACATAAAAAACGGCGGGAATCAGTGAAATGATTCCCGCCGTTTTTTGTGGATTTAGCGTTAATCCATCTGGAAAAAATCATCAACAGCGCGTTGTTCGATTTTGAATAACTCCGCTTTTAATGTGGTATTCCGCCGCGCATTGGTGAAATTCAAGCGCGTTTCCTGCCCAAAGCTGTCTTGCATAATGAGACTGTCCAGCGTGTCGGCACCAAAACCCAATTCAATCCGCACAATATCGGTATCGGTATCTTTGGGCGTCAATTCCACCCAATCGCGTCCATCCGTACTCGCAATTGCTTTGACAACAAAATGCGTGGCGATGGGTTCACGATTGGCTAATAACAGCGCCGGAGTGCCGCGTAACGCTTCATTTTGTTCTTGATGGGAAATTTGCTGCAAATCTAAATCATGCACATAAACGCGCTTGCCATCAGCAATAATCACTTGCGCAGTCGGGCTGGCATATTCCCAGCGAAAGCGCCCCGGACGCTGTAAATAAAACGTGCCTCGCGCTTCTAACATTTGCGAGCGATCAGCATTAAATGTGTATTGTTCAAAATCTGCGACGAGCGTATTCAAATCCGCTAAATACCGCTCTACTAAATTCGTTTCCGCAGCACTCGCACTATTGATTCCCAGCGCCAGCAGCACGCCAATTCCGTAAATACTACGGAGCAAAAAATCCAACCACATTGTGTTTTTATCCTGAGTGTTTTAATAAAAGTTGTCAGTTGGCGGTTGTCAGTAAAAAAACAGCGTTATCACCGACAACTAAAAAACCGCCAACTCAATCATCCTCTGCTGGCGGCAGCACGCGATGACTGCCATTCGGGGCGGCAGCACCGACGATGCCGCGCTGTTCCAGCGTTTCCAACAACCGCACCGCCCGCTGATAACTGATTTTGAAATGGCGCTGCAAACTCGGCAGCGATGCCCGCTGCGTGGTGCGCACTTGCGCCACCACTTCCGCAAACAGCGGATCGAGCGCAGCGGCAGTTTCCAGCTCCAGCGTCAAATCTGGCAGTGCGAGCGCCCCGGACAGCGGTAAAGCGGGAGCTTGTTGGCGCAAAAACGCCGTCACCTGCGCCACCTCTTCCGCACTGACGAAGGCACCGTGAACGCGCTGCGGGACGTTGCTGTTGGGCGCGAGATACAGCATATCGCCCGCGCCGAGCAGGTCTTCAGCGCCAGCTTGTTCCAACACCAGCCGCGACTCCGCCCGTGAACTCACTTGCAGCGCCAGCCGTGCCGGTAAATGACGACACAGCGGTTCTGGCAGCACCTCCGGCTGTGGAGATGCGGTTGCCAGCACGAGGTGAATGCCCGCAGCTCGCGCTTTTTGTGCCAACTGCGTCAGCACCGCCACTGTGTAAGTGGTCGCCGCCAACACGTCCGCCAACTCCGCAATCACTACCACCACATACGGCAAATAGTGCAAGCGCGGCACCGCTTCTGGCGCAGTGGTGTCAGGTGCGGTCGGATCAAGAATCTGCGCCCCGGCGTCCTGCGCCTCGGCGATCATCCGGTTGTAACTGATGAGATTGCGCACGCCCAACTTCGCCATCACCCGAAACCGCCGCTCCATTTCATCCGCGCACCAGCGCAGCATCCGACTGGCGGGCAGCGGCGCGTCAATCACCGGCGTCAACAGGTGCGGAATCTCGGCGTAAGCGACCAAACTGCGCTGCTGCACATCAATCAACACCAAGCGCAGCATCTTCGGGCCCGATTTGTATAACAGGCTGATTAACAACGCATGGAGCGCAGAGGTTTTGCCCGCTCCGGTCATGCCCGCCAGCAGCAGATGCGGCTGCCGCGCTAAATCAAGCACCACCGGCAGCCCGGCAATGTTTTGCCCGATGGCGACTGCCAACGGCGCGAGCGTTTCCTGATATTCCGGCGCAGCCAACAGCGTCCGTAAACCAATCCGCTCGCGCTGTTGATTGGGAATTTCGATGCCAATCACCGCGTTACCCGGTGCCATCTCCACCAAGCGCACGCCAACAACGCCCAACGCCAGCGCCAGCTTCGGCATCAACCCGGCTAATTTGGGCGTTTTGAGATCGGGCGGCAGTTGCAATTCAAACAGCGTGACCACCGGTCCCGGATACACCGCCACCACCCGCACGGTCACACCCAACTCGGCGCAGTGCATTTCCACCGCGCACGACAGCTCTTCAATCTGATCGGCGGATAGCTCAACTTTGGTGGCGGGGCTGGCGCTCAACAGTTCCAGACTTGGGCGTCCGGGTTTCACTGGCGGCAGCGCGGCAGCGACTGGCGGCGCTGGTTCCGGCGCAGGCGTCAGCGCAGCTCCAGCAGTGACAATTTTTTTTAGCGTTGCCGCCGCTGCTGCCACGTCAGAAAGTGGCGCGGTAGGCGACGCGGCTGGCGCTTCCGCTGGGTTCAGCAGATTCAAGTTTGGCGGTAAACCGGCAGCAATCGGCACTTCGACTACGGCGGCGGGTGGCGGCGCTGGTGCGGGAGCCGGTGCTGGCGCTGCGGTAGGGCGTTTGGAGAATAAACCCGTCAGAAATGACCAGCCGCGCCCGACGTTGTCTAAAACCATCGAGCCAAATGCGTCGATCAAGCGCAGCAGCGAAAAGCCTAAAAACAACATCAGGCTGACGGCTAATGCGCCGGTGAGAAGCACATCGGTGCCCGGCGCGTTGAACCGTTCCAACATCAAGCTGCTGACTAACAGCCCCAACCCGCCGCCTGCGCCGTTGGGAAGTTTTAAGCCGAAGGTGCCAACGTGCAGCGAGAAATAGCCGCAGCCAGCAGCCAAGACGACGGCGAATCCAAACCAGCGCAGCAGCAATAACCACACCCGCTGCGTCGGTTCTTCGCCGTGTCCACGAAACACTGTCCACGCACTCCACGCCAGCATGAATGGCAATAAATGGGCGAAAAAACCAACCAGATAAAAGGCGATGTCGGCAAAGATCGCGCCGGTCGGGCCACCAGCATTGGACACTGCCATGCTTTCGCCGACAGACGACCAGCCCGGATCAGTGGGGGAATAACTCATCAGCGACAGCGCCAAATAAACCGCCACGCACATCACCGTCCACATCGCGCCTTCGCGCAGCGCGTTTTCGACGTGATCGCTAAATGTTAACTGCCCGTAACGGGTTGCCTGCGCCATAGTTCCCTCCCAAATATGTTGGGATATTCTAAATGTTATCGCGTTTTTTTCGTGTACTTTATCGCTTGCGACATGGTGCGGAGATGCGCGTGTCGCGCTGGGAATTGACCCTATAATCGCCACTGTTGTTGATTCAAACGCTAGGTTTTTAAGTTGTCCGTGTTACCGATAACTGCCAACTTCCCACCCCGTCGCCCGGTCACTGAACTTTATGCGCCTTGAAAAAATCCGTTTGGCGGGCTTCAAATCCTTTGTCGATCCCACCACCGTCACCTTTCCCAGCAATCTCATTGGCATCGTCGGCCCCAACGGCTGCGGCAAATCCAATGTGATTGACGCCGTGCGCTGGGTGATGGGCGAAAGTTCCGCCCGCCTGCTGCGCGGCGAAGCCATGACCGATGTCATTTTCAACGGCAGCAGCGGACGCCAACCGCTCACCAGCGCCAGCATTGAACTGGTGTTTGATAACCGCGACAACCGCGCCGGCGGTGCGTATGCCGCCTTCCCGCAACTCAGCGTCAAACGGCACCTCAGCCGCGACGGACAATCCAACTATTTCCTCAACGGCGTGCGCTGTCGGCGGCGCGACATTCAAGAGTTATTCCTCGGCACCGGCTTAGGGCCGCGCTCCTACGCCATCATTGAACAAGGCATGATCTCGCGCTTCATTGAAGCCCGCCCGGAGGAATTGCGGATTTTTCTGGAAGAAGCCGCCGGCATTTCTAAATACAAAGAGCGCCGCCGTGAAACGGAAACCCGCATTGAACACACCCGCGCCAATCTCACGCGACTTGACGATCTCCGCGCCGAGGTCAACACGCAGCTCCATCATCTCGAACGCCAAGTGCAGCAGGCCGAACAATTCACCCAGTTGCAAGCTGACGCAGCGCGGCTGGAACAGGAACTCATCGCCCTGCGTTGGCACGCCCTGAGCGGCGAAGTGCAGCACTACGCGCAGCAATTGGAAAACCTCAACGCCAGCGGCACTGACGCCAGCGCCCGTCAGCACCAGTTGGAAACCGATCTCAGCGCCCAGCGCCATGCTCATCAAGCGGCAGTGGCGCACATCGCCGCCGTGCAAACCCAAAGTTATGCCGTCAGCGCCGAGATCGCGCAGACCGAGCAAGCACTCGCGTTTGCCGACGATATGCAGCGCCAGCACCGCGCCGATTTACAGGAATTAACCCTCACGCTCGCGGAAACCACCGCCCATCTTGACGCGGAACAGCGCCGTCACGCCGAACTCACCGCTGCGCTGGCAATCGCTGAACCCGCGTGGCAACAGGCTGAACAGGATTTGACCGCCGCCAGCGTCGCCGTCGGCGCTGCGGAAGACCAACTGCGGGCGTGGGAAACCCACTGGGATGAATTCAATCACGCCGCCGCCGCGCCCGCTGCGGAAGCCCAATCTGCTCGCGCCAACCTCACCGCGCTCGAACAGCAACTGGTGCGCGATGAATCACGCCAGCGCCGTCTTCACGATGAACACCAGCGGTTACGCGATGACGACGCCGAGGCGGAAATGACCGCGCTGGTGACTGCCGAGGCGGATTGCGAGGAACAGCAGGCCGCACTGGTCACGGCTTTGGCATATCGCAGTGACGACCTCGCCGCGCACGAGGCGACCGTGCAACATCTGACCACCGCGTTGGATCATTTGCGCGGCGGTTTGCAAGAATCAAAAGGTCGCCTCGCGTCACTGACCGCGCTGCAAGATGCCGCGCTCGCTGCGCCCGACGCCGCTCATGCCGACTGGCTGGCTGGCGCTGGTTTGGCACAGGCTCCCAAGCTAATCAATCATTTACAAGTCGCGCCCGGCTGGGAATTGGCAACTGAGACCGTGTTGGGTGCCGCGCTGCGGGCAGTGGCGACTCCCGCCTTAGCTTCGCACTGCCGCGCCAGCACGCCGCTGCCGCCGGGCTTGACGTTGATTGATGCGCAGGCGGCAAGCAGTCCGCTCGCTGCACCCGCCACGCTGGCTGCGCAGGTACACAGTGATTGGCCATTGAACGATTTTTGGCACGGGGTGCGGCTCGCCGAGGATGTGACCACCGCGCTGGAACAGCGGACGACGCTGGCGGCGGGTGAATGCTTTGTGACGCCAGACGGGGTGCGGGTCGGTCGCCATTGGCTGCAAACGCCACCCGCTGCGACGGGCGGTGGTGTGCTGGCGCGAGTGGAGGCGATTGCGACACTGCGGCAGATGATCGCCGATGGCGTGGCGTGGGAAGCCCAATTGGTGACGGAATTGACGGCGGCACGGGCGGCGCGAATCGCGGCTGAACAAGCGCGGGCGGCGTTGGAACAGCAGCAGGTGTTGCTGGCGCAGGAACAGGCGCGAGTGCGGGTGCAGTTGAGCAATTTACGCGCTCGCTACGGTCATCAGCAGGAGCGGCTGACGGCGCTGGCAGCAGAGATGGCGGAATTGACCCAGCAGTTGGCGGATGTGCGGGCGGAGAGTGTTGATACCCGTGAGCGGCTGTATGACCTGTTGACGGAGGTGGAGGCGCTCGCGGAGCAACGCGGCATCTTGTTAAACGAGCGCGATCAGCGCCGTGACGATTTGGCGCAGGCGCGGGCGCTGGAGCAGCAGTGCCGTGATCGTGCGCAAAAATGGCAGGTGACGCTGGAATCACACCGCGTCGCGCTGGCGGCGCTGACCCAGACGGTGGCGCGGTCGGAAGAGCAACAGCGTCAGTTGCTGGCGCGGCATGATGCGCTGTTGACCGCGCAGGCGACGCAGTTGGAGCCGGTGCTGGCGCAGCAGGAACGGCTGGCGCAGCAGCGGGTGGTGCAAGCTGATCTGGTGCAGGCGCTGCAAGTGGCGACGCGGGAACGGGAAACGCTGGAGCTGGCGCTGCGGGCGGTGGAAGAGGAGCGGTTGCAGATCGCGCAAACTCTGCTGGCACATCAGCAGCAAGTGGACAGCGTGCGGTCAGTGCAGCAGGAGCGGCAGGTGCGGGCGCAGACATTGGCGGAACAACTCGCTGAAATGGGCGTTGAGCCGCTGCCGTTGGCAACGCAGGCGCTGGCACATCCGCCGCCGTTGCCCAAAGGTGGCGAGGAAGTGCTGATTGGTGACAGTGCCGCTGCGCGTGCGGAGGCAGCGGATGATTTATCGTTTGAATGGCGCTGGCGCGGGGCATTGGCGCGAGTGCGGGCGCGGTTGCAGCGGTTGGGCGCGGTCAATCTCGCCGCTGTGGCAGAACACGCAGAATTAGCGGCGCGGAAAGGCTATTTAGATACGCAACATGCTGATATTGCGGCAGCTTTGGCGACGTTGGAGCAGGCGATCCGCAAAATTGACCGCGACACCCGCCGCCGGTTCCGCGAGACGTTTGAGCGCGTCAATCAGGAATTTCAACAGTTATTTCCGCAGTTGTTTGGCGGTGGTGAAGCGCAGTTAGAATTGACAGAAGGCGATTTATTGGAAGCGGGAGTGCGGGTGCTGGCGCGTCCGCCGGGCAAACGGAATGCGACGATTCATTTGTTATCGGGCGGTGAAAAGGCATTGACCGCCATCGCGCTGGTCTTTGCGATTTTCCAGCTCAATCCGGCGCCGTTTTGTTTATTAGACGAAGTTGATGCGCCGTTAGATGATGCCAACGTTGCCCGTTTTGGCGCATTGGTGCAGGCGCTGTCAGCGCGGGTGCAGCTCATTTTTATCAGTCATAATCGGCTGACGATGGAGGTCGCCGAGCACTTGATTGGTGTCACCATGCACGAGCCGGGCGTGTCGCGGGTGGTGGCGGTGGATATGGCGACGGCGGTGGCGCTGACGACTGCGCCTGAATTGCGCGACCAGATTGTGTGATACCGGTCACACGTTGCATTGATACAATGTTTTGAAATTTCAATAATCCTCAATTAACGGCTACCTCATATCGAATGGACGCTAATACGATTCGCATCATTCTGATTGTCATCGGTGCCGTGCTGATCCTGCTGCTGTATCTGTGGGAACGTCAGCGCGGTAAAGACCCTGATTCCGCTGATGATGACCGTTGGGGCGTTGATGATGATCAAGATGACGCCGCGCAAACGGACGCACCTTACGGCATTCGCAATTCCGCTGGTGCTGCGCCGCCCCACCCGGAACCGATGCCGCGTTCTCGTGCTGGGGCAGAGGTTGAGGTGACTGAGCAGCGCCAGCCGGGACGACGCACTCCAGCGCCAGCCGCTGCGCCCCCACCTGCGAAACCCGCCAAACCAGCAAAAGCCGCTAAAGCGAGCGCAGCATCTGCGAAACCAGCCGCCACTCCTGCCACCGCTGCGCCGGATTCTGAGCCGACCACGCCTGCGCCGCCGCGTTTGGAACCGCTGTTGATTCAAGTCAGCGTGATGAGCGGGCGCGGGCACAGTTTTCGTGGCACTTCAATTCTGGACGTGGCGGAATCGTGCGGGCTGCATCCGGGTGAAATGGATATTTTTCATTGTCTCGATGAATTTGAGGACGAGACGCGGGTGTATTTCAGCATGGCCAATCTGGTCAAACCGGGCACTTTCCCATTTGA
Organism: Chromatium okenii; assembly: GCF_016583745.1. Lineage (GTDB taxonomy): Bacteria > Pseudomonadota > Gammaproteobacteria > Chromatiales > Chromatiaceae > Chromatium > Chromatium okenii. The sequence goes on from NZ_NRRQ01000002.1 coordinate 73,930, forward strand.
AGCGATGGACGAATTCACGACGCCGGGGCTGGTGTTGTTTGCGCAACTGCGCGGTCGCCCTGAAGACATGACGATCTTGGATGAAATGATCGCCACTGCCCGCAAATTGGCGATCTCGCTGCGCGGCGATGTATTGGATGACATGCGCTGCACCTTGACCGTCAAAAAGCAGGACGAAATGCGCAAGGCAGTGCTCGCTAATCAAGCGCGGTGGGCAAAGAGCGCATAAATTTTTTTGAGGTAACTCCGCAGTGACCATCCCATCTCCGACGCGCCAACGCGCTGCCACGCTCGCCGCCGCCATCCGTCACCACAATCAGTGTTACTACGTTCTCGCCGCCCCCGAAATCAGCGACGCCGACTATGACCAACTGCTGCGCGAGCTGCACACGTTAGAAGCCGCCTATCCCGAACTGATTACGCCGGACTCGCCCACTCAGCGCGTCGGTGCAGCACCGAGCGCCGAATTTCTCGCCGTCACCCATCAAGTGCCGATGATTTCATTGGATAACGCGATGGATGATGACGCATTGGCAGCCTTTGTCGCCAAGCTGACCACCGCGCTGCCGCCGGAATTGCCGCTGTTATTTACCGCCGAGCCGAAGTTGGATGGCTTGGCGGTGAGCATTCGTTATGAACACGGAGTGCTGGTGCAGGCAGCCACTCGCGGCGATGGCAGCGTCGGTGAGGATGTCACGCACAACGTGCGCACCATTTCTAGTGTGCCGCTGCGTTTGCTGGGCGACAGTTATCCGCAAGTGGTGGAAGTGCGCGGCGAGGTCTACATGCCGCGCTGTAGCTTTGCTCGCGTCAACGCGCAACTGGCTGATCGTGGTCAGAAATTGCTTGCCAATCCGCGCAATGCCGCAGCCGGGGCGCTGCGCCAGCTGGATGCGCGGATGACGGCGACGCGACCGCTGGCGTTTTGCTGTTACGGCTGGGGCGAGTTGAGCATTGACGCGGGCGCGAGCCAAGCGGCGCTGTTGCAACAACTGCGGGCGTGGGGCGTTCCAATTTCACCAGAATTGCAAGTGGTCGAAGGGCTTGATGGCTGTCGGGCGTATTTCGCCGCGCTCGGTGAACGCCGCGACGCGCTGGATTACGACATTGATGGCGTGGTGTTCAAGCTCGATGCGCTTACGGCGCAGCGGGCGCTCGGGGCGACTAGTCATCATCCGCGCTGGGCGATTGCCCGCAAATTTCCGCCGCAGGAGGCGGTGACGCTGGTTGAGGCGATTGATTTTCAGGTGGGACGCACGGGCGCAGTGACGCCGGTGGCGCGTTTGACGCCAGTCGCGGTCGGGGGCGTGGTCGTCGCCAATGCGACGCTGCACAATCTCGACGAGGTGCATCGCAAAGATGTGCGCGTCGGCGACACGGTGCGTATTCGCCGCGCTGGTGATGTGATTCCAGAAGTGGTCAGCGTGGTGCTGGAGCTGCGCCCGGCGGAGGCGCAACCGTTGGAATTGCCAAGTCATTGTCCGGTGTGCGGCTCCGAGGTGGTGCGCACGGAAGGCGTGGTGGTGGCGCGATGCAGCGGGGGGCTGTATTGCCCGGCGCAGCGCAAAGAGGCGTTGAAACATTTTGCCTCGCGGCGGGCGCTGGACATCGTGGGGCTGGGCGACAAGCTGATTGAGCAGTTGGTGGATTTGGAGTGGGTGCGGCAGCCGGCGGATTTATTTCAGTTGACGCACGATCAATTGGCGCGACTGGAGCGGATGGGAGCGCAGTCGGCGACGAAGTTGTTGCTGGCGCTGGATAAAAGTAAGACGACGACGTTGGCGCGATTCATTTTTGCGCTCGGCATTCGTGAAGTGGGCGAGACGACGGCGGCGGCGTTGGCAAGCAGTTTTGGGGGGCTGGCGCGGTTGATGGCTGCGGATGCCGCCGAGGTGATGGCGCGAGTGGAAGGCGCGGGACCGGTGGTGGCCGAGCAGGTGGTTCAGTTTTTTGCGCAGCCGCATCATCAAGAAGTGATCGCGCAGTTGCAGGCGGCGGGCGTGCAGTGGACGGAGACCGAGCCGCTGGCGCTGGAGACGGCGGCTGAGGCGGTGGACACGCGCCCGTTGGCGGGAAAAACGGTGGTGATTACGGGCACGTTGTCGCGTCCCCGCGAGGAGATCAAGGCGCAGTTGCTGGCGCTGGGGGCGAAGGTAACGGGCAGTGTGTCGCGCAAAACCAATTATCTGGTGGCGGGCGATGCGCCCGGCTCGAAATGGGACAAGGCGCAGGAATTGGGAGTGCAGATTCTGACTGAAGCGGCGCTGAATGCGCTGCAAGATGCTGAATAGCTGGGATATTTTTTAACCGATCACGGATGCCAAGATGAGCGAATTAACGCCAGAACAAGAGATTTTGCTGACGATGCGCCACACGCTGGCGGCGATCATCCGCGATGTGACGCCGCAGCCGGGGATGCGGCATCCGCTGTCGGCGGCGACGGTGGAGGCGGTGCGGCAGTGTTTGGCAGCGATTGCGGCGCGGGAACACGCGCTGGCGGGTGACAGCGCCGACCGCCCGCATTTCGTTGATGAACCGCAGGTGGTAGAAATTCCGCTGAGTGCGCTCGAAAAACGTAGCGATTAACGCACAAGATGGTTAAAATGCACCCAACGCTGACGTAGCTCAGTTGGCAGAGCAGCTGATTTGTAATCAGCAGGTCGTCGGTTCAAATCCGACCGTCAGCTCCACATTTGAACGGCTTGCATCAATTCCGATGCAAGCCGTTTTTTATTGCGCGGCTGTTTTTATTGTTGTTTTATTGTTGCGCAAGTTTAGTATTGCTGCTGTTGAAATAGCCGCTAAAAAAAGGTGGCGCTCGCACCACCTTAAAAAACCAGCTTATGAGTCCGTTGTTAAAAAACGATACCACTGTAACGCGCACTTTTTGAGGATTTAACCATGACCGCTGCTTATGACACGCTGTTAGACACCGCCCGCCAATTTAATATCGAGATGTCACCGTTACAAGGCGATCTCGTCTGCGCCTTCGTCGGCGAATGGAATTCTGGCAAGAGCAGTTTATTAAATAATCTGTTTGGTTTACCGCTGCTGCCAGAACGTGCGACACCGGCGACAAAAACGCTGGTGTTATTACAACGCAATACAGATTCTGCTCCTCATGCCAAGGTTCAAGATGATCGTGGCGCAATTCACGCGTATCAAGGAACGGCGGCGGTTGAGGCTTTACAACAATCATTGCAGCATTTATCGCGCATTGAATACCAAGCGCCACAATTAGATGTGCCGGCGCATACCGTATTTGTGGATACGCCCGGCTTTAATGATACCGATCAACAAGCCAGCACAAAAGCGGAAACAGTACGCGCCGATTTAATCGTGTTTGTGTTGAATGCGCGGGTGTCGGCGTTGAATCAAACCCAGATTGATTTCATTCAACGGGCGGTATTGAGCAAAGCCAATCTGAAAGATTTGTTTTTTGTATTAACGCACAGCGACGTATTGGAAGATGACGACGATTCCGCCAGCTTGCGGCAACGGATTGGCGCACATGTTGGCAGTGATCGGATTTTTCTATTGTCCAATAAAGACGCAGTGACAATTCAAGGTTTTAAGCAGGCGCTCTATACCTATATTGATGAACGCCGCAGCGTTTTATTGGATGAGCGGCGGCAGCGGCATCAACGCCAGCTTTTCGACGCATTGCGGCAGCAGGTTGCTTTAGAGCGCGTGGCATTGCAACAAATGCTCAATCAGACTACTGAACAGCGCGACGCATTGCGCACGGAAATTCAAGAGGCGCGGCGTAAAGAAAGCCAGAAGAAAAGTGAATTGCGTCGCCGCAGCCAGCAGCGTTTGCAATCGGTGTTACAGAGTTTGCGCGAATTGATTGAGCAGACTGAGCAGCAATTGGATGATGCGATTGATAGCAGTTCGGTTGAGCAATTGCAGAAAAAAGGTTATCTCCAGCAACGCATTGAGGACGCAATGAAAACTCTGGAACCGCAGATGCAAGCCAAGCTGGATGAATTGATGCGCGGTTTGCAGGGCGATGTACAGGAAGGTCAAACGCATTCCAATCAGTTATTAAAAGAGCTGAATTTGGAGCTTGATTTACCTGATTACAGTTCGCCATTGTCACGCGTGAGTGCCGAGCATATTATGCCGCTGGCGTTTATGGGCAGTTTATTGGTGTTTGGATGGTTTAGTGTGCCCACGCTGTTGGTGGGTTTTTTGGCGCTCAAAGCGCGTGAATTCGGTTTAACCCGCTTTGGCGATCAAACCGGCATTCTCGATACCGTGATTGATAAAATTAAAGATGGAGCTGCCAGCGTCCATCGACAAACGATTAAGATCACGCTGGCGCGTACCTTGTCAGATTATCTCAACCAAGTTTCCGATTACTTCCGCGATGTGATGGACAAGGCAACGGATCAGGCGCTGCATCAAATCAATTTGGTGGCAGAACTGGAAAAGACGTTGGTTGCATTGAATAATGAAACCTCCCATATTGATTGGGAGCTGCGTTTAGATAAAGCCGAGGCGCTGATTACAAATCAGCAGCTCGCCAACAATTAACCCATCAGGAGCCGCACCATGAGTTTATTTGAGCGTAAACCGCAGTTATTGGCTTTCTATCAACGCTTGATTCAGGACGATGACGATTTGTTTTCCGTTGATGATATTCGTCAATTGAAAGAACGCGCCGCTGCTTTTGATAAAGAGCAATTCAATATCGTGATTGCTGGGCGCTTTTCTGCTGGAAAATCATTGCTCATCAATCGCGCTTTTTTACAGGCAGACATCCTGCCGTATAAAAATAGACCTACGACTTGTCATCCGGTGTATATCCGCTATCACGAGAGCAAACGCTTAACGCTCGGCGCTGCGGATGGCAGCGTTGATTGTGTGACCGGAGATGATGACGCAATTAAAGATGCGTTGAATCAATATGTCGCGCTGTATGGCAATGACCCAGATCGTTATCAAGAAATCGAATTGGGCTGGCCAGATGCTGAATTATTACAAAAGGGCGTGGTGTTGGTGGATACCATCGGCACGGAAGATACCGAGGAGCATTATATTCAGCAGACGTATCGGGAAATGGAACGCGCTGCGGCGGTGCTGTTTTTAACTAATGTGCAGCAAGCGGGGACGGATTCGGAGAAGGTTTTAATTGAAAAATACCTGTCTCAGACTGGTAAAAAACTCTTTTTCGTGCTCACGCAAGCTGATGTCCGTTCTGAGGAAGAACAAGCCGAAGTATTGGCTGATTTTCGACGCCGTTTTCATGGCTTTTTTGCCGAGCACGGAGTGCGCGTTGAAGAGCGCATTTTTCTCACTTCTGCCAAAATGGGAACTGGGCTGGCGGAATTGCGGCAGCGGTTGATTGAATTCGTCGCCAATGATCGGTTTAAGGAATTGCTGCAACAGCACGGGCAACAACTGCGCGGCGTATTGACCAGCAATAAGAGCCAGATTGAACTCCGTTTGAGCGATTATCAGGCTAAAAAATCTGGCGATGAAGTGCAGTTGAAAAAAGCCTTGCAAGCGATTGAACGGCTCGAAGAAGAATTGAATCAACGCGCCAGCCAATTCGATGATATGAAAGACAGTTTGATTGAAGATGCGATTGATCATCTTCGTAGTGAATGCGACCGTGTTCAAGACCGCACTTTGCGCGATCTCAGTCGAATAGATACCGCTAAGGAATTACAAGCAGGTTATCAAGATTTGGTGGATGAATTGGCGAAAGTTGTGGATAAAGTGGTGCGTACTTTGGCGCGTCGCATTAGCGAAGAAATCGGTAAGCGCCTGCGTCAAGGTCGCCCGCAATTGGAGACAGACGTTTGGGAACAACGCCTGACAGGAATTGGTATTAGTGGCTGGAAAATAGGCGGTTATGTGGCGCACACTGGCACTGCATCAGGTGTTTTGCTTGCTGGTTATGGTGGATTGCAATCGCTTTTAGCGACGACGGCAGCAACGACTGCTGCAGCTAAGACCGGCGCTTTAGTTGCCGGTTGGAATTGGTTATTTGGTAGTGGCGTTGTAGCGACAGCAACCATCGGGCTTCCTTTTATTGCTGGTGGTACAGCTTTGGCAGTGGCTGCATATAGTGTCGCTCGCTTGTTTAAGAAAAAGCATTTAAGCAGCCAGCGTACTGAATGCAGAGAACAGATTAAAAAGCTCATCAAAGAAATGCAAAAGGACATTGCACAACGTATTGAGCAATACACTGACACCCAAATTGAGTCGCAATTAGACGCGCTGCGGCGGGAAACCACGCAACAGCGGCAACATTTGCAAAGCACCATTCGGGAGATCAGTTTAGACAATCTGAACCGTCAGGTCTTGATTGCAGAAAAACAACGGCAAGCATTGACTGATTCTCTTCAACAATTACAACGTATTTGCACGGTATAACATGACAGACCATCATATTGATCCGCGTTTTCGCAATGAACCCTACGGTTATCATTTAGACATCAATCCGCTGTATGGCTATCGGGAACAACTACGCACGATTTTAGCAACGGTGCAACCGCATCAAGATTTGCTCAATCGCATTGATGCAGTGTTGAAAAGTTTTGATGATCCCATGCGCGTGGTGGTGGCCGGTGGTTTTAATGCTGGTAAATCAACGTTTTTGAATGCGTTGGTGAATCAACGCATCATGCCAACTAAAGCGGTGCGCAGCACTTGCACCGTAAATTTATTGCAAGGTGGAACACGGCGGGAACTCGTTATTCATCGCTGTAATGGACAGCTTGAACAGCGGTCTTATCAAAATGAAGCGGATGCGCAGCAACAGATTGATGCGTTAATGAAAACTGAGCATAAAACTATTGCGCAAATTGCCGTCTGCTGTCCCAATCAATCGTTTTTAGAACGCTTTACGTTAATTGATACGCCCGGCTTGGATCATAATGCACGAGATAGCGCAACCAGTGCGGCAGAGGTTAAAAATGCTGATGCGTTGATTTGGGTGTTACACAATAAGGGCGCGGAAAAACTGGATTATGAGCAGATTGTGCAGTTTCGTAAAGCCAATCCCGATAGTCCGGTGATTGTGATTTTGAATCAGGTGGACGCATTAGAATACGATGAATTGCGCGATGCGTTAACTGCAACGCAGAATAAATTGAATGCACATGTCGCAGTAGTGTTGCCGCTGTCGGCAAAGTTGGCAAGTGAAGGGCAAGCAGAAAAGAATCAAACCAAACTAGATGCCAGCTATTTCTACGATTTGCGCAATTATTTACAGCACTACCTGTTTGATCAATATCGCACGTTGCAAGAGAAGATTCGTTTTCAACGCTGCAGCCAGCCGTTAATTGCCGAGTTGCAACGGTTTTTTAATGATGTTGCCGCGCAACAGCAATCAAATGCGCCGATTATTATCAATCATCGCTATCAAGATTTAGGTGATGGTACTGTGATTGATATTCTAAACAATCTGCAATGGATGCGTTGCGCATTAGGGCAAACTTGGAACGGTAAAACCTGCACCGAAGAAGCAAAGACATTCACTTGGGAAGGTGCAAAAGGAGCCGCAAACAGCACTCATCATGCTGGGCATAACGATTGGCGTTTGCCAACGGGAGTTGAATTAGGAAAGCTAGTTGTTCATGGACAAAACCCAACCATTGATCAGCAGGCTTTTCCGAATACGCCAAATTCGCGGTTTTGGTCAAGTTCCCAGAGAGATGAAGGTGTTTTCACAACAAAAAACAAGTCGTATTATGTAGAATTTAATGATGGTGGTATCGACACCGCAAAAATGGATGATACAAATTACGCTCGTCTTGTGCGCGAAACGGTAGCTCCAATTGAACAACGCTATCGAGATTTGGGCGATGGTACGGTATTAGATACGCAAACTGGTTTGCAATGGATGCGCTGCGCTTTAGGGCAAACTTGGGATGGAAAAACCTGTGTTGGTAAGGCTAGAAAATTCGACTGGGTTAACGCGCACAAATCAGCTACTGAAAATCGTCATGCTGGCTACAGCGATTGGCGGCTACCGACAATTGATGAATTAAAAACACTGGTGATTAAAAAAGAAGCACCAACCATTGACCAACAAGCCTTTCCGAATACGCCGAGTTCGTGGTTTTGGTCCGGTTCTCCGGTTGCCAACGGCTCGTACTACGCGTGGTACGTGCATTTCGGCAATGGCTACGCCGGCCACAACGGTCGGGACAGCAACGACCACGTTCGCCTCGTCCGCAGCGGACAGTGATTTTGATTCTTTTGATCTTTAGCAATCGTAGGTTGGGTTGATGCCGTCAACCCAACATAACCAACCGCTGAGGCATGAAAAAATGTCCCGATTTTTTAACGACGGTTCAATTTAATCATATTGATGTTGATGCAAGTTGTTGGGTTGCTAATCAAAGCGCGGTTTTTTGAAATGCAGAATGACAAAATTACCTTGGATTGTGTTGGCGATTTTCCATGAGTGGATAGACTTCTTTGCGATGGCAAATACCAAGAATGAGGATTTCTTGTTTGTCAATCCGAAAAACAATACGGTAATCGCCAACCCTAAGTTTCCAATATCCTTTTAGTGTTTTGCGTAAGGGTTCACCATAATCTTGAGGTGCCACCATCAGGCGGGTTTCAATGGCTTGTTTCAAACGTTGATGCACATTGCTATTGATTGCCGGAATATCTCGTTTTTTGACATCTGGATGATAAATGATAGAAAAATTCATTTTCAGTTCCAAACATCTTCATGAGTCAACGCTTGAGAGCGATCAAAACTCTGCTCTCGTTCCGTAGCCAAATCAGTCAAAGCGCGATCTTCACGAATATCAAGCGCCTCTTTCACCAAATCGCGCATCAACATTGATACAGAAATTCCTTCGTCTTCAGCGAGGTCTTGAAGAGCAATATAAAGCGGTTTTTCAACGACGACGTTGATTCTCGGATTTTTTGTGGGCATTGGTTGCGCTCTTTGGTGTTTGTGGTCAAATGCTGTGAGCAGCATATAGCTTACTCTGAATCAACTACCGCCATCAAGCGACAAAGGGCGCAGCATAAAAAATGCTCAGGCTGGCACTGATGTTTAGTGCATGTTGCAAGTTGGAGACGCTGGTGCGATGATTCTTATGTCGTGCGCAGATTCAAAACAGCTTCATCCCACATCTTGCAAAAATGCGTCTGCTCAACGCGATCCGCAGCGCCTCGTCACCATTACACTATAGGATTTATGGTTATGACATCCAATGCAAACATATTGAACGCCCAGCTCCAGTCGTTATGGCAACGCCGCGCAACCTTAAATCAGGCTGAGTGGGCACAACTGTATAACGTCGTTTGCAGCGTATTACGCAATCCTAGCGGCAAGGTGAGAAGTTTATTGTGCGCTCTGCCCGGTGATGCTGATAATCTGGATTATGTGCATGAATTTTTTATTGAGAAGGTATTAGCAACCGCCGACCGCCCTTCAACTGTCAATCATGTTGGTGCGCTTAAAGCATGGTATTACAATTATCTCATTGATTGCCAACGCGTCTTACCCAAAAAAGTCTTTAATCTGAGCGGCAAGGATAACGATAGCGATGACACTCAGGAACACGACGCGGAACAAATCGCTTTGGATAAAGATTCTTGGAAAATGGCTTCAGAAACTGAAAATGCCGATGATGAAGCATCGACACCTGAAACTTTGTTTGAATCGCTATTTGCCACCGGTGTTGAGGAAAACATTGTTGATATGGTGGAGTGGGCGCTGCAATCTTCGCAACAATTGGCGCAAGCATCTGATCATTTGAATCTTGATCTTAACCAGATTGTGGCTGCGGCTGAACAGTTTTTGACTGCGAGCGATATTTGGACAGGGTTGCATGAAGAATTAAGTTGGATTCAACTGTATTTGACGCAGAATTTTTGTCCAGACAGTGACGCCCGCGTTTCTTTATTGGCATTATCACGCCAACAACATATTCCGTCGTATTATCAAAAAGCAGTGAAATTGGGCATCAATACACCTAAAAATAATGCCGATGCCAGCGCCAGCTTCCACAAAAGCTATCTCGGACAATGGCTCACGCAACTTGGCATTGCACTGGATACCAGCCAGCGCCTTGAAATGAGGATCGCATTAAAAATTCTCTGTCGGATTGCGTTATCCCAGCAGGCGACATCGACAACAAACGTAACGCCGCCGTTGGTTTAATGTTCTTTCGTATCCTCAAACATTGGAGAATCACATGCGTCTCGTCCCTCATTTAACCGTGATTGAAAATAATTTATTTCCACCCGTTATTGATGCCAGTGTCGATTTTGATGATTGGCCAGATGCGGAAGCTGAGGCCACGCCGGTGGCGTTGCCGGCTGATCTCGCCGCGCTGATTGCGGCTCGCACCAGCGCCGCTGCGCACCATGCCCAGCAAGCGCCGCGCCCCGGCGTGATCGTGCGCTTGCAGCAACCGCAGCCGGTCGCCGTGCTCCTAACTGCGCTGCAAGATGACTACTGGCAGGGCTATCTCATGGCCGGCGAAACCGATTACGCCACCGCCGCCGACGTGTTTTTGGAGGAGCAGGACGCGCCCTTTGATCCGCAGGCGACGGTGGTGCAACTGTGGAATCCCGTGCGCGTTCATCCGCAGCAGATCGCCGCCGCCATCGGCGCTCTGTCACCGGCACGGCTGGCGGCGATGATGGAATTGGCGGCGCAGGTGCAGGCTGGAGCAGCGTGTGATGCTCGCGCCGAGCCGGGGGCGCTGCTCCAGCAAGTGACGGCGAGCGGGCAGGTGTTGCTCACCGGCACTCCGCTCGGCGCTGACCACGATCCGAGACGGCGCTATCAGGCGCTGTATCACGCCGTTGCTCTGCAAATTCACGCTGCCGCGCCAGCACCGGTGGCACCAGCCACGAGTTGGTTGGAGCAAATGCTGACGACTTGGCGCGATGTCGCGCAGCGGTGGCAATTGCCGCTGGAGCCGGTGTTGCAACCGACGCTCGGCGCGGCGCTGACCAGCCAGCGTTGGCGCATTGGCGGTCTTTTGGAATTGCACCTCCTCCCCACGGCGAGCGGCGATGCAGTGCTGATTCAAGCGCATTGGCAACCGCAGCAGCCGGTGCGGGTGGAATTGGTGGCGGCAGATGGTCAGGTGCGCCAGCTTCGGCAGTTAGATCACACCTGTCCGCAGGGCGATCTGTTTATCGGTGCCGATGAGCAGTTGACGCTGCGGGTATACGCGCTGGATGAGCGCCTGTTATTTGAAGCACCGTTTCCGCAGGTGTTGCCGAATTAGTCCACCACCGCTTACGGAGAGCGCGATGCCAGTTGACGTGTGGTTGTGGCCAGAAGCTGGCGCAGTGCGCTGGTGGCAGGCGGCTGAGACCTGCTTATTTCCCGATCTCAGTCCACAGACTGCGCCGGTGTGCCCAGCATTTGCTCCGCTGCGCGCACGGCGGCTGTGCCAACACCAAGAATGTTGGGCGCTAGAAACGGCGTTGGTGCCGAGCTTCGCGGCACGGTTACGCGCCAGCGTCCAGCGCCAGCCTGTGCGCCTGCATCTTCACCCGCAGTTAGCCACCAGTTGGCAGCATTTCCCCTTTGAATGGTTGCAGGTTGACGGGACATCGCTTCATGCGCGGCTCAGTGTTAATCGCCTGAGTGCGGCGGAACACGCACCGCTGCCGCCATTAGCACCGCAGCGCGATTGCGTGATTTGCGATCTGCTGCCGCCCGCTGAACAGCTCAATTCACCAGCGCGTCTGCTGCCGGTCGGCACAGCGCAGATCATCACCGGTGCCGCAGCGGTGAATTCCTATCTCGCTTATGCCGATCTGACGACGGCGGCCGCGCTGTGCGTAATCGCGCACGGGACGGAATGCGCCCACGCGCCAGCACTGCGTTTGCCAGATGGCACGCCGTGGACGCTGCCGACGGAGCGCGGAATGCCGCCGCTGGTGCTGTTGCTGGCGTGTGGTGACGCTGATGGCAATGTGCTCCACGAAGCGCAGCGGTTGCTCAACGCTGGGGCACAAACGGTGGTGGCCGCGCTGGGACAGCCGACATTGACCGCTGCTGGCGCGTTTTTACGCACCTTTCTACCGCGCTGGTGCAAGGGCGAACGTCCCGACGATCTGCTGCGCGAGATGGTGGTTGCCAGCGGCATGAGCCACAGTTCGGGGCGATTGCTGCTGCTGGGGCGCGGCGATTTGCGGATGGCGACAACGCCGCGCTGGTGCGAATACGCGGACGCAGAATTGGCTGCCGCCCAGCATGAGCCGGGCGCGTTGACAGAATTGGTGACGCGCTTGACCCGTCGCACCGCCGCGCAACAGGAAACGCTTGATGCTGCCGAACGCGCTTTCAAAAAGCTGTTGGGCATTGCGGCTCACGATGAATCGGCGCGGCGTACCTTGCGGGCGCAATTGCAGCCGTTGGAACCAACATTGCCAATGCTCAGTCGCGCTTGGGTGGCACCACTGCTGGCGCATTTCACTGAGGCTTATGCCCACGACCAAATTGCAGAATTAAAACGAGTGCGGCACCTTTTAGATAAGAAACAAATCACGCATTCATTGCCACTGCTGCATTATTGGTCAAAGTTATATTATCGCAAAGGTGAATACAGCGCCGCGCTACAAGATTTAATTTTAGGAATGCAGCACAGTTCAGCGGCTGAATTCTATGATGCCAACGGTTTGTATCGCTCAAATTGTTGGGGTGTTATTGGTCATTTATGCAATATCTTGGTGGATTTGAATCACGCCGCAATTGCTGAACAATTATTAGAAGAACTCGATGCTGCGCTCGTCGGACAGCATGATACCGATACGGAATTTGAGCGCCACAAATTATTAGATCGGCGGGCACGCGCTGCTTTACGCAATGGGAATGCAAAGCGAGCACTTGCGTTTTATCAACAAAAATATCGTGCTGCTGCGCAATTTAATGGTGATGGTCTGCGAGAAATTGCAGGCTTGATTTACATCTCAGCGTGGTGTCAATTATCACCGCCAGCAGAACTACAACAAGCGTATTCTTTTTTAGCGACGTTAAGGCCAACTGATATTGGCAACGGCAATGATACCGGCGTATATCTTTTGCGAGCGGTGGCGGCGTGGGGATGGTTGCGTCAAGATACCGACGCGCTGGCAGTCATCACGCCATTTTTTCCGGCGTTAATCAACCTTTTACAACAAGGTGATGCGGGACCTGCGGGATTGATTTTTAGCTTTTTACATTTTGCACAGCGCAAAGTTTTAACGATTGCCAATACGCTACCAACGTGGGACGAAATAAGCGTTAATCTGGAACGCGACCGCTATTTTATTGAGTTGGCAGCGTTACATGCGTTAATGGGCAACCGAGGTGACAGCGCCAATTATTTGTGCCAATTGCAACGCCAACGCCAATTAAAAATAGGAGTCAATTTTCCTGATTGGTTAGCATCGGGCACGTTAGTCAATTGGAATGAACTGTGCCAAAACCGTGCTGCGTTTGAAAAACAAGTGTTGCTGTCTGCAACGGCAGTCACGCCAGCGCAATTGCGAGACAGCGGTTTATTGCCATTATAACCGCGTGGCGCATTTAATAGGGTTGTGGTTCGGATTCGCCGTCGTTGTATACGTCACTAATGAAGTTTTCAAACTTAGTGTATTGATTGAGAAATGTTAAGCGCGTGCTACCAATCGGGCCATTGCGTTGTTTGGCGATAATGATTTCAGCGGTGCCAGCATCTTGGCTGTCTTTGTTGTAGACCTCATCGCGGTAAATAAACACGATTAAATCCGCGTCCTGTTCAATGGCACCAGAATTGTGATTGATCACGCCATCAGCCAACCAACACGCCGTATCTGGCACCGTTAAATCAAAGACCTCTTCAGCATCTTCCGCAGTAATTGCAACGATTTCATCCCAAAAAATGGGTTCAGAGCGCAGCGGTGCCATTGTATACAATTGCAATTGCGTTGCTAAACGTTGGGCGGATTCCGCGTGTACGCGACAAGCGCCAATATGTTGTAAAAACAAACGTTTGTGCGCATTTTCAGCGAGAAAAACCGTCCACCAGCCTCGGCTAGTTTTAGCAGTGGTATTGTGTTTTAGGTAAGCAACAATGCCAAAACGCAATAATAGCGTGGTGAGATCAATTGCGAGTTGTTGACTGGCAGTTGTAAAGGCAATTTCACTGCCGTGCTGATATGAATCAATCCGCCCGCGTGTTGCCCATAGATGCCGCAAAAATAGTGCTAATTGCGTATTGGGGAGTTGAAACACGCCAACTGGTAGCCGCATTTCAATTGCCGTTTTCCCATCAATACCTAATGTGGCAAGCCATTGCATCACGCCCAATTGACCCGCAGCCACGTCGTGAATGACGCATTGCTGCCAATTGCCGGTTATCACAGACGCAGTCACGGTATTACCAAAAGCGTGAATCGCGGTGATGACATCATGCTGATCGGTGGGCTGTGTGATGACATAACATCCCGGTTGTGATGTGCAATAGCGCCCCGCACCTAGCAAATGCGCAAGTAGAATAATGGCGTGTTCTGACCAAGAATAGGTGTGCAGCGGCTCTGGTAATTGCGCTGCGATGCCAATTGTATTGCCAATTTGTAAAGTATGCGCTGCCGCCCAATTGGTTGGCGTGTATACGCGATGTTGTTGAGAACAGCGCAGCACTCGCCCGCTGGCGCAGTGCAGTTTTATAATATCTTTTATTCCTGCGCTCCAAATGCAATCGCTGCGGGCAATCGTGATTTGTCCAGATGCGTTAATAGAAAGTACTTGCGGTTGCTGACCAACAAGTTCACGAATTGCAATAGCACGACCGTCAGCTAATAATACCCGCGTGTCGCCGCTGACGCATTCCCGCAAATCCGACATTACCGGACGTTTATTTTGGCGTTGTTCTAAACCGCGATTTAATTGTGATAATGCAATCACGGGCACATTAAGTTCTTTTGCTAAGGCTTTTAAGCTCCGCGAAATCGCTGAGACTTCATTGGTGCGATTTTCACTGCCCGGTTCTTGCATCAATTGCAGATAATCAATGACGATTAACGCTAAATCGTCGTGTTCGCGTTTTAAGCGGCGGGCGCGGGTGCGTAATTCAGTGGGAGATAACGCGGGAGTATCATCAATAAAAAGTTGCGCGGTGGATAAGGTGCTCATGGCCATCGTTAAGCGTGACCATTCATCATCATTTAATTGCCCACTGCGCACCCGTTGCTGATCAATATGACCTAATGAGGACAGCAGCCGCATGGCTAATGAATCGCCGGGCATTTCCATACTAAATACGGCAACGGGACGTTTAGAATCAAGTGCTACGAATTCGGCGATATTCATCGCCAGCGCGGTTTTTCCCATTGAGGGTCGCCCCGCTAGAATAATTAAATCCGCTGGTTGCAAACCCGATGTCATGTCATCAAAATCTTTAAATCCACTGGATAAGCCGGTGATTTTTTTGCCCGATTGAAACAGTAAATCAATGCGGGCGACTGCATTGGCAACTAAATCTTTGAGCGGTTGAAAACCACCGCCACCGCGTGCTTCTTGCTCGGCAATGGCAAATAACCGCTGTTCCGCTTCATCAATTAGTTCAGCGGGTTTGCGACCGTTGGGGTGATAGCCGCTGTCGGCAATGGCGACGCCGGAGGTGATGATTTGCCGCAAGACGGAGGTTTGCCGCACGATCTTGGCGTAAACATGGATGTTGGCGGCGCTGGGGGTGTCGCGAACCAGTTCGGTGAGATAAGGCATACCGCCGCTGGCGGTGAGCTGCTCGCAGCGTTCTAAAGTTTCGGCGAGGGTGACGAGATCAAAGGGGTGTCCTTCGTCGGCAAGCGTTTGAATCGCTTCAAAAATATGGCGATGTTCGCGCCGATAACAGTCGTGTGCGGTGACGATTTCTGCCACGCGCTCCCAGGCGCTGTTATCCAACATCAGCCCGCCGAGCAGGGATTGTTCTGCGTGTAGGTTGTGGGGGGGAATGCGCAGATCGTCGTAATCAGCAGTCATGGGCAGCGCCGAACATCATTAAATCGCAATTGTACGATGCGACCGAGAACGGCGGCGTGATCACCGCAAATACGATGCTAACAGGTTGAATAATCAGGAGAACATGCGAGAACCCCAGCGCGGAGCCGGGGCGATGAGCAATCAGGCTTCTGGAATAATATCGACCTTGATGACGGCTTCGACGTCGGTATACAGCCGCAGCGTTACGTCATATTCGCCAATGGCACGGAGTGCGCCTTTAGCCAACCGCACTTCCGCTTTATCCAAGGTCATCCCCGCCGCGCAAGCTGCGGCAGCAATGTCGCCGGTGCCAACGGAACCAAACAGGCGTCCTTCATCACCGGCTTTACGCGCCAGCGTTAAGCGCATTCCGTCCAGTTGGGCTTTGCGCGTTTCTGCGGCGGCCTGCATTTCTGCGGCAGCGCGTTCTAATTCTGCCCGCCGTGCCTCGAATGCTTCCAAATTGGCGGCAGTGGCAGACACCGCAAAGCCGGCTGGAACCAGATAATTGCGCCCATAGCCGGCGCGAACCTTGACCTTATCCCCGAGCACGCCGAGGTTCGGTACGTTTTTTAGCAAGATGATTTCCACAACTAAAATTCCTATTCCAAAAAACCTCAATCACGCGTGATTGAGGTGGATTGATCCGCACTTGGTTGACGCGCTGATGCGTCTAACGCAAGCCTAATATCTTGAACAGTTTTCTGCACCGCGCCGGCTTACCAAAGTTAGCGAGGAGGTTTGGCAATGCGATCCATGCGGGAGCGCAAATCAAGCCAAATATCAAGCATTCCCACGCCAGCGATGATGAGCACTGTCTGTGGCATCAATAACAGCAGCAAGACATAACCGCCGACCATCCATCCGCCAGCCGCTTGCAAGCGGTGGTGGAGCGCATGGGCAACTGCAAGTCCTTGAATGATCGGAAAAATGCTCAACAGCAACAGCATATCAGCGATGACACCCGCTTGCGGACTGATGCCAAACCAAAGCAGCACAATGATGAATCCGATGCCGCTGCGGTGCCCAAAATTCAGCGCCCGAAATTCTTCGCCCAAGCCGCCGGGATTGTAGAGTGCTGCCTGCCAATAACGGGCAAGCACCAAACTCACCAGCGTCTGTAGCACGAAAGCAACAGCCACGCTGCCGGTCATCCACTGTGCCGCGTGTTGCACCACCTGCACACTCAACTCTGCCGTCAATAACCCGTCGCTAACGAGGGTTTGCCGCACCGGTTCCAGCAGATGTAACCAATAACCTGCTGGATCAGCAACGCTGAATCGCCACCCCAGCACCAAAATGCTGCCACCGAACACGGCAAGCTGCATCATTCCTTGCAGGGAGCGCGACCGGTGTAACACGCTCGCCAATAACCACGTCGGCAGCCAGAGTACGAGCACAATGCCGATGCTGGAGAGCGGCGTACCCAAGATCAACAGGGTCAAGATGCTCGTGCCGAGAGTCGCAATCGCGCCGACTATCGCGCCTTGCAGCCCACCTTGACGCAAGGTGACGACGCCGACGCTGGCCGCGCTGAGTACGCCAAACAATGGCATCAGCAGCGATAACATGGCGGTTGTGGCAGCCACGAGAGCGGCTTGGGCACGACCGCGCATGATGAAACGGGCAAGGGCGATCATGGTGACTAGCGCAACGGTGGTTGCTCAGACGTGATCACGCGCTGGGGCGTGGGCACTCAATGACCGTCGGTGTAGGGCAACAGCGCCAAAAAGCGGGCGCGTTTCACTGCTTGCGCGAGCTGGCGCTGATATTTTGCGGAAGTGCCGGTGATACGGCTCGGAACGATTTTGCCCGATTCGCTGATATAAGCCTTCAATAGATTGAGGTCTTTATAATCAATCTCAGCAATACCTTCGGCGGTAAAGCGGCAATAACGTTTACGACGAAAAAATCGAGACACAGTGATGCTCCGTAATTAACTCAGTGAATAGGAAAGTAATGACATTCCAATGCGGGTTTTAATCGTCACGTCCAGAGTCATCCCGCCGAAAATCATCGGTCGGAATCTCAGGGCGTTCGCGGTCATCACCACCTTTGGTTAATGGCGATGGTTCCGTCACTGCCGTCCCGCGCACAATAATCATATTGCGCATCACCGCATCATTAAAACGAAATGCACTTTCCAATTCGTTAATCGCGTCTTGGTCGCACTCGACATTCATCAACACATAATGCGCCTTGTGTACCTTATTGATTGGATAAGCAAGCGGACGCCGCCCCCAATCTTCAAAGCGATGTACGATCCCGCCGCGTTTTTCAAGTGCGCCTTGATAACGCTCAACCATCGCCGGCACCTGTTCACTCTGGCTTGGGTGTACCAAAAAAACTACTTCATAATGTCGCATTGCTGCTCCCTTCGGATTGACAGCCCCCCGCAAGCGGTGAGGCAAGGAGATTCCCAAAATAAGCGTTGGGAATCGCGCATCATACTTGAAAATACCGTTTTTTGAACACCCCAAGCACACAAAAAGTTGAAATCTGGCTTGATCGCTACCGTGCCCTAGATCAAACTGATAATCTTAAGAGCACATTAGAATATTGGGGGATAGCGATGAGCGTTGAGCACGATTTCGTTTCACTGCGCAGTTCGAGTCTCGGCAGCGGTCTGACTGACGAACAGGTGCAAGCGTTAGCCAGCATTGCGCATTGTCGGCGGCTTGCAGACGGAGAGATTTTGATTCACGAAGGCGAAGTGACTAACAATTTACATGTCATTACTGAAGGCGCGTTAGCCGTCACTCGTGATTTAGGGAAAGGTGAATACGCCACCATTCACGTATTGCATACGGGAGATTTAGCGGGCGAGATGGGTTTTATTAGCGGCAAATCACACACCGCCACCTTGCGTTCACTCGGAAGAACGCAAATTTGCAGTGTAGACCGTGACGCATTTGAATCACTTTTAATGACGCATCCTTGGTTAGTTTATCGGGTGATGCAAACAATTGTGCGGGTGAGCCAAGACATTCTGCGGCGAATGAACGCCCAGCACGTTGAACTCACAAAATATGTGAGCAGTTCTCACGCGTTATATTGAGCGCGGGAATAGCACTGGGCAACCGTCACTGCCATCTTGATGTATTCAATGTCATCTTTTGGAAATGCACGTTTGCCCAGAACACACCACAACCCAGTTACCCGACTTTACAAGCGCATGATGACAGCATCATTCATGCTCACCTGCTAAAAATAAATCCTTCTTGGTGACCACCACAATTCCAGAATCAGACACCGTAAATCGTTCACGATCACGCTTTAGATCAAGACCAATTTGTTCTCCGGCTGGAATTTCAATTTCTTTTTCTATAATACAATTTTGCAAATGTGCGCCAGCACCCACAATCACACCATCAAACAGGATTGACGCCTCTACAATCGCCCCATCTTGCACCTTGACTCGTGGAAATAGAATGGAATGATTCACCCCGCCACCACTAATCACTGTTCCTGCTGCCAGCATTGAATTAACAAACACGCCTTCGTTACCACTAATTGCACCGGGCACAGTACGCGCTGGTGGATACTGCCCTTGATAGGTGTTAATTGTCCAATTGGCTTGATAAAGATTTAATGGCGGTTCAGCGCGTAACAGCGCCATATTTGCTTGATAATACGCATCAATAGAGGCAAGATCACTCCAATAACGATCTGGCGTTACGCGCCCACGCATTTGCCCAAAACGGTATGCAGAAACTAAATATTCTGAAGTCAACGGTGCAATTAAATCCAATGCTAAGTTAGCATCTAACAGCGAACCACGCTCGATTTTATTTAATTGTTCCAGTAAAAACTTTTTATCAAATAAATAAACGCCCATCGTTGTAAGATATTCAGTGTTACCAACTACTTCCAATTGCTCTGGAGTCACCGGCGGTAAAAACGTTTGAATTCGCTCATCATCATTTACAATTGCCCGCGCTTGCGTTCCCGTATCTAAACCAGATGTCGTCCGCACCGCAACCGTAATTTGTGATGCAGAATCACGATGGGCGCGTACCAATTCCGCGTAATCCATTCGATAAACTGCATTCCCATCCAACACCAATACATGATTAGCGCGATTCCGTTCAATGAGATAACGGTTTTGACGAATGGCATCAAAAGGACCAGCATACCATTCTTGGCTCTCGCGCATCTGGGGCGGAACTGGAGTAATAAATTCACTTAACTCTGGATTAAATAACGACCACCCATCACGTAAATGTTTGTGAAGCGAATGGCTTTTATACTGCGTTAACACTAAAACCTGCCGCAAGCCAGAATGAAGGCAATTGGCCAAGGTAAAATCAATTACCCGATATTTACCGCCAAAAGGAACCGCCGCCTTAGTGCGATGTAAAGTCAGTGGGTCAGGACCGGTACCACGATCAATGGCAAGCACAAGAATAAGCGTATCGGTAGACATAGCGTTGTTACAAAGTGAAAGAGTGTGACTGTCCAGTTTAGCGGGAATCAAGGGTGAAACACCACTGCTATATTCTATCAGTTACCACGCATGATCTGTAGTTATCAATAGTTGGTATAACTTAATACTACTGTTTGGTATACTAAAATTTACTTATTGCGAATAGTCAGTCTAAAATATGATCCAGTTGACACCTCCACAAGAACCTCCAATTTGGCTTGAACCGTTTTTGGTTCATTGCCACACAAAAAGCTATGATAAAAATGTTGACTTTATTCGCCAAGGACAAGCGGCAGAAACCTTGTATTACCTGCTTGAAGGTTCGGTAGCAGCTTTAATTGATGACGAAAAAGAGCAACGTGAATTGCTGTTGACCTATATCAACAAAGGTGAGTTTATCGGCGAGATGGGGTTATTTATTCCGCAAAGTACTCGTAGCGTGATCATTCGCACTCGCACCCAGTGTAAAGTTGCTGAGATTACTTATCAACGCCTTGAACGATTATTAAATAACGAATTAAAGAGCGTAGCAAAAGATTTTCTGTATAGCATTGGTTTGCAACTTTCAATACGGTTACGCACTACCAGTCGCAAAGTTGGTGATCTTGCATTTCTTGATGTAACAAACCGCATTATGGGAACATTATTTGATTTGTGTAAACAGCCAGATGCAATGACCCATCCTGAAGGAATGCAAATTCGGGTTACCCGGCAGGAGCTTGGTAGAATTGTGGGTTGTTCGCGGGAAATGGCTGGCAGGGTTTTGAAGACATTAGAACAGCAGGGTTTTGTGAATGTTAAAGGCAAAACGATTGTAGTATTTAATAATTAGATAGTTCTAAAGTTCAAACAAAAACAACTACCATGTGGCGTTAATGGCGTATAACTCAAACGAATACCATTGGTATCAGCCAGTTCTCGCGCAATATACAATCCCAACCCGGTGCCGTTGCTCTTTGTGGTATAAAAAGGATTAAAAATATCATCTACATTATTGGGAGGAATCCCCGGGCCATTGTCAGAAATATCTACTTGAATTGAACACGGAGCAATAGCGTCGTGTACTTGCACCACAATGTGAGCTGATTCCGTATCAATACAGCCATGTATCAACGCATTTTCACATAAATTAGCAAAAATTTGATGTAAATGACGCGGATCTACTTCGATAGTCGTTGGTGTAATTGGAACAAATAATTGAAGTTGTTTGGCACTTAAGTGATGCTGTTCACGAAAGTCACCAATAAAGTCTTCCAGCCAAGTTAAAAGCATAATGTAGGTTGGTTGATGCTGATTACGACGTGATAGTTGCAACACACTCTGCACAGTTTCTTCAATTCGTGCCCCATTACGACGCATAATATCAAGCAAGTGAAGATCATCATCATGCAATGCTGTACTTTCAGAAAGCAATTCGCCGGCATGAATCATGGCACTAAGTGGATTGCGGATATTATGAGCAATACTCGCAGTCAGTGTACCCAATGCTGCTAACTTAATTTGTTGTGCTTCATTCATTGCTTCTTGATTATCGCGTAAATATAAAATAATACCACTGGTATAATCAGCCCCTAGTAATTTCAATGAAACCCGAATTTCAGAATTATTCAACAGCACCACCTTTTCTTCAGGTGGTGAATGATAAAGCTGGAGATTTTGGGTTGCTTGTATTGATAAACCCTGTTCTTTTGGGTTTTTAATAAATGTTTCTTGTAACCATTGGCTGAGTTCCCGCGATAAACTTGCCAGCGGGGCACCAATGCGCAAGCGTTTTGCAGTAAATAGTGCCAGTGCTGCTCGATTAAATAACCGTAATCGCTGTTCACCATCTACCACTAAAATGCCAGTGTTGATGCTGTGAATAATAAAATCGTTCAACTTAGATAAATCATCAATATCAACTTTGCGGCGAGCGGCAAGTGCTTCTGCGGATTGAATACGTCGATAGAGAACATGCGACATCATTGCAACTGTAAAAAAGAGTAGTCCCAATAACCCTGCCTGAGTAAAGCTCACGGTAGATTGAATACTAAGTAATGCAGAGTAGCCTTGCTGGGCAATAACAGCTAACGAAGCAATTGCGGCAAATAACAACGATAGCCGTCCTTCCATCATCAATGCGGCAGCCGCTACCGCCACCGCAAGTAATACTCCCAAACCACTACCAATTCCACCTGCAAGGTGCATCAATAGTGTGTAGGCAATAATATCAATAAAAATAGAAATTTGTACTTGTTGAGCGGGAAGTGGCCAACAGGTTACAAGCGTTAAGCCACCCAAAAGCATTAACACACTATAACTGCTAATGATTAACCAAATAAACCGGCTGTCAATCGTTGGCGCGAATAGTGTTGCTGAAAAAACCCAAGTTAAACCAAGCAAAATAAGGCACCGAAAAAGAAATAACCAGCGTAGTGCCCGCCACGTTAAATGGGATTGCAGAGCAGTTGTAGATAGTATGGTCATTAACTATAAGCGCCGCGCTGAATTATAGAGCGCCATAACATGATTTAGATAGCGTTAGAGCGCCAATAGGCAATGCGTTGTGATACGCCAATGGCAATCAGTAAATTACTCACTGATAAAACACTTTCACTTAAACCATGCAAAAGATCGTGGTGGGAAAGACTCGGTAAGCCTTGTTGCGTTACCGCAATTTGAGTGCTGAGGAGTGTGACGGCTACGAAAACTAGCAACAACCAAAAACCGCTAATGATGAGTGGTGAAAAAAGCGTTGGTTGGCGACGATAAACAGCGAGTAGAACTAATAAAAATGATATGTGATACAGGTTAGCCGCACGCAAAAATAAGGCGCTGTTTTCTCCGAATAGTGACCACTGCATCAGTATCCATATCAAGCCGCTTCCTATTACTAAACCAGACCAACGCCAGTATTGGTTAAGCAGTAAGGTTAATGCGGCTGTCAATAATAACAGGCTGCCAGTAAAAGTTAAAAAACTGGCAACCGTTAAATATAGAACATGGGTATCGTTACTGGAATGAAACAGCAGAATAAATATGCCAGCACATAAATGTGGCGTCATACTCAATGCAAAAAATTGCAGTTTACGATTTTGAATTAAACGACCATACTGCCAGAATAAAAACATCGCCACCAACCATTCTCCAACTGTGGCGATATGAATAAACCAAGTGGGCAAGGATAGCAGCATGATGGTTATACTTTTTAATTAGCAGTTAGCGCAAACTGATTAAACGTTTCATCTCTTGCACTGCTGGTGCTAAACCCACAAAAATGGCTCGCGCAATAATGGCATGACCGATATTCAATTCGCGCAAACCAGATAATGCAGCAATTGCACTGACATTATGATAATCCAGACCGTGACCGGCATTAACTTGTAATCCCAGCGCCAAACCATGCGTAATGGCGTTGCGAATATGAGACAACGCTGCGGCGCGGGCGGGAAGTGGCGCATCCGCATAATGCCCAGTGTGAATTTCAATAACCGGTGCCCCAACCGCGCAAGCGGCATCAATTTGATGAGGGTCTGCATCAATAAACAATGACACGCGGACGCCATCCTCTGCTAATTGTGTACAAAAATCAGTGAGATAGGCTTGATTACCAGCGACATCTAATCCGCCTTCAGTGGTTAATTCCTCCCTCCGCTCCGGCACCAAACAGACATCAGCAGGTTTAATCCGCGCCGCCAGTGCGCCCATTTCGACCGTTGCCGCCATCTCCAAATTCATCCGCGTGTGCAAAATGTCGCGTAATAACAACACATCGCGCTCTTGAATGTGGCGACGGTCTTCACGCAAATGCAAGGTAATTGCGTCCGCCCCTGCCTGTTCTGCCACTAACGCGGCTTGAATTGGTTCTGGATAGCGGGTACCTCGCGCTTGGCGAAGGGTTGCAACATGGTCGATATTCACTCCGAGCAGAATAGCGTGAGAAGAATCATTTATTGACATCATACACTTCCGTATTCAAATATTATTATTCTTGATAACCAAGATTTGCTAAAGCAGCTTCATCGCTTGACCAGCTTTTTTTAACTTTAACCCATACTTCTAAATGCACTGGACAAGCAAATAATTTTTGCATTTCTAATCGCGCTTGACTAGCGGTTGCTTTTAATGCTTCACCTTGCTTGCCAATAATGATCGCTTTTTGATTAGGACGCTCCACCCAAATTAACGCATGAATTTGATAACGTCCATTTTCTTGTTCAAAGCGTTCAATGGCAACTGAAGTACAATAAGGCAATTCTTCGCCATACCGCTGCATCAATTGTTCACGGATTAGTTCTGTAGCAAAAAAACGTTCAGAACGGTCAGTCAATTGATCTTCAGCAAATAAAAATTCACTTTCTGGTAATGCAGTGACGATTGTCTGTTCTAACGTTTCAATTTGATCTCCATTAGTTGCTGACACAGGAATGAGCGCCAAAAATTCGTGACGTTGTGCCAACATGCGTAGATATGGCAATAATGCTTGTTTATTTGATAAGCGATCCACTTTATTAACAACAGCAATGACTGGCACAGCTGCTGCGGCAATTGCTGCCAATGCTTTAGCGTCTTCAGCAGTCCAGCGCAAAGCCTCAACTACAAATAGTGCGAGATCGGTACCTGTTAATGCGGTCAATGCCGCGCGATTCAAATACCGATTGAGGGCATTGCTGCCGCGTTGGTGAATCCCGGGAGTATCCACAAACAATATCTGCCCTTCAGCACGGGTTTTAATTCCCAAAATAGAATGACGTGTTGTTTGTGCTTTGTGAGACGTAATTGCTAATTTTTGACCAAGAATACGATTTAATAATGTTGATTTACCAACATTTGGGCGGCCAATAATCGCAACGTAACCGCAACGCACAGCATGGGATTCTTGATTAAGCGTCATATGAGATGTTCCAACATTGCTGCTGCAGCGGATTGTTCGGCCCGGCGGCGACTACTACCATCACCGAAGGTATGAAATTGCATATCTACGAGCTGACAGCGCACAATAAAACGTTGATTGTGTTGGCTACCATCAATTGCCGTAACGCTATACTCAGGCAGCGGACGTTTGTGCGCTTGTAATAATTCTTGCAGCCGCGTTTTGGGGTCTTTGCCTGAATGAGTAGTACTCGTTGCTTCTAACCGTTCTGCGAATAGTGTTAAAACGACAGCTCGCGCCGCTTCAAATCCAGCATCAAGATACACTGCCGCTAATACCGCCTCTAAACCATCGGCTAAAATTGAATCACGCGCATAGCCACCAGTACGCAATTCTCCAGCTCCTAAACGCAAATAATCACCAAGATTTAATTCGCGTGCCAATGCCGCCAAAGTTTCACGTTTTACTAATGAAGCCCGCATTCGGCTGAGGGTTCCTTCATCTGCATCGGGGAAATACTCCCATAACACTTCTGCAATGAGCAACCCAATCAACGCATCGCCAAGAAATTCCAGCCGTTCATTATTCACTGCTCCCGCACTGCGATGGGTTAAACTTTGCTCAAGTAATTCAGGAGCATCGAATACATAACCCAAATTCTGCTCCAAACGTCGCAGCTCGGCATTCACTGGTGTTGTCCTACTAATACCATTGTGTTGTTACCAGCATTTTTAAGGCGATTGCGTTTTGATATTGACTTGATAATCAAAGGTAGCAACCGCATCAACATTGAAAAAGAGATGCACGCGCTGTTCATAATGCAGCACAACCTGAAAAGACTCTTGATCTTGCTTATTCACTTCAAAATCACTGGTTGTTACTGCCTTAACATCATTCACTTCCATTCGTTTGCCAATTGCATCTAAAATCCCCCGCGCTCCACCTTGAATTGTGGCGGTCTGTTCGGATATGTCAACCATAATTGATCGAATCGTCCAAAATTCAGAATACACGGGTCCCAATTTCAACAATACTGTCATAAAAAATGCCAGTAGACCAATGGTGAATAACACTGCCAGCATACCAATGCCGCGTTGATGCGTTGCTACTTTTAATTGTGTGCGCATTATATTGTGCTCCTAAAACGATGGTTATTTAATCAATTCCGTGCCCAAGCCGCGACCACGCAATCCGCCCCGCCCGTTCAGAATCCCAATGCATCCAAATTGCAAAGGCTTTACCGACTAAATTTGTTTCGGGGACAAATCCCCAACAACGACTGTCATTGCTGTTATCACGATTATCTCCCATCATAAAATAATGCCCGGGCGGTACCATGACTGGCCCTAATGCGAGTTTTTGACAACCTAACGCAAAGTTTGGTTCTTCAGGACGTGTCAGGATGCGATGTTCAATCATACCGAGCTTTTCAACTGCTTCCCGCGCTCCGGTCATTTCACTGCCCGAACCTTCGCCAGTAAAAGCACCTACCGGCAATTGCACCACCGGTTCGCCATTCACATAGATCGTTTTATTGCGATAATGAATGTCGTCACCCGGCAATCCCACGACCCGTTTAATATAATCAACGGTGGGATTGAGTGGGTATTTAAATACCACCACGTCGCCGCGTTGTGGATCACCAATTTCTACCACTTTGCGATTCAGTACCGGCAGGCGCAGCCCATAGGCAAATTTATTAACGAGAATAAAATCTCCCGTCAATAAAGTTGGCATCATTGAATTCGAGGGAATGCGAAAGGGTTCAGCTAAAAACGAGCGCAGAATCAATACCGCAAAAATAACGGGGAAAAACGAGCGTGCGTATTCAACTAACGCTGATTCCTGCGGGACATTTTGCGGTGAGATTTCAGCAGGATTTTTAAGCAACATCGCTTCGTAAATACGACGACGACGCGGTGCAAACATCAGTGCATCAATCAACCAAATGCTGCCAGTCACTACCGATCCTAAAACAAGAAAGGCTGGGAAATCAAAAGTCATTATTGAATCCTTGTGCGATGAAGTTGTTAAACACAGCAGCAACTAATGTTAGTTGTCTTTATTGACTTGCAAGACCGCCAAAAACGCTTCTTGAGGAATCTCTACCTTGCCAACGAGCTTCATGCGTTTTTTGCCTTCTTTCTGTTTTTCTAACAACTTTCTCTTGCGCGTTGCATCACCACCATAGCATTTTGCGGTGACGTTTTTACGCAAAGGTTTAACCGTTGTACGCGCAATAATTTTAGCGCCAATAGCCGCTTGAATCGCAACCTCAAACATTTGTCGCGGAATCAAATCTTTCATGCGTTCAGTAATATCGCGCCCGCGATTTTGTGACAATGCCCGATGTACAATGGATGACAAGGAATCAATTTTGTCGCCGTTAATCAAGACATCCAGTTTCACTAAATCAGCCGCTTGAAACCGCTTAAACTCGTATTCAAAAGAAGCAAATCCGCGACTGCAAGATTTCAAGCGATCAAAGAAATCCAATACCACTTCACTCAGAGGCAATTCATAGCTGGCTTGCACTTGCCCGCCAACGTAATGCAGTTGTTTTTGCACGCCGCGCTTTTCAATGCACAGGTTAATCACAGCTCCCAGATAATCTTGCGGCACTAAAATGTGCGCTTCGATAATCGGTTCCCGCACTTCTTTGAATTGCCCCGGCTCCGGTAAATTTGCCGGATTATCAATTTTAATCACTTCGCCATCAGTGCGCACCACTTCATACACTACGGTGGGTGCGGTGGTAATTAAATCGAGGTCATATTCACGCTCTAAGCGTTCTTGAATGATCTCCATGTGCAGCATTCCGAGAAAGCCACAACGAAATCCAAACCCTAATGCTTGTGAGACTTCTGGCTCATAATGCAGCGCCGCATCATTTAAGCGCAATTTGCCCAGTGCTTCGCGCAAATCTTCATAATCATCGGTAATCACCGTATACAAACCGGCAAATACACGCGGGCGCATTTCTTTAAATCCCGGCAATTTTGCGGCAGGTTGATCGGGGCGCGTAATGGTATCGCCTACTGGCGCACCATCAATCTCTTTAATACCCGCAACCATATAGCCAACTTCACCGGCGCGTAATACGTCGCGCTCAGTTTTTTTCGGAGTAAATACACCAACGGCATCAATTTGTTGGGTGCGCCCGGTGGACATAATGAGCACTTTATCGCGCTTGCGCATTTCGCCATTCATCACGCGCACTAAAGACACGACGCCAACGTAAGAATCAAACCAGGAATCAATAATGAGCGCCTGCAATGGCGCTGCGGGATCACCTTGTGGCGCTGGAATATGTGCCACCAGTGCTTCTAATAAATCGGGAATTCCTTCTCCTGTTTTAGCACTCACGCGCAGCGCATCATGCGCATCTAAACCAATGATTTCTTCAATCTCTTTAATCACGCGCTCTGGTTCGGCAGAAGGCAGGTCAATTTTATTTAAGACCGGCAGCACTTCTAATCCTTGTTCAATTGCGGTGTAGCAATTCGCCACGCTTTGCGCTTCAACACCTTGCGCAGCATCAACTACCAATAACGCACCTTCACAAGCCGCTAGTGAACGCGAGACTTCATAAGAAAAGTCCACATGCCCCGGCGTATCAATGAAATTTAATTGATAAATCTGACCATCACGAGCGCGATAATCCAGCGTTACGCTTTGCGCTTTAATGGTAATGCCGCGCTCGCGTTCAATGTCCATTGAATCGAGCACTTGGCTTGACATCTCGCGCTCGCTTAATGCGCCGCTGATTTGAATAAAACGGTCGGCAATCGTCGATTTGCCGTGATCAATATGGGCAATGATCGAAAAGTTACGAATGTGGCTAATCTCAGTCATTATTTTGGCATCTGAATGGCGTAAAACATGCGGCTATCCGCCCGTTGAATCAATGCAGAAACCGGACGTCCGGGCGCAAGTGATTCTAAAATCCGATTAAACGTGGCAACATCGGTAATGCGTTGATTGTTAAACATGAGAATTAAATCACCTGCGCGTAAACCGGCTTGTTCAGCCGCGCCAACATCAAGATGTTCAATCCAAACGCCTTCATTATCAGTGCCAAGTAATTTGCGTTGTTCGGCGCTGAGATCGCGCACCACTAAACCTAAACGATTGGTTGGCGCAGGCGGAGTTGTTTCTTCTTCAGTCGCCGTGTTTTCTTCGGGCAATTCTTCAATTGTCACCGTTAATAATTGCACTTTACTTTGGCGTAAAACTTCTACTTTGACGGCTTTACCAACAGGCGTCGCACCGACTAACGGCGGCAAGGCACTTGATGTTAAAACCTCTTCGCCATTAAAACGCAGAATCACGTCACCGGGGCGCAATTCGGCGGTCAGCGCCGGGCTATTAGGCAATACCTGCGCGACTAACGCGCCACGCGGTTGCGCCAGTCCAAAGGTTTCTGCCAGCTCGCGGGTCACGTCTTGAATTAAAACGCCCAGCCAACCACGACTGACTTTTCCTTTCGTTTTTAATTGGTTGACGACATCCATTACCACGTCAATCGGAATTGCAAATGACAGTCCCATAAAACCACCGGTGCGGCTATAAATTTGGCTATTCACACCAATTACCGTTCCATCTAAATTGAATAGTGGACCACCGGAATTGCCGGGGTTAATTGCCACATCGGTTTGAATAAACGGCACATAATTTTCCGTCGGCAAGCTGCGCCCCAACGCGCTGACGATGCCGGCCGTTGCTGAGGAATCAAACCCAAACGGCGAGCCAATCGCCAACACCCACTCGCCCACTTGCAGCGTTTTTGAGGTGCCGATGCGCACCGCTGGCAAGCCTTCGCCGGCGACCTTGAGCAAGGCGATGTCGCTGCGTTTATCGGTGCCGATCAAGGTGGCGACGAACTCGCGGCGGTCACTGGTGCGCACCACAATTTCTTCTGCACTATCAACGACATGCGAATTCGTCAACACATAACCGTCCGCCGAAATAATGAAGCCAGAACCCAGCGAGCGCGATTGCGCCAAATCATCCGGCGCTTCTTCCGTTTCTTCCCCAAAAAAGCGTTGAAAAAAATCCTGCAACGGGCTGCCCGGTGGTAATTCTGGCAATTCAGGACGTTGCACCGGCGGACGCACCGCCGCCTGTTTCGAGCTGATATTGACCACTGCCGTGCCCTGCTCGCGCACCAGCGCCGTAAAATCAGGCAATTCCCGACTCGCCACCTCCAGCGGCAGCAGCGCAGCACTCATTAAAACGGTAAATACCAACGACAAATGCAGTCGTTGCCCTCTAAAAACTGTCGTCATAACTAAATTCGCTGCGTTAAGGTCGTTGGGTGCGCTGCCGCCAAAGCGGTAAATGCGCAATCGTACTGAGATAAAAAACAACTAAGTCACTGTAATCTTTTTGGTAATTCAATTCAATTTTATTGCAATGATTCAGCGCCGCCGGTTGGGTGAGCGCCCGCCACTGCCGCTGCGTTCAGCAATCGCCATCAAACGTTGCTCTGCGCTCACTCGTCCAGCTCTTCTGCGGCTGGCAGTGAATAGTTCTGCTTGCCTGTACAATTAAATACAGATTCAAACAACTGCGCCGTTTTTATAAAAGAGTTTCACGGCGCTGGCACCAAACATTTGCCGCAATTTTTTTAATGCAGCATCTGCTGGATACAGCCGCCACTGTGATCCACAGATTAACTCACCGACTGCCCCCGGTCGCCGATAACGCAACCGAATTGGTAAACCAGTTTTTGCCTGCAATGCCATTAACGTCTGATGTAAATTCTGCACTTGCGTTATACCTTCTGCATAAGCAGCGGGATGTGACATATCTAATATCAACAATAAATACTCTGCTTCTACTAACCGCGCATCTTCAAAGGGTTGAATATCCTCAGCGCGGAGTGAAAACGCATCTCTAAATTCATCAAAATGTAACGTTCCTTCAATGCGCAACAATTGATCGGGAATCAGTAAATGACGCTTTTTTTCATACAGTTCAGAAAATACCGTGATTTCAACTTGACCGCTGCCATCATCCAGCACCACCGATCCCATAAAACCACGTCCAGTTTTAGTGTGTCGCGCCGTATTCACAATGCCAATCACCGTGTATTTTTCACGGTCACGACGATCACGTCGTCCCAGCTCTTGATCTGATTCTAATAACCGCGCAATGCGGGTGCAGCGCATCGCTTTTAATTCCGTTTTGTAGCGATCAATGGGATGACCAGTGAGATAAAGCCCCAAGGTTTCTTTTTCACCCAGCAAGCGTTGTTCATCATCCCAATTGACATCCTGTTCCGTGATCAATTGCAATTCAGGCGCAATGGTGACGGTCGTTTCTTGAGTACCAAATAAATCTACTTGCCCCGCCGTTTTAGTGGCTTGACGCTGTTCCGCCGCTTTTAAGGCAAAAGGCAACTGCGCCATTAACAACGCCCGATTCGCATTGAATTCATCTAGCGCCCCGGCGCGAATAAGCGCCTCTAATACGCGCCGATTCACTTTATGCAGATCAATGCGTCCGCAAAAATCCCATAAATCAGAAAAGGCACCGCCAGCTTCGCGCACGTCAATGATGGCATCAATCGCACTTTTACCGGCACCTTTAATAGCACCCATGCCATAAATGATGGTGCGTTCATCCGCAATTGTAAACCGATATGCAGAACAGTTGATTTTGGGTGGTTCAATCGTTAAGTCCATCGTGCGACATTCATCAATCAGCGTCACAATTTTATCAGTGTGATCCATATCCGCTGATAAAACGGCTGCCATAAATGCAGCGGGATAATAGGTTTTTAACCACAGTGTTTGATAACTGACCAGCGCATACGCCGCCGAGTGGCTTCTATTAAACCCGTAACCGGCAAACTTATCCATTAAATCAAAAATATAACTGGCAACGCTGCGCTCAATGCCGCGTGCGACCGCGCCTTTTTCAAAAATAGCCCGCTGCTGATCCATTTCGGATTGTTTCTTTTTACCCATTGCGCGGCGCAAAATATCGGCGCTGCCTAATGAATAACCCGCTAATACCTGCGCAATTTGCATCACCTGTTCTTGATATAAAATGATGCCATAAGTGGGTTTTAAGACCGGCTCTAAATCAGGATGCGGATACGCAACCGCAGCGCGACCATGTTTACGGTTAATAAAATCATCTACCATTCCCGATTGCAGCGGGCCAGGACGAAATAATGCCACTAATGCGGTGATGTCATTAAAGCAATCTGGTTGTAACTTTTTAATCAGTTCTTTCATGCCGCGTGATTCAAGCTGAAATACGGCAGTTGTTTTGCATTGTTTTAATAAATCAAAGGCGTTGTGATCGTGGGCATCAATGTGTTCAATAGCAAGCAATGGCTCGCCAACTGCGGCGCGGCGATGGTTAATCGTGTCTAACGCCCATTTAATAATGGTCAAGGTGCGCAAACCTAAAAAGTCAAACTTCACCAAGCCGACTTTTTCGACATCATCTTTATCAAATTGTGTGACTAAATTGATGCCGCCCGGTTCGCAATACAGCGGGGCAAAATCAGTTAATTGCGTAGGCGCTATTACGACTCCGCCCGCGTGTTTGCCAGCATTGCGAGCTAATCCTTCCAATTGCCGCGCTAAATCAAGCAATGTGCGCACTTCTTCATCGTTTTGATAGGCTTGTTTCAGATCACCTTCAGCAAGTGCTTTTTCTAAAGTCATGCCTAATTCAAAAGGCACCATTTTGGCAATGCGATCAACAAAGCCATACGGATGTCCCATCACGCGCCCAACATCACGCACCACTGCTTTTGCGGCCATTGTGCCAAAAGTAATGATCTGCGAGACGGCATCACGTCCATATTTCATGGCGACGTATTCAATAACGCGGTCGCGTCCTTCCATGCAAAAATCAATATCAAAATCGGGCATGGACACCCGTTCAGGATTCAAAAAGCGTTCAAACAACAATTCATGTTCAATCGGATCAAGATCGGTAATTTTGAGCGCATACGCCACTAATGAACCGGCACCTGAACCGCGTCCGGGCCCGACGGGAATGTCGTGATCTTTTGCCCATTGAATGAAATCGGCAACAATTAAAAAGTAGCCGGGGAAACCCATTTGAATAATGACCGTTAATTCTAATGCCAAGCGTTCATCATACTGTTGGCGTTGGGCGCTGAATTCGGGCGCAGCGGCATTTAGAATTTGCGCGAGCCGTTGTTCTAATCCTAATTGCGCTTGTTCACTAAAAAACGTATTGACCGTCATTCCCGTTGGTACCGGAAAATCCGGTAAATAATTCTTGCCGAGCTGGAGTTCTAAATTACAACGTTTGGCAATTTCAACTGAATTTTCAAGTGCTTCGGGTAAATCGGCAAAGAGTGCGCACATTTCCGCCGGGGTGCGCAGGTATTGCTCGGTGCTGTAAAGATGCGGGCGGCGGGCGTCATTCAAGGTTGCGCCGTCGTGAATACACACTCGCGCTTCGTGGGCGTCAAAATCACTCCCTGCGAGAAAGCGCACGTCATTCGTGGCGACCACCGGCACGCCGCGCCGTTGCGCCAGCGCCACACTCAACTCCACTACTGTCTCTTCCGCGTCACGTCCGGTGCGGATCAATTCCAAGTAATAGCGGTCGCCAAACAGCGCCAGCCAACGGTCAAGTAAACGTTCGGCCACTTCGGGGCGACCATTGCGTAGCGCCTGCGCAACATCGCCGCCCGCGCCACCGGAGAGCGCGATCAACCCGTCAGCCGCCGCTTCCAGCCACGTCCATTCAACCTGCGGCAGCGGGCTGCCTTGGTGTTGTCCTTCTAAATAAGCGCGTGAAATCAAGCGCGTAAGATTGCCGTAACCGCGTTGATCCTGCACCAGCAATACGAGGCGATGCGGTTGTTTGAGATCGTCGGGATTGCGCAGCCACACATCCGCGCCAGCGATGGGTTTGATGCCGGCGCTGAGTGCTGCTTTATAAAACCGCACCAGCCCAAATAAATTAACCGGATCGGTGACGGCAACGGCGGGCATTCCTGCCGCTGCAACCGCTTTTACCAGCGATTTGAGCCGGATCACGCTGTCTACTAGCGCGTATTCGGAATGAAGATGCAGATGAATAAAACGCGGTTCCACAGCGGCAAGGTGTCCTGCTATTAAAAAATGAAGGAGGGGCGCGGTTAAAAAAGTTGTCGGTTTTCAGTTGTCAGTAAAAAACAGCGTTGTGACCAATTCAATAACAGTTGAAAAACCTTGTCGGATGTCATTAAAAAACAGCTTTATCACTGACAACTGAAAAACTGAAAAAATCGTTAAGCAGTGAAGCGTTTTAACCAATCCAACACGCCGGGTTCTGCCGCCCATACCTCCAGCATTTCCTCACGATATAACCACGCTTGATCATCGCCGCCCACGCTGACGCCAAACGGATCAAGCGTCGGCTGTTTGATGCGCTTGCGGGTTAAATACGTCGGCACTCGCGGCAATTGCTGCACCGCGCTCGTCAACATCGCCTGCGCCTGCGCTTTTTGCCCCAGCCGATACAGCGCCAGCACCTCGCCGTAAAGCACCTGCGGGAACAAATCATCGGGATAACGCTGCGCCAACGCCGCTGCTTGCGCATCCTGTCCGCAGCGCAGATACAAATTCATCAATTCCGCCCGCGCTCCGTGATTATCGTGCGCATTTAAGCGCAGCATCGTTTCCAAAGTTTGGATAGCGCCTGGTGCGTCATCGTGATTAATTTGGAATTCATGGCGGCGAAATAACAGCCGCAACGCCGGGCGATTGGCTTCCACCAGCCACGGGAATTCGCGTTGATCCGTCGGCGGCGACATCCGCAGGATGATCGCCCACGCCCGTTCCAGAATTGGCCACAGCAACACCGTTTCCACCCAAGGCACTTCCGCGTTGGGATATGCCTCCACTGCGGTCGCAACGTCATCCAGCACTTCCAAGCTGTCCGCTAACAGCGGCTCTTGCAGCAACATGTCCAGCCAGTCGATCTGCATCCACAGCAGCTCTTCATCTTCATCACTGAGCACCATCTGCGTGGAGACGGGCTTACCAACCGGCAGCACCTCATGCCATTGCATTTCCAGCGCCGCAATCGCTAACGGCGGCATCATTTTATGTGCGAAGTGCTTACTTTTAGATGCACTTCCCCGCTCCCGTCGCAGCGAGAGCCGTTGCGCCTGATAGACCGGCACCGGACGCTGACACTGTCGACGCAGCCAATCGCGCAGCGCCGTCAACTCCGGCAGCCCCGCCATCTCCGCCGTGCTGCGCAACAACGCCGCTTGGGGATCGGTGACTGCCAAGCGCAAAAACTCCAGCAACAACCCCTCATCGTAGCCAGCGCGGCGCAGCCGATGTAACCAAAACTGCGCCCGCTCCTGCGCGACGGCGAGCTTGTGTTGACTGGTGAGCAAGGTGATTTCTAACAGCGCCGAGTTGGTATTTTCAGGATCGCACCGCAGCGCCATCGCAAACGCCTCTTCAGCCTGCGCGAACTCGCGGTCATCAGCCAACATCGTGCAGCGTTGTTGCCATGCCACCGCCTGCAATTCCCGACTGCCTTCCGCGCAGATGCGCTGAATCAAGGTGTCTTTTTTGCGAGGATAATCAAGCAGATCGTAGACGGTACACAACATATCAAACGCCAGCTCATAACGCCCGTCCAACTCCGCCAGTGCGCCCGCAAACAGCGGTTCTAACAAGGTCAACACCCGCCGCGGACGCTCTTCTAACCAGCGTTCTGCCACCATCGCCAGCAAATGCTGCGGCACGGCCTTGCGCTCCAGCGCGTCGCGCACCTGCGCATCCGACAATTCATGGAGCAGGATTCCCCAAATTGCCTCGGTGGACATTTCCGGCAGGTTGGTGATGTTGGCGCAACAGTCGCGGTAACGTAATCCCGACCCGCAGTGGCAACGTCCTTGCAGCGCAGGCGGCGTGAGGGGACGCAGCGTAAACCCGTATTTCGGCAACGGTGTCGCGTTCCACACGGCGATGCCCAGCACGGTCGCCATCCGCCGAATATCAAGCGCGTCCATGTGGTCGGGAAACTCCACCACTTCGGGAACGGTGTCGCGTACCCAGCGCAAAAAGTCCTGTGGCTCGGTGACTTCGAGAATGCGTTGCACCGCAAGGACGATCACCAAATCGAACTCGCTCATAGTATCGGGATCGGGATGAAACATTGATTGCTCCGAATGAAATTACGGTCAGCCTCCGACCGTCACTGCGCCGCTCTGGTGCGATGCGATATTGACCAGAAATGAGCGTTTATGCAGATGAATGTTGATGCGCAGAATGGAATAAACAACACAGGCGTTAATTGAATCAATCAGCACATCATAGTTGCGCGTCAACCGGATATGCTGCGGCATGATGAATAGCAGGTGTGACCCAATGCGCACCAGTTGTGGTGTGCTCTTGTTTCCACAAGGGCGCTTGAGCTTTTAATTCGTCAATCAGGAATTCACAGGCACGAAATGCGTCGCCGCGATGCGCACTTGCTATACCAATCAACACAATCGGTTCATTCACGGCAAAGGTACCAACGCGGTGAATGAGCGTGAGTTGTTGACAATTCCAGCGAGCAGTAGCGGTCGCCGCCAGCGTGTCCAGCACCCGCTGCGCCATCCCCGGATAGTGTTCCAAGGTGAGCTGCGTCACCACCGCGTCGGCGCTGAAATCCCGCACCAAGCCGATGAACGTCACGACGGCACCGATGCCAGAGTGCCCGCGCCACAGCCGTTCCTGTTCAGCGGCGATGGCGAGCGGTTCAGTTTGAATCAGAACGCGCAACATTTAAGGCAAAATCGCCACGCCGATCAGCGCGTGATGTAACCAGAATAAAAACAACAGGTAAGCGCCAATCCCGCCGCCGATAGCCAGCGCATCATTCCAAGCATGAGGCGGCGCACCTTGCACTGGCGGCCCGGCGTGGCGCTTGAGCGCGATCCGATCTGCGATTGCCCACACCAAAAATGAACCAAACAACATCCCATCGACCAGCGTGCCGTTCACCAATAGGTGCGTCACCGCCCAAATTTTGACCGCCAACAACATCGGATGCTTGACGGCGATTTGAATGCGCCCCGGCAGATAAGTCGCTAATAACAAAGGAAATACCGGCAGCATCAACAGCAGCGCCAGATGTTTCGTCCACGCGGGCGGCGTGTACAGCACCGGCGAGGTCGGATGCACGGCGGCGTAACCCCACACCAGTAGACCGAATCCGAGCAGTGATAGCAGGCTGTAGAGCGCCTGCCAGCCGAGCACGCCGAGTCGCGCCACTGCCGCCGGGCGCAACTGCGGGGCAACGATGGTCACACTGTGGGTTCCCAGCAACAACAGCACTCCGATAATAAAGAGCGTCATCGGTTATTCTCCTTATCTCACTGATTGCAAAGATATTTCCTGCACTAAAATCCAAGGCTTAACGACCACCGTCCACAGTTGCGCCTCGGTCGCCAACCATTGCCGCGCCTGCTGATCGGACACTGGCACCAGCGTTCCGTTGGCAGTCAGGGCTGCGATCTGTGCGACATCGTCCTGCGCGATCAACGCGGCAACTGCAATAAAATCAAGCGTTTCGCTGACCCACAGCACCCGCCCTTGCGCAAAAAACCGTTGCAACTCGCACCACGCCAGCGGCGCTGCTTCCTGATTCAAACTCAGGTACAGCGCCTCAGTTGGCGCAAAAGTCGTGCGCTCAAGCGTCGTCATCGCTCAGTTCATCAATTGCTGGCGCAGCAAGCGCAACCTCGGCAGCAGCGGGCAGCGGCGCTTCATTCGGCGCATACACCATAATCAAACCACCCAATGGCGGCAGTGCAATTGGAATGGAATGCGGACGCCCCATCCAACTCATTGGCTCCGAATTGACGCCACCTTGATTGCCGACATTGCTGCCGCCATAGATTTCCGCATCTGAATTCATTGCTTCCCGATAAAAACCGGGTTCAGGAACGCCAATGCGATAATTATTGCGCGGCACCGGCGTAAAATTAAACGCACAGGCAATGATTTCATCACCAGCCTTATTTTTGCGGATATAACTCAATACCGACTGCGAACTGTCATGGCAATCAATCCACTCAAATCCAGAGGGATCAAAATCCAATTCATGCAGTGCAGGCAAATCCCGATGTAAGCGATTCAAATCAGACACCAGCGTTTTTAAGCCCAGATGTTGTGGGCGCTCTAATAACTCCCAATCCAACGCGGCAGAAAAATCCCATTCAGAACCCTGTCCAAACTCACAGCCTTGGAATAGGAGTTTTTTGCCGGGATAGCTAAACATCACGGTATAGAGCAAGCGCAAGCTGGCGAATTTTTGCCAGCCATCGCCGGGCATTTTATCCAGCATGGATTTCTTGCCATGCACCACTTCATCATGCGAGAACGGCAGCACAAAGTTCTCAGTGAAGGCGTATAGCAAACCAAAGGTTAATAAATCATGGTGGAAATGACGATAAATAGGGTCTTTCTGCATATACGATAACGTATCGTGCATCCAGCCCATGTTCCATTTCATACTAAACCCCAAACCGCCGAGATAGGTGGGGCGCGATACTGCTGGCCAAGCAGTTGATTCTTCAGCAATCATCAGCGTACCGGGGTGCTGTTCATGCGTCACCATATTTAATTGACGAATGAAATCGACCGCTTCTAAATTTTCATTGCCGCCGTATTTATTCGGAATCCATTCGCCAGCGTTGCGCGAATAATCAAGATACAACATGGACGCCACTGCATCGACGCGCAGCCCATCCAAATGGAATTCATCCAGCCAATACAGGGCGCTAGACAGCAGGAAGTTTTTCACTTCATTGCGACCGAAATTAAAAATTAAGGTGCCCCAATCTTTGTGCTCGCCCATACGCGGATCGGCATGTTCATATAACGCAGTGCCATCAAACCGCGCTAACGCATACGCATCTTTGGGGAAATGCGCGGGCACCCAATCCAATAAGACGCCAATTCCTTGTTCATGCAGATAATCAACGAAAAAGCGGAAATCATCAGGAGTACCAAACCGCGCACTCGGTGCGAAATAACCGGTGCATTGATAGCCCCAAGAAGCGTCTAATGGATGCTCGGTAATTGGCAAGAGTTCAATGTGCGTGAAGCCCAATTCGGTGACGTAATCGCCGAGTTGTTTTGCCAATACGCGATAATTCAAAAAGTTGCCATCAGCGTCGCGTTGCCATGAGCCGAGATGCACTTCATAGACGGAAAAGGCTTGATGTTGCCAATTGGATTCTGCGCGGGCTTGCAGCCATTTCGCATCAGTCCATTCAAAGGTTGTGGCGGGACAAATTAAGCCGGCAGTTTGCGGGCGTTCTTGAAATGCCTGCGCATACGGATCAATTTTAATGTGAATGTTGGTGGCGCGATCCCGAATTTCGTATTTATAAAAGCCGCCAGTTTCTAAGCCGGGAATGAATAATTCCCACACGCCAGCGCCACCGCGCACGCGCATTGGATGTGCGCGTCCATCCCAATTATTAAAATCACCAACGACGCTCACGCGCTCGGCATTCGGTGCCCAAACGCCGAATTGCACGCCGGTAATTCCTTCGACTGTGCGCAAATGCGAACCGAGAAAACGATAGGCGTGCCAATGACGACCTTCACCGAATAAATGGAGATCAAAATCTTCTAATTGCAGCGGAAAACAATAGGGATCATAGGTGCAATGTTCATTGCCAGCGGCGTCTTGCCATGCAATGCGATACCGTGCGGGCACCAGCGCGGCATCGCCTTCCCAGATGAAAAAATCGGTGCCGTCGATGCGGGTGAAGGGCGCTTTGGCTTCCACGAGGGTGGCGCTTTCCGCCAGCGGCAAAAAGGCACGCACGATGGCGTGCTTGTCGGTGACGTGCCGCCCCAAAACCTCAAATGGGTCATAATGACGCGCCTCGATAATGCGCAACAGAGGTTCTGGGAGTCGTGATGCAGAGCTGGAAGCGAGTGCCATAAGGGTTCATACCTGTACGAATTTGACGCAACCTGTGATCCACAGATGCAAGGGTTGCAAGTGGCTTAATGTTAGCATTGATCCGACAAGTCGATCATTCTCACGCGGACTCGACGATAACGAGCAGGAAACGCTATGCCCCATTCTCATCCGAGATTTGTCAGTCGCCTCACCCGCGATACCCTCGCCTTAATTCTCGCCGGTGGACGCGGGTCGCGGTTAAAACATCTCACTGCGTGGCGTGCCAAGCCGGCGGTACCTTTTGGCGGAAAATTTCGCATTGTTGATTTTCCGTTATCCAATTGTTTGAATTCTGGCATTCGCCAAATTGGTGTCATTACGCAATACAAAGCGCATTCACTCATTCTGCATATTCAAAAAGGATGGGGATTTTTGCGCGGTGAATTCGGCGAATTTGTGGAATTATGGCCCGCACAACAGCGCGTTGCAGAAACGGCGTGGTATTCCGGCACTGCCGATGCGGTCTTTCAGAATTTAGACATCATCCGCGATCACAGCCCCGAATATGTGTTAATTCTTGCTGGCGATCACATTTATAAAATGGACTATGGCGCGATGATCGCTTATCACGTTGAAAGCGGCGCAGAGATGACGGTTGGCTGTATTCAAGTGGATGTTGAACGCGCTAATGAATTCGGCGTGATGGCAGTAGATGCGCTGCATCGGGTGCAGCGATTTGTAGAAAAACCCAGCGATCCAGAAACGCTGCCCGGACAACCGAATCGCTGTCTCGCGTCAATGGGAATTTATGTGTTTAATCGTGAATTTTTATTTGCGCAATTGAATAAAGATGCAGCGATTGCAGATTCCAGTCACGATTTCGGCAAAGACATCATTCCCGGCATTTTGGCAGATCATCGCGTGATGGCGTACACCTTCCGCGATCCGCGCAGTGGCGATGCTGCGTATTGGCGTGATGTCGGTACGGTGGATGCGTTTTGGGAAGCGAATTTGGAATTAATAGGCGTCACGCCACCGCTCAATTTGTACGATAAGAATTGGCCAATCTGGACGTATCAAGAGCAATTGCCACCGGCAAAATTTGTGTTTGATGATATTGATCGACGGGGAATGGCGGTGGATTCAATGGTCTCTGGTGGCTGCG
Source organism: Chromatium okenii (assembly GCF_016583745.1). Classification (GTDB taxonomy): domain Bacteria; phylum Pseudomonadota; class Gammaproteobacteria; order Chromatiales; family Chromatiaceae; genus Chromatium; species Chromatium okenii. The sequence goes on from NZ_NRRQ01000002.1 coordinate 115,244, forward strand.
TGATTTCTGGTGCTACCGTGCGCCATTCGCTGCTCTTTTCCAATGTCCGCGTCAATTCTTTTGCCTGCGTGTCGGATTCAGTTATCCTGCCGGATGTGGTGATTGGGCGCAATTGCATCGTGCATAATGCGATTATTGATCGCTATTGTCGGCTCGCTGAAGGTACTCAAATTGGTTTTGATTCTGATGAGGATCGCGCAGCAGGTTTTTATGTCAGCGAGGGTGGCGTCACATTAGTCACGCCAGAAATGCTCGGACAAGATGCCAATCATGTGCGCTAATTTCAATTGTTATTGACGGCGTGATTTAATAATGAACATTGTGCTGAATGGAATTCCAACTGAGGTCGCAGAACAGTGCTTTCTTGCCGATCTTATTGCGCATTTGGCGCTGACTGGACAGCGGCTGGCAGTCGAAGTGAATGCCGAGCTGGTGCCACGCAGCACCTTTGCTCACTATCAGCTTGCGCCCGACGATCGGGTGGAGATTATTCACGCGGTTGGCGGCGGCTGAGATTTTTTTACCACTGAATTAAGCGATGACTATTGAGATGCAAACTACTGATTTATTGACGATTGCTGGCAAAACCTATCATTCGCGGCTGTTGGTCGGCACCGGCAAATATAAGGATATGGACGAGACGGCGCGGGCGATTGCTGCGAGCGGCGCGGAAATCGTCACCATCGCGGTGCGCCGTACCAATATCGGGCAAACGCCCGGCGAGCCGAACATTCTCGACGTGCTGCCGCCGGAGCGGTACACGATTTTGCCGAACACGGCGGGCTGTTATGACGCGGAGACGGCGATTCGCACGTGTCGGCTGGCGCGGGAGCTGCTCGATGGGCACAACCTCGTCAAGCTGGAGGTGCTCGGCGATGAGAAGACGTTGTTTCCAGACGTGATTGCGACGCTGAAAGCCGCTGAGGTGTTGGTGAATGATGGGTTTAACATCATGGTTTACACCAACGATGATCCGATTATTGCCCGCGAATTGGAGGCGATTGGCTGCATCGTGATTATGCCGCTGGCAGCGCCGATTGGGTCGGGGCTGGGCATTCGTAACCCGTTGAATATCCGCACCATTGTTGAAAATGCCAAGGTGCCGGTGCTGGTTGATGCGGGCGTGGGCACGGCGTCGGATGCGGCAATTGCAATGGAATTGGGCTGCGACGGGGTGTTGATGAATACCGCGATTGCGGCAGCAAAACATCCGGTGTTGATGGCGAGTGCGATGCGCAAAGCGATTGAAGCTGGGCGCGAGGCGTATTTAGCCGGACGGATGCCTGCCAAACGCTTTGCTTCGGCGTCGTCGCCAGTTGACGGTTTGTTTTTTTAAGTGCTTGAGCTGCCAGTGACTTCTGCTGATTCCACTCCGTTGCATCCGCGTCCGATCCGCAGTTTTGTGCTGCGGGAAGGGCGCTTGACCGTCGCGCAAGAACGCGCTTTTCGGGAACTGTGGTCGCGCTTTGGCGTGGAGTGGACGCCCGGCAAGGTGCTGGATTGGACGACGCTGTTTGAGCACGCGCAGCCGGTGACGGTGGAGATCGGTTTTGGGAACGGCGAGTCGCTGGCGGCGATGGCGGCGGCGGCACCGGAGCGCAATTGGCTGGGAATTGAGGTGCATCGTCCTGGAATTGGGCATGTATTGCTGGAGATTGAGCGGTTGGGCTTGCGCAATCTGCGGGTGCTGCGCCACGACGCGGTGGCGGTGCTCAGTGAAGGCATTGCGCCGGCGAGTGTGGCGGCGGTGCAACTGTTTTTTCCTGATCCGTGGCCGAAACGGCGGCACCATAAACGGCGGATTCTCAGCCCGCAGTTGGTGGCAGTGCTGGCGCAAGTGCTGGAATCTGGAGGTATTTTTCACGCTGCGACCGATTGGGAGCCTTATGCGGCGCAGATGTTGGAAACGCTTGATGCAGCGGCGTTGTGGTTTGAAAACACGGCTGGCGCGGGGCATTTTGCACCGCGTCCGTCGTCGCGTCCGTTGACGCGCTTTGAGCAACGCGGCGAGCGGCTCGGTCATCCGGTGCGCGATGTAATTTTTCGGCGGCGGCTGGTGCAGGTAACGGGATGATTGTTTAGGTGATGGCGTGGCGGTGTCAGGTTTTTTTACAGCTACTCGTGACACGCTATTGTGCCGTAACTCACTCATTTAACAACTAAAATAGTGCTAACGCACTGAAAAATTCGCAATTTTTGTACACGGAAGCGTCGTGTAACCTTTACAACGCCTTCTAATATAACTGACTGTTTATATTGAATTTAACTGCAAACTGCTTCAGGCAAGTGTTGGAATTATTTACAGTGACATATCACGCACCCAGCAAAACGGCATAACCAGTTGATAAAGTAGATATTTTATTTTTGGCAAACAAATTGCTCTTGTGCTTTTGTACGAAATAACTCGTATCACTCACTTTCCAATTTAAGGTATTGACCATGAACAAGATTTTTTCTGCATTAGTTCTTTGTGCGGGTATTGTTGCAAGCGGTAGCGTGGCTGCGAGTATTTCCTATCCTAATCCGGGCACATATAACAACGTAGATTACAACTTCACAGCAACCACTACTGGCGCTATCTCCGCCTATTTTTATTTTAGTGAAGCGCAAGCGAGTAGCACTATTAGTCTATTAGTGAACGGAGTTCAACTTGGTGCAACTGGTTTACCCAACCAGACCAGCACTATTGGTGATTCCATCCTTTTTGGTGACGTCACTGCTGGAGATACGCTGGTTTTTAGACTAAATACCAATTGGTATAGTGTAGGAAGTTGGTATTCTGACATGTCAATGAATGTTGACGGTTTGAATCACATCTATTCAACCAGCTTCGCTGGTGATGGCATTATTCCGGCTGGAACCTTGATAGGTTTTGAGGATCAGCCTAACGTAGCGCAAGGTGATTATAATGACCATGTGTTTGTATTTAGCAATGTGAGCACCTCCGTTCCAGAGCCCGGTACTTTTGCATTATTAGGTTTGGGTTTATTGGGCTTTGGCTTTTCCCGCCGCGCCAAATAACCGTTATTCACTTTTAGCAATATACAGCGCGGCGACGCGCTGTTTTTTTGTCTGCTAGAAAAGCGTGATCTGAATCATCAAATGTTTAGGAATGACACGGTTGCGATACAAACTATTGATTTAGTTGTCAGTCACAACGCTGTTTCTTACTAAAAACTAACAACTTGTTTCAGCCGCAGCGATCACATCGCGCACCCGCTGCGCCAGTGCGCCGACCGACTCCGGCGCATGATCGCGCCAATGCCCTCGCACCAGCGCGTGGAAATACAGATAACGCAGATATTGCCCAATTAAGATGCGGTTTGGCGGTTGGGTCAACGCCCGCCGGAGCTGCGGCACCAGCTCGGCGCGACTGCGCACCGGATAGACCAGCTCCTCGCGGCAGTAAAAATTGTTGCCCAGCGTCACCACCGGCTTGCCAAACAGCAGCGCCTCCACGCCAACGGTCGAATTGATCGTCACCACGCCTTGCGCTCGCGCCAGCAGCGGACGCACATCGCCACTGCTCACCCAAACAAGCGCCGGATGCGCGGTCGCCACCGCGTCGTAATCGGTTTTTTTCCGATCCGCCGGATGCAGCTTGACCACCAGCGCCAGCGTCGGATCCACCTCCCGCAGCGCCATTTCGAATTCCGCAATCGCCACCGCGAGCTGGTTGCCGTACAGCGGCGAGTGCAGCGTCAATTGGCTGTCGGCGACGACTTGCAGCGGAAACAGCACAAAACGCTCCGGCACCTGCGGCTGCGTGTCCCCAATGCGGCGATTGATCCGACGACGACGCGGGCGCTGCCACCAATCGCGCCACCCTTGCTGGAGATACGCCAGCAGCGACGGACGCAAGCGCGGTGGCGGTGCGACCGGCGTAGCGCGACCGGCGCGATAGTCGGTCAGCATGGCGGCAAATTCCTGTTCTTGCGCAGCGGAATAGGTGCGAGCGGCGATGTCGGTTAAATTCAAAGTATTAAGCGATGAAAAAGCATTCACGCCCATCGGATCGAGTTGCAACGTGTGCGGCAAATAGCCGTTTTCAGCAAATAACAGCGGGATGTTGTGTTGGTGTGCCCACTGTTGCGCCAGCGCCGCCGCCAAACCGGAGCCATTCCACAGAAAAATAGCTGTCGGTTGGGCGGTGGCGAGACAGTCAGCCAGCGCGTTTGCCAATTGCGTCACGGCTGGCGCTCGGGTTTGCACCAGCGCCCGTTCACTGCTGGCGCGTAATTGCGTGAGTAAATACTCGGAATCAAAGTGGAATTCTTTTTTGACACGCGGGGACTTTTTGAAAAGCGGTGCTTTTTTTTGAAAAGGCGCAATGAAAGCAGATTGCGGAACAACTGGAATGTTTAATTGTCGCAGCAGGCTGCGGCTTTTAGGATGACGCGAAAAAAACAATGCGCGATATTCTGGCGTTAATTGCGCCGCCACTGCGACCAGAAATTGCACCAGTTGCGGTCCTGGATCAATGAACGCGATAGTTTTCACGGGTGCTCAGTCCGATCTTTATTGAGATTCAGCGTTATCAACAGTGGGCACTGAATCGTCTTCTATGGAATGCACCGCTGGTAAAAATTCGGCAAACTCGATGCCGTACATTTCCCACAATGAAATAAACAACGAAGCAATCACAGGCCCAATAAAAATACCCGGCAAGCCAAACATCACAATACCGCCCAAACTACTTAAAAAAATCAACAGCTCGTGCATTCGCGTATCTTTACCAACTAAAATTGGACGCAGCACGTTATCCAAACTGCCAACGACTAATCCACAAAATAATGCCAAACTAATTCCCGTCGCCCAATGTCCCTGCACGAATAAAATAATAAAAGCTGGAATCCACACCAAAGCGGCACCCACGTTGGGAATCGCCGCTAATAACGCCATCACTGATCCCCAAAATACCGAATTAGGAATTCCCGCCACTGCAAACGCAATTCCTGCTAACGCCCCTTGCAACAATCCAATCAACAACGATCCTTTTAAGGTGGCGCGAGTCACCGAAGTAAACTTCGCTAACATCATGCGTTCTTCAGAAGTTTTTAGCGGCAAATAATACAGAAATTTTTCCACTAACTGAATGCCGTCCATTTGTAAAAAATACATGCTATACAAAAAGACAAAGCCCATAAAAATAAAGTTAGCGGTGCCCAAAGTCACCGAAGACACCCACTCCACCAACAAGCGACTCATTACCGTTGCTAATGATCCAGCTTGTTGAATCACTTGCGTTTGATTGATCCGCAATTCTTCATAAAACGGAATGCGCTGCAAATACGCATCAAGTCGCACCGGATCGCTGACCAGATCGCGGAACCACAGCGTAATCATTTGACTCACATCCAGCGCCTGCCCGATTAAAACCCCAATTAACAGAATCAAGGGAATTAAAATCACAACCGCAATCACAAGGATTGTCGCTAATGAAGCGAAACGCCTCCGTCCTTTTAATAATAGCGTGAAGCGCAGAAACAGTGGATGCGCTAAAGCACTAAATAAACCAGCCAGAAACAGCGCCATTAAAAACTGCTGAATCATGGTAAAAAATAGCGCCGAAATGCCCAGCGCCATCATTAAAACAACGGATTTGTTAATGGCGTCTTGTGTCATAAAGCATCCGCAAATTGTGCTGTGTTACCGCTGCTGCCGCGCATTCAAACGTCAACAGCAGCGATACAGTATTCAATAACACTGATGAGCAGTTAATGCCCACTACCTTTTAGCGCGTTATTCATTCCATCAATGGTATCTTTTGCATCGCCAAACACCAGTGACGTATTATCTTGATAAAACAGCAAATTATCCACGCCAGAATAGCCGGGACGCATCGACCGCTTGAGAAAATACACCTGCCGCGCTCGCCCTGCTTCTAAAATTGGCATTCCATAAATTGGGCTGCTTTTATCTTCTTTTGCAGCCGGATTCACAACATCATTCGCACCAACAACTAAGACCACATCAGTGCTGGGGAATTCAGGATTGATCTCATCCATTTCCAACACGCGGTCATAAGGAATATCCGCTTCTGCCAATAATACGTTCATGTGTCCGGGCATTCGTCCCGCTACCGGATGAATTGCAAACTTGACCTCAACGCCTCGCGCTTCTAACAATTCCATCAATTCTTTTAATGAATGCTGTGCTTGCGCAACCGCCATGCCATAACCGGGCACAATAATCACGCGATTCGCATCTTCCATCCAATACACAGCATCTTCAATTGCAGCGGATTTAACGCCCTTTTCTGCGGCTTGCGCTCCCGCACTGGCACCGCTATTACCATCAGAACCAAAGCCGCCAAACACGACATTGATAATCGAGCGATTCATCGCTTTACACATAATGAATGACAGAATTGCACCGGAGCAGCCCACTAATGCGCCGATAATAATTAACAGGTCATTGTGCAAGGTAAAGCCAGTTGCTGCTGCTGCCCAGCCTGAATAGCTGTTGAGCATGGAAATAATCACTGGCATATCCGCGCCACCAATCGGAATAATCAGGGTGACGCCGAGCGTTAATGCCAGCATCGTCATTAACAGCAGCGCCAAAATACTGCCACTCATGGCGAAATACACTGCCAGCGCAATCGTTGCCAATGCTAATACCGCATTTAATAGATGTTGCCCCGCAAATTTCACTGGTGCGCCAGTGAGTAAGCCTTGCAATTTACCGAATGCAATAATGGAGCCGGTGAAAGTAATCGCGCCAATGACCACGCCCGCAGAAATCTCGCCCATTAACACTGCATTGAGTAAGCCGGCGTCTTGTTTGTGTAAAAAGGTGCCAATACCAACCAATACCGCTGCTAAACCTACAAAGCTATGCAGTGCGGCGACCAATTGCGGCATCGCGGTCATTTGAATGCGCAGCGCGACAATAACGCCAATGACTGCGCCACCGGCAATTCCCGCAATAATAAATCCATACGCTTGAACATCGCGCCCTAATAAGGTCGCAACAATAGCAAGCAACATTCCGAGCATGGCGTATAGATTGCCGCGCCGCGCCGTTGACGGGTGTGTTAAGCCTTTTAAGCCTAAAATAAACAGCACGGCAGCGACTAAATACGCCAGCGCCTGATGATTAACGGTGAATTCCATGATGCGCAATCCTTACTTTTTCTTTTTGAACATGGAGAGCATCCGGTGCGTGACCAGAAAGCCGCCAAAAACGTTGATTGATGCCAGTAATACCGCAATAAAACCAATCAGTTGCACTAAAATCCCTGCATTCGGATCACCAGCAACTAAAAGAGCACCAATCAATACGATGCCGGAAATGGCGTTTGTTAATGCGACCAGTGGCGTGTGCAGCGAGGGAGTGACGCCCCACACCACCCAATAACCAATAAAACAGGCGAGTACGAATACATATAACGCAATAATTGAGGGATCAATCATTTCTGGCATGAAGAATTCCTTGAAACAGGTGGCAGAAAAAAGGACTTGAATCGTTATGCAGCAGTGATTAACATCGCCGCAGTGATGTCGTCCTGCATTAACTCTTTTAATTGCGGTTTGGCGCTATCTGTTTGGAACATTATCTCAATGAGATTAAACAGATTGCGGGCATAAAAAGCACTGGCATCTGCTGGAACTAAGGCAGGAAAATTGGTAATTCCTACAATGGTCACACCGCGATGTTCTATCACTTCATTGGCTACCGTTAATGGACAATTGCCGCCATTTGCCGCCGCTAAATCAATAATGACTGAACCGGGACGCATCCGCTCAACCACTGCCGCCGTCACCAAGACCGGCGCGGGACGGCACGGAATCAGCGCGGTAGTGATGATGACGTGCGCTTTCGCCAGCTCGTCACCGAGCGCAAGCTGTTGAATAACCTTGGCTTCTGCTGACAATTCACGCGCATAACCGCCTTCACCCGCGCCACTTTCGCCCAGATTCAGCGTGATCGGTTTCGCCCCGAGCGAGCGAATCTGCTCGGCAGTTTCCGGTCGCACATCATAGGCATAGACATCCGCGCCCAAGCGTCGCGCCGTCGCAATCGCCTGCAAACCGGCGACACCTGCGCCCAAAACCACCACCCGCGCCGGTTTTGCCGCGCCGGCCGAGGTCATCATCATCGGAAAAAAGCGCCCGTAGCGCGTCGCCGCCTCCAACGTCGCCCGATAACCGGCGAGATTGCTTTGCGACGACAGCGCGTCCATCGACTGTGCCCGCGAGGTGCGCGGCATCCGTTCCATGCCGAGAACGCGCAGGTTTTTGGTCAACATTGCCGTCAAAATCTCATCTGCGCCGCAGGTTTCCAGCAGCCCGATAAACAGCCCACCGTCGCGCATTGCCGCGACCTCATCCGCCGTCGGGCGACGAACTTTTAGCACTAAATCAACGTCATATGCGCCAGCGCGGTCGGTCAACTGTGCGCCAACTTGGGCATAATCCGCGTCAGGATACCCAGCGCGGACGCCCGCTCCGGCTTCAATCTGCACAGTAAACCCTTTACCAATCAATTTCTTAGCGATTTCTGGCGTCATCGCCACTCGCGTCTCACCAGACAGCGTTTCGCGGGGAATTCCGATATTCATCTGAGCAACATCCTTAGGTGCAGTATCGCCACCGACAAGCGGCGAAATCGGTTCATTATCAGGGGCGCTCGCCGTTGCTCGCAACTGAATGCGTCGTTAATAGCGATAATGGCGAAAACGATGGTAATAAAAAACACAAAATTGAAGCTGCTATGTACTGTAGCGCGTTTGGTAATAATGCTAAAGAATAGCGTAAAACATGGCGCACTGAAAAGCAACCATTTTAACTGCTTGACGTATTCAGTAAAATCCGGCAAGGTTATTGATAATGCAGTATCCAATACGCTATGAGAAAAACACATGAGTAATGAGATTGAACTCACTTGGCACCAGCAGCAGGTGTCGCGTTCACACCGTGAAACGCAATATGGACATAAAGGCTGCGTGATTTGGTTAACCGGTTTAAGTGGTTCTGGAAAAAGCACCATTGCCAATCATCTTGATCTGGCGTTATGTGAGCGCGGTATTCACAGTGCCGTATTAGATGGCGACAATGTGCGCCATACGTTAAATGCTGCTCCGAATCTGTTACGCGCAATACATGGCGATGAATTTGCACAACGCTTTGGGCTGGGTTTTTCTGCAATTGACCGCGAGGAAAATATCCGCCGCATTGGTGCAGTGGCACAATTGTTTGCAGAAGCGGGTTTGATTGTCATCACCGCATTTATTAGCCCTTATCGACGGGATCGGGATTTAATTCGGCACGCCATGCCGTCCGGTGATTTTATTGAGGTGTTTATTGATACGCCATTGGCAGTCTGTGAACGCCGCGATCCCAAAGGGTTATACAAAAAAGCGCGGGCGGGTGAATTAAAAGGCTTTACTGGCATTGATGATCCTTATGAAACGCCATTGATACCAGAATTAACGTTGAATGCAGATGAACAAGCGCCAGAATTGTTGGCTGCTACGGTGATGGCGTATCTGCAAACGCAGGGCATCATTCAGAATTAAAATATTCACTATTGAAGAGGATGGCTGAAGATGGCAAGTGCTGACCAACATGACCATTATGCTTGGTTATTAGACACTGCGGCACTCATTCGCGCTGGGCGTTTTGAAGGACTTGATACTGCGCAAATTGCCGAGGAACTTGTATGGGTGCCAACACTGCGCGGGAATTGGAAAATTGCTTAGGTGTGCTATTCGCACATCTCTTAAAGTGGCGTTATCAATCCGTGCAACGCGGTGCGAGTTGGGAAACCACGATTAAAGAACAGCGCCAGCGCATTGCCCGCTTGTTGAGAAAAAATCCCAGCCTTGAAGCGCAGTTAGCAGAAATTGCTGACGATGCTTATAGCGATGCGCGTTTCATTGCTCGCCGTGAAACTGGACTTCCTGAAGCAGTTTTTCCAATGGTGAATCCTTTCACTTGGGAACACACTCTGAGCGATTTTTGGCCAGAAGCAATAGTGGAATAATCGGTGTTTTTAATCACTGCTCCGCTGCTAAAACAACGGAGCAGTTTTAGCAACTCAATTAACCCTGTTGCAATAGAGCGCGTAAATCACCAATTGCGGCATTGGCGCGGGAAATATAAGACGCCATGACCAGCGAATGATTACCCATTGGGCCAAAACCCGTACCATTCAAAATCATCGGACTCCAAATAGGGTTTTGAGTGTTCTGTAATTCGCGGGCGATTTGTTTCAGCGATACCAACGCATTCTTGTCTTTTAATACCACTTCAAAATCAACTTCTAATGCTTGCAATGTATGCAGCAATGCCCAGGTATAGCCCCGCGCTTCAAAAAAGATGTCATCAATCTGCATCCAAGGTGTTTTAGAACGGGTGTTTTCAGGAGTCGGCGTTGATTGACGCGCATTACGATCACCAGCTAAATTCGTATTCAAGCGTTCTTGTCCTACTGCATACGATAGCCGTTGCGCTAAATTGCCCAAACGCTTCTCAGCAACTTGCAAATACGCAACTAAATTATCAGCGCGGGCAAAGAATTGACCATCAAATGCTTGTTGATCGGTTAAGCGTTTCAGATAACGCCGCAGCGCTTCTAATCCCTTGCGATATTCTGATTCAGTTGACGGTAGAATCCAAGAATCAGAATTGTAATTCAATTGCGGTTGCGCAATCTGTAAATCTTTATCTTCCACCGATTGCGATTGCGCCCGACTGAAATCGTTACGCAGTGAATCTGTTAAATCGCGCAGCTCAGTCAGCGCCCCAAATTCCCAATTGGGAATGTTATCTAAATACATGCCGGGCGGTGTCTTATCGTTGGTTAAATAACCGCCCGGTTTATTTAATAAGGTTTCAGCAATATGAATCGCAGTTGCCGCCGTCACTGCGCCAGTCACCAATTGCGTCTCATCGTTATTCAATAACGACAGCGCATTGTCACGCACATCAAATTTGCTGGGTGAGCGCGACCAAATAACACCAAGTACAATCACAACCACGATATAGGTTGCAATAAACAATCCCAACGTCCACCACAATCCCTTTTCTTTCCATTGGCGCGGATCATATAGTGCGATCAAATGCGTTATCTTTTGCGTGATGGCTTGCTTATTCACAGATAAAAAGCTCATGGTGTGCTCCGAGGTGAAATACCAGATGGTTATCGTACATGGATTATCGTGACAATGCGATGATGCTACAGACAGGCAGTGAGCACGCAAGTTTGTAGCGATAACAACTTTTTCAAGCGTGCGGTTGTGCTCAGATGCGAGATAACCTTTAATTGTTACCAGCTTGCTGACATTTCCCCCTTTGTAAAAAAGGGGGATTTATACCAAGTTAAGGTCGCCCATCATCAAGGGCTTCTTTGGGAGTACGCAGCAAATCGGCGCGACTCACGCCCAGCATTACTGCGGTTGCGCTGGCAATATAAATTGTCGAATACGTTCCCGAAATGACGCCAATAATCAAGGCTAAAGAAAAGCCGCGCAAGCTCTCGCCGCCGAATAGATACAGCGCCACCACTACTAAAAAGACGGTGCCAGCGGTGATAATGGTGCGCGACATCGTTTCATTCACCGATTGATTCATAATGTCTAATACCGTACCTTTGCGCACTTTGCGGAAGTTTTCCCGCACGCGGTCAAATAAGACGATGGTGTCATTTAATGAATAGCCAATGACGGTGAGCACGGCAGCCAAGACATTCAAATCAAAGTCAATTTGTAACAATGAAAAAACGCCCAGCGTTATAATCGCATCGTGAATGGTTGCCACCACCGCGCCAACTGAAAATCGCCATTCAAAGCGCAGCGCGACGTAAATTAAAATGCCAATGACGGAAAACAAAACCGCCAAGCCACTTTGTTCTACCAATTCTTTACCCACTTGCGGGCCAACAAATTCCACGCGCCGCAATTCCACCGGCGTGGCGTTGGGCGCATTGAGCGCCTGCATCACGCGCTGGCTGAGTTGCGCATCGTTGCTGGCGTCAACCGGCGGAATGCGCAGCAGCACATCGCGGGGGGTGCCGAATTGCTGCACCATCACGTTGTTAAAACCGCCGTCACTCAATGACTTGCGCACTGCGGCGAGGTCAACCGGCGTTTGATAACTGATCTCCAGCAAGGTGCCGCCGGTGAAATCAAGACCGCGATTTAATCCAAAAATCGCAAGTGAAAACAAACAGATGCCGATGATAACGGCAGAAATTCGCAATGCCCGCTGGCGCTGCGATAAAAAATCAAGGTTCGGTAAGCGAATCGCAAGCATGGTTGCATCCTTAAACTGGCAATGTTTTCAAGCGTTTACCACCGTACAGCGCGTTGATCGCAGCGCGGCTACAGGAAATGGCGGTAAACATCGAGGTAATCAGACCGATGGTGAGGGTGACGGCAAAACCTTTGACCGGTCCGGTGCCGAAGCTAAACAGCATCAGGGCGGCAATCAGGGTGGTGACGTTGGCGTCGATGATGCTTGAAAGCGCCTTTTCATAACCGGCGGCGATGCTGGCTTGCGGAGAATTGCCGATGCGGATTTCTTCACGAATGCGCTCAAAAATCAGTACGTTAGCATCCACCGCCATGCCAATTGTTAGCACCATTCCAGCAATGCCGGGCATGGTCAAGGTCGCGCCCAACGCGCCGAGCACGGCAATAATCATCACTAAATTCAACAGCAGCACGGCGTTGGCGATCATCCCGAACACGCGGTAATAAACCCCCATAAAGACCACCACCAAACCCAGCCCAATCAGCACCGAAAATAGCCCTTGGTCAATGTTGTCCTGTCCCAAGCTCGGGCCGATGGTGCGCTCCTCCACGATCTGAATCGGTGCCGCCAACGCGCCAGAACGGAGCAACAACGCGGTGTTATGCGCCTCGGCGCTGCTGTCTAAACCCGTCGTTTGAAACCGCGCCCCAAACGGCTCGCGGATCGTCGCCACGCTGATGACTTCCTCCACTTTGCGGGTGGTTTTGACCGGCTTGCCGTCCACCATACTGGTGGTGGTGCGATTTTCAATAAACACCACCGCCATCGGTTTGCCGACATTTTCCGAGGTCATATCGCGCATCCGTCGCGCTCCCTGCCCGTCAAGATTCACAAATACCGTCGGCGTTCCGCTCTGATTATCAAAACCGGCAGCGGCATCGGTGATTTGATCGCCGGTGACGATCACGCGGCGCTTGAGCAAAATCGGGCGACCATCGCGCTCGTAATAGAGCTTGCTGCCGACCGGCACCTTGCCTTCCACCGCCGCTGCGACGCTGCCTTCGGTATCGACGAGACGATATTCCAACGTCGCCGTCGCGCCGAGAATTTCCTTCAACCGCCCGGGGTCTTGCGCTCCGGGCAACTGCACCACGATCCGCCGTTCACCTTGACGCGCAATGCTCGGCTCGGCGATGCCCAGCGCATTGACGCGATTGCGCAGCGTCGTAATGTTTTGTTCTAAAGCGAAATTTTTAATCTGGCGCTGTTCCGTCGGCGACAAACTGAGCTGGGCAAGAAACCGCTCACCGCTGGCGCTGGTCATCACCACCAAATCTGGCGCGTTGCGCGTCAACACTTTCACGCCAGCATCTCGCGTTTCCGCATCATTAAAAGTCGCCACCACCTGCTCGCCTTCTCGCGCCAGCGTCAGATAACGGATTTTTTTATCGCGCAATTGCGTGCGCATATCGGCGAGATTGCGTTCCAGCGCCTGCTCCAGCGCCGCTTCCAAATCGACATCAATCACAACGTGAATGCCGCCGCGCAAATCCAAACCGAGATTCATCGGCTTCAAACCGATTGCCGTCATCCAGCGCGGCACATCGGCAGCCAAAGTCAACGCGGTGCGATAACGGGTTGATAAGGCTTGTTCAATGGCTTCTTGTCCGCGCAATTGCTCGCTGGCATTCGCAAACCGCGCCAGCAGCTTGTCGCCATCGCGCAGCGCGATGTTTTTGAGCGGCACTCCGGCGGTCTCCAGCACCGCCTGAATCTCGGCGCGGCTGGCATCAGTCACGGTCACGCCGCGAGCGCCAGTCAGTTCAATTGACGGGTCTTGGGAATACAGATTGGGCCAAGCCAGCACCAAGCTGACCAAAATAACGCCCACAATCAACAGGTTTTTCCATAACGGGTATCGGTTCATGGCAATTCCAAAATACAAATACGCAGGGAGCAATTAAACAAACAGCGTCGCCATTGCCATGACGACGCTGCCGAGGCGCAACGCCAGAAGATTACAGGTCTTTTAATGAACCTTTCGGCAGCACCGATTCGACTGTCGAGCGGCGAATTTTCACCTGCACACCATCGGCGATTTCCACCAGCGCAAAATTGTCGCCCAGCTCCATCACCCGTCCGGCAATGCCGCCAACCGTGACGATTTCATCGCCTTTGGTAAGCGAATCAACCATTTGCTGATGTTCCTTTTGGCGCTTGGCTTGGGGGCGAATCAGGAGGAAATAAAACACCACCGCAAACAGCACCAGCGGCAAGAGCGCCATCAGCGTGCTGCCGGTATCAGCAGCGGGGGCGGTTTGGGCAAGGGCATCGGAGAGAAAAAAGCTCATAATGGATTCCTTAAAAAGTCGATGAAATAGCGCGAGTTAGTGCGCTTGGGCACGTTCAGGCGACGACGGATTATTGCATATTGGCGCTCACCACTCACTCGTGAGCGTGTGAAATCGGTCGTTTTTGGTCAAAATCAGGATTGAGTAGCGCCGCTACTAAAACCCTATGAAAATCCATGATTTTCTAGTATCTATTCACACCATTAACGCAAAAACCACGATAAAACTGTGGTTTCACTTTGCTCTTGTGTGCATTTAAGGTCTTGGCTGTCTTCAATCGTGATCACGTCAGAAGTCTTGGTTAAATAGTCGGATAATTCATGGAAGTGTTTTTATTTTGAGCTTGGCTTTCGCTCGGCGGTTTGAACCCTTAACGTGTTAGCTTTTTATTTACCTAAAAAAGGTTATTTTTGCAGTTTTTTGTCATTAGGACATTGAATACGCTGTTCAGTGGTATCAAAAATTAAATCGTTGTCTTCACTGCGTCACTCTTAATTAGAATAGATTGTCATAGATTACGACCAACTGCTACGAGCCCGCTGCGCAGGTAGTCGCCAGCCGCAAGTGCTGCGGACGCACTCCCAGCGCCAGCAAACTGCCCACATAAACCACACCACCGGCGCTGATCCAGCCGAGTAATTGCCACAAGCGTTCACCGCCGCTGCGGGCAAACCAATCGGCGTTGGCACCGCTCCCGATGATTAACACTGCGCCCATGCTCACCGCCGCCAGCCCACAGCGCAGCAGCAATGCCAGCCACCCCGCCCGCAGCCGCAAGATGCCGCTGGTGATTAAACCGTGTAATAACCAACCGGCATTGAGCGTCGCTGCCAGCGTTGCTCCCAGCGCCAGCCCCACGTGTCCAGCGGGCACCATCAAGATGAGATTGCAGCCAAAGCCAAGCAGCACCGTCCACAGCGCCATCCGTGCCGGGGTGCGAGCATCTTGGCGGGCGTAATACCCGGCGGCGAGGATTCGCGTTGCCATCAAACTCAGCAACCCCAGCGCATACGCCATCACGCTGCCACTGGTCAGCATCACGTCATCGGCATCAAATTCTCCGCCATAAAACAGCGTGGCGAGAATCGGCACCGCCAACGTCAACAATCCCACCGTCGCCGGTGTACCAATTAACACGATCCAGCGCAGTGCCCAATCCAGCGTGTGCGCAAACGCGACCGGATCGGCAGCAGCGTGACGCTGCGTGAGACGCGGCAGAATGACGGTGCCGAGCGTGGCGGCAAAGATGCCTAGCGGGAATTCCAACAACCGATGTGCGTAATACAGCCAAGAAATGCTGCCGCTAATGAGCAGTGACGCCAGCACGGTATCCAGCAGCAAGCTGAGTTGTGCTGCTGACACGCCCATCATCGTCGGCCCCAGCAAGCGCAGCATCCGCTGCACGCCGTCGGTTTGCCGCCGCAGACGCGGGCGCGGTAACAGCTTGAGTTGGCGCAAAAAAGGCAGTTGCAGCGCCAACTGCACCACTCCTGCCAATAACACGCCCCACGCCAACGCCATAATCGGTTGGGCGCAGTGCGGTGCCAGCCACAGGGCGCAAGCAATCAGGCTGAGATTCAGCACCACCGGCGTAAATGCGGGAATGCCAAAGCGTTCGTAAGTGTTGAGAATGCTGCCCGCCACCGCAGTCAGGGCGATAAACAGCACATAGGGAAAGGTCAGTTGCAGCAGCGCGGTTGCCAACTCGTGCTGCGCGGCAGTGGCGATAAACCCCGGCGCAACCAGCGTAATCAACAGCGGCGCGGCGAAAATGCCAACGGCGGTGAGCACCAGCAGCAGTGCGCCGAGCCAACCGCTGATGTCGGCGATCAAAACGCGCAGCGCACTCAAACCCCGTTGGGTGCGGTATTCGTGCAACAGCGGCACTAACGCCAATGCAAATGCGCCTTCAGTGAATAAACGCCGCATAAGATTTGGAATTTTGAAGGCAACAAAAAACGCATCAGTAGCGGCATTGGCTCCGAAAACATGCGCAATGACGAAATCGCGCACAAATCCCAATATGCGAGATAATAAAGTATTGCTGCCAACGGTGGCGAGTGCGGAGATGATTTTGGTCACAAGAATGAATTAAAAAGTGCGCAGTTGAATTGCAGTTTCAGCAGCAAAAGCATCAAATCCAGTCAATTGGATTTTCGTTCGCTGCCGGTTTTAAGCCCGGTTGTTCAATAAATAAACGATGCCAGATGGCGAATTGCATTAACCCAAATAATTCCCGACTCCCGCCATTGCCGCGTTGTCGCGCCGCCACTAATTGTGGAATTGCCGCGACATTAAACCATTCTCGAATGCCGCGATTACGCAATAACTGTTGCCCAATGTGCGTCGCCACTTCGCCGCGCAGCCAATCGCCAACCGGAACGTGAAAACCGCGTTTCGGCTGCTGGAGATGACCGGGCGGCAATTGCGGTTCTGCCCAGCGTTTCAATAACCACTTGCCGCGATGTTGTTGAATTTTTAGGTTATCCGGTAGCGCCAATCCGAATTCCACCAGCCGATGATCGAGAAATGGCACGCGCCCTTCGACGCCAAACCCCATCAGCAGCCGGTCGGTTTTGACCAGCAAATTGTCCGGCAGCGCCGTGATTAAATCGACGTATTGACGGCGCTGCAAATCCGACCAATTCGTTGGAGTGTCGCGCCAAGCCTGTTGAAATGGCGCACGTTCCATTGCCGCAACTGTATTTAATTCCGCACCAAATAATTGCCGCGTCCATTGTTTCTCCCATTGCCCACGAGTGCGAAATCCACCGCTGCCGGGATGTAATAAGGTTTTTAACCAGCGTTCCGCAAAACGCGGATCATAACGGCGATAACCGGCAAATATCTCATCACCGCCCTCGCCAGAAAACACCACTTTTAATGATGCGCCAGCAGTTTCTGCCAGAATTGATGTGGGCAAGCTGGCGTAATCGCGCATCAATTCATCTGCGCACCAGATGCTGTGCGGAATGCGGGAAAATACTTGCTTGAATTCCAATTCCAGCGACTGATGATTAAAGCCAAAATGCGCGGCAATACGCGCGGCTTCATTCAATTCATCTGCTCGCGTTGCGCCGCGATAACCAATGGAAAAACTTTTAATGCGCTCATTGCTGTGCGCGTGGAGTTGTGCGGAGAGAATTGCGGAATCAACGCCGCCTGATAAAAACAATCCAAACGGCACATCCGAACGCACATGTTCGCGCATGACTGCCGTCATTAAATCATTCAATTCAGCTTGCGCAGTGTCAATTCCAAGCTGGCGCGGTTCTACATTCAATGGTGACCAATAGCGATGACGTTTAATGTGCAAATCAGCATCAATGAGCAGTGCCTCGCCGGGCAATACGCGCTGAATTCCAGCCAGCAATGTGTTTTCTCCGCTGGCGAATTGATGTTGTAGAAATTGGCGCAGCGCGGTTGCGGCGACCTGCGGCTGGCGCGGCAAAATTGGCAGCAAGGCTTTGATTTCAGAAGCAAAAGCGATGCGATCCGGCAGCCGCACATAAAACAGCGGTTTGATGCCGAGCCGGTCGCGGCCGAGAATCAGGCGCTCGGCGGTCGCGTCGTGCAGCGCGAAGGCGTACATGCCGCGCAACTGCGGTAAACACTGCAAACCGTGTTGGGCATAACTGTTGAGGATGGTCTCGGAATCGGAGGCGGTGCGCGGAATGCGCCCGAGCTGGCGCAATTCTGAGTTTAATTCCAAATAGTTATAAATCTCGCCGTTGGCAACCAGTGCCAGCCGCCCGTCGGCAGACAACAGCGGCTGATGACCGTCGTGTAAACCGATGATTGATAAGCGCGTTTGCGCTAAACCGACCGCGCCCGCGCAATAAATGCCGCTGTCATCGGGACCGCGATGTGCCAACGCGGCGTTCATCTGCGCGAGTTGCGCCGGATCGGGACGCTGCCCGGCGCGAAGAATAAAACCAGCAATGCCGCACATGATTTAATTGGTCGTTTGCGGTTGATAACTAACAATTGACAATTGACAAATTGCCGCCGCCACGCCATACACCATTACCGCCGACCAAATCACATCAGAAGCGAAATGATCGCCCATCGCCATTCGTGCCATGCCAATTAAACTCCCCGCCAGCAATGAAATAAGTAGCGCCAATCGCGCCAAAATTGGGCGCTCGCGTCGCCACCAAAAGAATAATGCGCCAATTAAAAATCCAATTGAACTGTGCCCACTGGGAAATGATTTGCCGCTGCCGCTTGAATGAAATGCTAATGGCGGTTGATAGATTTCGCTGCCGCCAAACGCGATGGTTTGATGCGGGCGCGGGCGTCCCCAGTGTTCTTTGAAGATGCCGTTGACCAATAATCCGGGGCCGAGCAGCGTCACTGCCAGCAGAAAAATTGCCAAGCGGCGCGGGCGCTGTAATTGTGACCACCGGAAGCTGGCGGCGATGACGGCCGCGCTGCCGAGCACGATGGCACCGACCAGAAACGGCACGATGTGGTAACACCATTGCCACAGCGGGCGCTGCCCTTCCCACCACACGTCGGCGGCGTCAGGGTGATAAAACTGCGCCGCGAGCCACACATCTGCGTCACTCAGCCAAAATGGCACCGTGCCCAACACTGCCGCTGCGGTCAACGCCAAGAGCGGTAATAATTCATTTCGGCGCGTGGCGGCAATGGTCAAGCGTTGCATATTATGGGCGCTCATTGAATAAAGATGCGAGCTTAACCATTTGCACCGATTAACACAATTAGCGGTTATCATTTAACCGTTTTTTATTCCAGAATTGATTAAGGAATGCACTGATGATTTCACTGCTTGATTATGGCGCGGGCAATGTCCGCAGCGTCCGCAATGCGATTCAGGCGCTGGGTTTTAGCGTGACCGATATTACTTGCCCGGACGATATTTTACGCGCCGAACGGCTGATTTTTCCCGGCGTTGGCGCATTCGGCGCAGCGATGGAACGGTTGCAACGGCTGGGTTATGTCGAACCGCTCAAAGAATATCTCGCTGCGAATCGTCCTTTTTTTGGGATTTGTATTGGTTTGCAAGTGCTATTTGATGGCAGTGAAGAATCGCCGGGCGTTGCTGGATTAGGTTTCATTCAGGGACACATTCGCCGTTTTGATGTCGGATCATTATCGGTTCCGCACATGGGTTGGAATGACGTACGGCTGGCGCGTGAATCACCATTATTTGCAAATTACCGCGATGAAAAACTTTATTTTGTGCATTCTTATTGCGCTGCGCCCACGCCAGAAAATACGGAGTGGCAATTAGCATTGACTGATTACGGCGCACCATTTTTAAGTGCGGTGCAACGCGGCAATATCGCGGCAGTGCAATTCCACCCGGAAAAAAGCGGCGCAGTCGGTTTACAATTATTGCGGCAATTTTTAGCGGGAGAAAATACAACTAAACCGATCACCAATTCATTACAGCAGACGCATTTTGCTAAACGCATCATTGCGTGTTTAGATGTGCGCACGAATGACGCTGGTGATTTAGTTGTGACCAAAGGCGATCAATATGATGTGCGCGAAGCGGGTGAAGTGCGCAATCTCGGTAAACCCGTTGAATTAGCGCAACGCTATTATGATGAAGGCGCAGATGAAATCACCTTTTTGAATATCACCGCCTTTCGAGATTTCCCGCTTGCTGATCAACCGATGTTGGAAGTCTTGCGCCGCACTTCTGAGCGCGTGTTTGTGCCATTAACGATTGGCGGCGGTATTCGCGCCTTTACTGATGCTAGCGGCAAAAGTTATTCCGCGCTGGATGTTGCCGATGAATACTTTCGCTCTGGCGCAGATAAAATTTCAATTGGTTCTGATGCAGTAGCAACGGCTGAAAATTATTTAGAATGCGGTAATGGTGATGGCAGCAGCGCGATTGAACAAATCGCTCGCGTCTATGGCAATCAAGCGGTCGTGATTTCAATTGATCCGCGTCGCGTGTATGTCAATTCACCCGATGACACGCGCCATCACACCGTTGCTACAACGACACCTGGACCGCATGGCGAAGGTTATTGTTGGTTTCAATGCACCATTAAAGGTGGACGGGAAGGGCGCGATGTTGATGCAGTAGAATTAGCGTGGATTTGTGAACAATTAGGCGCGGGTGAAATTTTGCTCAATTCAATTGATCGTGACGGCACGGGCGCGGGGTTTGATTTGGAATTGATCGGCGCAGTAAGTCAAGCAGTCACGATTCCGGTGATTGCGTCTAGCGGTGCAGGTCAGGTTGAACATTTCAGTGAAGTATTCATTGCAACTGGAGTGGAAGCGGCATTAGCAGCCGGGATTTTTCATCGCCGTGAAGTACCCATTGCTGCCGTCAAAACGCATTTGCGTGAACAGGGAATTGAAACGCGGATTTAATCATCATTGGCGTGATGCAGAAAATGGGCATCACGCCTAGTTGATATTAGATAATATGCACAGGGTTTAGATGCTAAAGTTCTAACTGCTGCTGGCAATTTCTGCAATTGAATTAAACAAATGCGTTCTTATCTTATCCACTATCTTCAGCGCACTCCTCACTTGATAAATGCCTAACTGCACACATTCCAGAGCAAATGGACGTCTGGTCACATGACGCGCCGTTGTCGTAACGGGCAACAGACGGGGCGCTTCATATAAAATGACAGTACCATTTCTCATGTGTCATTAAGATGAAAGGGCGTGGACTGAGCGGAGCACAATCGTGCTCTGTTGATTGAAATCAACAGGTTAGGGTAGCCAAACTGCGCGAGCGTGATTTCATCCGCGTTTCCTTCACTGAATGGACAACTCGATTGATTAACCTGTCGTTAAATTCGTATCAAAACTGAGGCCAACTCGCAATGCAATGGATTCATCACACGAAAATCAGCACGAAAATCATTTTATTAGCATTGTTTCCTAGCCTTGCTATGATAGTGATTGGTGTCATTTCTAGCACTTTATTACGCGAAGTCAGTCACGGCGTGGATCGCATTTATTTAGATCGCGTGGTGCCGTTGGAACAATTAAAAACCGTGGCGGATGAATACGCGGTGCGGGTGATTGATGCAGTGAATAAAGCGAATGCTGGACGGATAACGGCAGAACAAACAGTTGCTGCTGTACAGCGTGCGCAGGAACGGATTACTCAATACTGGCGCGCCTATCTGCAAACTGAACTGACGCCAGAAGAACAGCGGTTAATTGCGCAAGCAACGCCGCAATTTCAAGCTGCCGATACAGTCATCAATCAATTGCTGCGGTGGCTGCGGGAACAACACGGGCAAATCACGGGGCTATTACAAGAATTTGATGGTCCGCTCTATACTTACATTGATCCTATTAGTGCAAGCGTCACTGCATTGGTGACATTGCAATTGCAGGTAGCAAGCAAGGAACGGGAACAGGCGCAGCAAACATATTGGAATTCGTTGCTGATTTTTTTATGGTTGGCAGGCAGCGCAATTGTATTGGTGATTGTGTTGGGCATCACGTTTTATCGCTCCATTATTGGACAATTCAATCAATTGCATACGGCGATGACGCGCATTTTGCAATACGCAGATTTTTCAGTGCGCGTTAATCTCGATGCGCAGAATGAAATTGGCGATATTGCCCGCGATTTTGATCGGATGGTGGATTGGCTGCGGACGCTGGTGGCGCAAATTAATGATTCGGCGTTGACGTTATCGGCGGCGACCGGGCAAATGACTACCAGTTTGGGCGATACCCGCAATGGTGCCCAGCAGCAGCTCGCGGAAACGGAACAGGTGGCGGCGGCGATGCACGAAATGACCGCGTCGGCGGCGGAAATTGCGCGGAATACCAGCGATGCGGCGACGGCGGCGCAACAGGCAAAACAGCTTGCTGATCAAGGACAGGTGGCCGTGACGGATACGGTGGGCGCGACGACGACGTTGGCGGCGCACGTCACTACCGCCAGCGATACGATTCGCTCGTTGGAACAGGACATGCTTGGCATCGGTAAGGTGTTGGAAGTGATCCAAAGTGTGACGGAGCAAACCAATTTGCTGGCGCTCAATGCTGCGATTGAAGCTGCCCGCGCTGGCGAGGCGGGACGCGGTTTTGCAGTGGTCGCCGACGAGGTGCGGACGCTGGCGCAGCGTACTCACGCTTCAGCGCGGGAGATTGAGGCGATGGTGGCGCAGTTGCAGCACAGTTCGCGGCGAGCGGGCGCGGCAATGGTACAAAGTCAACAGGGCGCAGAAGCGGCGATGACGGCGGCGGGAAATGCGGGATTAGCGTTGGGAGCAATTACCGACGCCATTGGGGGGATTTCGGCGGCAATGCTGCAAATTGCCAGCGCCGCTGAAGAACAAACTGCGGTTGCTAATGAAATCAATCAAGGCGTGATTGCAATTAGTGATGCCACGCATCGCGGCACCACTGGTATGGGACATTTAGAAGCAGCAAGTGTGCAATTAACGCAATTGGCAGCAACCTTGCGCGGACATGCCACTCAATTTAGCACTAAAAATAGGTAACTTTTTTTAGTTGTCAGTTGTCAGCAGGTAAACGTGCAAAGGACTGCGCGTTTTTAGTCAATCTCAATCATAGTTAGCGCCAACGATAACGCTCAAAACAGAGTCACTGTTTTGCAATTTTTCACTCATGTGGAGCATTAACAAATGCAGTTTGCAGATGTGTTGCGTACCAAAATGATTAACGCCGATCATCCCGCTGCGGGCGGCAATTTGCGGCGCGTCCTCGGTCCGGTTGATCTCACTTTATTGGGCATTGGTGCCATTATTGGCGCTGGGATTTTCGTATTAACTGGCGTCGCTGCCGCTACTCAAGCCGGCCCCGCCATTATTCTCTCTTATTTCGTTGCTGGTATTGCCTGCGCATTTAGTGCATTAGCCTACGCCGAACTCGCAGCCGCAGTCGGCGGTTGCGGCAGCGCCTATGGTTACAGCTACGCGGGTTTAGGTGAAATTGTCGCTTGGATCATTGGCTGGGATTTAATTTTAGAATATGGCGTAGCAACTTCCGCAGTAGCAATTGGCTGGTCAAGTTATGTCAATAATGCGTTTACTGCGGTAGGCTTTGCTTTACCCGATATATTGATTAAAAGCCCAAGTGAAGGTGGCTGGTTAAATTTACCCGCCGCGTTAATCGTATTAGTTCTGGCGGGATTATTAAGTTTAGGTGTGCGCGAAAGTGCCCGCTTTAATGCCATCATGGTAGCGGTGAAATTGATCGCCATCAGCATCTTTATTGGCGTGGCGCTATTTCATATTCAACCCAGCAATTGGCAACCGTTTATGCCGTTTGGTTGGAATGGAGTGATGGGCGGCGCGGCAGTGATTTTCTTTGCCTATATTGGTTTTGATGCCGTCTCCACTGCCGCTGAAGAAGCGCGGAATCCACAACGAGATTTACCGATTGGCATTCTGGTATCACTCGCCGTCTGCACGTTAATTTATATCATCGTCGCCGGGTTATTAACGGCAGTTGTCGCCTATCCCACGCTCAATGTCGGTTCACCCGTTGCAGATGTCATGTTGCGCTTAGGTTATCCTTGGGCAGCAGGATTTGTTGCTGCCGGTGCAATTGCGGGATTAACAACAGTGATGCTGGTGTTGTATTACGGTTTAACTCGCGTCTTTTTAGCAATGTCCCGCGACGGTTTATTGCCACCGTTATTCGCACGAGTCAATCCGCGCACCCACACTCCCATTCGCGTTATTATTGTCAGCGGCGTATTAATGGCAGCAATTGCTGGCTTCACGCCAATTGGTGAAGTTGCGGAATTAGTGAATATCGGCACCTTGGCAGCATTCTTTTTAGTCTGCATTGGCGTTGTGAGTTTGCGTTATACCCATCCTGATTTACCGCGTCCTTTCAAAACGCCATTCGCGCCAGCAGTACCATTACTCGGTGCCGCTGCCTGTTTGTATTTGATGTTGAATTTGCCGCTGGTGACGTGGTTGCGGTTTGGGATTTGGTTAGCACTAGGCTTAGTGATTTATTTTATGTATTCGCATCAACATAGTGTGTTGATGCGCGACGAGGCATAACTGATGCACGAGTTTATTGAGTGGATTGTGATGACGGTTAATGGTTGGGGCTATAGCGGCATCTTTATTTTAATGGCGCTCGAATCAACTGTTTTACCGGTGCCGAGTGAATTGGTGTTAATTCCGGCGGGCTATTTGGTGCAGCAAGGACAGATGAACGCGCTGGTGGCATTATTCGCCGCCACTATCGGCAGTTTAGTCGGTGCTTTTGTGAATTATGGGTTTGCATTGTGGGTGGGACGTCCATTTCTGGAACGATATGGACGTTATTTCTTTGTGAAGCCGGCGTTATTAGCCAAGACCGATGCTTTTTTTATGCGGCACGGCGCAATTTCAACCTTCACCGGACGCTTAATTCTGGGCATTCGTCATTTAATCTCATTGCCGGCCGGTTTATGTCGGATGCCCATCACCACCTTCGCTATTTATACCAGTTTGGGCGCGGGTTTGTGGTCAATGATATTGCTGGCAGTGGGTTATCTCATTGGCAATAACGCGGCGTTAATTCAAGAGCATTTGCCATTGGTCACTGCGGCGGTATTGCTGTTTGTAATCGCCACGCTCGTCGGTTATATCGTCTGGCAACGGCAGCCATCGCGCCTAAAATAAATTGTCAGTTTTCAATGAACTGTCATTGCGTTACTCTGACTTTTTCATCAAGGTTCTGTTAATGGTGCGCCCGCCTCGCAAATTGCTGTTAATCATTCAGGTATTGGCGCTGTGCTGGTTCAGTAACGCGCCCGCAGTGGAGCTGCCGGAGCTGGGAAATTCGGCCGATGCGCTGTTGAGCAGTGGCGCGGAGGCGCAGCTCGGTCATGCGTTCATGCGCAGCGTGCGCACCGCGCTGCCGGTGCAAGACGATCCGCTGTTGACCAGTTATCTGGAAACGCTCGGCGCGACGCTGGTGGCAGCAACGCAGCAAACCGTTGGAAAATTTACCTTTTTTCTGATTGATGCGCCGATGGTCAATGCCTTTGCCGGTCCCGGCGGCTACATCGGCGTTTACAGCGGGCTGATTTTGGCGGCGGAAACCGAGAGCGAATTGGCCGCCGTCATCGCGCACGAAATCGCCCACGTTACCCAGCGCCATCTGCTGCGTGGCTTTGAAGATCAAAGCAAATTTTCCCTGCCGGCGACGGCGTTGTTGATCGCAGCGGCCATTCTCGGCGCTCAGGTGTCGGCGGATGCGGGCATGGCGGCGATGGCGGGAATTCAGGCGGCGACGGTGCAGCGGCAGATCAATTTCACCCGCGATAATGAAAATGAAGCCGACCGTTTGGGCATCGCCACGCTCGCGCACGCCGGCCACGATCCGTATGCGATGGCGGGATTTTTTGGGCGTTTGGCGCAGTCGGGGCGGCTATATGACAACCACGCGCCGGAGTTTTTGCGCACGCATCCCGTGACCAGCAATCGCATTGCCGATGCGCTCGGTCGCGCTGATGAATTTGGAGCGCGGCAACATCCTGACAGCGTGCGTTTTCACCTGACGCGAGCGCGGCTGCGGCAATTGGCGCAAACGCTGCCGGAGCAGGCGGTGGCGCAAAGTCGGGAACGGTTGCGCGAAGGGCGTTATCGCAACGAGCTGGCCGAGCGGTATGGTTACGCGCTGGCGCTGGTGCGGGCGCGACAATTGAATGCAGCCGCAACGGAAATTGCGCAATTGCTTAAAACGGCACCCAATCAACCAGAATTTCTCGTTTTAGCGGCGCAATTGCACCAAGCCCAACAGCAACCGGCAGCAGCAGTTGCATTATTAAAACGCGCCTTAGTGAATACGCCAGATGATTGGGTATTGCGCATGGCGTATGCAGAGGCGTTAATTGCCAATGCGCAACCCAAGCTGGCGCTGGATGAATTAACCGCTATTGAACGGCAACGCGCCGGAAGTGCAACCTTATATCATTTATTGGAACAAGCGGCATTGCGAGCCGGGAATGAAGCCGCAACGCATCGTTATCGCGCTGAACAGCATTATGCCGAAGGTGAACTGGAGCCGGCAATACGACAACTTGAGGTTGCGCTACGCCAGCGGCAATTGCCTTATCACGACGCAGCGCGAATTCAAGCGCGGTTAGATATTTGGCGGGAAGAATTACACGCCATGAAACAGCGCAAGAAGAAATAAATCTTCCGTCTAATCACTGAAAACTGCCAACTGACTACTCACAAAATGATTGATGCCACCGTATTTGTTGTTGATGATGACGAAGCTATGCGCACCTCGCTGCAATGGCTGATTGAAGCCACTGGCTTGCCGGTGCAAACCTATGAATCCGCCGATGTCTTTCTCGCCAGTTATCAACATGGGCAAGCGGGGTGTTTATTGCTGGATGTGCGAATGCCGGGCATGAGCGGTTTAGAACTGCAAAGTTATTTAACGCGCCAAGGGTATCGCTTGCCGGTGATTTTAATTACGGGGCACGGCGATGTTGCAATGGCGGTGAAAGCGATGAAAGCGGGCGCGATGGATTTTATTGAAAAACCCTTTCACGATGAAGATTTATTGCGCAGTATTCACCACGCGCTGGCTTGCGATGAAAAGCACCGCGCTGGACATTTAGTGCGGGCGGAATTGGCGCAACGCTTGGCGGAATTAACGCCGCGAGAACATGAAGTGATGACGATGGTGACAGATGGATTATCCAATCGTGAAATTGCGGCGGCGCTCAAAGTGAGTGCTAAAACAGTTGAGGCGCATCGCGCTCATGTGATGGATAAAATGCGAGCGGAATCATTGGCGGAATTGGTGCGGATGGCGTTATTGATGGCTCCCGAACCGCTGCTATAAATGCACAACAACGCTATTAAAAGATGACAATTAACATGCCACAATCTCACGACGCAGTGAATGCTGTATTTTCTTGGCCGATCCGCATTTATTATGAGGATACTGATGCTGCTGGTTTGGTGTTTTATGCCAGCTATTTACGCTTTTTAGAACGCGGGCGCAGTGAATGGCTCCGCGCTCGTGGCTATGAATTAGATCAATTGCGTGAGCAAGACGGTGTTTTATTGACGGCGCGGCGCGTTAATCTCGATTATTTAGCGCCAGCACGTTTCAATGATTTATTAACTGTGCGTTCGCATTTAACGCATCTCGGCGGCGCGAGCATGACTTTTGCGCAAGATGTTCGCCGTGACGCCGACGGCGTGATCTGCTGTCGCGGCGTGATCAATATCGCCTGCGTCGATGCCGTGAGCCTGCGCCCGCGCCGGTTGCCGGAGGGACTGACGGCGGCTCTCAGCCAGCCGTTCTCGTTTGCGGAGCACCGCTGACATGGCGCTGTTGACGGTGATCCTGCACGCCAGCGTGGTGGTGCAACTGGTGTTGCTGGCGCTGCTGGCGATCTCGGTGCTGTCGTGGGGTTTGATCTTTGATCGCGGGCGCGTGATTCGCCGCGCCAGCCGCGCTGCGCAAGAATTTGAGGATGCGTTTTGGGCAGGCGGCGATCTCGGCGCGTTGTATCAGGAGTTGCAGCGCGACGCGGAGGCGCAAGTGGGGTTGGCGACGATTTTTAGCGCGGGATTTAAGGAATTTTTGCGGCTGCGCCAAACAGAAGAGTTTGATTTAACGACGATTTTGCGCGGCAGTGCGCGGACGATGCGGGTGGCGGTGAGCCGCGAGGTGGAGCGGCTGGAACGCGGGTTGGCATTTTTGGCGACGGTCGGCTCGACCAGTCCATATATCGGTTTATTCGGCACCGTGTGGGGAATTATGCAGGCGTTTCAATCGCTTGGAAATGTGGAGCAGGCGACGCTGGCGCTGGTTGCGCCGGGCATTTCAGAGGCGTTGATTGCGACGGCGATGGGATTGTTAGCGGCGATTCCGGCGGTGATGGCTTACAACCGTTATGTGACGCAGGTTGAGCGGCTCAACAATCGTTACGAAGAATTTGCGGAGGAATTTGTGGCGCTGTTGCAACGGCAAGGTCGCGGTGGCGCGGCGTCGTGAGCATGAAATCGTTCCGCTGCCGCTCGCGCCGTCGCCTGTTGGCGGAGATCAATGTCGTGCCCTATCTCGACGTGATGCTGGTGCTGCTGATTATTTTTATGGTGACTGCGCCGCTGATGACTTTGGGCGTGAAGGTCAAGCTGCCGCAAGAACAGGCGGGTGCGTTGACCAGCCCGCCGTTGGAAGCGGTGGTGATTACGGTCGATGTCAGGGGGCGCTATTTCGCTGATCTTGGCAACGATCCGCGCCAAGCGATCACGGCGCAGACGTTGCTGGCGCAGTTGCGGGTGGTGTTAAAACAACAACCGCAGACGCCGATTTTGGTTCGTGCCGATCAGCGGGTGGATTACGGGCAAGTGATGCGGGCGATGGTGATTGCGCAAACCGCTGGCGCGGCGGAGGTGGGGCTGATTACTGCGCCACCTGAAATGGCACCTTAGCCAATGCTGTGGCGATTTTTACCGGCTCCGCGTGCGGCATTGCTGTGGTCAGTGGCGCTGCATCTGGCAGTTGGGCTGGCGCTGTTATTGGGCATGTGGGTGACGCCGCCGCCGGTCAAGCCGCAAGTGCAGGTGGTGACGGCACGATTGGTGGGAACGCCGCGTCCGTTACCTCCCGCCGCACCGATCCGCCAATCTGAACCTGAACGCCCCGCGCCAGCAGAATCGACCCGCGCTGCGGCACAACGATTGGCGATTGAACAGGAACGGCAAGCGGCGAATGCTCGCGCTGCGGCGCAACGTGATGCTGACGCTGCGGCACAACGATTGGCGATTGAACAGGAACGGCAAGCAGCAAATGCTCGCGCTGTGGCGCAACGTGATGCTGACGCTGCGGCACAACAATTGGCGATTGAACAGGAACGGCAGGCAGCAAATGCCCGCGCTGCGGCGCAACTTGACGCTGAACTTGCTGCGCAGCAAATGGCGATTGAACAAGAACGGCAGGAACAACAGCAGCTTGAGACGGAATTGGCACAATTGGCGGCAGTGGAAGAACAACGCTTTGCTGAAGACCTCGCCAAGCAACAGCGCGAGCTGCCGCCGTTGCCAGCCGCGCCTGATGCGCCGGAAGCCGATTTATTGGCAGCGTTGGCAGCCGAGCAGATGACGCGAGAAGCTGATCAATACGTCCCGCTCATTCAAGAGCGCGTGCGGCAATTTTGGGTACGTCCACTGGCAAGCGGACGCGATTTCAGCGCCGTTGTCGCGTTGCGGCTGCTGCCGGGCGGCGAAGTCATCCCCAACAGCGTGCGTATCGTCACGAGCAGCACCAATGCAGCGTTCGATCAATCCGCCATCGCTGCCGTATATCAAGCCTCACCGCTGCCGGTGCCGACGGGCGCAGCCTTTGCGCCATTCCGCGATTTTTATTTCACCTTTTCACCGGAATAAACCCCGCCATGCGCCAGCTTTTATCTGTATTGCTGCTCGTGCTCGGTGTGACCACCAGCGCCAGCTACGCCGCGCCGCGTCTCAACATCGCCATCACCGGCGGCGTTGAAGCGGCACAACCGCTTGCCATCGTGCCGTTTGGTACCACCGACGGGCACATCGCGCCGGTCGATGTTGCCGCCATCATCAGCGCCGATCTCGCCCGCACGGGCATCTTCAAACCGCTGCCGGTCAGCGACATGCTGACGCAGCCGACCACCCGCGAGACGGTTGATCTGCGCGATTGGCGCTTGCTCAACATGAACACGCTGGTCATCGGGCAGGTGCTGCCGGCCGGCACGGGTTTGCAGGTCAACGCGGTGATTTATGACGTGCAGCGCGGGGTTGAACTCGCCGCTCCCAGTGTGGCGACGACGGCGGCGGGACTGCGCCACACCGCGCATCAACTGGCAGATGTCATTTATCAAACGCTGACCGGACGCCCCGGCGTAGCGGCGACGCGCATTGCTTACGTTGCCAGCAGCGGCAGCGGTGACGCGCAAATGGTCAGCTTGCGGGTGGCGGATGCGGACGGCGAAAACGCGCAAACCATCATCTCCACCAAGGAGCCGCTGCTGGCGCCGGCGTGGTCGCCAGATGGTCAGCTCATCGCCTATGTTTCATTTGAAAATCAACGCGCTGCCATTTACCTTCAAGACTTGCGCAGCGGGCAACGCACCTTGGTTGCCAGTTATCCGGGCGTCAACAGTGCGCCAGCCTTTGCTCCAGACGGGCAGCGATTGGCGATGACGCTGTCAAAAGATGGCAATTCCGAGATTTATGTGCTTGATCTGGTCAGCCGCGAGCTGCGGCGCTTGACCGATCATTTTGCGATTGATACCGAGCCGACGTGGTCGCCAGATGGTCAGCAGTTGGTGTTTACCAGCAATCGTGGCGGCACTCCGCAGTTGTATCGGATGGCAGCCAGCGGTGGCGCGGCAGAGCGGATCAGTCTGGAAGGGGATTACAACGCCCGTGCTTCATTTGCACCGGATGGGCGGTCGCTGGTGATGGTGACGCGCAGCAATGGCGCATTTCGGATCGCGTTATTGGATTTGGAGCGCAACCACACGCGCCTGTTGACGACGGGCCCGCTGGATGAAGCACCGAGTTTTGCTCCGAATGGTGAGCAGGTGCTGTATGCCGCGACTCATAACGGGCGCGAAGTGTTGGCGACGGTCGCGGTAGATGGCAGCAGCGGTCAGCGGTTGTCACCCACCAGCGGCGCAGTACGAGAACCGGCGTGGTCGCCGCCGCCACCCGCGCCGGTTGGCAGCGGCGATAAAATTTTGGCGCAGCAATGATTTCAGAAGTTGTCAGTTAGGCGGTGACAAACGACATTTTTACTGACAACTGCCAACCGACAACTCAAAAAACTCGCCCCGCAAAGAAAGGCTCAGCCTATGTCCGTCCCCGACCTCGCACCGTTTTTAGAGAAACCCGGGCTCATTGATGCCTATTTCCCGCTTCCAGACCGATATGACGAAATGCGCACCACCGCCGGTGCCGTGCGCCCGCAGTGGCAATATCTGCTTGATGTGCTGCGCTCTCTCGGCACGGCGGGAATTGCTGAACGTGGCGCAGAGGCGGCGCGGCTGATTCGAGATAACGGCATCACTTACAACCTCAACGGCGATCCCAAAGGAATGTCGCGGCTGTGGCAGTTGGATTTGTTGCCCATTTTGATTCCGAGCGATGAGTGGGCGGAATTGGAGCGCGGGCTGATTCAGCGGGCGGAATTGTTTGATTTGATTCTGCGCGATCTGTACGGAGCGCGTGATCTGATCCGCACCGGTCATCTGCCCGCCGAATTGATCGACGGTCATCCCAACTATTTGCTGCCCTGTCACGGCATCGAAGCGCCAGCCGGACGTCCGCTGCTGCAATACTCAACTGATTTGACGCGCCTTCCCGACGGGCGCTGGCAGGTCATCGGCGACCGCACCCAAAGTCCGATGGGCGCGGGCTATGCGCTGGAAAATCGGGTCGTGCTGGCGCGAGTGTTGCCCAGCCTGTTTCGAGATTCACACGTTCACCGCCTTGCCGGTTTCTTCCGCTCCCTGCGGCGCACGCTCGTCCAACATGCGCCGCGCCGCGCCGAGCCAGCGCGGGTGGTGATGCTCACGCCCGGGCCGCAGAACGAGGCGTATTTTGAGCACGCCTATCTCGCCAATTATCTCGGCTATACGCTGGTGCAGGGCGGAGATTTATCGGTGCGCGACGGGGCGCTGTGGCTGCGCACTCTCGGACGCCTCGAACGCATTGATACCGTGCTGCGGCAGGTCAATGACGTGTGGTGTGATCCGCTGGAACTGCGCGAGGATTCCTTGCTAGGCGTGCCCGGGCTGTTGCAAGCAGCGCGAGCGGGAAATCTCATTGTGGCGAATGCGCTCGGCTGCGGCATTCTCGAACATCCGGCGCTGCCCGCCTTTTTGCCGCAGATTTGCCAGCATTTGCTGGGTGAAACTTTGCTGGTGCCAGATATTGCAACGTGGTGGTGCGGTGATCCGGCGGGGCTGGCGCTGGTGCGCGAGCAGTTTGAACAGTTGACGATCAAAGCGATTCCGCCAGTGCGCCAGCCGCTCGCCATCAGCGGCGAGCACGGGGAATTGCCGCGCACGATTCCGGCGACGTACACGCCCGCAACGATGGAACCGGCAGCGCGAGCGGCGTTGTTACAGGCGCTGCAAGCACATCCCGGCGGATATGTCGCGCAAGCGCGGATTGTGCCCTCCACTGCGCCAGCGTTCATCGGGCAGCGGCTCGAACCGCGCCCCAACGTGTTGCGCACGTTTTTAGTGGCGGAGGAAGACAGTTATGCCGTGATGCCCGGCGGTTTGGGGCGGGTGGCGCTGACGCCAGAGGCGACGCTGGTGTCCAATCAGCTCGGCGGTTTGGGCAAAGATGTGTGGGTGCTGGCGTCCGAACCGGAGCGGCAAGAGACGCTGTTGGTCAGCGCCGATGCGCAAAGTCCCGCTGTCGTGCAAGAAAGCGCAGTCTCCAGTCGTGTCGCCGATAACCTGTTTTGGATTGGGCGCTACGCCGAACGCGCTGAAGGATTGGTGCGGTTGCTGCGCATCACGATCTTCAAATTCTCCGAGCGCACGCAGCAACCGCTGCCAACGGCGCTGCGCTTGTTGCTGGAGGCGCTGACGAATCAAACCCAATCGTTCCCCGGCTTCATCGGCACCGGCGCAGAAGAACGGTTGCGCAATCCCATCCCCGAATTGCTCTCATTGATGACCGATCCCATGCGCAGCGGCGGTTTGCCGCGCACGTTGGAAGCGCTCGGACAGGCGGCGTATTCGGTACGCGAGCGATTGTCAGCAGACACTTGGCGCATCATCAGCGACATCGAAGGGCGATTAGCCAATCTCACCCAGCACTCGCCGACTCAGTTATCGCAAGCACTCGATGAGCTTGATCCGCTGGTCACGTCGCTGGTGGCGTTTTCGGGCTTGACGCAGGAAAACATGACCCACAACGAGGGTTGGCACTTTTTGGAAACCGGTCGCCGGTTGGAGCGCGGCAGCACCTTGGCGTGTCTGCTGCATTCGACGCTGGTGCCTATGGCGGGCGAAACCGATGAAAACTTGGTGATTGAGGCGGTGCTCGGCATCACCGACAGCTTGATCACCTATCGCCGCCGTTATCACGCCGGCACTCGCGTCGGCGCGTTATTGGATTTGGTGCTGCAAGATGAGGGCAATCCGCGGGCGCTGGCGTATCAATTGGCGATGTTGGAACGGTTGATTGGTGAATTGCCACGCGGTGATTTGGCAATTGGACGCACGGCAGCGCAAAAGCTGGTGCTGAAAAGTTTGACCGGCATCCGTTTGGTTGAGATTGATCAGTTGATTCAAACGCCGTCGACACCGTTGCGGCGGGTGGTGCTTGCCAAAACGCTCAGTGATTTGAGTGGCGAATTGGCGGCGATTTCTGACGCGATCACGGCGCAGTATTTCCGCCATGAAGAGCAACCACACAGTCTGTTACGCCGCACTGGAACGCCCGCGCCATGAAATTTCGCGTCACCCATCTCACTCGCTACGAATACGCCGAACCTGTGTCGTTATGCCACAGCATCGCCCACCTCAAACCGCTGCGCACGCGCCGTCAACAGTGTTTATCCAGTCATCTGCGGGTTGATCCGTGGCCGGCGGTGATGCGCGAGCGCGAGGATTTTTTTGGGAATCGCGTTAATTATTTTTCGATTCAACAGGCGCACAACGTGTTGGAAGTGACCGCCAGCAGTGAGCTGGAACTCACGCCGCTGGTGGTGCCAACGACCGATAAAACGCCCGCTTGGGAGCGCGTGGTGCAGCGGCTGTACGACCGTGGCGATGGGCTGATGACTGACGCCCGCATCTTCACCTTGCCCTCGCCGCAGGTGCCGCTGGATCGGGCGGCGCGAGAGTATGCGTTGCCGTCATTTCCGCCGGGGCGACCGATTTTGACGGCGACGCAGGAGTTGATGGGGCGGATTTTTCGGGATTTTGACTACGATCCGCTGTCGACCACCATCGCTACTCCGGTGGCGGAGGTGATGCGGCAACGGCGCGGGGTTTGTCAGGATTTTGCCCACGTCGCGCTGGCGGGACTGCGCGGATTGGGGCTGGCAGCGCGGTATGTGAGCGGCTATTTGGAAACGCTGCCGCCGCCCGGACAGGTCAAATTGCAGGGGGCGGATGCGTCACATGCGTGGTTTGCGGTGTTGATTCCCGAATTGGGCTGGGTCGATTTTGATCCGACCAATAACCAGATTCCCAACGCGCAACATCTCACCACGGCTGTGGGGCGCGATTTTCAAGATGTGACGCCGTTGCGGGGGATTTTTTACGGCGGCGGCACCCACGAGCTGGTGGTGGCAGTGGATGTCAATCGGATGGTTGAGCGCACACTTTAAGCGCCAGCACACTCGCGCCACACCTCCAACAGCGCGGCGGCTTTGTCCCACGTTTCTTGATATTCCGCTGCGGGATCGGAATCCATCACGATCCCGCCACCCACTCCCAGCCGCGTCACCCCGTCGCCATGCACCAACGTCCGAATGATGATGTTGGTGTCCATCGCGCCATCCCAGCCGAGATAGCCCATCGCTCCGCAGTAAATGCCGCGCCGCTGCGGTTCTAATTCCTCAATGATTTCCAGCGCCCGCAGCTTGGGCGCACCGGTGATCGAGCCGCCCGGCAAACTCGCTCGCAACACATCCAGCGCCGTGCGTCCAGGCGCCAGCCGTCCGGTCACGGTGCTGACCAGATGATGAACGCGGGCGTAGGGTTCCACTGCAAACAGTTGCGGCACCTGAATGGAGCCAGTGGCGCACACCCGCCCCAAATCGTTACGCAGCAAATCGACAATCATCACATTCTCAGCACGATCTTTGGCGCTCGTGCGCAACGCCTCAGCTTGCTGCTGATCGCGCTGCGCCTCGGCGTGACGCGGGCGCGTGCCTTTGATCGGCTGGGTGGTCACTTCACCGTGACGCACCTGTAAAAACCGCTCCGGCGATGAGCACAGCACCTGACAGTCTGACGGCGCGAAATAGGCGCTAAACGGGGCGGGATTGAGCTGGCGCAGGCGTTGATATGCCGTCCAGGGCTCACCCTCGGCCGCGACGCTGAACTGGTGCGCGAAATTGACCTGATAACAATCACCTGCGACCAGATACTGTTTAATCCGGGCGACGGTCGCCAAATACCGCTCTGGAGTCAGATTGGACTGCACCGCGCCGCGCACCCGATACGGCGTGAGACATGCTGGCGCTGGAGTTGCCAAGAATGCGGCGGCGGTGTGCAAACGTTGCGGTGAACTGGCCACCACCTGCGCCGTAGCGCGGTGATGATCGACCACCAGCGCCCAGTCATAGACACCAATTGCCAGCTCCGGCAACTGCGCGACGTCGTGCGCCAGCGTGGGCAGCCGCAGCCAGCGTCGCGCTAAGTCATAGCCAAAATAGCCCATTGCGCCGCCGATGAATGGCAAGTCGGTCGGATTGGGGCGGGCGGGAGCGAGAATTTCAGCCAGCACCGCTAACGGATCAGCGCGGGAATGCCGTTCACCAGTTGGCGTCCAGATGTGGGTTGTTGCGCCGCGAGTCGTCAGCGTGAGCACCGGATCGGCGCTCAAAATGTCATAACGCCCTTGGGTGCTTAACGGGCGTCCACTGTCGAGAAAGATCGGCCAGCGTTGCGCCAGCAGCGGGGCAAAACGCACGGCGCTGTCGGGCACATAAGGCAGCGAGTGGATGACAGGAACGCGCATCGGCGGTGGTTTATCCTTGATCAGTGAGGCGGTGGTTTGCGAAACAACGATAAAGCAGGTGGTTTTTATGAGCACACGCATCAAACATTCTTGGCTGGCTTGGGTACTGCTGTGGTGTGGCTTATTGACAGCAGTGTTGACGAGCCTTCAGGTCAAGCAAGGCATTGAATCTGCCGCCCAGCGCCAATTCATGTTTGATTGCGATCAGATCGTGCTCAAGCTCCACGAGCGCCTCAATGCCTATGCCCTGATTTTACGCGGCGGCGCGGGCTTGTTTGCAGCATCGGGAACCGTCACGCGCCAAGAGTGGCGGGATTATGTCGAAACGCTTCATGCTGACCACAGTGTGCCCGGTGTGCAGGGCATTGGTTTTGCGCAACTGATCTTCCCCTCGCAGCTCGCCGCCCACATCGCCGCCGTGCGGGCGGAAGGTTTTCCAGACTACACCGTGCGTCCAGTTGGGGAGCGCAGCGTGTATTCCGCGATCATTTATTTGGAACCGTTCACCGACCGCAATCTCCGCGCCTTTGGCTATGACATGTTTTCTGAACCGGTGCGACGGGCAGCGATGGAGCAGGCGCGAGATACCGGCGAGGCGGCGTTGTCGGGCAAGGTGATGTTGCTGCAGGAAACCAGCACCGATGTGCAAGCCGGGGCGCTGATGTATTTCCCCATTTATCGCCATCGCGCCCCGCTCGACACGCTGGCGCAACGCCGCGCCGCGTTAATCGGCTGGACTTACAGCCCTTATCGCTTGACCAATCTGATGGTCGGCATCTTGGGAGACTGGACGCAATACGCCACACAAGTCATCAGTTTGAGCATTTATGACGGCATGATCGCCCCCGAGCGGTTGCTGTTTCGCAATTCCACGTCGATGCCGCCTGATGCGCCCGGTTGTCTCCAGTACGAGCAGACGCTGGAGTTCAATGGTCAGCACTGGCGGCTGGTGTTCACGCAGCCGCCGTGTACGACAAATTTGCTGAACGCATGGCTGGCGCTGGCGATGGGAATCGCGCTGAGTGTGCTGTTGTTTAGTTTGACGCTGTCTTTGCTGCGCACCCGCGCCAGCATTCGGATCGCGCACAAGTTGACGCAGCAGTTGCAACGGCGCGAGCAGGCGCTGGCAGAAAGTGAATTCCGCTGGCGCTTTGCTTTGGAAAGCGCGGGCGATAGCTTGATGGATTGGAATCTCAACGATGGCACGGTGTTTTATTCCACGCAGTGGCAAGAGATGCTGGGCGTGACGGCGGATGCACTGCGGGGGCGCTTTGGCGAGTGGGAACAGCGCCTCCATCCCGACGATCGGGCGCAGGTGTGGAAACTGTTGCAAGCGCATTTTCATCAGCCGACGACCACCTTCACTTGTGACTATCGCATCGCTTGCGAAGATGGCAGTTGGAAATGTCTGCTGGCGCGGGGCATGACGGTCAGTTATGACGGCAGCGGCAAACCGCAACGGATGCTCATCATCCACACCGACATCACGGCGCAGCGACAGGCGGCGGAAAAGTTGCAACTGGCAGCCAGCGTGTTCATCCATGCGCGGGAAGGGATCATGGTCACGACGCCGGATGGCACCATCGTTGATGTCAATGATGCGTTTACGCGCATCACCGGTTATCCGCACGACGAAGTCATTGGATGCAACCCGCGCCTGCTCAAATCCGGGCATCAACCCACCGAGTTTTATGCCGCGATGTGGCGCACTCTGATTGAAGAAGGCCAGTGGATAGGTGAACTGTGGAATCGCCGCAAAGATGGCAGTCTGTACGCGCAGATGCAGACCATCAGCGCCGTGCGCGATCCGCAGGGCGTTACCCAACATTACGTCTCGCTGTTTTCCGACATCACCGCCTTGAAAGAACAACAGCGCGAGCTGGAACACATCGCGCACTATGACGCCCTCACCAAATTGCCCAATCGCCTGTTATTGGCATCGCGCTTAGATCAAGCGATGGCGCAGGCACGGCGGCGACAACAGCAATTGGCAGTGGTTTATATCGACCTTGACGGCTTCAAAGCGGTGAATGACAACTATGGCCACGAAGCGGGCGATCACCTGTTGCAAGCGGTGGCAGCGCGGATGAAAAAATATCTGCGCGACAGCGACACGCTTGCGCGGCTCGGTGGCGATGAATTTGTCGCCGTGTTGGTGGATTTGGAGCAGGACATCTGCGGCTTGCCGATGATTGAGCGGCTACTGTGGGCGGCGGCGCAGCCGGTGGTCGTTGACGGCGCACAATTGCAGGTATCCGCCAGTATTGGAGCCACGTTTTATCCGCAAGCGCATGAAATTGATGCCGATCATTTATTGCGCCAAGCCGATCAAGCGATGTATCAAGCGAAATTGAGCGGTAAAAATCGCTATCACTGTTTTGATTGCCAACTGCAATGCCATTTGAATTAACGCGGCTTGTCAGTTAAATAATTATTGCTGCCAGCGGTTGCAAAATCAACCGCTTTATCTAAATTAACACCACATCATATTGTTCTTGTGTGTACAACGCTTCCGCTTGTAACCGAATGGGATGACCAATAAACGCCTCTAATTCCGCTAAATATGCCGATTCTTCATCCAACATCCGATCTACCACTTCTTGTGATGCTAATACCAATAACGCCTCAACATCAAATTGTCGCGCCTCGCGTAAAATCTCCCGGAAAATTTCATAACAAGTCGTCTCCGCAGTTTTAATTGAACCGCGCCCCCCGCAACACGGGCACGGCTCACACAACACATGCTCCAAAGATTCCCGCGTGCGCTTGCGCGTCATTTCCACCAAACCCAAAGACGACACCTCAGTGATATGCGTTTTGGCGTGATCCCGCGCTAAACATTTTTCCAAAGCCCGCAACACTTGTCGTTTATGTTCCTCTTCACTCATATCAATAAAATCAATAATAATAATCCCGCCCAAATTGCGCAGCCGCAGTTGCCGACAAATCGCTTGCGCCGCTTCTAAATTGGTCTTAAAAATCGTTTCCTCTAAATTGCGATGCCCCACAAAAGCGCCAGTGTTGATGTCAATCGTCGTCATCGCCTCGGTTTGGTCAATGACTAAATGCCCACCGGATTTCAAACTCACTTTACGCAACAAGGCTTTTTTAATTTCTTCCTCAATGCCATATAAATCAAATAACGGTCGCTCACCTTGATAGTGATCAATACGCTCTTGAATTTCTGGAATATAATTCGCCGCAAACGGCAGCGCCTGTTCAAACATTGCCCGTGAATCAATCCGAATGCGTTCCACTTCCGGCGTCACTAAATCGCGCAACGCCCGCAGCGCCAACGGTAAATCATCGTGAATCAAACCAACTGAGCTGGTTTGCACACAACGACGTTTTACCCCGCTCCACAGCTTGATTAAAAAATCCATATCTTTCACTAATACTTCTTCACTCACGCCTTCAGCAGCCGTGCGCCCAATAAAACTCCCCTCGCCGGGATGCGCCTCCACATATCGCTGCAAAATATCACGCAAGCGCCGCCGTTCTTCATCATCATCAATTTTTTGCGATACGCCCGTCGTAGTCAGCGCCGGCATACACACTAAATAACGCGATGCAATAGAAATGTTAGTTGTTAGCCGTGCTCCTTTTGTGCCCAGCGGGTCTTTCACCACCTGCACCACCACTAAATCGCCTTCATGTACCAATTCGTAAATATGCTCAGGGCGCGTATCACCACCGAGGGTGCCAAAGATGTCAGAAGCATGGAGAAAAGCCGCACGATCTAAACCAATGTCAACAAATGCCGCTTGCATCCCCGGCAACACCCGGCACACTAATCCTTTATAAATGTTGCCCACCAAACCAGCGCGATCAGCGCGTTCGATGATCATTTCCTGCACCACTCCGTTTTCCACCACCGCCACGCGAGTTTCTGGTGGCGTTACGTTAATCAGGATTTCTTCGCTCACAACAATTTAATCTCTTAATGATTCCCATGTCATTGCCACGCCATATCATTGTAAATCTCCCCCAATTAAAGCATCGAGCAGAGTAGTTGCTTTTGCAAATTGATATAACTCTAAATGCGTTGTTAATGCAGTCAATACTGGTGCTGGCAATGCCGCTACCAATCGCTCCCGTACTTCCCACATCACATCTTCAATCGTCGGATCATGCTCATACGTATAACTGCGCAAGGTGATTAAAATTGCTTTAATGTCGGCATCAGTAACCGCTTCAATAATCAATAATGGCGGCGGCGGTTGTGATAACACGGTTTGTATTGGCGCTGATATTGTCGTTGCTGCTAATTCCGGCACC
Source organism: Chromatium okenii (assembly GCF_016583745.1). Taxonomy (GTDB): domain Bacteria; phylum Pseudomonadota; class Gammaproteobacteria; order Chromatiales; family Chromatiaceae; genus Chromatium; species Chromatium okenii. The sequence goes on from NZ_NRRQ01000002.1 coordinate 155,732, forward strand.
GTAAACCAAATATCAAAATAAAACGTACTGCCGCGCCCCAATTCACTCTGCGCTCCAATTGTTCCTTCCATCATTTCCACCAGGTGCCGGCAAATCGCCAACCCCAATCCCGTCCCACCATAACGGCGCGTAATCGAACTATCTGCCTGCGTAAAGCGTTCAAATAAAAACGCAAGTTGCTCCTTACTTAATCCGATTCCCGTATCAGTCACAGAAAACTCAAGTTGAGCCCGCTCGGCAGTGCGCGTGAGCAAGCGTACACTAATTTCAATTTCACCACTGGCAGTAAATTTCACCGCATTCGTGGCAAGATTGATGAGTATCTGCGCCACCCGCAACGGATCACCAATCAGCATCAGGGGCACTTCTGCAGCACACAACACCCGCACCGCCAATCCTTTATGCGCAGCGGCATGTCCAATCACATCCATCACATTGTTAATCGCTTTCTCTAAATGAAACTCTACCTGTTCTAAACGCAAACACCCCGCTTCAATTTTAGAAAAATCTAATAAATCATTCAGCAGGTTTAAGAGTGATTTTGACGCCGCATCTGCTCTGCTCAGATAGTCACGCTGTTTGAAATCAAGCTCGGTCTCTAAACAAAAATAAATCATACTCAAAATCGCATTCATTGGCGTGCGAATTTCATGGCTCATATTCGCTAAAAATTCGCTTTTAATCCGAGTAGCCTGTTCGGCTTGTTCCTGAGCTTGGCGCATTTTTATGACTGCTAAACGCTGTTCTGTCAGATCAACAAACACAACCAGATAACGCTCTCCTAAATTAGTCGCATGAATTTGAAACGTGCGCACGATGCCATCACGACAATTCACCTGCGCTTCTATTGGCTCAATGTTACCACCATAGTGATGTGCATTTTCAAGACGGCTTTGCCATTGCTTTTGCACCTCTAAACGATAGTCAGGATCAAGATAAGCCAATAACCACCAATGAGCAACATCTGGCATTTCATAAATAGAATAACCAATCAACTCTGAAAACCGTTGATTGAGCATTAACACCCGCTGTTCTTTGCCCTCGGAAACGAGCATCGCTATCGGCGAATGTTCAATTAAAATTTGCATTTCTTTTTTTGTTTTCCGCAACAACGCTTCACTGCAAATTAAAATCTTTTCAGCAATGTGCCGCTTTTTTATTTCCTGACTCAGCTTCCAATTCCAATACAAAATAACTAATAAAATGAGCAACGTAATACTTAACAACTGCCATAACAATGTATAATCAGGGCGTGGTATTGATGGCGCATGTAACCAACGATTTTGAATTCTGTCGCGCTCATCTTTGGGAATGACTGCAATTGCTTGCTGCAAAATGCGCGACAAGGGCAACCAATCTTGCCGAACTGCCATTCCCAAAGCCATTTCATAGGGCGTGATTCCCGCCATACGGATATTGGTCATATTCTCACTTCCAATAAAATGACTGGTTGTGATGAGGCTATCAACAAAAGCATCGACCTTGCCAGTATTGAGGGCTTGCAATGCAGCGCGCATATTTGGAAAAGTCAATAATTGCAGTTCGGGATGATCTTTTTGTAACCAATCAGCGATTGCATACTTTTCAACCACCGCCACTCGTTTACCATTCAAACTATCAAGAGTGCCATAAAAAGGTGAATTTAAGAGTGCAAAAATAGCTACCGGGAAGTTGAGATATGGCGGGGTGAAATGAAAATGCTGTAAACGTTCTTCAGTTTGCGCAATCCCCGGAATTAAATCAATGTCACCTCGCTTTAATAAGTGAAGCTCCTCAGTCCAACTCCTATTGACAATTGCTTTGAATTGCAGGCCGGTCAGCGCGGTAATGTGTTCAAGATACTCAACACTAATCCCTATTGGTTGCTGCGCATCGTTCAACAACTGAATGGGAGCTAAATCAGGATTCACACTATAACGGACAACCGGATGTGCAGCAATCCAGTTGCGCTCATTCAAACTTAAATTAATATAACTTTTCGTTGCAGACTGGGCAATTACCATCCATTTCGCTAAAATATCGTCAATGGTTTGCAGAGGAATCGCTGCTAAGGCTTTATTGATAATGCTCTGCAATTCTGGATATTGACGGTGAATAGAATAACAAAGATCTATATCACTATTGGGTACTGGAAAAGCAATGCCGATATTCGGAATGAGTTGTTTGCGTACTGCGGGCAAAAATGCAATTCCAGAAACGATTGCATCTAATTTGCCATTCAGTAATTGGGCGATGATGACTGGATAATCATCCTCAACGACTTGAATGTTTGGCCATAACGCCAACAGCTTTTTGTCAGCTAAATTCCCCCGCAAAATGCCAACTTTTTTGCCATCTAAATCAGACATAGAGCGCAATAGTGACGCGGAATCATTGACAGTAAACATATAACGCGATGCGCGGTAAGCACTTTTTGTAAACAAAAAGTGTGCCGCTCGTTCTGGATGCGCAACGGATACCGCCAAGCCATGCAATTCACCACGTTCTGCTTGCGCGACTATTTCTGCCCAATGTCCCAACTTGAGGCGGATATTTGCACCAGTGAGTTTGTTAATATGCGCAATAATATCAGGTTCAATCCCAATCACTTTATTTTCTGAATTCAACTGGACACTGGGCCACCATTGGCGATCAGCACCCAAAATAATGTCAGGATGCGCGTCTAACCACGCTTGTTCTTCCGCTGTTAAAACAATATCCTGAGAAAAAACTGTCGCATTATTCGGAACATCATTTAACCAGCGATTCCGTATGTGTACCTGTTCATTGGGACTAATACTTGCTAACGCAGCATTTAATATCGCTGTCAGTTCTGGCCAATCTTTACGAATAGCACAAGAGACGCTGGTGCGACTGTTTTCTAAAACGCTGTTAACTTTAATTCCAGAATATCCGTTTGCTTTACGCCACCAATCCAAACTAATATCTGCGAGTAACACATCAACTTGACCATTTGTTAATGCCGCAGCGAGTTCAGCATTGGTATCTAGTTCAACGCTGGTGAGATCAGGATGAGCAGTTAATAACTGTTTTATACGTTTATTTCCTTTTAGAAATCCAACCCGACGTCCTGAAAGCGATGCTAAACTTGTGCCGATAAATGGCACGTCACTCTGCGTAAATAAGTAAGTAAAAATATGTAAATGCGGCGTAGTAAAATCAAAATGTTGATTCCACAACGCGTTAGGAGATGCCACTGCTAATCCATCAATGTCATGGCGCATTGCTTGTTCACCAATAAGTTGCCATGAAGAATGCACTTTTAGACGGATGTGCGTGCCAAGACGTTGGTTAATCAATGCCAGATAATCAACAATCCATCCAGATTCTTGACCATGCTCATCCCGAATCAATGCGGGTGGAAACTGATCGGAAATTCCCAAAGTGATTGTAGGATGAGCGGCTAACCATTCCCGCTGTTGTGGTGTCAGGGAAAAATTTGTAACTTGAGGAGCGACCGGTGGTGAGAAATCAAAAATAGATTTTTTGAGTGCGGAAATATCGCCGCTTTGACCAGATTCTAATAACGCATTTGCTGCTAATTCTAATCGTGGGAGTGATACCGAACCGATTTGTTGTAATGCTGGAATCATCAGTTGTCTGATTTTTTTCGCTTCATAGCGTAATGCTTCACGTCCTTTGCGCTGTGGATACCGTTGCGCAATCAGTTCAATGATTTCTTCAGGATGATCCAAGGCATAGCGCCAGCCGGCATTGCTGGCTTCAATAAAAGCGCGGGTGCGTTCGGGATGTGTCGTGCTTTCTGTAGTCGAAGTGAATAAATAGTGATCGCCAAGTCCAAGAATGTAACTGCCTAATTCAATAACGTGATAAGGAATCCCGCGTTGTTCTAATTCAAAAGGCTGATTACTGATAAATGCGGTCATGGCGTCAACATCGCCGCGAATAAAGGCACCAACCTCAAAACTGTGCGGCACAATGGTCAAGTTTTTACCGGGAACTAAACCCGCTTCATGTAATGCAACCGCTAATAATGGCGATTGTAAATCCACTTCGGTCGCCATCAGGCGCTTGCCACGCAGATCGTCGAGAGTGTGAATTCCAGCGTGACCCAATAATACTAACGGTGGTTTTTTGAAATAGTTTGCCATTAACACGACCGGTTGATTGGCTAAACTCCAGCTCAAAAAACTTCCATTTGCTAATCCATAGGTTGCGCGTCCAGATAATACTTCATCACGAATATCTTTATCGGATTCATACTCGCGTATCTCTACGTTTAATCCGCGTTGCTGATAAAATCCTTTTTCAACGGCGGCATAAAAACCAGCAAACTCAAATTGGTGTTTCCACACAAGTTGCAACGAGACGGAAGTTAATTCAGGACTGGCTTGCTGTGTGTTGGCGGCGGTTGCTAGAGAGTGAAATCCAAACACTCCTAGCAATAGCCAATATCCTGATTGTTTGAATGAAACCCGCAACCAATAGCGTTTGCACAACCAGTGCAGCCACAATACTGTAAGCGTAGCTTCTATAAAAGCTGCGGATTTAGCAAACATAGTAAAAGGACTCATATTATTGGGACAGCGGGAATTTTAAGCAACACTCGGGTTTTTTGCTCAAGATCAGAGGTGTCCATTCCAATGTCAAAGCCCATCACATCCGCCATCAATTTGGCTGAATACGTTCCCAAACCAGTGCCGCCGCGTTTACCGTAAGTTTTATATTTTTGAAAGAAATCAGCGCGAATGGCAACCGGTACCGTTCCAGAGTTGCAAATAGACAGTAACAACGGATCACTTTCCACCAATTCAATCTGAATAACGCTTGCGATGGGGGCGGCTTCAATTGCATTCAACAGCAAATTTGAAAGCATAGAAAAAACCAAGCGAGATTCAGCAGTAACGCTCACTTTTGTTTCCAACGTTGGAAGAATGCCGTTGACGCTCAGGTGGATGTTGACCTGTTTACGTTGTATGGAACTGTCGAAGGTATGAATTAAGCGTGTTAGCAAGGGCAAAAGATTAAATGCTTCTGGCTGATACTGATAACGCCCGGTCTCAATCTTAAATAAGTCGAGCGACAGATCAATCATATTCAGCATGTTGGTGCCTGATTCTTGAATTAACCCAATCAGTTCACGCTGGCTTGGCGTTAGGTTTTCATCAAGGTTTAATACCTGCGGTATGCCAATGATCGCGTTGAGTGGCGATTTAAGATCATGTCGCATAATCTGCTCAACATCCTGTTTAATGCGTTCTAGTTTTTTACGTTCGTTAATATCTTCTTTTACGGCAACATAGTTGGCGATCAGACCATTGGCATCAATGATGGGTGAAATAGCGGCTGATTCCCAAAACAATTCCCCATTCTTGCGGCGATTGACAATATCACCGCGCCAAGTTTGACCGCTAATCAAGGTGTTCCACATCTGTCCATAAAAAGCGTTATCATGTTCACCAGATTTCAATAAACGCGGATTTTGACCAACGATCTCTTCTTTGGTGTAGCCTGTGACCATAGAAAAATATGGATTAACATATAAAACAGTTCCCGTTGCATCTGAAATCACAATGGATGCTGATGCCTGTTCCACCGCCTGCACTAAAGTACGCAATTGCGTGTCCTGTGCTTTTTTTGCGGTCATTTCAAAAGCGATGCCTTCAACAATATGAGTGCCAGTAGCAGGGTCTTGGATCAGATATTCATGCACCATAAAATGGCGCAATCCTCCATCTGTATGGTGATAAGCAATTTCAAAATCAGCGATCAGCTTGTCACCAGCTAATAATTGCTGCTCTTCTGTATGAATACGCGCTAATGATTCCGCTGTCCACGCAGCGAGAGTGATCCAGTTTTCACCAAGTAGTTGTGCAGGCAGTATCTGCGTATCCAACAAATGAACACCATCACTGCAATATAACAACTCTCCTTCTACAGAATGACTGAAAAAAATGATTTGATCTTTTAAGCGTGTGGTTAAACGCTCAAAGCGGGCTTGGCTATCGCGCAAGGCATTTTCAGCCCGCTCGCGGCGCATAATTTCATGTGCTAAATGTTCTGCATACGCGGCATGTTCATCGCGCTGTCGTGTCACTTTAATGACTTGTTCAATTTGAACGTTAAGTTGCTGGTGCGTGTGCTGCAACAATGCTGCTAATGCTAATTGCGCCCGCACTCGCGCTAATAAAAGTAACGGCTGCACGGGTTTAGTGACATAATCCACTGCCCCTACCGCAAAACCACGCGCTTCATCGGTGTTCGCAGTGCGAGCAGTGAGAAAAATAATTGGAATCAGATGGCTTTTGGGATTGGCTTTTAGCCGTTCGCACACTTCATAACCATCCATTTCTGGCATCATAATATCTAACAAAATTAAATCTGGTGCAGGTGTCGCTAATGCCAGCGTGATTGCTTCTCTCCCGTTCGTTGCGGCACGAATCCGATAATAAGGTTTTAGAATGTTTGACAATACGCTAAGATTCTCAACGTGATCGTCAATAATTAAAATTGATTGGGTTTTTGTGTGGGGCATAGTGATCAAACCTCTGTTGCAGTAAGCGGGTGCGCTACGGCGCAATGTACCGAATAACGCAAAAAATACAAGGTTAATGCCGGTTAAGCAGAACGCTATCATTACGAGTGTGCATGATGTCGTTGAATTCAACTACTAACTAAATCAATCGCTTGCGTTTTCAACCGCGTTGTTTCTGAAAAGGTAAAATAATGTCTTCTCGTTTTCCGCCATTGCGACAACTGTTACAGGAACTCATTGCTATTCAATCAGTCAGTAGTGTTAATCCGGCGCTGGATCAAAGTAATCGTCCATTGATTGAACGGTTAATGACGTGGCTGGAGACGGCGGGCTGGCAGCTTGAAATGTTGCCTGTGCCCGATCATGCCAATAAATTCAATTTGTTAGCAACGCTCGGCAGCGGCAGCAACGGCTTGGTGTTGGCAGGTCACACCGATACGGTGCCATTTGATGCGGCGCGGTGGATGTATCCGCCGTTGGCGCTGACGGAAGCGGATGGGCGCTATTACGGGCTGGGAATCGCTGATATGAAAGCATTTTTTGCTTTGGCGCTGGAGGCGGCTCGCGGGTTGACAGCGGCGCAGTTACGCGCTCCATTGCTGATTTTAGCGACCGCTGATGAGGAATCGGCGATGCACGGGGCGCGTGCATTGGCGGCGGCGGGGCGGCAGTTTGGGCGTTATGCGTTGATTGGCGAGCCGACAAATCTGCGTCCGGTGCGGCTGCATAAGGGCGTGATGGCAGAAGCGGTGCGGTTGCTTGGGCGCAGCGGTCATGCCAGCGATCCGCGTTTGGGCAACAGTGCGCTGGATGGAATGCAGGCGGTGCTGACGGCGTTGTTGGCGTGGCGCGAAGAATTGCAGCAAAAACATCATCATCCGGCATTTGCGGTGCCGTATCCGACGCTCAATTGTGGCTACATTCACGGCGGCGATAATCCGAACCGCATTTGTGGCGAGTGCGTGCTGCATGTCGATTTGCGGGTTTTGCCCGGGCTTGATCCCGTTGTTTTACGGTCAGAAATGGCGCAGCGGGTGGCGGCAGTTGCTGAGAAGCGCGGTTTGCAGTGGTCGGTAACGCCGTTATTTGAGGCGATCCCGCCGGCGGAAACGGCAGCGGATTCGGCGTTGGTGCAGGCGTGTGAACGCTTGACGGGACATGCGGCGGAGGCGGTGAATTTTGGCACCGAAGCGCCATTTTTTAATCAATTGGGCATGGACACGGTAATTCTTGGCCCCGGTGATATTGCACAAGCGCATCAGCCTGATGAATATCTGGCGTTGGAACGCATTCCACCGATGTTGGATATTTTAGGCGGGTTAATTCGCCAATTTTGTCTTAAATAAAAACCCCAATTGGCAGCGCGTCAGAATTAAACGACTGTAGGAGTTACGCAGTTGGATGCTAAGTGCCTGATTTTATTGAAACTTGGTTTGTGCAGTGTATGATCGCGTTTTCATAAAAATCAATGACTTAACTTTCAACTGCGTAACTCCTAGACTGTTAGAAAAATGACGTGTTTTACAAAATCAGCTTGCGGCGTGTATTCGCCGCCGCTGACCGTGTTCATGGCGAGCGACGGCGCGAACGCAATACCATTGCCGCGCCAGCATTAAACGGTTAAGTTTTTGATATACCAATCCATTGCTTCAATCAAACCCGCACTGATGCGATGGCTGGGAACATAACCAAGCAACGTCTGCGCTTTAGAAATATCCGCTAATGAATGTCGCACATCTCCCGCCCGAAAATCCTGATAATTCGCTTTATACTCCAGCAAATGTGGAAAGCGCGGCGCTAATGCTGTCCGAATTGCGGTAAATAATTCGTTGAGCGTTGTGCGCTCGCCCACTGCGACGTTATAAATCTGATTTAACGCTTCCGCTTGCGTCACCGTCGCTGCTAATACATTGGCTTGCACGGTATTGGCGATGTAACAGAAATCGCGGCTGGTTTCGCCATCGCCGTTAATCCACAGCGGCTCGTTGTGAATCATCGCCGCCGTCCACTTCGGAATCACCGCAGCATACGCGCCATTGGGGTCTTGTCGCGCTCCAAAGATATTAAAATAGCGCAGCCCGATCGTTTGAAAACCATACGCCCGCGCAAATACGTCGGCATATTGTTCATTCACCAATTTGGTGACGGCATACGGTGATAACGGTTTACCAATTTCATCTTCCACTTTAGGTAAACCGGGATGATCGCCATAAGTCGAACTGGAGGCGGCATAAACAAACCGCTGCACCCGCGCATCGCGGGCGGATACCAGCATATTCAGGAAACCGTCGATATTGGCGGCGTTGGTGCCGATGGGGTCTTCTAGCGAGCGCGGCACCGAACCGAGCGCGGCGTGATGGAGCACATAATCCACACCGAGGCAGGCGTTGCGGCAATCGTCGAGGCAGCAGATGTCGCCGACGATCAAGCGAAAGCGCATCCACTGCGCTGGCGTCACCGCTTGCTGCACTTGATCGAGATTGCGGCGATAGCCGGTGGCAAAGTTGTCCAGCCCGACGACGCTTTGATCGAGCTTTAATAGCGTTTCCAGCAGGTTAGAACCAATAAAACCGGCCACTCCGGTCACTAGCCAAGTGCGCGGGGTGGCAACCAATTCGGCACAACGTTGGGAGTACATATTCATCATCAATTGAATTCCAGTCATTCCTGTTTTAGCACTATCGCATCATGCATCAATACAGCTCTATTGCGCACCGAGCCATTATTTCAAATGGTCACCGCTGCAATCATCACGGCTGACTTTCTTTTTCCCACTCCGGCGCAGTTGCAACCGCACCGCATCGCGCTGCTGTCTGCAACTGCGCCCATTGATAGTTGATTATCCATCATGTCATCGCAGCTCTTTTTCGCCTCCGCCCCCAAACATTTAGGCAGTTTGCTTGCTGAGGAATTCATCCGCCTCGGAATGCGCGACGCCGTCGAAACTCGCGGCGGAGCGCGGTTTTCCGGCAGTTTAGAAGACGGTTATCGCGCCTGTCTGTGGTCGCGCATCGCCAATCGCATTTTATTACCACTCGGACATTTTCCGGTTGCCAGCCCCGAGGCGCTCTACGACGCCGCCGCCAGCATCGACTGGCATGAGCATTTAACGCCCGATCACACCTTTGCCATTCAGTTCGACGGCGCACTTGAGGGCATCAATCATCCCCATTTCGCCGTGCTGCGGGTGAAAGACGCCATCGCCGATCATTTCACCGCCCGCTGCGGACAACGTCCCAACGTCGATGCTGAACAGCCTGATTTGCAAATTCACGTCTACGCCCATCAAGGCACAGTCAGCATCAGCGTCGATTTATCAGGCACTTCGCTGCATCTGCGCGGCTACCGCGACACCGGCACTGCCGCGCCGCTAAAAGAAAATCTCGCCGCCGCGCTGCTGCTCCGTGCCGGGTGGCTGGAGATTGCGGCGGACGGCGGGGCGCTGCTTGATCCGATGTGCGGCTCCGGCACCTTGGTGATTGAAGGGGCGCTGATCGCAGCAGACATCGCGCCCGGTTTGCTGCGCGAACGCTTCGGTTTTCATGGCTGGCTGCAACACGATCAAACGCTGTGGCAGCGGCTGCTGGCAGAAGCGCACATCCGCCGCGCTGCCGGTCTGCAACGGCTCGGTGCCCTGCGCGGCTACGATCAAAATCCCAACGCGATTCGCGCTGCGCTGCACCATTTGGAACGCGCCGGGCTGACGGGATACGCGCATTTTGAACGGCGCGAGCTGGCGGACTGTTATCCGGGGCGCGTGGAAGATGAAGGGCTGGTGCTGGTCAATCCGCCGTATGGCGAGCGCCTCGGCGAGGTTGACGAGTTGCCCGCGTTGTATGCCCGCCTCGGCGCAGTGTTGAAAGAACGCTTTGTCGGTTGGCGAGCGGCGCTGTTTACCGGCAGCCCGGAGTTGGGCAAAACGATGGGACTGCGGGCGCTCAAAATGCACACGCTGTTTAACGGCGCTATCGAATGTCGCCTGCTCCATTTCAAGGTTGAACCGCACTATTTCGTCAGTCATCAGCCGCGTCCGTTGCCAGCAGAAGCGCGGAGTGCTGGCGCGGAAATGTTGAGCAATCGCCTGCTCAAAAACCGCAAAGCACTGCGCAAATGGCAGCGCGAGGCGCAGATTGAGTGCGTGCGGATTTATGACGCCGATCTGCCGGAATACGCGCTGGCGGTGGACGTGTACGGCAACGGCACTGCGCAATGGGTGCAGGTGCAGGAATACGCCGCGCCTGCGACGGTTGATCCCAAAAAAGCGCGGCAGCGGCTGCGCGAAGCGTTGGGCTTGATTCCCGAAGTGCTCGATGTGCCGGCAGCGCAGGTCTATTTCAAAGTGCGCCAGCAGCAAAAGGGCGCGAGCCAATATGAACGGCTGGCTGATACGCGCCATTTTCACGAAGTTGTCGAAGCGGGGCACCGCTTTCTGGTCAATTTTGAAGATTATCTCGACACCGGGCTGTTTTTAGATCACCGCGACGTGCGCGGGCTGCTGGGACGCTTGGCGGCTGGCAAACGTTTTCTCAATCTTTTTGCCTACACCGGCACCGCGACTGTTTATGCCGCTGCGGCTGGCGCAATTGCCAGCACGACGGTTGATTTATCCAATACGTATTTAGATTGGGCGCAAAACAATTTTCTCTTAAATGGCATTGATTTGAATCAACACGAATTGGTGCAAGCCGATTGTTTACGCTGGATTGATCACGCCGTTGGCCGCCGGTTTTATGACGTGATTTTTTTAGACCCGCCGAGTTTTTCAACCTCCAAACGAATGCTGCGGACGCTTGATATTCAACGCGATCATGTGTTGTTGATTCAAGCGGTGCTGCGGTTATTGGCACCGGAAGGCGTGTTGATTTTTTCTAACAATTTGCGGCGTTTCAAGATGGATGTCGAAGCGTTAGAAGGTTGCGTGGTTGAAGACCTCAGTGCGGCGACATTGCCGCGTGATTTTGCGCGGAATCCGCGGATTCATAATTGTTGGAAAATTTACCAACGCACTGCGTAACCCGTGCTTTTGTAATAGCGGCTTGAATGTCGATTAAAAACCGCTGGCTGCGTGTCATCAATGCTGGCGCAGCACTGTTGCTCGCCAGTTTTTAATGGATGAAAAAGTGTTTTGTTACGCAAAAAAGATGAATTATAGTTCATCATGGTTTAATGATTTACAGAAATGGAGACTAAAAACATGCAAGATGAAGATATTGTGCGATTTCTCGAATTGTCAATTGATGCGCGTACTGATGAGTATTTGCGGCGGTTATCAACGCATACAGCGCACGTTGATAAGTGTTTGCAGGAACTTAATGAACGTTTTGAGCGATTTGAAAAGGAGTTGCGGCAACAGACGATACAAATTAAACGAATTGATAAGATGCTTTTTTACAACCAGCCGCTTATCGGTGATCGTTATCGTGATTTAGGCGATGGCACAGTGCTGGATACGCAGACCAATTTGCAATGGATGCGCTGTGCTCTGGGGCAGACATGGAACGGTCAAACTTGTGTTGGAGAGGCTAAACAATTTAGTTGGGATAATGCTATTAAAGTTGCGAAAGATACGCGCCATGCCGGATATACAGATTGGCGTTTACCGACGATTGATGAATTAAAAACGCTGATCGTTACAGGTCAAAATCCAACGATTAACCAGCAGGCTTTTCCGAATACGCTGAGTGCATGGTTTTGGTCAGCTTCTCCGAATGCCAGCAACTCGAGCAGCGCGTGGTACGTGAATTTCAGCAGTGGCTTCGCCGGCAACTACAATCGGAACGTCAGCAACCACGTCCGCCTCGTGCGTGACAGACAGTGACTTTAGATGGTGCAATGATTGCAATTCAATTGATGTGATTAAATAATTCTGAGGGCGCTAAAAATGGCTGAGTATTGGTGGATTTGTCAACGCTGTAATACCCGCATTCAAAAATCAACAACTCCGAATAATGCGAGTTGTCCCGCTGGTGGTGGTCATCGCTGGTTTCGCGCCGCTGAAGTTGGTAATCATGCTTTTCAATGTTCCAAATGTCAGCAATTGCTACAGGCTAAAATGATGCCTTCAACTGGTGGTTGTGCGAGTGGTGGCGGTCATGCGTGGCAGCGACTTTAATCCGTATTAAAACCGCTGGTTTGGTGTCATCAATGCTGGTGCAGTGATTCTGTTTGCCAGTGGTGAATTCACAAAAAAAGGTGTGCTCAGTTGCCGCAAAAAGGTCTAAACTTTGCGCACCTTTCCGCTTTTGCAGGTTTTCCTCATGTTTAATGCTAACGCCACAGAACTTGCCACCCTTGACCGCACTTTGGAACCGTTGCTGGCGCGAGCCAGTGAGCGGGCGGCTGAAACCGAACAGTTGGCAATGGATGCCACGCGCTTGCTGTCAGTACGTCCCGATCAATTGGCAATCGTCGTGAAACAACCATTTTTTAAGCGGTTGCTGGGTGGTTTAACCGGCAATACGCAAGCGCAAACCACTGCTGCGCAAACGCAATTGTTTGAAATGCAGCGGCTGAGTTGGCGCTATTTGCAGTTATTGAATGAGCGCGAGTTGATGCTCGCGCATACCATGATCACGGTGAAAAACAATTTGCTCACGTTGGCGGTGAAGGAAACCGAGACGCGGGATATGTTGACCATGATGGCAAATCGCATTTCTGAACGCTTTACTGCGTTAGAGCAGCGCGTTGAAACCATTGAGATTCAACAGAACATTCACAGTTGGTTATTGACGTTGGATGCTTATGATTATCCTGATCGCTATCCGGCTAAGTTACGGATGCTGCGGGTGATTCAGGACTTTTTTGCTTTAAAATCGGCGAATTGGACTGTTACCGAGATTAAGTATTTACAGAAGGCTCTCAAGGAGGTGGAATTGCCGTGGCGTGAAGGCATTACGCTGGGCGATTTTATTGATGGTTTGATTGATGAAATTGACGCGCAGGGCTTTGATGCGTATGACCGCTTGATTGAAGTAAACGGCGCACAGGGGCGAATTGAACACCAGTTTATTTTGGATAACATCTCGGCACCGAGTCACAAGGCGCTGTATAAAATCGCGGATAGTTACAATCACAGCAGCGACGTGATTGATTTATTAGCCGATCAATTATCCATCACTCGCCGCGAAGCATTAAAACGGGTATTGCGCGGTTTTATTGAAAAAGAAGGAATTGATACCAGCATTACCATTCCGCTGCGTGATTTAGCAGTGGAATTGTTGGGCTGTCGTGGTTTGGTGTTGGGATTGTCTGGCGTCACGACTGCAATCAATCCCAAGCTACAAATTCAGCAACCGCAGACTGAAAATAAACCGACAACGCTAGTTGCTACACGGCAACCGCAGACTCACAAGCCAATTGATAGCCAAGGGCGCTATTTAGATTTGGGCGACGGTGTAGCGTTGGATACGCAGACCAATTTGCAATGGATGCGCTGTGCGCTGGGGCAGACTTGGAACGGTCAAACTTGTGTCGGATCGGCTAATACATTCAATTGGAATGACGCCTTAAAAGTTGCCAAAGAGACGTGCTATGCTGGATATACAGATTGGCGTTTACCAACGATTAATGAATTAAAAGTGCTGATTGTTGAAGGTCAAAAACCTGCTATAGATCATAAAGCTTTTCCTAATACACCTTATGGATTTTTTTCGCTAAAATGGTTTTGGTCCAGCTCTCCGATTGCCAGCAAAGCGTGGTACGTGGATTTCGGCAATGGCTACGCCGGCGACAGCGATTGCGGCTTGGATCTCCACGTTCGCCTCGTCCGCGGCGGACAGTGATTTTGATCCTTTTGATTGTTTAATGATTGCAATTCAATTGATGTGATTAAATAATTTCGAGGAAGTTTGAAATGGTTAATGAGCATTGAGTTTTCATTACCGCATTATTTGAGCAGGTTTAATCATAAACTCAGCATGAGATCATTGATATGCACCCTTTTATTGAACATCACCGCGCTGCCATCTTGACGCTTGCCGCCCGTTACGGCATTGACGACATTCGCGTTTTCGGTTCTATGGCGCGGGGTGATGCCAATACGAATAGCGATATTGATCTGCTGGTTGCGCTGCCGCCGGGTAAAAGCGGACTGATACTGGGCGGATTACTTGCGGATGTTCAGGAATTAACCCAGCGCAAAGTGGATGTCATTACGGAGGGGAGCCTGCATCCGGCGCTGCGTGATCGCATTCTGCGCGAGGCGCGTTTTTTATAATAAACAGCGACCTTATATCTTTAGCACCTTGACCCAATTGCTAAATGATTTTGCTGCTGCAATTCGTCCTCACCTCGGAGCTTAAAACATGCCAAAAGCAATCATTACAAACTTTAGTCAAGCAGAAATGATGACGCGGACACTTGATATTGCCCGCCGTGCTGATGCTGGTGAATCCATACCAGAAACGGACTATATTTTGAATTATCTTGATCCGCTCGATGCGTATCGTGCAATCACACCTGAGCGATTTGTTTTATTGCAAACGCTCCAGCAACTTGGAACCGTGAGTGTTCAACAATTAGCACAAAAATTGCAGCGTGATTATCATGCTGTTCAAGCGGATATTACGGCATTATTGGCACTTGATTTAATCGCACAGACGCCAGAAGGCGTAGCAATTTCTTGGGATGCAATTGAATGGCGCTTAACAACAATCGCTCAGGCAGCTTGAACTTACAATCAATTGATGGAGATCAATAATGAGTACAATAACCACCACAGTTCGACCCAGCATCACCAGCACTGAGGCGAAATTAGAGCTGATGATTTTGAATTCGCAAACCAATCAATTGGATTGGGTGGATATGGCAACGCTGCTGCATTCACGCGGCGCACCTTTGGAATTGGTGACGCGAATGGAGGATTTGTGGGAAAAAACCAAGATCATCGCCGGCAAGGTGGTGAATATCGGGCGCGTGATCATTATGAAAATCTGGGAGTTCATTAAAGCCAATCCGCACATGGTGATTGGCGCAATCCTCGGCGCAGCGTTTGGCGCATTGGTGGGCATGATTCCGTTTATTGGTCCGCTGCTCGCGCCAATTGCGATGACGATTGGCATCACCATCGGCATGTTGAATGGACATCGTTTAGACAAAATCGCCGAAGGTCAACACGTTCAGTATTCACTTATTGAAGATTTGATTACCGTTGCAAAACGCTTTTTTCATTTAATCGCCGACATCTTTTTGGCGCTGCGCGATGAATACTTTGCTAATGGGTTTTCGTCATGAATGATCAATTAGAATTGAAGAATCGCATCAAGACTTATGAAGCCACAAAAAAACCGGATGCAGCAACGGTCGCCGGTGCGGCGGGCAGCACCGCGCTGGGCGCAACACTGGGCGGCGTTGCTGCGCCAAGCATTGCCGGTTGGTTTGGTGCCAACGTGATTAGCACTTCGGGGCTGGGAACCGTTTTAAGTTGGCTGCCAGCGGGTATGCTGAAAACCATTGGAATTCCAACAGTTGCGACGATTACCACGCCGGTCGGCTGGGTATTGGGCAGCATCGCCATTTGTGCGGGACTCGGTTACGGCGTTTATCGGTTGGCGCACAGCGGCGGTAAAAACGACGAGAAACGCTCGGTACTCGGCAAGGGAATTCTTAATAAAATTCAAGCGTTATTCCAAGCCAAAGCGCAACCCGTCGCCACGCAGCAACCAGCATCACTCGCCGATCAAACGGCGCAAGTTGAGGCGCTATTTCGGGAGTTGGGTCGGGAGGGCGTAATTGCTGCCGACAAGGTGGATTCTTTTGTTAACCAATTGAAATCTGGAAAACTTTCTCTTGATGATGCAATTGCTGTTCTTCGGGATTGTGGCAAGGAATTGAGCCATTCCACGCTCAATCCAGCGGCTCCCAATTCTGAAACTGCGTTGCAACAAGCTGCATCTGCTCGTGCTTTAACCGTCATGCACAAAGGCGTATTAAATCATCCCGATCAGCCCAACGAGAGTTTTTTAATACAAATGCAGCAACGGTTTGGAATTGACCGCGAACGCGCTGTGGAGTTATACCGCGATGCGCCGCTTGATTCCAATCCCACCGCAACGGCGCGGCAATTAGCCGATCTTTTCACCCAAGAGATCATGCGCGGCGCATTAACGGCATTAGAAGAAACGGCGCAGGATATGCAGCAAGGGCAAGCCGCATTTGTGCGGTTTTTAGAAATTCAACAGACGTTACAGCAGCAATTTAATACGCAGATTGCTGCAATTGATCGCGCCGGTGAGGATGCACTGGCGGCAATTAACCGCATTTAATTCAAACGATTTTCCACACCTGTTCTGCCAGCGCCGTCACACCGCGCTGGCGCAAATTTCCCGCCTCGCTTAAAACATCAAACGTTGCCAATTCAATAACGCTTTGTTCTGCAAATAAGCGTCGTACCTCCGCCGGTTGGATCGCAAATGGCGGGCCATTCATTTGTTGTTGGTCATACGCAAACGTAATTAACAACTTGGGCGCAGTCGGTGCTATTGTTTTGAGCACTTCCGTATAACGCTCGCGCAATTCAGATGGCAATGCAACCAACGCACCGCGATCATAAATTGCATCAATTCCAGCGCAATGCACGGGAGTGAGCGCAAAGAAATCACCGCACAATAGCGTCAATTCATCTACCTGATAACGGCGCAATGGTGGCGTATCCATCACGACTGCCGTTAATTCGTGTTCAGCAAGGAATTCTTCCACCGCTAATGGGCTGAGTTCAACGCCAATCACGCGCAACCCTTGGCTCATTAACCACAATAAATCTAGCGTCTTGCCGCACAATGGCACCAATACGGTTGCTTGCGCAGGTAAATTGAATTGTGGCCAAAACTCCTGTAAATGCCGATTGATTTCCGGCGAATGCCAACCAGTGTCGCCATGTTGCCAGCGTTCAAGCCAAAATTCGGGATTCATTATTCACGTTCCTCTGCAATAAAATCTCTCAATCGCTGCGGTTTTTCATTGACCAGCGGCGCTAATGATAGCACTTCACAACGCAATTGCGTCTACATAAAAAACAACCGCATTTAGCCGCACTAACGCCGATTAACCTCCCACAAAATGCTAAAAAAGTTGTGCTTCTTTATGCCAAACGGTCTAAACTTTGCGCACCGTTCCGCTTTTACAGGTTTCCCTCATGTTTAATGCCAGCGCCACCGAACTTGCTACCTTTGATCGCACCTTGGAACCGTTGTTAGCGCGAGCTAGCGCACGAGCGGCGGATACTGAACAATTGGCAATGGATGCGACGCGCTTATTGTCAGTGCGTCCCGATCAATTGGCAATTGTGGTGAAACAACCATTTTTTAAGCGGCTGTGGGGCGGTTTAACTGGTAATACGCAAGCGCACACGACCGCCGCGCAAACGCAATTGTTTGAAATGCAGCGCCTGAGTTGGCGCTATTTGCAGTTATTGAATGAGCGCGAGTTGATGCTCGCACATACCATGATCACGGTGAAAAACAATTTGCTCACGTTGGCGGTCAAGGAAACCGAAACGCGGGATATGTTGACCATGATGGCAAAGCGGATTACAGATCGCTTTATGGCGCTGGAACAACGGGTTGATACCATTGAGATTCAACAGAACATTCACAGTTGGTTATTGACGTTGGAAACCCATGATTATCCTGATCGCTATCCCGCTAAATTGCGAATGCTGCGGGTGATTCAAGACTTTTTTACTTTGAAAGCGGGGAATTGGAGCATTACCGAGATTAAATATCTCCAGAAGGCGCTGAAAGATGTGGAATTGCCATGGCGCGAAGAAATTACATTAGGCGATTTTATTGATGGTTTGATTGATGAAATCGACGCGCATGGCTTTGATGCGTATGACCGTTTGATTGAAGTGAATGGCGCACAGGGGCGCATTGAACACCAGTTTATTTTGGATAACATCTCGGCATCGAGTCACAAGGCGCTGTATAAAATCGCGGATAGTTATAATCACAGCAGCGATGTGATTGATTTATTAGCCGATCAATTGTCCATCACTCGCCGCGAGGCATTAAAACGGGTGTTGCGCGGTTTTATTGAAAAAGAAGGAATTGATACCAGCATTACCATTCCGCTGCGTGATTTAGCAGTGGAATTGTTGGGCTGTCGTGGTTTGGTGTTGGGATTATCTGGCATCACAATTGCCCGCCCGACTGCAATCAATCCCAAGCCGCAAATTCAGTTACCGCAGGCTCAGACTCGCAAGCCAATTGATAAGCAAGGACGCTATTTAGATTTAGGTGATGGTGTGGCGTTGGATACGCAAACTAATTTGCAATGGATGCGCTGTGCATTAGGGCAAACGTGGACCGGTCAAACCTGTGGTTGTGTTGGCGAGGCTAAACAATTCAAGTGGGATAATGCTATCAAAGTTGCGAAAGATACGCGCCATGCTGGATACACAGATTGGCGTTTACCGACGATTGATGAATTAAAAAAGCTGATCGTAACCGGTCAAAAACCAACAATTAACCAGCAGGCTTTTCCAAATACGCCTGGTTCGTGGTTTTGGTCCGGTTCTCCGTATGCTGGCTACTCGGACTACGCGTGGAGCGTTTATTTCAGCGATGGCTACGCCGGTTACTACAGCTATCGGTACAATTCCTTCCACGTTCGCCTCGTGCGCGGCGGACAGTGATTTTGATCTTTTTGATTGTTTAATAAAATGCAACGCTTTTAATCAGAAAATAGGTAGGTTCGCAACTCTATTTTATAGATTAAAGCACTACCTATAATTTGCGTCTCCAATGTAAATGGTATTGAAATGATAACAATCAATCTTAATCCAGAAGTTGAAACTCATCTCAGAGTCATCGCCGCACAAGCTCAGACCTCTGCCGATGAAATGGTGTGCCGCATTATTAGCGAATATGTTGAACAAAAAACGCACACTGAACGCATTGATGCTGCAATTCCACCAATTACCAAATCGTTGATTGGTATCATCAAACAGACCGCCATTGACGAAGCGGATTATCAGCGTTATTTGCAGGATAAATATCTAGGAGTTACGCAGTTGACCAAAAATAGCTTTAGAATATAGTCGATCCACCACAAAATGATTGTTAAAATCGGCGCAGCACCTTCAATCCTACTGTTGTGCCGCAATCAATTTATTCTGGCTTGGCTATACAAAGATGAACGCTGCAAAATGTACCGAACAAGATTACATTCAGTTTTTAATCGCTACTCCG
>NZ_NRRQ01000003.1 GCF_016583745.1 Chromatium okenii
CGGAGTAGCGATTAAAAACTGAATGTAATCTTGTTCGGTACATTTTGCAGCGTTCATCTTTGTATAGCCAAGCCAGAATAAATTGATTGCGGCACAACAGTAGGATTGAAGGTGCTGCGCCGATTTTAACAATCATTTTGTGGTGGATCGACTATATTCTAAAGCTATTTTTGGTCAACTGCGTAACTCCTAAATGTATTGAAAATTTAATTTCGCAGATTGAAGAGACCATTGAGGAACTTGAGCCTCACGACTATTTTAATGAATCATTAAGGCGTAATTCAAATGCTTTGCTTCATCTGTTCTATTGTAATTATGAAAGAATAAAGGAAAACGAGTTTAGTAAGATTGATGAAAGAATTGAAATTTGTAGAAGAACAATAGTTGATAAGCATGGTGAAATAAACTACTATGTAATTGCACAACAATTACCGCTTTTTATTATTAATCTATATTTTAATAGTAAGGTTTTTACTAATGAAAAATATAACTATATTCCGTTGCTTAACCATAAGAAATCAGACATTAGGATTGTAACGTATTATTGTTTGTGGAACATCAGAGCTGAAATAAACAACGAAAAAATAATAGAATGTTTACTACTTAATATCGCGGAAACCTTAGGTTATGTAGAAGAAGCTGTTGGGCTGCTTTTTGGAATAATAAACGATGAAGATGATTTTTTTAAAATTGCGTTAAATTATACTCCACCCAACAACTGGACTGAGCAATTCAAGAGTAGGATTAGTCAGGTTAAAGAAAACAACCTACTTTCACATTGCTACTTAGAAATGCTCAACGAAGAAGTAAAAACGCTTAAGCATATAGAAAATATGTTGGAATAAATAGCAGCGTAGGTTGGGTTGCTGCTTTTGGCAATTAACCACCTAAACGGCGCAATGCTTATTCAAAGTTTTCAATTAAAAACCCTCACTTTCTAACTAAAATGGGGGTTTATTTTTTTATTGAGGTTCCTGTTTGATCGGAGCATCTATGAATTATTTTCGTCAGTGTTGACGAATTTTTAGTTTGCCTTGAGCCTCAGATTCGAGGTCGAAATCTCGTTAGGGTCAAAAGACATGACTTGTTCTGGCACCATCTGTGTGAAATGCGGTGAATCGCTTGAATCCATCGACTTGGCGGCTGCGCCACGAATTCCCTGCCCACGCTGCGGCAGTACTACACGCGCCTTTACAGAGATGATCATTGATGGTCTACGCATATTCGATTCTCTGCACGGACGCCTCAAACGTCCATCTCTCCCAAGCAATAAAAAAATACGCTGGGAGTCGTTTACCGGTTATGAATTCAGTCATGACCGCCAAAAGATGGTTCAAAAAGTACGTATGTTTGACAAAGATACCGACGAGTACGTGGAGCGCGTTATAGATATCGAGACTGGTGAGATCATTCATGAATGCGTTGAACCATTAACTAAGCATGTTGGACATGGCACAACAAAGCAGCGTAGGTTGGGTTGCCGTTTTTAGCAACCCAACAACTAGCAACATTGAACCACGCAGACGGCACTGCGCTCATTCTGCAACGCTATACCAGCGAGGTTGTTTAACCTACTCGTTAGGAAAATGGGGTTTCCAGTGCCACAGAAGATTCGTGACTTGCTCAAAAGGCTGAAACACGCCGGCTTTACGGAAATTACTGGAGGTGGAAAAGGATCGCACCGAAAGTTTGTTCACCCGAAATACCTTGGTGCAGTGACAGTGAGCGGACAGTCAGGTGATGACGCGAAGCAATATCAAGAAAAAGATGTCGTGCAAGCAATTGAAATGGTGAGCAAATGAAAGCGTTCGATAAGTATCATAAATGGGTGGATTGGAGTGAGGAAGATCAGGTTTATATCGGCAGATGCCCTGACCTCATCACCGGAATACATGGAGATGATCCTATCGCTCTTTATAGCGAGCTTTGCGCTGTCGTTGAGGATGTAATCCGCCACTTTAACGCTGAACAGCGACCACTTCCGGAGCCACGAGTTCGCCCTATGCGCGAAGTCGCTTAAGAGAATGTTTAGCAGCGTAGGTTAGGTTGCTGCTTTTAACAACCCAACATTCAATCAATCGGAACCTAACTGGCTGCTGCACCGGAGACCGCGCCATTGTAATTAAAGTACCGCAAGGTGCGACTTCGGTGAGCAAAGACGTTAGCTAAAAGCAGCAACACCAAAAATTAAGCACATCGCGCATGAAGATCGAATTAAAACCTCAAGCGATTAAAGATTTACGCAGTCTTCAGAAACAGGACGCTGCCCGTATTTTGGAGAAACTCAGTCAACTGGAACATGAATTTAGCGGAGATATTAAGCGCCTAACGAACTTTACTCCTGAGTATCGTCTTCGCGTTGGTAACTACCGTGTTCTTTTTGAGATCGAAGAATCTGCAATCGTCGTATATCGCGTAATGAATCGAAAACACGTTTACTAAAAGAGGTAATCAATGAATCTGCATCCGCAATTCATAGGACAAAACGGAGCCGAAGAATACGCAATTCTTCCAATTAAAGAATTTCGTGCGCTCACAGAGGTTCTTGAAGACTATCAAGATATAAAGAATCTGCGTAGTGCCAAGCGAGCTGAGGCTACACAAAAATCAACATCTTTGCCTGATGTCATCAGTGAACTTGACCTACGATAACAGCTAACAAGCAGCGCAAATTGGGTTGCCGTTCTTAGCAACCCAACATCAGCAATCAACACCTAAACGGCGCAATACTTAACAAGTTTATAAAGGCGCAACAATGACAACACTTAAGTATATTTATTGGCAAGATGAAGACATGTGGCTTGGATACCTTGAAGAATATCCAGATTATATGACGCAGGGAGATACGCCAGAAGAGCTACAGGAAAATCTAAGAGACATCTACCAAGAATTGACTAATAATTCTATTCCGTCTGTGCGTCATGTTGGAGAACTCGCAGTCGCATGAAAAGACGCGAACTAATCGCTCGATTGCAAAGAATAGGCTGCGTTTTAATCCGGCATGGCAGTAAACACGATTGGTATCAAAATCCGCTGACCAAAGAATCACAGCCTGTGCCGCGACATATCGAAATTAAAGACGTTCTCGCCAATCACATTCTAAAAAAGTTGAGTTGAGCGAGTTAGCTTAATTATTCAGTTCTGCGCTATGCGGTAAATTTAGCAACTGTTTTTTATCATGCTTTCATCATCCCACCCCGCAAAAATTGCTCGTCGTGCCATGCTGCGTTGGCAGCGCGGAGCAACCATTCCCGAATTGACCGATTATTTTGTTCACGCGCTGCCGCAACCTGAATTGATGCAGCAGTTGCTCATTGCGTCTCCCGCTTTACTGTTGCCATTACAAATCGCTTTGCAGCAAGCAATCATCATTCGTGAACAACAAATCGCAACAAAAGCATTGCGGCAATTGGAAACAACGCAAAAAACCCTTATTCCAACGATTGATGATGAGCAATTACTGCGCGACATGGTTGAGCAATGCCGCAGCGATGGCAGTTTAACGCGCTGGTTAGCAGGTTTATCACCTCAGCAACGAGATAAATTAGGTACGCCTGCTGAACGACACGCTGCAATTGCGTTGCGAAAACAAGGCGTTACTGCTTCAATAGCGCGGCAAATTCTCAATTGCTCTCTCACTGAATTAAATCGCTGGACGCAAGAAAATCGTTTGCAAGTGCTATATCAACGCACATTGATGCTGCCAAAACAAACGCTGGCACGGTTTTGGTTACGCAGCGATTTAGAAGCTGTCATTCCGCAACTCGTCGCATGGCTCAGCGAATGGAATCAACGCAAAACGGCTAAACGGACGCGCTTGCGTTTGGTTAAAGTCAAGCAACACGCCGAATCAACGTCGCCAAAATAACGTTGACAACCTTGCGCAAGCACTCAAAACGCGCTCGCTCCCGCCTAAAGACGCCAAACAGCATATACTTACCCCGCTAGTTGCCCCGCATTTTGGCAACATCCCCAGCGGTGTACCGCTAAATTCCTGATTTTTAAGCCTAAATTTTTCTTTTGTGACCGTTTTTTGGAGCTTGCCCTCGTGATCGAAACTCTTCGCAACATCGCCATCATCGCCCACGTCGATCATGGAAAAACCACGTTGGTGGACAAGCTCTTACAGCAGTCTGGCACCCTCGGCGACCGTTTTGGCCCGGTGGAGCGCGTGATGGATTCCAATGCGCTGGAGAAAGAACGCGGGATCACAATTCTGTCGAAAAACACCGCCATTCGTTGGAATGATTACCGCATTAACATCGTTGACACGCCCGGACACGCCGATTTTGGCGGCGAGGTCGAGCGCGTGTTGTCGATGGTGGATTCCGTGTTGCTGCTGGTCGATGCGCAGGAAGGGCCGATGCCGCAGACCCGTTTTGTGACCAGCAAAGCGTTCGCGCACGGGCTGCGCCCGATTGTCGTGATTAACAAAATTGACCGCCCCGGCGCACGTCCCGATTGGGTGATTGATCAGGTGTTTGAGCTGTTTGATCGGCTCGGTGCGACCGATGAACAGCTTGATTTTCCAATCGTTTACGCCTCCGCCATCAACGGTTATGCCGGGCTAGACAACACCGTCAACGGTGGCGACATGACGCCGTTATTTGAGGCGATTGTTGAGCATTGCCCCGCGCCAGAGGTCGATCCCGATTCGCCGTTTCAAATGCAAATTTCGACGCTCAATTACAACTCGTTTGTGGGCGCGATTGCGGTCGGGCGCATCCGTCACGGCAGCGTGCGTCCCAATCAACAGGTCGTCGTGGTCAAGCCCGATGGCGAACGTTATAAAGCCAAAATTGGCTTAGTTTACGGCTACTTAGGTTTGGATCGTTACGAAGTGCCCTCGGCATCGGCGGGCGACATCGTGGCGCTGACCGGCATCGACGCGCCCAACGTATCCGACACGCTCTGCCATCCCGATCACGCTTACGCGCTGCCGGCGCTGACGGTGGACGAGCCGACCGTGACCATGACGTTTCAAGTAAATACTTCGCCGTTTTGTGGGCGCGACGGCAAATACTTGACCTCGCGGCAATTAAAAGATCGTTTAGAACGCGAGTTAATTCATAACGTCGCGCTGCGGGTTGAAGAAGGGAATGATCCCGAAAAGTTTCGAGTTTCCGGGCGCGGTGAATTGCATTTATCCATTCTGCTCGAAAATATGCGCCGTGAAGGTTATGAAATGGCGGTATCGCGTCCTGAAGTGATTTTCCGTGAAATTAACGGGCAGATTTGCGAACCGTATGAACAATTAACGGTTGATATTGATGAGACCGCGCAGGGCGCAATTATGCAGGCGTTAGGTGAACGGCGCGGCGAATTAAAAGATATGATTCCAGATGGTAAAGGGCGGGTGCGTTTGGATTATGAAATTCCGTCACGCGGCTTGATTGGGTTTCAAACAGAATTCATGTCGCTGACCTCCGGCACTGGTTTGAAATATCATATCTTTGATCGTTATCGTCCGGCAAATCAGAGCGGAATTGCGCCGCGTCGCAATGGCGCATTGATTTCTAATGGCACCGGCAAAGCCTTGGGTTATGCGTTATTTAGTTTGCAAGAACGCGGGCGCATGATGGTTTCACCCGGTGAAGAAGTCTATGAAGGACAGGTCGTTGGCATTCATTCGCGTGATAACGATTTGACCGTCAATCCGTTGAAAGCCAAGCAGTTGACCAATATCCGCGCTGCTGGTTCGGATGAGAACATTTTATTAACGCCGCCGATTAAGTTTACGCTGGAGCAGGCGTTAGAATTTATTGAAGATGATGAATTGGTGGAGATCACGCCGAAAGCCATTCGGGTGCGCAAGCGTCATTTAACTGAGAACGAGCGCAAACGCAGTTCCCGCATTAAAGTTTAGCTGTTCAGCATGTTGTGTTAAATAAAAAAGCCGCCCCAGTTTGGCGGCTTTTTTATGTGTGGCGCATTTACTTGGTTTCATTCAATAACGCCCGCAGTCGATATAATGCCGCCAATGCGTCACGCGGCGTTAATTCATCAGGATTTAATTCACGCAGCGCGATATGCAATGGAGATTCCGATTCTGGCTGCGGCGCAGGTTGTGATTCTGGCGCGGTAAATAACGGCAATTGTGGCGGTTCCCGTTCTGCTTGTCGCCGCGCTCCAGCTTCTAAATCGCGCAACCGCGCCCGCGCTCGTTCAATCACCACTCGCGGCACTCCCGCCAGCGCCGCCACTGCTAAACCATAACTTTGGCTGGCTGCGCCCGCGTGGACGCGATGTAAAAAGACAATTGAATGCCCGTGCTCAACTGCATCTAAATGCACATTCGCAATTCCAGAGTGCGTGTCTGCTAATTGCGTTAATTCAAAATAATGGGTTGCAAATAAACTCAATGCGCCAATGCGGGTCGCTAATTCCACTGCACACGCCCATGCTAACGATAACCCATCAAAGGTGCTGGTGCCGCGTCCAATTTCATCCATTAACACTAAACTTTGTGCCGTCGCGTTATTCAAAATGTTGGCGGTTTCTTCCATTTCTACCATGAATGTAGAGCGCCCGCCCGCTAAATCATCAGAAGCGCCAATCCGCGAAAAGATGCGATCAATAGGGCCAATGCGTGCCGTTTGCGCGGGAACAAAACTGCCGCTATACGCCAATAATACAATTAAAGCTGTTTGGCGCATGTATGTTGAATTGTGGCTAACGAATCCGTTTGCAATATAAGCATGTTCTTGTGTCACACTTAAATCAAACACTTCAGCATCTTGCGCAGTTACACTGACAATATGATCGTAAAAATAGTTGTTTTTATAAAGTGTTTCTAGTTCTGCATCAGGCAAAGCTGCTGATTTTTTCTTGTGAGTCAAGCGAAAACCAACGCGCTGATGAAAAAGAATTGCATTTTCGCCATCAATACAAATAATGTAGTTTGGATGACAGGTTGTTTTTTTCGTTCTCAACGCAGCAATGATGCCAAAATTTAATAAAACTAACTGCACCTGGGTTGCCATTTGATAAGAAGATGTAGAGAGTTCAACGTTGCCATAACGATTGTCTACTGTTCCGTCTGTATCAAATAAGCCTTGTAAAAAAGCGACGACTATTTCTTTTGGTGCAATCAAAATACTCTCTGGAATGTATTTATGCAGCGAATTCACATATTCCAAACCTAGTTGCGCAAAAAACATTCTGATTTGCAGACTGCACAGCCGATACCGATATTGCGGTGTTTCGACGACAGTATAATGAAATAAATCTGCGCAAATTTTCGTAAAGGCGTCCGTGATGTCACGATCAGCATTCGTGAAGTCCAGATAATTTTTATAAATCAATGACCCATCACCAATAAGCAGCCCCATTAAATAAGCTAAATCGCTGCTCAATTTATTCGGTAGCGGATACTGTTTTTTGAGATTGCGAATTTTGGGCAATGCAGGAATAGCAACAGTTTTGCCCCACAAGTCGATATGCCGATCAATAATGATGATTTCGTTACCGCGTAAATCACCCAAACAACACCACTGTTCATCACCATTGTCGGTTTTAATGCGTACTTTGTGTTCGGCAGTTCCTTTTAAACTAAACCCATACCCAGTGGTGATTTTAATGGTTTTTTGAATACCACCAGAATAAAAATGTGTCGCAGTTTGTTGTGTGTGTAAACTTTTAACAATGACGTTGTGCGCTAAAGGTGCAAAATCATGTTCCGGTGCGCAATGCGGTTTTAATGCTGCGAGTGACATCAGCCCTTGTGATGTAAAAATGAAAGTATTGGCGGCTAAACATTTCCCTCCCATATTTGGCCCAGTAATCATTAACATTTGTTGCGTTGCGTTGAGCTGTAAATCATTGGCAACAAACGGTAAATCTAAAATGCGTTCCACAACCGGATGTCGCCCTTCAATAATATCAAGCTGGCGCGTACTGGTGAATTCAGGGCATTGCCAATGCAGCGTCGCCGCCCGTTCCGCCAAATTAGTGAGCACATCAAGCGTCGCCAATGCGCCAGCGGTGGTGTGCAGCGGCTCCAACGCCGTCGTCAATTGCATCAGCAGCGCTTCATACAGCATTTTTTCTCGCGCCAGCGCCCGCTCGCGGCTACTCAACACCTTGTCTTCAAACGATTTTAATTCGGCGGTGATGTAGCGTTCGACGCCTTTTAGCGTCTGTCGGCGCTGATAATCAGGCGGCACCTGTTCTGCTTTGGCGCGACCCAATTCGATGTAATAGCCATGCACGCGGTTGTAGCCAACTTTGAGCGTCGGTAAGCCAGTGCGAGCGCGTTCGCGGCTTTCAAAATCCAGCAAAAACTGATCAGCGTGATCCGATAGCGCCCGCAATTCATCCAATTCGGCGTCATAACCGGGCGCGATCACGCCACCGTCGCGGATCAACACCGGCGGCTGCGCGAGCAAGGCGCGAGTGAGCAATTCCAGCACGTCGGAATGTTCACCCAGCTCGGCAGCGATTTGCGCCAATAACGGCGCAGCAGTCGTCGTCAGCACCGCCAACTGTTTCCGCAGTGCCGGCAGTAGCGCCAGCGAATCGCGCAAGCCAGTCAGATCGCGGGGACGTGCCGAACCGAGCGCAATTCGCGCCAAAATGCGCTCAATATCGCTGCTGCCCGCCAGCGTTGTGTGCAATTCGGTCACGCTCGCTTCCGCCGCCAGCAGCGCCGTGACGGCCTGATGACGCGAGCCAGCGATCTCCTGCGCCCGCAGCGGACGTTTGAGCCAGCGCCGCAGCAAGCGACTTCCCATCGCCGTCGCCGTGCGATCAACGATGCCCAGCAACGTGTGCGCCGGGCGTCCGGTCAAACTGGCGGAGATTTCGAGATTGCGATGCGTGGCGGCGTCGAGCAGCAGCGCGTCATCGCGTTGCTCGGTGGTCAAGCCACGCAGATGCGGCAGCGTGGCGCATTGGGTGGCGCGGACGTATTGCAGCAAACAACCCGCTGCGCCAACCGCCAGCCGCAGCGCTGCGCAGCCAAAACCGCTGAGATCACGGGTGCCGAATTGGGCGCACAGCAGGCGCTCGCCGCTATCGGGATCAAAATGCCACGCCGGACGGCGGGTGATGCCGCGCTCCAGCCGCAGCTCCGTCGGCAACGCGCTGTCTTCATCGAGCAGAATTTCTGCCGGTTGCAGCCGCTCCAGCTCGCTGGTCAACGCCTCGCGGGTGGCGACTTCCAACACCGCAAAGCGTCCGCTGGAGAGTTCCAAATACGCCAGCCCGCAGCCGGTTTTACCCTCGGCGATGGCAAGCAACAGATTGTCATGGCGCTCTTCCAACAGCGCCTCATCGGTCAAGGTGCCGGGCGTGACGACGCGGGTCACGCGCCGTTCTACCGGGCCTTTGCTGGTCGCGGGATCGCCGATTTGTTCACAAATTGCCGCAGAAATACCTTTGCGCACCAATTTAACGAGATAACTTTCCAGCGCGTGATACGGCACGCCTGCCATTGGAATGGCTTGACCGGCGGCGTGACCGCGTTTTGTGAGGGTAATATCAAGCAATTGCGCAGCTTGTTGGGCATCTTCAAAAAAGAGTTCATAAAAATCGCCCATGCGATAAAACAATAATACCTGCGGATATTCGGCTTTTAAGCGCAAATACTGCTGCATCATGGGAGTATGGTTAGCGAATAAATGACTGGTCATTGCATAAAAAAACTGTGGCAGTGAAAACGATTAAAAGGTATTGAATACGACGCCTCATCACCCAATGAGGCGTTACAAGTTGATTATAATGAGTTGTGGCGAGCGATGAATCAAATTGTGATAGTCGGAATTGGCGGGCAGCGCGGCATGACGGTGGCGACGCTGACGGCAGCGGTGGATGCGGCGCTGGCGCAGGTCGGCGCGGTGCAGGTGAGCGGGTTGGCGACGCATGAGTGCAAAGCGACGGAACCGGCGCTGCTGGCGCTGGCGGCAGCGCGGGGCTGGCCGCTGCGGGCGTATTCATCGACGCAACTGGCGACAGTGCCGGTGCCCAATCCGTCGGAGCGCGTAGCGGCGGAAATGGCAACGCCCAGCGTGGCGGAAGCGGCGGCGCTGCTGGCGGCAAATAGCCAGACGTTGTTGCTGGAAAAGTGCATTTCTCACGGCGCTGACGGCAAGGCGGTGACGGTCGCAGTGGCGCTGTGCCAATCGCCGCTCGCTACAACTGCCAACTGCCAACTGACAACTGACAACGCAATGCTCTGCCCGGCGCTATTTCTGACTGCGACTGCGTCCGGGCAAGGCAAGACGACGTTTGTCGCGGCGTTGGCGCGTTATCACCAGCGGCTGGGGCGACGGGTGCGGGTGTTCAAAACTGGGCCTGATTTTCTTGATCCGATGATTTTGTCCCGCGCCAGCGGTGCCGAAGTGCTGCCGCTGGATATGTGGATGGTGGGCGCAGAAGACTGTCAGCGGGCGCTGTATCAGGCGGCGCGTGCGGCGGATTTGATTTTAATTGAGGGCGCGATGGGCTTGTTTGATGGGATGCCATCTGGTGCCGATCTCGCTGCGCAATTCGGCATTCCGGTGGCGGCGCTGATTGATGCGCGAGGCATGGGGCAGACGTTCGGGGCGCTGGCGCTGGGATTGGCGACGTATCGCCCGACGCTGGCATGTGCCGGAGTGATCGCCAACCGCGTCGCCAGCGCCCGCCATGCCGAGATGATCGCAGCGGGAATGCCGCCAACGGTGCCATTTCTGGGCACCTTGCCGCGTTTGCCAGAAGCGGTGTTGCCGAGCCGTCATCTGGGGCTGGTGCAGGCGGAGGAAATCGCCGATCTCGATGCGCGGCTTGATGCGGCTGCGGATGCAATTGCGGCAACTGCGTTGGCGAGTTTGCCAGCGCCGGTGCGATTTCAAGCGCCGCTCCCAGCGCCAGCACTGCCGCAAGTGCTGACGGGACAACGGATTGCCGTTGCCCACGACGCAGCGTTTTCATTTTTATATGCCGATAATTTGCGCACATTGACGGCGCTGGGCGCGGCGCTGCATTTTTTCTCGCCGTTGACGGATGCGGCAGTTGACGCAGACGCGATCTATTTGCCGGGCGGTTATCCCGAATTGCATCTTGCGGCGCTGGCGGGCAATACGGCGATGAAAACGGCGCTGCGCCAGCACGTTGCTGCTGGTCGTCCGCTCTATGCTGAATGCGGCGGGATGTTGTATCTGCTTGATTCTTTGCGCGATCAAGCTGGTGCTGGCGCGGAAATGGTCGGGCTGCTCGCCGGGCGCGGGCAATTGCAAACGCGAGTGGCGGGGCTGGGAATGCAGGAACTGGCGACATCTTTGGGCAGTTTACGCGGGCATTGTTTTCATCATTCCACGCTGGAGACGGCGCTGGTGCCGCTCGGCTTCAGTCGGCGGCAGCGCGATGGCGCACGCGGCGAGGCGTTTTATCAACAGGGCGCGGTGCGAGCGAGCTATCTCCATCTCTATTTTCCGTCAGCGCCAGCAGCAGCGGCGGCATTATTTCAACCTGCGCCGCTGGCGTTGGCTTGCTGAACTGACGGCAGGCGGGTATATTCCGCGCCTCAACGCCGGGTCGTTAGCTCAGTTGGTAGAGCAGTGGACTCTTAATCCATCGGTCGTAGGTTCGAATCCTACACGACCCACCATATTGAAAAAGCCGCTGATTTCAGCGGCTTTTTTTGTGGCTTGAATAATGATCGTGCCGATTTATTGCGTGGTCGCGCCTTCCAATTGCGCCGCCTTATCCAGCACCAACAGCTCTAACTCCTGTTTGTAACACACGATCCGCTCGCGCAACGCCGGGTCAGCAACGCCG
Source organism: Chromatium okenii (assembly GCF_016583745.1). Taxonomy (GTDB): domain Bacteria; phylum Pseudomonadota; class Gammaproteobacteria; order Chromatiales; family Chromatiaceae; genus Chromatium; species Chromatium okenii. The sequence continues at coordinate 11,758 of NZ_NRRQ01000003.1, forward strand.
AGAATCTGCGCGGCGAGAATGCCAGCATTTTTCGCGCCATTGATCGCCACCGTCGCCACCGGCACTCCGGCTGGCATCTGCACAATCGACAGCAGCGAATCCTCGCCGGACAAAAAGGTGCTTTTCACCGGCACCCCAATCACCGGCAACGGCGTGAGCGCAGCCGCCATGCCCGGCAAATGTGCCGCGCCGCCTGCGCCCGCAATGATGACGTGCAGTCCGCGAGCAGCAGCGGTTGCCGCGTAGTCATATAACCGCCGCGGCGTGCGATGCGCCGAGACAATCGTCATCTCATACGCCACGCCAAATTCCGTCAAAATCGCTGCGGCCTCACGCATCACCGGCAAATCCGAATCGCTGCCCATGATGATGCCAACCTGTGCCGAAGCCGGTTGCTTTAGCTGTTTCACGGGTGATCTTCTCCTGAAATTTCAATCAACTCGCGCACCTGTTGCGCCTTGCGGCACGCGGTGGCGAGATCAGGATCCAACACCGTCACATGCCCCATTTTGCGAAACGGCGCGGTCGCTGCCTTGCCGTACAGGTGCAAACAGACGCCGGGAATTGCCAGCGCCGCCGCCAGACCTTTAATCACCGGGCGTCCACGATGTCCGGGCGCACCGAGCAGGTTAATCATCGCCGCCGGTGATAATTGATCGGTTGCCCCCAGCGGCAAACCGACAACGGCGCGGAGATGTTGCTCAAACTGATCGGTCACGTTCGCTTCAATCGTGTGATGACCGGAATTGTGGGTGCGCGGCGCGACCTCATTGACCAGCAAACTGCCGTCTTCTTGTAAAAACATCTCCACCCCGAAGATGCCGACCCCGCCGAGCACTGCCACCGTGCGCATCGCCAATGCTTGTGCAGCTTGGGCGATGGCAACGGGAATTTGCGCCGGTGCCAACAAGAGATCAAGCACATTTTCCCCGGCGCGAAACCGCATCTCGACCACCGGATAGGTGCGGCAATCGCCATCGCGCCCGCGTGCCACCAGCACTGCCAATTCTTTCGTCGCTGGAATCAGGCGCTCCAACAACGATGGCACCGGCAGATGCTGCGCAAAGTCAGCCGCACTGGACAAAATAGCGACGCCGCGCCCGTCATAACCACCGCGCCGCGCTTTTTGCACCAACGGATACCCAAACGCGGCAAAATCCGCCGGATTCGGCGTGGGCATGGCGATGAAGGGCGCAGTCGGAATGCCAGCAGCGGCAAGCGCCTGTTTTTGCGTGAGTTTGTCTTGGATCAGCGCCAGCACCTGCGGCGAGGGATGAATCTGATGCCCTTCGCGCTCCAATTGGATCAGCGTCTCGGTGTCGATGTCTTCAATGTCAAAAGTGGTCACGTCACACGACGCCGTCAGCTCGCGCAGCTTGGCGGGATCGTGCGAGTGGCCGACGATTTGATGACCGGCGACTTGACCGGCGGGCGAGCCGGGCGTGGGATCAAGCACCACGCAGGTGCAGCCGAGACGTTTGGCGGCTTTGGCCATCATGCGTCCGAGTTGACCGCCACCGATGATGCCAAGGCGAACGAGCGGGAGAGGGAGATAAGTGTCGGTCATGGTTCGTCAATTGGTGTGGTGATGAGGAAGAGAAACAAATGGCAAAAAAACGTTTTCCATGTGGACATCAAGGACAGGGACAATACTGTCATCGCTGTGCGCAAGAACAGAATCAAACTGCTAAACAAGAACAGACTCAAATTGCACATCAAGAATGGCTGGCTTTATTCGAGTCTGATCCGGTGAATTTGCGGCGACTCGATAATAAACAGTTGATTGATAAAGCGAGAAAAATCATCAATGATATTCATGCTGGAGTGTCATATACCCACTATAAAGGAAAACGGATGCGTTACAACCGCGATATTATTTCGGTTCCTGTCAACCGCGATTATCGTTTAGTGTTTCATACGCTTGAAGGGAAAATTCAAGTGTATAAGTTAATGAGCCATGAAGAATACAATGTGAAAAAGCCGGGTGAAAAAAACCGCTAATTGTTTTATTGCACACTGCGCAACCACGCCGGCAACGCGCTCACGCTGTCCAAACATGCCAGCGGCTGAAATGCCAATAACCGTTCGGCAGAATGCACGCCGCAACATACTGCGACCGCCGCCGTGCCCGCGTTGTGCGCCATTTGCAGGTCATATTCGGTGTCACCCACCATCAACGTCGCTGCCGGGCGAACGCCCAGCTCGTCCATGATGTCAAACAACATCTGCGGATTCGGTTTTGAGCACGTTTCATCGGCGCAGCGCGTCGCATGAAAAAAGCCGTTTAAGTCAGTCTCGGCGAGCGCCAGATTCAACCCTACCCGACTTTTGCCGGTCGCCACCGCCAACAAATACCCGTGCGCGGCGAGCTGTTCGAGCGCCTCGCGCACTCCGGCAAATAACTGCGAGCGCGTCGGATTCGTCACCAAAAAATGCTGGCGATACCGTTCAATCAAATTGGCGCACAGCGTCGCATCCGCCGTCGGATACAGCCGCAGCATCGACTCTTCCAAACCCAGCCCGATGATGTCGCGGGCAGCAGCGTGGCTCGGTGCGGGCAGAGCAAGATCGACAAACGCCGCCTGCAAACAGGTGACGATCCGCGCTTCGGAATCCATCAACGTTCCGTCCCAATCAAATGCGATCAATTCAACCGTCACGCTTTGGCTCCCAATGCAGTTAAAACCTGTGTTAATTCAAGCGGCAAGGGCGCTTCAATGCGCAGTGCAGATTCCCCCTTTTTTCCGGTTGCCAACGGAATCCGCAGCAGCGCCGCGTGTAAAAACAACCGCGTCAGCCCCGCCGCTTTTAGCAGCCGATTTGCCGCCTCGTTGCCATATTTCGGATCACCCGCCAGCGGCGTGCCGAGATGGGCGGCGTGAACGCGGATTTGATGGGTACGCCCGGTGATGAGCTGCGCCTCCACCAGCGTCAAAATCTGCCCCTGCCATTCCAACCGCTGCAAGCGCCGCAGCCGCGTCCGCGCTGGTTTGCCGTCTACCAAATCAACGCGCACCAGCCGCTCACCGCTGCTTAACACATTTTTTTGCAACGGCACATCCACCGTCATCTCCGCTCGCGGCAAATCGCCCACCAGCAGCGCGATATACCGTTTATCCAGCTTGCCGTCGCGGATCAATTGATGCAGCTCGCGCAACGCGCTGCGCCGTTTGCTGATGATGATGCAGCCAGAAGTGTCGCGGTCGAGCCGATGCACCAGCTCCAATTCGTGCCCGGGGCGCAGTTGGCGCAACGCTTCAATCAAGCCGTAACTCAGCCCGCTGCCGCCGTGTACCGCCAGCCCGCTCGGTTTATTGAGCACCAGCAGCCGCTCATCTTCAAACAGCACTCCGCGCTCCAATTGCGCCAATTGCGGCGCGGGCGCATGTCCGGGCGCTGCTGGCGCGGCAAGATGCAGCGGCGGAATCCGCACCACGTCGCCGCAGCGCACCCGATAGTCCGCTTTGATGCGTCCTTTATTCACGCGCACCTCGCCGCGCCGCAGCACCCGATACAGGTGACTGCGCGGCACACCTTTGAGAATCCGCAGCAGAAAATTGTCAATCCGTTGCCCGTCGGCTTCGGCAGTGACGGTGACGTGCTGAACCGCAGGTGGCGCACTTGAGGCGGGAATTGGGGGCTGAGACGGTAAATTATGTTGTAATTTCAAGAGGATTTAATCCGAACGAAGTGGCTTAATTGCTGCAAATAGGCTTTCACTGGTACCATTGGTGCCGTGCGCTGGCGAGTGGAATCGCGTTTTTACAGAGTAAATTTTGCGTTGTGGGCATCGATTGACCACCAATGACACGCCAATTTTTGGCAGATTGAACAAACCTGCCACCTCTTTCTCCCCAGTTCCATCTCTTGATTTTCCGCACCGAGCCTGCTGCATTTCAACCGCCGTGCAGTGGCTTTGCAACCCGCGCACCTGTAAGCAAGTGGCGGATTCTACACCAGTTATTGATTCAACGGGGTGTGCGCTGACCGGTCAGTTGCACCGCTGCTCGCCACGCCGTTGTCTGATCTGCTCCTCCTTGAGTCAGATCATCCATCGCGGATTTTCAACCCTAGCGGTCGAAATCCGTTCATGCTTGTTGAAGTGCGCGTGCCCGATGGTGCGCCTCCACGCGAATGACCGCACGAGAGAGTGCTTGCGCCTGCGCATTGCGAGCCAAACTCAACCGTCCGCAGTACCGATGCGAGGGGTCAACGGCGAGGCGCCCAATCACGGAGCACGCGCCGTGGTGAGAGACACACAATGAAAAGAATGCTGATTAACGCCACCCAGCCCGAAGAGCTGCGCGTGGCGACCGTTGACGGCCAACTGCTGTACAACCTTGACATCGAATCACCGGGACGGGAACAGAAAAAAGCCAACATTTACAAAGGCATCATCACCCGCGTTGAACCCAGTTTAGAAGCCGCTTTCGTTGAATATGGTGCCGACCGGCACGGCTTTCTCCCGCTGAAAGAAATCGCCCGCAGCTATTTTGAACCGGAAACCACCAAATCCGGTGCTCGCGTCAGCATTAAAGACTCCGTGCGCGAAGGGCGCGAAGTTGTCATCCAGATTGATAAAGAAGAACGCGGTAGCAAGGGCGCAGCCCTCACCACCTTTATCTCGTTGGCGGGGCGCTATCTCGTCTTGATGCCCAACAATCCCCGCGCCGGCGGCGTGTCACGGCGCATTGAAGGGCAAGATCGCAGCGAACTGCGCGAAGCAATGAGCCAGCTCGTGATTCCTGAAGACATGGGGCTGATCGTTCGCACCGCCGGCGTTGGCAAAAATGTTGAGGAATTACAGTGGGATTTGGATTATTTGCTGCAACTGTGGCGAGCGATTGAAACTTCCAGCGCCAGCCGCAAAGCGCCTTTTCTCATTTATCAAGAAAGCGACGTCATCATCCGCTCCATCCGCGATTATCTTCGCGCCGACATCGGCGAGATCGTGATTGATGATCGCGCCGTTTACGACCGCGCCGAGAATTTCATCCGCCAAGTCATGCCGCAGAACCTCAAAAAGCTGCGGCTGTATGACGACGAAGTGCCGCTGTTCACCCGCTATCAGATTGAAAGTCAAATCGAAACTGCGTTTCAGCGCGAAGTCCGGCTGCCGTCGGGCGGCTCAATTGTGATTGACCACACCGAGGCGCTGACCTCAATTGACATCAATTCCGCCCGCTCGACGCGTGGCGCTGACATCGAAGAAACCGCGCTCAATACCAATCTGGAGGCTTCAGATGAAATCGCCCGCCAACTGCGGCTGCGCGATCTTGGCGGTTTATTTGTGATTGATTTCATCGACATGACGCCGTTGAAAAACCAACGCGCCGTCGAAGATCGGCTGCGCGATGCGCTGAAACAGGATCGGGCGCGAGTGCAATTAGCGCGGATTTCGCGCTTTGGTTTGCTGGAAATGTCGCGCCAGCGCCTGCGTCCCTCGCTCGGCGAATCCAGCCAGCAAGTGTGTCCACGCTGCAAAGGTCAGGGCACGTTGCGCGGGGTGGAATCGCTGGCGCTGTCGATTTTGCGCATCGTCGAGGAAGAGGCGATGAAAGAGAGCACTGAGCGCGTGATTGCGCATTTGCCGGTCAGCGTCGCCACGTTTTTGCTCAACGAAAAACGCCGCGCCATTCTCGATATTGAAGCGCGACAAAATACCGAAGTGCTGCTGCTGCCGAATGAGCATCTGTTGACGCCCGATTACCGCATTGAGCGGGTGCGGTTGCAGGACGTGAAAACTGCCGAGGGGCTGCCAGCCAGCTATGTGTTGACCGCGCAGCCAGAACCAACCGTCGCTCCGCTGTACGCCAAACTGGAGACGAAGCTCGGTCAGCCCCCGCGCATTGAGGAACCGGCAGTGCGGCAAGCCGCGCCTGATGTGCCCGTGCCGTCGCGCCCAGACACCATCGGACGTGCCGAGCCAGAAAGTTTGTTGAAACGGATTTGGACGGGGCTGTTTATGCCGCGAGTGGTGGAGGCGTCGCCACCTCCGGCGGTGATGAGCGAGGAAGCCGACAATCAGCCGCTGGCGCGGGTGCAGCCATCCAGTGCTGACCGTGATCCGCAGCCGTTGCGTCCGCGCACCGCTGGCAGCAATCGCCATGAACGCGAGCGTCCACCAGCAGCGCCGCGTGTGCATCAATCCCGCGAGGAGCGGCAGGCGCGTCCGCCGAATCGCAATCGCCATGAAACGACCTCCAGCGCCGACCGTGATCCGGCACCAGCTCCGGCTGATGCTGAGGGCGCAGCGGAAAGTCGTTCGCGTCGTCCGCCGCGTCCACCCCGCGAGCCGCGCCCCGAACGTGAGCCGCGAGTGCCGGTGCCGGTTGCAGAGGTTGCGCCACCGAGCGCGGTTGATACGGTCGCACCGCCGGAGACCACTGGGCAGCGGTGGTGGGAGACGACGGTGGAATCGGCTGAGGACGAGCGGGAAGTGGCGGAGCCGGTGGATAACGTGAAAGCGTCACGGCAGCCAGTGCGACATGAAGCGCCTGCGCCCGATGCTGATTTTGATGCCACCGACAGTGACACGGACGGTGATGGCGAGGATGAATCTGGCGAAGCAACGGCGGCAAATCCAGCGCGGGCGCGGTCGTCACGGCGGCGGCGCGGTGGGCGCAATCGGCGGCGTCCGGCGGTGAATGCCGATGGCAGCGTCAATGCTGAGGAAGGCGCTGAGGCGGAGGCGGTTGAGTCGCCGGCAGCGGAGAACAGTGGCGCGACGGCTGCGCCAGCGATGCCGTTATTACCACCGCCGGTGGTGGCGCAACCCGCGCCGGTGGTGCCAGAACCAGCGCCGCGTCCGGTCATCATTTTGGGCGATGATTCCCAACGGACGAAAGAAGACAACGTTTAATTAAACCGTTCGCTGTTTTCAGCATTATTCCCACGTCAAAGCGTGGGAATAATGAATCACTTAATGCGCCGCATCCCAATTGTCACCGTAACCAATATCAACAATTAACGGCACCGCTAATTGCGCCGCTGATTCCATTGCTCCCCGAATGCGTTCGCTCACTATTGCCACTGCATTAGTGGCGACTTCAAAGACCAATTCATCATGCACTTGCAGCAGCATTTGCACCGGCGGCTGTTCTCTTTCAAGCCATTGATTCACTGCGAGCATGGCGCGTTTAATAATATCGGCTGCCGTGCCCTGCATCGGCGCATTGATTGCGGTGCGTTCGGCAGCAGCGCGACGCGCTTGATTGCTGTGGTTAATTTCAATTAAATGCAAGCGCCGTCCGAATAACGTTTCCACATAACCATTTGCCCGCGCTTGTTGGCGAATGCGTTCCATAAATTCTTTGACGCCGACGTAGCGTTCAAAATAACGCTCCATATAACTCGCCGCTTCGCGTTTGCCGCAATCCAATTGCTGCGCCAGCCCAAACGCCGACATCCCGTACATCAAACCGAAATTCACCGCCTTTGCTGCCCGCCGCTGCGCAGTCGTCACGTCTTCCAGCGCGATGCCAAAAATCTCGGCAGCAGTGGTGCGATGTACGTCCACGTCCACGCCGCTGCCGAATGCCGCCAGCAGCCGCTCGTCACCGGACAGATGCGCCATGATCCGCAGCTCAATTTGCGAATAATCCGCCGACAGGAGCTGATGCCCGGGCGCGGCGATGAACGCTTGCCGAATCCGCCGCCCGTCCTCGCCGCGAATCGCAATGTTCTGCAAATTCGGATCGCTGGACGACAGCCGCCCCGTCGCCGTCACCGCTTGATGATAGGAAGTGTGCAGCCGCCCGGTCGTCGGATTGACCAGCTTGGGCAGCGCGTCGGTGTAGGTTGATTTGAGTTTGGACAAGCTGCGATGCTCAAGCAGCAGGCGCGGCAGCGGATGTTCGGCAGCGAGCTGTTCGAGCACATCTTCTGAAGTAGACGGCTCACCTTTGGGCGTTTTGCGCACGGGAGTTAAACCCAGTTCCTCAAACAGAATCGCGCCGAGTTGTTTGGGCGAGCTGAGATTGAACTGCCGCCCCGCCGTTTCGTGTGCATTCAATTCCAGCACCGCCAGCCGCTGCACCAATTCCGCACTGTGCTGCGCCAGCAATCCGCAATCCAGCATGACGCCGCTGCGTTCCATCCGCGCCAGCACCGGAATCAACGGCAATTCAAGTGCTTGATACAACTGGACGAATTGCGGATTTGCCTGCACTTGCGGCCACAGCGTCTGCTGCAAACGCAGCGTGATGTCGGCATCTTCAGCGGCGTATTGCGCGGCAGTTTCGACTGTCACTTGATCGAAGGTGATTTGCTTCCTGCCCTTGCCCGCCACGTCCTCAAAATGAATCGTCGCGTAGCCGAGATGTTTTTGTGCCAGCGCATCCATGCCGTGACTGGCGGCAGTGCTGTCAAGCACATAACTGGCCAGCATCGTGTCATGCGCAATACCGCGCAGCGTGATGCCGTAACGCGCCAAAATGTTGAGATCAAATTTGAGGTTTTGCCCGACTTTGGCACGGCTGGCGTCTTCTAACAGCGGCTTTAATTGCGCCAGCACGGTGGCGCGATCAAGCTGCGTGGGCACGTCAAAATAGCGATGTGCCAGCGGAATGTACGCCGCCTGCTCCGGCGCGACGGCAAAGGACACGCCGACCAACTCCGCCGTCATCACGTCCAAGCCGGTCGTTTCGGTATCAAACGCAAACAGCTCGGCAGCGGCGAGTCGCGCCAGCCAAGGCTCCAATTGTTCCGGCGTGAGAATCAGATCGTAAGTGGCGCGAAGCTGCGGCGGTGAGGCGCTCTCCAGCGGCAATTCCGCCGCGCCGAGTTTGGCTAAAAGACTTTTCAATTCAAAGTGTTGATACAGCTCGCGCAGCGCGGCGACATCTGGCGCGGTCGGGCGCAAATCGGTCGGATGCAGCGCCAGCGGAACATCGCATTTGAGCGTCGTGAGCTGGCGCAGCAGCGGCAATTGCGGCAGCGCAGCGCGGAGGTTCTCGCCAGCTTTGCGCGGGATCGCGTTGGCGTGAGCGATGAGAGTGTCCAGATCGCCGTATTGGGTGAGCCATTGCACGGCGGTTTTTTCGCCGCAGCCGGGCACGCCGGGAATGTTGTCGCTGCTGTCACCTTTCAGCGCCAGATAATCGGCGATGCGCTCCGGTGGGACGCCAAACGTTGCGACCACGCCGGCCGGATCAAGCAGGCGATTTTTCATGGTATCAAGCAGATGAATCCGCTCGCTGACCAGTTGCGCCAAGTCTTTGTCGCTGGTGGCAATCAGCGTGGCGATGCCAGCCGCAGCGGCCTGCGTCGCCAACGTCCCAATCACGTCATCGGCCTCCACGTCAGGAATAATCAGCAGCGGCCAGCCGAGCGCCTGCACTGCGGCTTGCAGCGGCGCAAATTGCGGGCGGAGATCGTCCGGCAGCGGCGGGCGCTGCGCTTTGTAGGCGGGGAACAACTCGTGACGAAAGTTGCGCCCACCGGCGTCAAAGACGATGCCGAGATACTCCGGCTGATATTCATCAATCAGCCGCTGCAACATGGTGAGCACGCCGCTGAGTGCGCCGGTCGGTTCGCCCTGTTTAGTGGTCAGTTTGGGGAGCGCGTGATAAGCGCGGAATAAATAGCCGGAGGCGTCAACGAGAATAAATGGGTATTGCGTGGACATAAGCGCGAGTAATCAATAATGGATAGTGGACAATAACGTGACGGAATAGCGCCTGATGCGGCTGGCATTTACCGCTGCAATTGCGGTAATTGCGGTAATAACAGAAAGCGGCAACGAGAATGAACCAACACTGTAGAAAATTTTTATACAAAATGCAATACTGCAATTTTGCTGGCGTAACTATAGGCGACAGCATTTCACCGCACGAGATGCAATCATGTTATCGCTCACTGCTTTTGTTGACAACATCGCCGCGATTTATGCCACTGGCAATGCGACCGAACATTCTTATCGTCCGGCATTGGCAGCATTATTGAACAGTTTGGCAGCCGATCTCAATATCATTAACGAACCCAAACGCATCGACTGCGGTGCGCCAGATTTTATGGTTCAAACCGGCGAGCGCGTGATTGGGCATATTGAAGCCAAAGATGTCACGGTTGATCTCTTTAATTTTAGTGCGCCAAATCGAGAGCAACAAGCGCGTTATCGCAAGGCGTTACCGAATCTGATTTATACCAATTGTTTGGATTGGCAGTTTTTCCGCAATGGCGATTTGATTGCGTCGGTGAGCATTGGGAGCTGGCACGAGGGGATTCGTGCCGATGTTGCGCAATTCGCCACTTTGGAGAATTTGCTGCTGGATTTTATTCAACAGCGCCCAATCAGCATCACCACTCCGCAAGTATTAGCCGAGCGCATGGCAGGTAAAGCCTTACTCATTAAAGACATTTTGCGCAACACGCTTCAAGCCGATAAAAATCAGTGCGCTGAATTAACCGAACAATTCCAAGCCTTTCAAGAGAATTTAATCAGCGGCATCACTCCCGATGAATTCGCTGATTTATATGCGGAAACGTTGGCTTATGGCTTATTTGCGGCGCGGTTGCACACGACCGACCCGCAGCAGTTTAATCGTCACACTGCGCTCAATTTATTGCCGAAATCCAATCCATTTTTACGCGCTTTATTTGCGTATATCGCCGGCGCTGATTTAGATGAGCGCATTGCGTGGATTATTGATGATTTGGTGCTGGTGTTTCAGATCACTGATATTGTGCAGGTGCTGGCTGGCTTTGGCAAACTCACTGGACATACCGATCCCTTTTTGCATTTTTATGAAACCTTTTTAACGGCATATAATCCCGCTAAACGCAAAGCGCGGGGCGTTTGGTACACGCCAGAAGCGGTGGTTGATTTTATTGTCCGCGCTGTGGATGAGGTCTTAAAAACTGAATTTGATTTGCCCGATGGTTTGGCGGATACCTCAACAGTCACGCTTGATTGGAATACGGGCAAACAGGATAAAAACGGCAAGCCAATCCTCGTTAAAAAAAACGTGCATCGGGTGCAAATTCTTGATCCGGCAGTGGGCACCGGCACTTTTTTAGCGGCAGTGATGAAACATATTGCGCCGTGCATTAAAAACGTCGCGGCTGGCTTGTGGTCGAGTTATCTCGAAACTGATTTGATTCCGCGCTTGCATGGTTTTGAGTTGTTGATGGCGTCTTATGCAATGTGCCATCTGAAATTGGATATGATTTTGACCGAGCTGGGTTATACGCCAACGGGTGTGCCGCCGCGTTTATCGGTGTATTTAACCAACACGCTGGAAGAAGGCAGTTTGAGCACTCAAAATCTGCCCTTTGCGCAATGGTTGTCGAATGAAGCCAAGTCAGCAAATGCGGTGAAACAGCATTTGCCAATTATGTGCGTGATTGGCAATCCGCCTTATTCTGGCGAGAGTGTGAATAAAGGCGAGTGGATTTCTGGCTTGATGGATGTGTATAAAAAAGAGCCGGGCGGAATAGATAAACTCAACGAGCGTAATCCGAAATGGATCAATGATGACTATGTGAAGTTTATTCGGTTTGCCGAGCACATGATTCGTAAAAACGGCGAGGGCGTGTTGGGTTTTATCACCAATCACGGTTATTTAGATAATCCAACCTTTCGCGGAATGCGTTGGCATTTGCTCAATACTTTCAGCAAGATTTATGTGTTGGATTTACACGGCAACGCGAAAAAGAAAGAGGTCACGCCAGACGGTCAGCCAGATAAAAATGTGTTTGATATTCAGCAGGGCGTCGCCATTATTATCGCGGTGAAAAAGCAAGCGGACGCAGCGACAAAGCCGCTGGCTGAAGTGTTTCATGCAGATTTGTGGGGCAAGCGGGCGGAAAAATATGCTGCATTGCAAGAACACACATTAACGGGAAATATCTGGCAGCCGCTGATTCATACTGCGCCACTATATCCATTTGTGCGGCGCGATGATGAAAAAGGCGCGGCTTATCGGGCTGGGTTTAGTGTGCAGGAATTGATGCCGGTGAATTCGGTTGGCATTGTGACCGCCCGCGATGCGTTAACGATTGATATGGATAAAATGACGCTCTGGCAGCGCGTACAGGATTTTGCGGCATTAACACCAGAACAAGCGCGAGTGAAATATGATTTGGGAAAAGATGTGCGCGATTGGCAAGTAAAATGGGCGCAAGAAGATATTAAAGCCAATTTTGGCATTGAGCGCATTGTGCCGGTGATGTATCGTCCTTTTGATCGCCGCTGGATTTATTACACTGGCAACTCACGCGGATTTATTTGTTATCCGCGCCACAACGTGATGCAGCATTTGTTGCAGCAAGATAACATTTCTATGACTATCAGTGCGCAACAAAAAACACCGCATGGTTTTCATCACGTTCTCGTTCATTCCACAATTTCTGAATCCAGTTTAGTCTCAAATAAAACATCAGAAATTGGATCAGCGTTTCCGCTTTACCTTGATTCTGAAAATCAACGAATTGACCCAAAACGTAATAAAGTATCCGCAGATAAAAATGTCGGTTTGATTTATTCACGGCAGACGATTAGCGGTGAAAGTCCGCCGGTCAATATCATGCTGACGGATACTATTTTTGATAATCGTGGGGTTTTTACCAATAAAGGCATTGCACAAGCTGCGCCGTTGTATCTCTATCCCGAAGATCAATTGACTGACCAAAACCGCCGCGTCAATTTTGATCCTGATTTATATCAACGGCTGCAAAAGCAAGCGACGCATCCGCAGCGCGGCATTCCCAATGAACTCAACGTGTTTGATTATGTTTATGGCGTGTTGTATTGCCCCGCGTATCGAGAAATTTACGCGGAGTTTTTGAAAACTGATTTTCCGCGTATTCCGTGGCCGCGCAATGCGGATGAATTTTGGGCAGTTGCAGATCAAGGTGAGCAGTTGCGGCGTTTGCATTTGATGGAACCGGCAGCAATTGGCGCTGCTATTTATCCATTTACGGGCGAAGGAAAGCCGGTGATTGATAAGCCGCGTTATGATGCTGGCAAGGTGTGGATCAATACAACGCAGTATTTTGATAACGTGCCAGAATTGGCGTGGACGTTTTATATTGGCGGCTATCAACCAGCGCAAAAATGGTTGAAAGATCGCAAGGGAAAAGAATTGATTTTTTCTGACATCAAGCATTATCAGTCCATTCTCAAAATTTTGAGCGAGACAGATCGCATCATGCGCAAAATTCAATTGCAAATAAACTGATTTTTAGTTCATCATTCACGCTTGAATCGCTATCTATTTGAATGGAGTTGCTGCATGTCTGACATGCTGTTTGATCTCAGTTTTGAGGGCACCTTGGCAGCAGATGCCGATCCCGCCGTCGTGCGCCAGCATTTGGCCGCGTTATTCAAATTGGATGCGGCTGGCGTCGCCCGTTTGTTTAGCGGGCAGCCGGTGGTGGTGAAACGGGCGGTGGATGGCGCGACCGCCGCTCGGTTTGAGCTGGCATTTCATCAAGCTGGCGCGGTGTTGCTGCTGACGCCAACGCCGACCGAACCCGCCGCCGTCGCGCCAGCTCCGCCGCCAGCCGCAATCGTTGTTGCCGATAATCCGCGCTTCATCGCTGCGCCCGACGTGCTGGAGGTGTTGCCGCAGGATGGCTTTATTGAGCAGGAGGCGGTCGTTAAGATGCCGGCGCTGGATACCAGTTATTTGAGCCTCGTGACGGCAGCGGATTGGAGCCTCGCAGATTGCCAACTCCCCGTCGCGCCAGCGCCGGTCGCCGACTTCAGTCACCTCTCGCTTGCCGCGCTTGATCCCACTTCCACTCGAAAAGACAACGAATTATGAGCACAGATTTTGATCACATCGTCATCGGCGCGGGCATCAGCGGATTGGGTGCGGCGCATTTCTCGGCGCAGCGCGGACGCACAACGCTGGTGCTGGAAGCGAGCGAGCGCAGCGGCGGTTGTCTCAACAGCCCGCATTTCGCTGCGCTCGACAATTTTTGGGTAGAAGCGGGCGGTCACACTTGCTTTAACAGTTACGGCAATTTGCTGACGATTTTGGACGATCTCGGTTTGACTGCGCAGGCGCAAGCCAAGGTCAAAGTCGGTTATTCGCTGTGGCAAGACGGCAAGCGCCGGTCGATTGTGTCGGCGCTGCACATTTTTGAGGCGCTGCGTTCGATTCCGCGCATGTTCACGGCCGAGAAAGACGGGCGCAGTGTGGCGGATTACTACGGCAGCGTGTTGGGGCGGCGCAATTATCAGGATTTGCTGCGCCACGCTTTCGCCGCCGTGATTTGCCAGCCAGCGGATGATTATCCGACGGAGGCGCTGTTTCGCCGCAAACCGCGCCGCAAAGAGATGATTAAAGCGTTCACCTTCGCCGAAGGGCTGACGACGATTGCCGACGCCATCGCCGCGCAACCGGCGCTCACCGTACGCACCAAGCAACAGATCACCGCCATTGCCTGCGACGGCGACGGTTTTCGGGTGGAACTGGCGAATGGCGACACGCAGCACTGCGATTATCTCACGCTCGCAGTGCCGCCAGATGTCGCCGCACGACTGCTGCCAGCGGGATTTGAAGCGGCGCACAATCTGATTAAACCCATCGGCATGGCGGAAATTGAGACGCTGGCGCTGGTGTTGCGCTCGGCGGATGTCGCGCTCAAACCGCTGGCGGGATTGATCGCAGTAGACGATGCGTTTTATTCGGCGGTGTCACGCGATTTTCTGCCCGATGACCGTTATCGCGGCTTCGCCTTTCATTTCCGCCCCGGCGTGTTGTGCGCGGAAGCGCAGCTCGAACGCGCCTGCGCAGTGCTCGGCGTCTCACCGCAGCGCGTCGCCGCGCACACGCACATTCACAACCGGCTACCCGCGCTGCGCACCGGACACATGAATCTGGTGCGCCAGCTTGATGCCGCATTGGCAGGCACGCGGCTGGGCATGACGGGCAATTGGTTTTTTGGCGTGTCGATTGAAGATGCGTTGACGCGCAGTCAGGCAGAAATGGCGCGATTGTTTGGCGCGTGATGGCGCAACTGCTGGGCGCAATCCGTGCTGCCAGCATCCACTGAGTTCTTGATTTGAGTAATCCAACCGTGACTGACATCAAACGCCTTGCAACGACCGATGCCGATTTTCAGCGCCAGCTTGATGCGCTGCTGGCGTGGGATTCCGTTTCTGATGACCGCGTGCAAACCACCGTCGCCGCCATCATTCGTGACATCCGCGCTCGCGGCGACGCGGCACTGCTGGAATTCACCACCCGTTTTGATCGCTGGACGCCAGCGACAGCAGCGGATTTGGAATTGCCCCGCGCCCGTTTAGAACAGGCGTGGCACACGATTCCCGCTGCGCAGCGCGACGCGCTGGCGCTGGCTGCCGAGCGCATCCGCCGTTATGCCGAGCGGCAAACCTTGGAAAGCTGGAGCTACCGCGAGGCTGACGGCACGTTGCTGGGGCAGCAGGTGACGCCGCTGGATCGCGCTGGGCTATATGTGCCCGGCGGCAAAGCGGCTTATCCGTCGTCGGTGCTGATGAACGCGATTCCCGCCAAGGTTGCCGGAGTCGGCGAGTTGGTGATGGTGGTACCAACGCCGGATGGCGAACTCAACGCGCTGGTGCTGGCTGCCGCGCACATCGCGGGCGTTGATCGTGCGTTTGCGATTGGTGGAGCGCAGGCAGTGGCGGCGCTGGCGTATGGCACTGCGACCGTGCCGCCGGTGGATAAGATCGTCGGCCCCGGCAATATCTACGTCGCCACCGCCAAACGCGCCGTGTATGGGCAAGTTGGGATCGACATGATTGCGGGACCGTCGGAGATTTTGGTGATTTGCGACGGCGCGACCGATCCCGATTGGATTGCGATGGATTTGTTCTCGCAAGCCGAGCACGACGAGGATGCGCAGGCGATTTTAGTGAGCTGGGACGGTGACTTTTTAACGCAGGTCGCCGCCAGCATTGCGCGGTTGCTGCCAACGTTGGAGCGTCGCGCCATCGCGGAAGTCGCGTTGCGCGAGCGCGGGGCACTGATTCAAGTGCGCGATCTCGACGAGGCGCTGACCGTCGCCAATCACATCGCGCCGGAGCATTTGGAGCTGTCGATTGCTGATCCCGAAGCGGTGGTGACGCGGCTTCGTCACGCCGGCGCGATCTTCATGGGACGCTACACCGCCGAGGCGCTGGGCGATTATTGCGCCGGCCCGAATCACGTTTTGCCGACTTCGCGGACGGCGCGATTTTCCTCACCGCTCGGCGTCTACGATTTCCAAAAACGCTCCAGTTTGATCATGGCGTCGTCTGCTGGCGCGGCGGAATTAGCAAAAACGGCGTCGGTGCTGGCGCGGGGCGAAGGATTAACCGCTCATGCGCGTTCGGCCGAATATCGCGGAGCTGGCGCGTGAACACGTTAATTGCGCAGTTAATTCGCCCGGAAATTCGCGCCCTCAATGCGTATCACGTTCCCGCTGCGGACGGGTTAATGAAATTAGATGCGATGGAAAATCCATATTCATTGCCAGAACCATTGGCAGCGGAATGGCGCGAGCAATTGCGCGGCATTGCATTCAATCGTTATCCCGATCCCACCGCACGACAATTACAACATGCGCTGCGCGAGGCAATGGCAATTCCAACTGCAATGGAATTATTACTCGGCAATGGTTCTGATGAGTTAATTCAGATGCTGGCGCTAGCAGTCGCTGCACCGGGGCGCACGATTTTATCCGTTGAACCCAGTTTTGTGATGTATCGGATGATTGGGTTATTTGCCGGCATGAATTACGTTGGCGTGCCGCTCAACGCCGAAGATTTTTCAATTGATGTGCCGGCGGTATTGGCAGCCATTGAGCGCACCCAACCGGCATTGATTTATCTCGCTTATCCGAATAATCCCACCGGCAATCAGTTTGCGGTGACCGATATGGAGCAAATTATTGAAGCCGCGCCCGGTTTGGTGATTATTGATGAAGCCTATTCACCATTTACGGATGCGAGCTTTCTCAATTCTTTGGGTAAATGGCCGAATGTGTTGGTAATGCGCACCGTCTCCAAAATGGGATTAGCCGGACTGCGCTTGGGTTATTTAGTCGGGGCAATTGAATGGCTGCGCGAAATTGATAAGGTGCGCTTGCCGTATAATATCAACGTATTAACGCAGCTTTCCGCCACGTTTGCATTACAGCATAAAGCGGTGTTTGATGCGCAAACGCAAGCAATTCGAGCAGAACGCGAGCAGTTATTTATGGCGTTAAACCGACTCAGCGCACTGCAAGTTTATCCGAGTGAAGCCAATTTCATTCTGGTGCGTACCCCAGAAAATCAAGCCACTCGCATGTTTGCTGAATTAACAGCGCGAGGGATTTTGATTAAAAACCTGCATGGCGCACATCCATTATTGCGCGACTGTTTACGATTAACGGTGGGCTTGCCAGAAGAAAACGCCGCCCTGCTGGCGGCATTGACTGAGATGGTGCATTAAATCCCTAACCTCCACTTTAAAGGGGAGCTTTTTGTTGCTCCCTTTTAGTTGAAAAAAGGGGCTGAGGAGATTGCAGTGCTGCCAGCAAACCGGTGATTAAATCAAATGGCGCTGGCGGACAACCGGGGATTTTTATATCAACCGGAATGACATTTTCTACTGCGCCACAACTCGCATATGACACGCCAAACTCGCCGCCAGTACAGGCGCAATCGCCCGCTGCAATGACGACTTTTGGCGATGGAGTTGCCCGCCAAGTGCGACGCAGCGCGGTTTCCATGTGGCGCGATACCGGCCCTGTTACCAATAGCGCATCGGCATGACGCGGTGACGCCACGAAATGAACGCCAAAGCGTTCAATATCGTGATACGGATTATTGAGCGCGTGAATTTCTAATTCACAGCCATTACAGGAACCAGCGTCCACTTGCCGAATGGCTAAACTGCGTCCCAAGCGCGTATCAATTAAACGGCGCAATTGAATACCAAGCCGCGCTAATTCGGCATCATCGTGAGTGGGGGCGGGTTCAGTGATCACGCCAATGCGCAATGATTGTTCGAGAATGCGTAACATCAGATTTCCGGCTCCATTAACGCACAACGCAGCGTTGTTTAATAAAAGTGCAATTTTAATATGACAACTTCAGTGACACCTTACGCCAATCTTACTCCCGATGTTGTACTTGATGCGATTGAAAGTTTAGGTTTAATCACCGATGGACATTTACTGACACTCAATAGCTATGAAAATCGCGTTTATCAAGTGGGAATTGATGAAGCCGCGCCGTTGATTGCTAAATTCTATCGACCACACCGTTGGAGCGATGCCGCAATTTTAGAAGAACATCAATTTAGCCAAGAACTTGCTAATCACGAGCTGCCAGTGGTGCCACCATTACGTTTTGGTGGACAAACATTACACTATTTTAATGACTATCGTTTTGCGCTCACCTTGCGCCAAGGTGGACGCGCTCCTAATTTAGAACATGCAGCAGTGCGAGAATGGTTGGGGCGCTTATTGGGGCGGATTCATGCAGTTGGCGCGGTGACAGCGTTTACACAGCGTCCAACTTTGAATTGTGCGCATTTTGGAATTGAATCGCGTGATTTTTTATTAGCCAATCAGTGTTTACCTTCGGCGCTGTTATCGACATATCTCAACACTGTTTCCGAAGCCTTGGTGCAGATTGATGCCTGTTATGAACGCGCTGGAACTGTAAAACTCATTCGTTTACATGGAGATTGTCATCTCGGCAATGTATTGTGGGCAGATGATGGTCCGCATTTCGTTGATTTTGATGATGCGCGACAAGGGCCAGCAATTCAAGATTTGTGGATGTTATTGGCTGGAGATCGTGAGGAAATGCGCCAGCAACTTGATGATGTCTTAGCGGGTTATGAAGATTTTTGTGAGTTTAATTGGCGCGAATTACAGTTAATTGAAGCCTTGCGCACATTGCGCATCATTCATTATGCGGCGTGGTTGGCGCGGCGCTGGGATGATCCCGCTTTTCCAGCCGCGTTTCCTTGGTTTAATACGGCACAATTCTGGCATGATCATATTTTGCAATTGCAAGAACAAATCACGGCAATGGCGGCTGGTGCTTTATGGACAACAGGAAATGATTAAAGTGATGCTTAGTTTTGCCATGCTTTTAATTGATACCACACGCGCCCGATGTGTTCATGAATAGCATAATAACTCAATAAAAAGCTCCGCGCTGACGGTAAAAAATCCCAATACGTTAATTTGGTTTGCCAATGCGGGCGATGCACAAAACCAGTGGGAGCGGGCGTTATGATAAAACCCATTTCTGTAAAAGCATCCACTGCTCGCGGTAAATGCCACGCATCACTCACTAATAACACATGCTGAATGCCAATAGGCTTTAATAATTGCGCGGTATTGCGAGCATTTTCCCAAGTCGTTTGGCTGCTGGTCTCCATTCCCGCCACCGTTATTCCATAATCTTGCTGCAACGCCGCCGCCATTAATGCCGCAAGTGTTTGTTGTTCCTCAGATAATTTTCCGCCCGCTACATAAAGCGGCAAACCGGTTTGGCGCTGCAAGATCGCGCCGTACCGCAGCCGCCGCCAACTCGCATCATCAAGCGTGTCGCCGCCATATTCCGGTGCATCCGTCACCCGCCCGGCGCTCAAAATCACAATCGCCTGCGCGGTGGGCGGCAGCGTTCCCAGTGCCGGATAACGCTCCAAAGGCATCATCAATACCGTCGCCACCACTGGCAACGTCATCAACGTGAACAGCGAAAAAGTGATAAAGATCAATATCTTTTCAAATACGCCGCGCACCAGAAAAAATGCGATTCCCAACAGCAGGAGCAACAACCCCGGCGGTAACAGCAGACTTTTAGCGATGCTATACAGGAGTGACATGCGCTAAAAAATCGCTTTTTTGCGTGTTTTATCGAGTAGAATCAATGACATCACCAGCTTGGCGATCCGCGTGATAAGACGA
Organism: Chromatium okenii; assembly: GCF_016583745.1. GTDB lineage: Bacteria > Pseudomonadota > Gammaproteobacteria > Chromatiales > Chromatiaceae > Chromatium > Chromatium okenii. The sequence continues at coordinate 31,648 of NZ_NRRQ01000003.1, forward strand.
GCGCACCAGCGGCGCACTGGCGACGTGCGCAAATCCCAGCGCCTCGCCCGTGCTGCGCAGGTCGTCAAATTCGCTCGGCGTCCAATAACGATGCACGGCAAGATGATTGCGACTGGGCTGGAGATATTGTCCTAAAGTCAACATGTTACAGCCGTGCGCCCGTAAATCGCGCATCACCGTCACCACCTCCTCGCGGGTTTCGCCCAAACCGAGCATCAGCCCAGATTTTGTCGGCACCTCGGGATGGCGCGTTTTGAACGCCTGCAACAACTGCAAAGAACCGGCGTAGTCCGCGCCGGGGCGGGTGTGGCGATACAGGCGCGGCACGGTTTCCAAATTGTGATTGAACACATCTGGCACCGCGTCGTCAGCGAATTGCGCGAGCGCCACCGCAGCGCGACCCCGAAAATCTGGCACCAAAATTTCTATCTTTATCAGCGTGTTATCGCGGCGCACTGCCCGCACGCAGTCGGCAAATTGTCCGGCACCGCCGTCGCGCAAATCATCACGATCCACCGAAGTAATGACAACATAACGCAACGCCAACGCCGCAACCGCCTGCGCCAACTGCGCTGGCTCCTCTGGATTAACGGGCTGGGGTTGTCCGTGCGCAACATCGCAAAATGGACAACGGCGTGTACAAATATCGCCTAAAATCAAAAAGGTAGCGGTGCCAGATTTGAAACATTCGCCCAAGTTAGGGCACATCGCTTCTTCGCACACCGTTGCCAAGTTGTGCCCACGCAACAGCGCCTTCATCCGCGCAACATCAGTACCGAGTGGCGCTGGAGCACGAATCCAATCCGGTTTTCGCAATTGCACCGGCGGCGGCTCAACCTGTTGAGGAAGCCGCGCTAATTTGTCTTGACCGCGTTGATGGGTGTCTGGCGTGGCGCGTGATGGAGCGCCAATGGAATCAGGAATTGGCATAAACCGCTCGGCGCACAATTAAAAACTTAATGCGCGGGAATAAAATTATGAGGGTGATCAATTAACAACTTATCCATTAACAAATGGAACCAAGGTGTAAACCACTGTGGATGCGCGTGTAATGCGCGTTGAATTGCAGGAATAGGCATCCAGCGCCATGCGCCAATTTCTGAGGGTTCTGGATGCGGTGAACCGTTATACGCGCCATAAAACATGTGCAGATATTCGTGTTCAATTAAACCCGAATGTGCATCTTCAGCGCGATATACAAATTGCGTTCGCTCTATTAAAGCCACCGCAATTCCAAACTCTTCTTGCAAGCGGCGACAAGCGGCACTTAACACGGTTTCATCAGGTCGCGGATGTCCGCAACAGGTATTCGACCAGCAGCACGCAAAATGGTATTTACCATCGGCGCGACGCTGCAATAATAAGTCACCTTGAGAATTAAATACGAGAATTGAAAAAGCGCGATGCAATTGACCGGTGCGATGAACTTCTAATTTACCAGCAGTGCCCAATGACTGGTCATTGTGATCGACAACAATCACTTCTTCTATTGCATCGCGTTCCCAAGCACGGTGCCATTCGGTAGCGGCAAGTGGCGGCACAAAATTGGTGCTCACGATGTACCTTGTATATCAGATGCAGGAGTTGGAAGCGTATGAGAAACACCAAATGCCTGAAATGCAGCCTTTAATTCTTCATGTGTTGTTGCGTATTCAGCGACTGATTGACCTGCTGCAATGGCATCCCAAGCCTGACGAATACTCGCAGCGCCAGCGCGGGGGCCGAGCGGATGTCCAAAGACGCCGCGTCCGGGCACAAATCCAAAATCAACGGTGCCAACTTTTTGATAAACCTCGTTTAATGTTCCCGCCCAATCGCTTCCGCCTGGCACCGGTAAACTGCGTTTAATCGCACCCATTGGCGCAAGGCAAGCATTAACATTTGCAATGACTTCCGCATCGCTCATGTGCATTCGCGCCCCAAACCCCGGCATAATGATGGCATCAAAACCAGCTAATCGTTGTAATTTTGTAAAGACTTGAGAATGAATTCCAAAGTGCGCCAAACGATTAAACGGCGCTAATAATGGAAAGTGCGCAATAAGGGGCACGGTGGCATGTTTGCATAACATACGCACGGCACTTAATCCCACCGGCATTGCATTCACTAATAACGCATTTGCGCCATTCGCAACGGCAAGATCGTGTAATTCAATTAAACGATCTACTTCATCGGTGATATTGGCAAGATAACATTTAGGCACCCCCGTTTCATATTCAGCTTGACGGCGTGCTGCGCCTAATAACGCCGAGCGTTCACTGAGTGGACACCAATCAGTATCCGCAAGCATTTCATCATCTTTGGCAATATCAAGACCACCTAACCAACTTTCATAACCAAGCTGACTAAAGGCATCAGGAGGTAAACCGATATTCGGTTTAATCACTCCAAAAAAGATGGGGCGTTGATACACTTGCAATTGCTCACGCAAGCCTTCAACGCCGAAACGCGGCCCTGTGAACGCGGCTAAATACGCATCGGGAAAACGAATATCAAGGAGTTTAATAATCGGGGCACCGGGAGAAAAAAAGGTGCCTTCACCACACACTGCACTTAATAAATTAGGTAATCGCGCTCCAAAATTAGCGTGTGGATGCGCAATTGTGAGGTGGCAAGCAGAAACCCGCTCGCCCGGCGGAGTGCGAATCCCATAACTAAACGCGGTGAGTTCTGAATTGAGTATGGTTAAATCAATGACTCGCGCTGCAAACTGTGCTCTTAAATCCTCAGCATGACCAACCCGTCGCCATTGCGCGGTTGATTGTTCCGCACAAAAATGCGCTGCTGCAAGACGTGGATCACCCGTACATTCTAAGTAATAGTCAAGGTGAATATACGCATCTTGATCCAGTGTTTGCGCATCAGCAAAGAAACCCGCGCTATCGGAATCCAACATCAATTAACGCTCTCCTGCTATTTGCACCCGCAAGATACGCTCTTCGCGGGGGCCATCCAATTCAATAAAAAAGATGGATTGCCAATTCCCTAACAGCAATTCTCCATTGACAATCGGAATAGTCTCGGACGCATTCATAAACAAACCGAGTAAATGTGAATGCGCATTTAACCGTCCGTCAATTGGATTGATATTGTGGCGCAAGGAGTGCGGAGGCGGGACTAACGTCATTAAAAAATCGACCATATCCTGCTGCAACATCGGCTCACATTCGTTAATTGCTACGAATGCAGTGGTGTGTGCGGAATAGAGCGTGAGTTGTCCGTTATGAACGGGATGCTGCTGAACGATGCTCTTGATGTGGGTCGTAACATCAATGATCTGAATAGGGGCAGTGGTGGTTAAGCGAATGGAATCATTAAAAAAGAACATGGCTAGTAACGAATGACGACAACGGACAGGGTGGGTTTAAGCGTTCCCCGCCCGCCGACGTTGAAACGCCACTAGAATCAGCGGATAACTGGTAACGCGGTCATTTGCGCAACTGCTGCGGGCATCGTTTCCGAACCTTGCAGCCAATTGAACGACGGGCTGCTGAACAACAGAATGTGAATGACAAAAGCAAGAGCAAACAACGAGCCGCCTGTGCCCATGATAATGAGCTTGGGGCTATATTGTTGCCACAGTTTCCAAGTGTATTGTTGCATTGACTGCGACTCCTATATCACACCGAACATGCCAATCAGGAATTAGTCATCTCAGTGCAGGTTCAGAATGGAGTAATCAGATAAATCTTGGGGCGTATACAGTACGCCCCAAGAGATTTCCACTGGGGCTATAACTTAGCTGATCCAGTTAAATGCGGGGCTGCTGAGTAGAATGAAATGAATCAACAGTGCCAGCACAAACAGAAAACCAAATAATGCAACGAGGGTTCTGCGTGGGTCGAAAATCTGCCAAACTTTATGCATGTGTATTCTCCAGTCTTGATATGGGTGGGCATTGTCAGTGAACAATTACCCGGTCGTCACAAACACTACATCAAAAACCGCTACTAAAAACCAATGAATTTCTCAAAGGTTTGTATTACGCCGTCCCTACCATGACCTTAAAACGGATTACAAGGCCTTGACTCTTGAGTAAGGAATAACGTCCAGCCGTAGCGTGTCTGGACGGTGCGAAAAAAAGCACCGGAAACAACTTAATCGAAACGCTCAAGTTGTGTCAAATCGCTATAACCATGAACATTTTTTTAGAACAGCGAACAGTTCAATCAACAGTTATGCGCCATTAACCATTACAGCCACGGACGCCACAACCATACGAGAATATGTGCAAACACCACAATCCCCGTAAACGCAACGAAACTAGACACAAAGATCGCATGAAATTCCCTTGCTTCGTCTTCTGTAAGTCCAGACATCGAGCGGTTCTCACTAACCATTATCATGGTGCCTCACTACTTTTGATGTCATCTCCCAAAGTATCAAATTGCTTTGATACTTTGAGAAGCATCCTTGCATAACGTCACACCGATCAGGCTACAGATTTTGCGCAGTCGGTGCGAGTGCTTCAACCGGTGCAGCCTCAACTGGTGCTTCTGGAGCAACTGCTGCGGGTTGTTCAACCTTCGCAGGAGCAATCAGCACCGGATAATCCTTCAACATCTTCGCTGCATACAGCGGCTTATATGCGCCCTGATGGCAGGTCATACAACTGACTTTGAAGGGATCGCCATAAGGTCCTTTACGCGATGCTGGGAGCACATCGTTTAATGGCCAAATGTAGTTCTGGTTCATATCCCGCACATGACGAATTGCATACCAAGCAGTAGTGCGTTTCGGTGTGCTTTGTTGCCAATTGGAGAATGCCCGCGTGTTATGACAGAAGGTGCAATTCACACCCAACGCATCAGACATCTGCATCATCAACGCATACGTCCATTCAGCTTGCTTAATAGACGTTTTATTGCCACTTGGCAGCGCCGTCTTGCCAATCACGCGAATTTCATTCGCTTGATCAAGAAAAGGCGTAAATGGATCGTAAGGCAGTGAAGAATACGCAGCCGTAGAAGCAACCGTATTCTGTCCGCTTGGTTTCACGCCAGAAGGATGATTTGGACCTGGATCTGTCACCCAAACATACTTCGGAACGGGATTACCACGATGGCAGGTGTAACAGGTAATACCCGTATCTGCGACGTGTGTTTTCCAATTCGCATTGGTTTGCCGCACCATTTCAAACATCCGCCGCGATACAACCTTGGTATAGATGTCATCAGATGCAAAGTTGCCCGGAACGTGGCAATAATTACAGCCTTCTTTCGGTGCAACCCATAAGGTCGCTGCTACCATGATGCGAGTGAAATCAGCAACACTCAATTCCTTCAATACCTGCACGTTTTGATAAACGGCGGATACGTTAGGACCACCCGGTGCTGCAGCTGCAAGCGCTTCTGGAGGCAGATTAGCTTTCATACTTTCAGCTAACAAACGCGGATTGTAATTCTGCTCCATTGCCAATCCACGATAACCACCCTGTACAACTTCTGGTGGTGGACGCTCGCAGCCTAACAAGAGTACGGAAGCGACCACTGCAACCAATGGAATGGATGCGTGTTTTCCAATATTCATTGCGCGACCCCCTGCTGGATCATGTAAGCATCCTGCGGCATCGTGTACGGATCCTGCACGAGCACATCAATTGGATAACTTGGTGCAACTCCATGCTTCACAGCCCAGAGATACCAGTTGTCAACGACGGTACCAGTCAAAAGAATCCCAATTCCTGCAGTGATGACGGTCAATACGGCAAACCACCAACTCCAACGGTGAATGGATTCCATTGACGCATTGAAGCCCATCGTCCAGCGCCAAAATAATGCTGCGCGTTCTGCTGCGGTTCCACGATCAGTAATCTGATCGATTTCCCGATCACCACCAAAGCGGCTTACTGCCAAGATGGTCGCGCCGTGCATTGCAAATAACAATGCTGATCCATACAAAAACGCAATAGACAACATGTGGAACGGGTTGTAATACAGATTTCCATAACGAATGGAGAATGCTGCCGTCCAATCTAAATGCGGGAAAATGCCAAAGGGAACTGCTTCTGCCCAACTTCCCATCATTACCGGGCGAATAAAACCCAAGCTCAGATAGAAGAAAATGGCGGCAGCAAATGCCCAAGACAAATGTTGACTCATTCCTAATGCTGCGGCGCGTTTATAAGTACGAACCCACCATAAGATAATGGATGCGGTCAAAAAGACTCCCGCCATAATCCACCATCCACCTTCTGATAATGGCGGAATACTCAAGCCATAAGAAGGCGCTGGCGGCTCAAGCGCCAACCAAAACAAGTTCTTTACCAGTTCGATTGGACTCCAATCAACTGATGCCAGCATGTTTAAACCAATGATCTCTAAAGCGATGAAGCCAAAGATCAATGATAAAGTGCCAGTGAAACCCAGATACAGCGGACCGATTTGCGCGTCGCCGATCTTACCAGCCCAATAGGAAAACAGCGGCTTACCAAGGCGCGGCAGGCTGCCTTTCGGCAATGGCACACCAGGATAAGCTGGTGAGCGAACCTGCACACTATTAAAAATATTCTGATATTCAGGCATTGTCGTCTCCTAGTTCCTACCAGAGCGGAAGCTCAAGCCACCAGTTCCACCATTCCGGCCATCCTCGCGTCCAGAAAGGTCCACTAATGACGATACAAACCGCGCTCCAGAACACGGCACTAAGTGCCAGGAACAAACCCAAGCGGTGAATGGCGAGCGCACCAATGGAATAACCCACGATGTCACGGAAAAAAGTATTTTCATGCTCACTCGTCTTCACTACTTCACCTTCTTGCGGATTGGTCACTGACAGAATCAATGAACCGTGCATCGACAATGCTAAAGCATTGGTGAAAAAGAAGGTGATCGCCAGCATGTGCGCTGGGTTGTAATGGAAGTGTAGGAACTGATAGCCCACATTAGAAACCCAATCAAGATGACTGAGAATTCCGTATGGGAAACCATGTCCCCAGCCGCCGAGTAAAATCGGACGTACGACAACAAGAACCAAATAAGCGCCAATTGCAAAGGAGAATGCAAACGGAATATGGAAACCAATTCCTAATTTGCGACAAATTTCAACTTCGCGCAGCGCCCAGGAAACAAACGCACCAATTGCGCAGATTGTAATGATCTGCCACAACCCACCTTCAGCCATCGGTGCCATTCCTAACCCATAACTCAGGTCTGGTGGCGCAATGCTAATTTGCCAAAGATTAAAGGTTTGCAGTTCCGCATTAGGACCGAGGGTGGCGCCCCAAGCCATTAGGAGCGTTCCTAGCAACGCAAAGAAAAACCCTGATACTCCGAAGAAGCCGACGTAAAACGGCCCCACCCAGAAGTCGAACAGGTCTCCTCCTATCAACGTCCCGCCACGGACGCGGTACTTTTTCTCAAAACTGAGCATGGCCATTATAAAACCCTCTGCTGGGGAGACAGCCTGGCCGGACATCTCCTCTTAGCACTACTGGCGGTAGACGAGGCGTGCCATGAAACAATGCCTCACCTGCCGCCCCCGTCAAGGACACGATTTAGCGTTGTGGTACAGCTGGTGTCGTTTGCTGTACGGAAGCAGCCGGAACGCCGTCTTCGAGCCAATTGAAATCAGTGGTGCTTAACAGGATCATGTGAATGGCAAGTGCCAATACAACCAAGAAAACAAACACTGCGATCAGTACGCGGCGGGGGTCGATTAACAACCAAATTTTCCACATATCAGGTGACATCATTGGTTTTCTCCACAATTCAAGTTATTAGGAATAAATAGTCGGCAACAACTTTTAGTGAATGCTTAATTCAGTTGTTGCAGCGGGCATCATCCGCAATTACAGCCAAGGACGCCACATCCAAGCCAGGATATGCGCGAATACAACGATTCCAAAGAAAGCAGACATGCTTTGCATAAAAAAGCCATGGAATTCTTGAGCTTCTTGTTCGGTCAATCCGGTTAAGCTGTTGTTAGCCATTGAAAATCCTCCAAAATCTCAACAAAGAATAGAGATATAATCGTTGAATGATGCCGCACATCGTGTGGCAGTGGCGCCGTGAATCGACTCGCTACGGCTGGGAATCCACCCGCTGAAAACGGGTTTAAATCTCGTCAAGTGATTGCTTGAACAGGAATCACGAAATCAGCGTTGGGTCTTCCAACAGCGGCTATCGACACGATCACAGGCCGAAATCTGCTGCAAGAAACGCCCGTCTAACTTGCCTGACGAGGTGACTAGATTCAGGTGTCAGTCTAGCTTGACTGACACAGATGTCAATCTACATTTACACCTGATTTTTACAGGCTGCGCTGCGTGGCAAAAACTCGCGCTGCCGTGACCAGTTCCTCGCCAGCCGTCCGCGCCGCCCGCTCTGTCGCATCACGCAACTGTTTGGCAGCCGAAATCCGCACCACCACCGGCTGACTGTCCACAATCTCATCAAACGCCGCCCGCGCCGCTTCATCCCAAGGCAATTCGCGGTGCATTCGCGCCGGCGTCGCCTCAACTTTATCAAGCTCCGTGCCGAGCGGAATGATGTGAAAAAGCGCGTCAAATAAAGCGTTACACACCTCTTGAATGAGATAAGTCGCGCCCGCGTAACCCATAAATGGAGTGCCGGTATGCCGCCGAATCACGGTGCCCGGAAACGACGCCGGAATATAAGTTGCGCGTGCGCCCATTTCGGCGAGATACATCCGCTCGTTATAACTACCGAATACGATCAACGGCGTTTTATCCCGAATGGTTTGGCGAATCAGATCGTTATCTGGCTTAACGCCCGCCTGCCGCGTAAATGCAAAATGACACGGCAAACCCATTTCATCTTCTAAAAAATGCCGCAGTCCCCGACTATAAGTTTCAGTCGCCGCCACGCCAAAACTCGCTGTACCAAAAAAATCCTGCGTTACCGACCGCCATAAATCCCAAATCGGTTTGATCGTCGTGTGTTTTTCCTGCGCGATAAATGGCTCCGGGTCTAAATTCAATAACTCACCCAAAGCGCGTAAAAACTTCGTCGTGCTATGCAATCCAATTGGCGCTTGTAAAAACGGACGCTCCAGCGCCTCGCACAATGAACGCCCAAATTCACGGTATAAACACACATTCACTTCCGCATCCGCCAGCTTGGGCACGTCGGCGAGCTGACAGCCGAGCGGAAAAATCAAATTCACCTCCGCGCCGATGCCCTCCACCAGCCGCCGTATTTCCGCCACATCCGACGGCGCATTAAAGGTGCCGTATATCGACCCAATCAAATTGACTCGCGGCCGTCCCGTCGCCGCTCGCGGCTGGCGCTTGAGTGCCGCCCCTTTTTTGCTGCCAAACTGCGTCCACAGCCACATCAAAGCGCGATTGGCGCTTTGCCATTGATCTTCGTCGATGGTTCGCGGCAAAAAGCGCAGAATGTTGGTGCCCTCCGGCGTCACGCCGCCGCCGATCATCTCCGCGATGGAACCCGTCACCACCACCGCCGGGCGCGTCGGATCAAGGGTTTGATACGCTCGCCGCATCGCCTGTTCAGTGCCGCGCTGCCCGAGTTCCTCCTCGCCCAGCCCGGTCACCACCACCGGCAACTCGTGCGGCGGCAGCCCGTCGGTGTAATGCAGCACCGCCGTCACCGGCAAATTTTCACACCCCACCGGACCATCAATAATGACTTGCAGCCCCTTGATTGCCGTAAACACATACACCGCTCCCCAATAACCACCAGCGCGATCAAGATCATTGATTAACATAAATAAAACACACCTCATTGTAATGGCAATTCGCAGCACACTCGCCGCATTTAATCGACAACCGTTGTCGGGTTAAACTAACATAAACGCTTTATTGTTTCACTCAGCACTTTTGCGCAACTAGGAGCATTCCCAATGGCGTTTAGTTCATTGCTCACTCAGCAACAACCGCACCACAACTGGCGCTGGTTAATTCTGATTTTTGCCGTGTTATTCAGCGGCTGCGAACGACCAGACCCCATCATTGAAATTGATGGCCCCACGATGGGCACCTATTATTCCGTCAAAGTAGCGCGACCACCGCAAGGCATGACCGCTGCAAGTTTAAAGCAAGGTGTAGAAAAGATATTAGCCCAAGTCATTGCTGAAATATCCACCTATGATAAAACTTCAGAATTATCACGTCTCAATCAAAATGCGAGCACTGATTGGATTCCCGTATCCGCAAACGTCTATCAACTCATTGCCGAAGGACAGCGATTAGCGGCACTCACGAATGGCACCTATGATATTACCATCGGGCCATTAGTGAATTTATGGGGCTTTGGCCCAGAAGCACGGCGCGATACACCACCATCACAGGATGACATTCAAGCAGCGCAAGCACGCGTTGGGTGGAAAAAATTAGAATTGCAAGCGCAACCACCCGCCGTGCGCAAAGCGCAAGCCGATTTATATCTTGATTTATCTTCACTCGGTGAAGGCTACGGCGGCGATCAAATTGCTGCATGGTTAAAAACGCAAGGTGTGACCGATTATTTAGTCGCCATTGCGGGCGCAATTCGCACTGCGGGAGTGAATGCTAAACGACAACCTTGGGCAATTGCAATTGAAGAACCATTGATTGAACATCGCACCATGCACCGCGTGATTCCCATTTCTAATCGCGCCGTTGCCACTTCAGGCGATTACCGCAATTTTTTTGAACGCGACGGCAAACGCTATTCACATGAAATCGACCCCCGCACGGGTACACCAGTGACACGCAATCTCGGCTCTGTCACTGTTGTTGGTGAAGTGGGAATAACAGTGGATGGATTAGCAACTGCGTTAATGGTATTAGGTGATGAACGCGGTTTAGAACTCGCCAAAGCGCAAAATGTTGCTGCCTATTTTATTATCCGCGATGGTGAAGAATTACGCGGAATTGCCACACCCGCTTTTCAACAACTCTTTGATCACGCTGAGGATTAAATGCCATGTTTGAAGCGACCAAAGTTGGACGTTCCGTTAGCAAAGAAGATTACCGCGAACAGCAAGAAGTATTGCGCACTGAATTATTGAGTGCTCAACGCGATTTGAAAGCAGCCAATGTGCCGGTGATTATTTTAATTTCTGGCGTGGAAGCTGCTGGCAAGGGTGAAGTCGTCAATCGTTTGAATGAATGGCTGGATGCGCGAGGTGTACAAACCTTTGCTTTTTGGGAAGAATCTGATGAGGAACGCGACCGCCCGCGTTATTGGCGCTTTTGGCGTTCATTGCCAGCACGAGGTGATTTTTCAATTCTCTTTGGTGGCTGGTATCAAACGCCAATTGAATATCGCTTTAAGGGCTATTGTTCTGATGCGGAACTTGACGGCGAACTCAATCGCATTGTCGATTTTGAGCGGATGCTAATTCAAGACGGCGCATTGATTCTCAAGTTTTGGTTTCATTTGTCCGAGAGCGATCAAAAATCGCGCTTAAAAGAATTATCCCGTGATGATAAAAGTCGCTGGAAAATGCTGCCGGATAAAAGCAAGTTTGCCGAGCATTATGCAGCATTTGAACACGTCGCCGAGCGGGTCATCTTACATACTGATCGCGGCAGTTCGCCTTGGTATTTAATTGAAGCAGCCGACCGACGCTATCGTGATTTGACAGTTGGCAAAACGCTATTGCACGCAATTCGTTTACGCTTGGCAGAAACCACTGCTGCGACTGATGATGCGCCGCCAGTTATGCGTCCAGAATTGCCCAGCAGTGCCAGTGCGCAGATTACTCTGCTCGATCAATTAGATTTGTCGCGGGCAATTGCGCGGGATGATTACAAGCAAGAATTGAAGCATTTGCAGAATGAGATTAACGAATTGGCGTGGTTGGCGTATAACCAAAAACGGTCAACGGTATTGATGTTTGAAGGCGTTGATGCTGGCGGTAAAGGCGGCGCTATTCGGCGCATTACCAGCAGCGTTGATGCGCGGTTATATCGCGCAATTCCCGTTGCTGCGCCCACCGATGAAGAAAAAGCGCATCATTATTTATGGCGCTTTTGGCGACATATTCCCCGCGCTGGTTTAATGACGTTGTATGATCGTTCATGGTATGGGCGCGTTTTAGTCGAGCGCGTTGAAGGCTTCGCAACAGATGCGGAATGGCGGCGGGCGTATGCGGAAATCAATCAGTTTGAAGAGCAATTGGTGGATCGCGGTATCATTCTATTAAAATTCTGGCTGCATATCAGTCAAGATGAACAATTGCAGCGGTTCAAAGATCGGGAAAATGTGCCGTATAAACGCTATAAAATTACCGCTGATGATTGGCGCAATCGGGAAAAATGGCCGCTGTATAAAGAGGCGGTGAATGAGATGGTGGCGCGTACCAGTACCAAATATGCAACATGGACGCTGGTGGAAGGGAATGATAAACCGTATGCGCGAATTAAAGTCTTGCGCACGATTTGCGAGTCATTGCGGCTGGCATTAAAAACCGATCTCGCGCCCGTTTCCGGTTATGTCCCGTGCGGAGATAAACGGATGAATACGGCACCAAATCCCCTTGACATCATTTAATCAATTTCGCGTTGAGTGGCAATGTTAAAACTACTGTTTATCAGTGCGTGTTTGTGGTTTGGTGTGATTGCCGTGCGGCATTATTGGTGGACGCTATTGGATATAGAAACGCCAGCTCCATCGGCATTATTACGGCATTTCGCTGCGGGTTTGTTAATTGTAATGGTGACGGTAACGGCTATTCAGTGGTCATGGCAATGGTGGCGTGACCGTGAATTGGTGACGGTGCAGGTGGTGAATGCGAATACCGGTCTGGTGACGGTGTATCAGGCGCGGCACGGGAGTGTCGAAGGGCGGCAATTTCGTACCGTTGACGGGCGCGAGATTCGCATGGCGGATGTGGAGCGAATGATTATTTTGCCCGCTAAAACAACAGATTAACGCGCTGCGCTGTTAAAAATGGATGCCGAAACCGCCGCCGATCCGCCCGCCGCCGCCGTAAATGCCGATGCTGATAAATGGCCATAACAAAATGGGATGCGCCATATCAGCGGCGGCTGGCGCGTCCGGCCACACGCGGACGACGGCTTCATCAAGCGTGGGAATGGCGTCAGCGGTTGGCAACAGGCGTCCGGTCGCGGTGAGGTGTTGCCCAGCAAGCGGGGTGACGTGATGACGATGGCGCACCAGAAACTGGCCAACCGCAGGCTTGTGAACTGCCGGATGTCCGCAGCGATCCAGCGGATAAGCGGTGACTTCGGAGACGATGGCGGCATCTTCGCTGCTGCTGGCGACCACCACGCCGCCCCAACTCACCACCGTTTCAGCAGTTTGTCGGCTGGCAACCGCCGGAGTGAGCGCCGGATCGCCAACGGGTTTGACGCACAGTTGACGCGCCGCGCAGCCGCTCACCACGCTACTTGTGAGCGCCAGCGCCAGCAGTTGCGCCGCCGTCATCTCCGGCTACCGCGCTTGCCGATAACTGTCCATTTCCTCCAGCGCGAGATGACGCGCCTCATCTTCCAGCATCACCGGAATGTCATCGCGGATCGGATAGGCGAGCTGCGCGGCCAACGAAATCAATTCGCCCCGAGCGGCATCAAAAATGAGCGGAGCCTTGGTCACGGGGCAGACGAGGATGTCGAGCAGTTTTTTATCGAACATGAATAAACCCTTATTTTTGTTGTGAAAATGAACTTGCAGTTATAACGGACGTTCCGCTTCGGGTGGCGCATCTGGCGGACTGAACCAATTGAGCTTGTCGCGCAGCGTGACCACCTCGCCCACGATGACCAACGTCGGTGGCTGCGGCGGGTCTGCCATCACCACCTCCAAAATGGTCGCCAACGTGCCGGTGTAAACCCGTTGCAGGTGCGTCGTACCCTGTTGAATCAGCGCCAGCGGCATCGTCGGCGCGACACCATGCGCCAGCAACTGTTCCACAATCACCGGCAGCCCGACTAAACCCATATAAAACACCACCGTTTGATTGGGTTGCGCCAGCGCCGCCCAGTTGAGATTGATGGTGCCATCTTTGAGATGCCCTGTGACGAAGGTCACGGACTGCGCATAATCGCGGTGCGTCAACGGAATGCCCGCATACGCCGCGCAGCCGGACGCGGCAGTGATGCCGGGGATGACTTGAAACGGCACGCCTTCCGCCGCCAGCGTGTCGATTTCCTCGCCACCGCGCCCAAAGATAAACGGATCGCCACCTTTGAGCCGCAACACGCGATGTCCTTCTTTGGCGAGATCAGCCAGCAGCCGATTGATGTCTTCTTGTCGCATCGCGTGATGATTGCGCTCTTTGCCGACATAAATCCGCCGCGCATCGCGCCGCGTCATCTGCAAAATCGGCTCGGCAACCAGCCGGTCATACACCACCACATCCGCCTGCTGCATCAAACGCAGCGCCCGAAACGTCATCAAATCAGGATCGCCGGGACCGGCACCGACCAGATAAACCTCGCCCATATCGTGTTCCAGCGCATCGGGTGCCAATTCGCGCTCAATCACCGCCTCCGCTTCGGTGAATTGTCCAGCCAGAATCCGCTCGGCGACTGCGCCCTGCAACACCCGATCCCAAAAGCGGCGGCGGTCGCGCTGGGCGCTGAAGCGGGCTTTGACCCGTTCCCGATAACTGCCCGCCAGCGTCGCTAACCGCCCGTAACCAGCGGGAATCAGCGATTCCAAGCGGGTGCGCAGCATCCGCGCCAACACTGGTGAAGCGCGTCCGCTGGAGACGGCAATCATCACCGGAGCGCGGTCGATAATCGACGGCAGCAAAAAGGTGCAGGCGTCGGGATCGTCCACCACGTTGACGGGAATGTTGTGCGCCCGGGCGAGCGCAGCGATCTGCCGATTAACGGTGAGATCATTGGTGGCGGCGATAATCAGGCGCTGACCGTTGACATCCTCGGCTTGAAACGCCCGCGCCTGATGCTGCAACTGCCCGCTCGCAGCCTGCGCAGTCAAGGTGTCATTTAACGTCGGTGCCACCAGCGTCAGTGCTGCGCCCGCTCGCAACAGGCTGGTGGCTTTACGCGCCGCAGTCGCGCCGCCGCCGACGATCAAACAAGGCTGTGCCTCAAGATCAAGAAAGATGGGAAGAAAATCCATTGCGCATTTCCGCTGTAAAGACTGATGACTGACGATGATGGGGGCGGGGGCGGCGAGTGCCGAGTGAAGTTATGAGATTCGTTGAGTTATCACGAGAAAGTCCTTAATATGCTTAATTATTTAACGATTGAGTAGAATTGCAATTGTGATTAACGAGATTGACTCTGAGACTTTGCAAGCACGGATTGCGGCAGGTGAGCCGCTGTTATTAGTGGACATTCGCACGCCCAATGAACGGCTACAGGGCGCAATTCCACACGCGCTGCCGATGCCAATGCACACCATCCCGCTGCGCCTCAGCGAATTG
Organism: Chromatium okenii; assembly: GCF_016583745.1. GTDB lineage: Bacteria > Pseudomonadota > Gammaproteobacteria > Chromatiales > Chromatiaceae > Chromatium > Chromatium okenii. Next base: position 46,975 of record NZ_NRRQ01000003.1, read on the forward strand.
CCTACCGATCAAGATGTGGTGCTCTACTGTCACAGCGGAGCGCGGTCTTATCAAGCCACTGCTTATCTGGTGCAACACGGTTTGGAGCGCGTCATCAATCTGCGCGGCGGCATCATCGCGTGGGCGCGGCACGGCTTTCCGCTCGAAATTCCCACCACTTAACGCCGCAGCAATCAGCACTGCTGCGCAACCACTTCAAGCTGCGGCAAGATGATGACAAAGGCCTCGATCACTTCGGGGTCAAAATGTTGACCACTTTCGCGCTTTATCATCGCCACCACTTCTGGCATTGGCAACGGTTCTTTATACGGACGGCGCGTCAACAGCGCATCAAACACATCGGCCACCGCCATCAACCGCGCTGCCAACGGAATTGCGTGTCCTTGTAAACCGTCGGGATAACCGCAGCCATCCCATTTTTCGTGGTGATAATGGGCAATATCTTTTGCCAGTTTCAGAAATTCGCCGTGCTCGCCGAGATGTTCACCCGCTCGCGCCAACATTTCATAACCGCGCACGGCATGAGTGCGCATGATGACGAATTCTTCATCCGTCAATTTGCCGGGTTTGAGCAAAATATGATCGGGAATTGCAATTTTACCGACATCATGCAGCGCCGCTGATTTCGCCATCAATTCGATATAACTGGAAGTCAATTGATGTTGATAACGCGGTAAATGCGCGAGTTGCTGCGCCAGCAAGCGAACATATTCTTGCGTGCGTTGAATGTGATTGCCGGTGCATTCATCGCGGAATTCCGCCAGCGACACCATCGTCAAAATCGAAGCATCTTGAAAACGATTGATGTCTGATAACCGCTTTTCAACTTCGCGCAACAGCCACGCATTTTGATCGAGCAAAAAATCCTGCCACGCTTTGAGTTGTAAATGTGAACGCACCCGCGCTGCGACAATCGGCAAACTGATTGGTTTATGAATGAAATCAACTGCGCCAACCGCAAACCCTTGTTCTTCATCTTCCGTTTCAGTTTTGGCGGTGAGAAATAACACCGGAATCCGTTGCAACGCTTCATCTGCTTTCAAGCGGCGGCACACTTCATAACCGTCTAAATCCGGCATCATAATATCCAGCAGAATTAAATCGGGATGCCGTTCTTGTGCCAATTGCAACGCTTTGGTGCCGTGATTCGCTAATAAAATTCGGTAATCTTTGCCGAGAAAACCATTCAGCAAACTGAGATTAACCGGGGTGTCGTCCACCACTAAAATTGTGGGGCGATCAATCGCTGTGGGAATCATATTAAAAATCCGTGTTGATGGACGTTGCTGCGCAAACTGGTTCAGCATCAGCGATTGGCAATAACGTCAAAGCAGTTTCAAAATCAAAATTGAATATCGCTTGATTAATTTTGCGCACTTGTTCCGGCGCACAGCACTGCGCAAATGCCGTTTGATGCGTTTCCCACAAAGTGACGGCATCGCCATCACAGGCATCCAATAATTGGCGCAACTGGGGCAAACACTCCGGCAGCGCCGCCGCGATGGGCGCTGGTGCCGTCGCCGCTGGTGCCAGCGCGGGCGCGGCGGTCATGCTGAGAAATGTGTGCAAGCCCGTCACCAGCGGCTGCAATTCGGTGATCAGCGGCACCCACGCCGCCTGCGCAGTTTCCTCAGCGCAGTGCCGACATGCCGTTTCCAGCATTTGCGCTCGCTTCCGCACCGATTCAGCGCCGATGGTGCCTGCTAAACCGGCGAGCGTATGCGCCCACCGCTCGCTCGTCGCCCAATCGCTAGTGGCAAAGAAGGTCGCCCACGTCGGCGGGACGGCAGCAAATTCCGCCGTAAAACTGGTCAACAGGTGCTGATACAACTGGGCATTGCCGCCCATGCGCCGCAATCCGCTGGCGGCATCTAAACCCGCCAGCACCGGCAACGGTGCTGGCGTGAGCATTGGATTGGTTGGCACCGTTTCCGGCAGCGCCAGCTCCGGCGGGGCGTGATAGTGCTGCGCGAGCACCGCATACAGCGCCGCCGGTTCAATCGGCTTGCTCAGATGTTCTGCCATGCCCAGCGCCAAACACTGCTCGCGCTCTTCCATAATCGCGTGTGCGGTCATGGCGATGATCGGCAGCGCCGCATAACGCGGATCAGCCCGCAGCCGCCGTGTCGCCTCATATCCATCCATCACCGGCATCTGGATATCCATCAGCACGGCGTGATAGTGCAACGGCGGCTGGGCTGCGAGCAGGTCGAGCGCCTCTTGGCCGTGCTTGGCAACCGTCACCGTCACGCCCTGACTGGCGAGCAATTCCACCGCCAATTGTTGATTGATCGGATGATCTTCGACCAGCAACACCCGCATTCCCGTCAAATTGATCGCGTGTGCTGCTGGCGCTGCCGGTGACGTCGCCGTCACGGTCGCTGGATCAGCGGCAGCGAATTGCGCCGTAAAGGTGAAACAGGAACCCACGCCGGGCTGACTGGTCACTTCGATCTCGCCATTCATCAAACTCACCAGCCGCTTGCTGATCGCCAGCCCCAAGCCGGTGCCGCCAAAGCGCCGCGTGGTCGAACCGTCGGCTTGGGTGAACTCCTGAAACAGATTGTCAATCTGCTCGCTGGTCAAGCCGATGCCGGTGTCGTGAACACTGAAACGGAGAACGCAGTCGCGGTCGCGGCGCGTGACGGTCGATAACGTCAAGTTGACCGAGCCGTGCGCGGTGAATTTGACGGCGTTGGAAAGCAGGTTATTGAGCACCTGCCCCAGTCGCAGCGCATCGCCGTAAACCACGCCGCTCGTCTCACGCAGCGCCGGATCAATGATGTCCACCACCAGCGCGATGCCTTTTTCCTCGGCGCGGTGCCGCACCAACGCGAGCGCATTGTCCAGCACGTCCGTCAACCGGAAGGCGGCCAGCTCCAACTCCAGTCTGCCGGCTTCAACTTTAGAAAAATCAAGGATGTCGTTGATGATCCCCAGCAGCGATTGCGCGGCAGCGTGGACTTTGCTGACGTAATCGTGCTGGCGCGGGGAGAGCGCAGTTTGGAGCGCCAGATAACTCATGCCGATGATCGCGTTCATCGGCGTGCGAATTTCGTGGCTCATGTTGGCCAGAAACATGGATTTGGCGCGGGTGGCATTTTCAGCTTGGCGACGAGCGGTTTCTAAGGCTTGTTGCGCGGCTGCTCGCGCCAGCAAGTCATATTCAATCGACTGCGCCATGCCATCAAAAATGGAACCCAGCGAGGTGAGTTCCTCAACACCCAGCAATTGGCAGTCTTTGGCATCCAGCACGCGGGTGGCATAGTTGCCGGCGGTGAGTTTTTTTGCGGCATCACCTAAGCGCCGAATGGGTTGTAACACCTGCCGTTGAATGATCCGTGACGCCAGTAACACCAGCACCACGTTGATCGTCATAAATCCTAAAGACAGGGTGATGAGTTGACTTTGGCGCTGGGTGGCGGCGTCGGTTTCTTTGCGGGTGCGTTGGTCGGTGAGGCTCATCAGCGTTTGCACGGAGACGGCTAAATCCGCTTTGCAGCCGTTGTATTCCGCGCTGTTGACGAGCGTGCTGGCGAAATCAAGACGCGGCGCACCATCCGAGATGAATTCAGCTTTTTCCGGGTCGTACAATCCTTGGGTGGCGGCGAAGGCGATTTGTTCGATTTGATTGAGCGCGGCGGTCGCAGTGCGAATCCGCTCCAGTGCCGCAAACTCGTTTTGACTGAAACCCAGCGCACTCATGCGGGCGGCAAGTGAGATGCTATTTCCGCTGGCGGGCAGTCGATGTTGGCGACGTCCGGCGATCACTTCATCCCAATAGGTGGTGGGATCGAACGCCAGCGGCGGTGGTTTTTCTCCCAAGCGAATGCTGATGATGTCGTAATAATAAAACAGATAACGCGGCTCGCCGGTGGCGGTATATGCCCGCACCAAACGCGCTAACTGTTCAGTTTCCTGCTGTAAATTATAGGTGAGCGCCAGCGCTTCTTGGCGATGCGCTTGGGTAGCCAGCAGGCTGTTGTGTGCTTGCGCCATCAAAAACAACAGGATGCCGTTGGCGATGAGCGCCAGCAGCACGAGAACCGAAAACCAAATGGAAATGTTGCGCAGTTTCATGGCGCTATTTTCCGTCATTTGCAGATTAAAAAGCGATGTGAGCTAAAGAAATGACGCACTTGCACTCTCGCTATCTTTTAGCAGCACTCCTCAGCTTGGGTGCGCATCCCGCGCTGGCGCTGGACCTGTCATGGTCTGGCTATGGCACGCTCGGTTATGTCCGTTCGGATCAATCCTATCTCTATCAGCGCGTCATCACTGACCGGGGCACTTTTGCGCGTGACAGCCTGTTTGGAGTGCAATTAGACGCCAAGTTCAATCCGCATTGGAGCGCCACTGTTCAAGCGCAAATTTCACCTGCCGACGATGACGATAACCGCTGGAATCCAACGTTGTCGTGGGCATTTTTATCGTGGCGACCGGATGACGATTGGTTGCTGCGGTTGGGTAAGCTGCGTATTCCGGGTTATCTCAACTCAGAAAATAAAGATGTGGGTTGGACATTTGATTATGCCCGTTTACCAATTGAAGTGTATTCAAGTTCACCGACCGTCGATTTCACGGGTCTTTCAATTGGTAAAACATGGGGATTAGGAGCGGGCGATCTCAATCTTGAATTGTTTTGGGGCAGTGCCGATAGCGCGTGGCGCGTTTCGGTGCGCGATACCATTCCGGGATATTTTGCTGCTGGAGAGTATTTTATACCCATTCGGGTCGAAGCCAAGGGCGTGGTGCTGTCGTATCGGGAGCAGGAAAATATATTTCGTTTTAGTTTTTACAAACCATCTGGTGAGCAGCGGATTGATGGGCAAAAGTGGATTTATCACTTACCGTTAGTCAGTCCATTACCGGGAATTAGCTATTACGCAATACAACCAGAAATCGCATTAGGAACAGAAATTCCCAGCGGGCGCACCGAAGATTTTTCAGTGACCATTGTGGGAACGGATATTGGGCTTGGTTACGATATTCGCCTCGCTGCCGAGTATGTCAGACGCCTCGTGAAATATGCAGAAGATGGCATCAACAGCAATGGTGGTTATGCGTCACTGCGCAAGCGCATTGGCAAATGGACGCCCTATCTTTATTACGCTTGGCTCCGTTCTGAAGATAACGCTCTCGATTTAAGTTTGGCGCTCAATCAATCTTCTGTTCCCAAATGGCTTCCCGGCGCAGCGTTAATTAACACTTCGCAGCGTGTCGTTGCTGATATCTTTATCGCTTATGACCAGCAGACTTGGGCGCTGGGCACTTCTTACGCGCTCACGTCAACCAGCAAAATTAAATTGGAATGGGCGCGTACTCATATCGGCATGGCGTCGAGTTTCGTGGATACGCCCGCTGGCGGCGAAGTCAGCGATGAAGACATCAATCTGTTTTCCCTGTCCTATCACTTTGTTTTTTGAGGAGCCGGACATGGACAATAAACTGATCGCGTTTGTCCTCTTGTTCCTCATCAGCATCATTAATCAAGCGGTCGCTGAGGATGTGCTGATTATCGGGCATCCAGATATGCCAAAGCTGGATCGCGTCACCGTCGAAAAGCTCTTCACCGGACGCATCATCGAAGTGAACGGGCGACCGGCAACGGTCGTGAATGCAGCGCCCGGCACGATGGTGCGTAAGCAATTTTTGGCCACCGTTCTCGCTAAAGATGAAGATCAATATCTGGCTTATTGGGTGGTGCGGCGCTTTATTGGCAAAGGGACGCCGCCGAAGGATTGCGCCAGCAGCCGTGAGATCATTGAGTTTGTGAAATCCCAGCCCGGCGGCATCGGCTACATCAGCGCCAATGAGCGGACATCAGAACTCAACGTGTTGATGGAACCGTGAATCTGCCGAACCCTGCGCCAGCATTGCGTTAATGCACTGACCTCGTTAGCGTGTACGCTTCAATCAATCCACTGAATCTACAGCTTATTTGCCATGTCTGTATCAAATTCCCTGTCAACTGCTCTCACGCAAATCGGCCCGCTGCGGCTCGCGCCCGGCATTCACGCGCAACACGGCTGGACGTTTTTGATCGTCGCTTTTTTCTCGATTGGGCTGATGATCTTCATCTCCATCGGCCAGACCTACATCCTCAACGAACATCTGCACATTCCGGCATCTGAGCAGGGCACCGTCAGCAGTAATCTCGTGTTTTTCACCGAGATTTTAACGCTGCTGCTGTTCATGCCCGCTGGCATTGCGATGGATCGGATTGGGCGGCGCTCGGTGTACGCCAGCGGCTTTCTCTTGCTGGCGCTCACTTACGCCCTGTATCCGCTTGCCACCTCAATTGAGATGCTGTACGCCGACCGCATCATTTACGCGCTGGCGGTGGTCACGGTCGCCGGCGGGTTATCGACCGTCATGGCGGACTATCCCGCCGAGTGTTCACGCGGCAAATTGGTTGCTGCCGTCGGTTTATTCAGCGGATTGGGCGTGGTGGTGATGAGCCAAGGATTCGGTGCGCTGCCCAAGCTGTTCGTCAATCACGGCTGGGATGGCGTTGCTGCCGGTCAGCTCACTCATTTCATCGTCGCCGGCATCGCGGTTGCGGTAGCAGCGTTCGCATTTTGGGGCTTAAAACCGGGCATCCCGCTGCGGCAAGAGGAACGACCGACGGTGCGCGATTTGTTAATCAGCGGCTTCACCCAAGCGCGTCACCCGCGCATTTTATTGGCGTATGCCAGCGCGTTCATCGCTCGTGGCGATCAATCGGTCAACGCCGTCTTTTTGATTTTATGGGGCACTTTGGCGGGCAAAGCGGCGGGATTGGAACCGGCAGCCGCCGTGATGAGCGGCACCATGATTTTCGTCATCTCACAAGTCGCAGCGTTGGCGTGGGCACCGCTGCTCGGCCCGCTGCTGGATCGGATGGATCGAGTCAGCGCGTTGGCGGTGTGCATGGCGTTATCTGCGGGCGGCAATTTGGCGTTACTGCTGCTCGACGATCCGCTGGCGAGCGGCGGCACCGTCTTTTTCATCCTGCTGGGGATCGGTCAAATCAGCGTCTTTCTCGGCGGGCAATCGCTGATTGGACAGGAAGCACCGCTGGCGCAGCGCGGCTCAATTTTGGGCGCATTCAACGTCGCTGGCGCACTGGGAATTTTATTGATGACGGCAATCGGTGGGCGACTGTTTGATCAAGTTGATCCGCGAGCGCCGTTTGTGGTCATCGGCGCGGTCAACATTGTGCTGTTGGTTGCCAGCATTTACGTCCGCATCCGCCATCCGCACCCGATCCCCAGCGACGCTTAAAACGCTGGGCATAAAAAAACAGCGTCGCGGTGAGCGACGCTGTTGTGAAATTTGGAGGCTGAACCCGGAATCGAACCGAGGTACACGGCTTTGCAGGCCGCTGCATGACCACTCTGCCATTCAGCCTTGAGCGCCCAATTATAGGCAGTTACTCGCAGCTTGTCACCTCATGCCGCGCCCAGCGCGATGCTGTTTGCGGCTAAACTGCGTCATCATGCGCCTCTTTATTGGAAATAATCGCTATGCAATCAATTGACAATCAACGCCTTCCAATTCACTGGCAACAGCCAGAATCATTGCCTTATCAAGACATTCTGTATCACGTCGCCGAGCACATTGCCAAGATCACCATCAATCGCCCCGAAGTGCGCAACGCATTTCGTCCGCAGACCGTGCGCGAATTGATTGATGCCTTTCATCGGGCGCATCACGATCCAGATATTGGCGTCATTATTTTAACGGGCGCGGGTGAATTAGCGTTTTGTTCTGGCGGCGATCAACGCATTCGTGGCGACGCGGGTTATCAAGACGACGCCGGAATTGAGCATTTGAATGTGCTCGAATTACAGCGGCAAATTCGCACCTTACCCAAACCAATAGTGGCGATGGTGGCTGGTTATGCGATTGGCGGCGGTCATGTGCTGCATTTAATTTGTGATTTAACCATTGCTGCGGATAACGCTCGCTTTGGACAAACGGGGCCAAAGGTCGGCAGCTTTGATGGTGGGTTTGGTGCTGGTTTAATGGCGCGGACGGTGGGATTAAAAAAAGCCAAAGAGATTTGGTTATTATGTCGTCAATACGATGCGCAAGCAGCATTAAATATGGGTTTAGTGAATACAGTCGTACCGCTGGCAGATTTGGAATTGGAAACGGTGGCATGGTGTCGGCAGATGAATCAATTATCGCCTACGGCGCTGCGGGTATTGAAATCTGCTTTTAATGCAGATACCGACGGTTTAGCCGGTATTCAGGAATTGGCGGGTAATGCGACGGCGCTGTTTTATATGACCGCAGAAGGGCAAGAAGGGCGCAATGCGTTTTTAGAAAAGCGAGCGCCAGATTTTGGGCAATTTCCTCGGCGTCCTTGAAGTGTTTAGCAATTAAAACGGTGGTGATTGATGCGCCTGCAACGCGTTATTTTAGAACACTTTCGCGCTAAAGCGTTGTTATCTCTTGAGCTGGGACGCCGCTTAACGCTGTTAATTGGCGCGAATGGTTCAGGAAAAACCACCGTGCTAGATGGAATTGCCATCGGTTTGGGAGCGGTGTTGACCCACTTACCCAATCTCACGGGGTTATCATTCAAAAAAACCGGCGAGATTCGCCAAAGCAACAACCTATTGGCTCCTTATGTGCGGGTCACGCTTGAAACCACCAGCGGGTTACGCTGGGATCGCACCCAGCGCCGCGATAACAGTAAAAAAACTGCATCACAAATAGCAAATAGTTTGGGTGTGCGTGAACTGGAGCACTATCTCAATCACACAGTGCTTGATCCATTAAATAACGGCAACAGTGTTGAATTGCCGTTATTTGTGTATTACGGCGTCGGTCGCGCCTTACTTGACTTGCCATTAAGTCGTAAAGGGTTTCCCAAAGAACATGCGCCATTTGAAGCATTAGCCAATGCGTTGAATGCAGACAGCCGGTTTAAGTCTGCATTTGTTTGGTTTTATAACAAAGAAAATGAAGAACATCGCTTGCAAAAAGAGCGCCGCAGCTTTGATGCAAGTTTGCCAGAACTCAATGCAGTGCGCACTGCATTAACTGCGCTGTTTCCAGACCTGTCAAATCCACATATTGCCCTCAATCCCTTGCAATTTGTCGTGCAAAAAGATGGCGAACAATTAAACATCGGGCAGTTGAGTGATGGCTATAAAACCCTGATCGGTTTAGTCATTGATTTAAGTGCGCGGATGGCAATGGCAAATCCACATCTTGCCGAGCCACTCACTGCGGAAGCAGTCGTTATGATTGATGAAATTGATCTCCATCTTCATCCGTCATGGCAACAGCGGGTGATGGGTGATTTGTTAAAAACGTTTCAGAATACGCAATTTATCATCACTACCCACAGCCCATATATTGTGGAAGCCATCAATAATCAACTGAAACGCGATAAAGTTGCACATCTTGCGCTTGAGGAAGACATTAAAAACCTCGTTCCAATTGCAGCAGCGGATGTTGCCGCGTATGTGATGACCGCAGCAGGTGAACAATCGTTACTCAATACTGAATTAGGTTTATTGGATGACACGCTACTCAATTATTTTAACGAGTTGACTCAAGTGTATGACCGAATGCGCGATCTTGAATGGGAACAGTGTTGTGATTGAGGTTGCGCGTTTTGAACATTGCGTCTGCCGAAAAATGGATAATTGCCATCAATTATGTGCAGGTGCGTTCATGCTGGCGGAGCGCGGAAAAAAAGTTAAATTTAGCGTTCGTGCTGGGGAACAGGTTAAAGCAATTGTAATTGATGGTTGTGTTTGTAATGATAACGATAAAAAGTGTGATGGTTTGTTTCTCTTTTTGAGTCATCAGCGCAGTGCGGCTTTTTTAGTCGAATTGAAAGGAGGCGATTTATCACATGCTTTTGAACAGCTTCGATTTACGAAAGAACAGCGTCCAGAGTATATTGAATTAGTGAGTACGCTCGCAAGCAATAGCGGCAGAAAAGTGATTGAAAAAAGTTTCATTATCAGCAATAAATTAGTCAGCGCAGTTGCAAGAGAGCAACTAGAAAATCGCTATCAAATCCGCGTGCATCGCATTTTGCATTGTGAGGCAACAACAAAAATTCCTGATTTGCGTGATTATCTAAACTTTACCGATAACCGCTAAATAAACCATCCACATCTAGCAAACCCCCGCCGCCATGTCACATCTTGCGCATGGCGGCGGAATTTAACTATTTCACCGTATAGCGTTTAACCAGTTGATTATTCCTCTCGCTTAATTCAGTCATTTTGCACTGACTATCTGCAAATACGCGCAAGCGTTGCATTCCTTTAACCGGCGCGATGAGTTTGACAGTAATGGTTGTGCTGGCATTGCGTGCCAATTGATCAATATCTGCAAAAGCATCGCCAATTGCGCCACAAGATTGTCCGGTCGGTTCACTTGCCCACACTTCCAAATGACTACCGCTGGTTAAGGCGATATTGCCGATATTTTTTAAGGTGATTTGTGCTGTGAAACTTTTTCCTGCACTCGGAGAAACAGGAGTTAAAACGACATCGGTGATTTGAATATCAGCTTCGAGGGTCGTTTTATTGCTGAATTCAGCAGTCACGGTGATAGTTTTAGTTAAGGTCACGCGGCATTGCATGGGATTAGTTGCATTTGCAATGCAGCCATTCCAACGCACAAATGTTTCACCGCTCGCGGGCAACGCAGTGAGCGTGACAACGCGATCGCTAAAGCTCGCCGCGCAAAGAAAACCGCAATTGATTCCCAACGGATCGCTGGTAACGTTGCCATTGCCGACAGTTTTAACCGTGAGATTGCCGCCGGTTGTGGGAATAACCGCAAACGTCGCGGTAACTGCCTGTGCTTTGCTCATCGTGACAGTGCATTGCAGCGGATTTGCGGCAACTGCGGTGCAGCCGCTCCAACTGACAAAGGTCGAATCAGCAGTGGGCGCTGCGGTGAGCGTGATCGTTGTGCCGCTGCCGAAAACAGCAGCGCAAGCACAATTAAACTCGCAAAACTGAGCATTTGCACCGCTGCTGCAATACGCCGAATTTGCTCCGATTGGCGAACGTCATTCACAGCAGCGATGCAACATTATTTGACCGTGTATTTTTTGGTCATTTGATTATTGGTTTCATCTGCTTCCGGCAATTGACACCAGCTATCAACAAAAGCACGAAGAGTTTTAGTGCCAGCGCCCATTGACCGCAATTTGACCGTCAATGTTTTGCTCGCTCCGGCAGCCAATGAACCGATTTCAATCCATTGTTCACCAAACGCGCCGCAAATTTGCTCTGCTGATTGATTTGCCCACACATCCAAATAACCGCCGTTTGCCGTCGCAGTGCCTTGATTTTTCACCGTGATCTTGGCGCTAAAAGTGCTATTGGCGGCGGGTGAAGTTGGCGTGAGTGCAATGGCGGTGACTTTTATATCTGCCATTCCGCCAGTTCCAAAAACCGCTGTTACTGTTTTATTGCCGGTCAGCGTGATCGCGCATTGCAGCGCGTTGGTAGCAATTGGAGTGCAGCCGGTCCATTTACTGAAAATTGCGCCGGTGTCCGCTTTTGCCGTGAGCGTGACCGCAGTGCCGCTGATGAATTGCTTGCTGCAAGTCGTGCCGCAGTTAATTCCCGCCGGATCGCTTTTGACCAAACCATCACCAACTTTGCTGACTGACAGGCTATAAGTGATTGGTTTGGCGGTAAATGTCGCAGTAACGGTTTGCGCTTCAGACATTATGACCGTGCAATCGCCGGTTTTATTGGTACACGCGCCGCTCCAGCCGCCGAAGGTCGAATTAGCATCCGGCGCAGCGATGAGAGTGATTTCACTGCCGCGATTAAAATCCGCCGCGCAAATCGCGCCGCAGTTAATTCCCGCTGGATTGCTGCTGACGCTCCCGCTACCACTCCCAGTTTTATTAACATTTAAAGAATCAAAAGGATCAAAAGACTGTCCGCCGCGGACGAGGCGAACGTGGACGTCGTTGCTCCGATAGTCGTCGTTGGCGAAGCCATAGCCGAAATGCACGCCCCACGCGTAGTTCGAGTTGAAGGCATCCGGAGAACCGGACCAAAACCACGAACCCGGTGTATTCGGAAATTGAGTGGTATCAATTGCGGGGTTATAACGGCTGTAATCGACCAAGGCTTGTAATTCTTTGAAATTCGGCAGCCGCCAATCGTTATAACCACCGAGATTAGAATTATTAGCGGCAGTTAATGCGGCGCTCCAATTCATTTTTTTTGCGTCACCGGTACAATTCGTGCCGCTTTGTCCTTCACTGCATTTTGCCCACATCAGCCCAGTGTTCGACTGCGTTACGGTGCCATCCGCGTTATCAACAAAAGTGTCAAAAGACTGTCCGCCGCGGACGAGCCGGACGCTGCCGTTGTAGTACCGAGCGTTGCCGTCGGCGTAGCCAACGTTGAAATGCACGTACCACGCGTAGTTCGAGAGGTCGGCATGCGGAGAACCGGACCAAAACCACGAATACGGCTTATCGGGAAAATAATTGGTATCAATTGCGGGGTAATGACGGCTGTAATCGGCAATTCCCATCAATTCTTTTATATCCGGCATTCGCCAGTCTTTAAATCCGCACAAGCTAGTTGAATTAACGCTGGTCACATAACCGGCGGTTTCGTCGAAGGTGAAAGTTGAATCACTGAGTTTCACTTGCCAGATTAAGCCGGTGACATTATCGCGGACGCAGGTGTGATCGGTTGCCGTTGCTGGCAAATCATTTCCCGCTGCATCTAATTTCGTAAAATCAAAACCGTTGGTGCCGAATTCGGCGTCTTGCCCGGGGAAATCGGCGACCGGACAACTCAAGCCGTTTTGCGTGGCGTTCGAGCAAGTGGTGATGCCGGTGTCGTTGAGACCGGCGGCGTGAGTGGCGGGAAGAATCAGCAGCAGCGCGGCGATGCTCGCCCAGTGCAGATAAGAACGCAGAAAACGCAGTGAGTCAGACATGACATGTTCCTGAATGGATGAATTGACGTGCGGGGAAAGTATAAACCTGCGCGGCATGGCGTGTCGGTTGAGTTGGCACGTCAACCCAATCGACTGACAAATGTATTAAACTCACGCATCACTTTCAGCGTTCATTTCACTTGCGCCTGATTATTTATGTCTGCACCAATTCCACCGTTATTTACCCGCTGCCTGTTAGCGATTCGCCCTAAAACGTTGCCATTGACACTCGCACCAGTGAGCGCCGGAATTGCGCTTGCATGTGCTGACACCGGTCAATTCGCCGCAGTGATTGCGTTGTGTACAGTATTGGCGGCGCTGGCAATTCAAATCGGCACCAATTTGTATAACGACGCCGCTGATTTTGAGCGCGGCACCGATACGCCGCAGCGCACAGGCCCGCAGCGCGTGACGGCACAAGGTTGGTTTCGCGCCAGCCAAGTCAAAATCGCTGCGCATGTGCTGTTTTTATTGGCATTTTTATTGGGAATTGCGCTATTACTGCGCGGTGGCTGGCCGATCTTCAGCCTCGGCAGCGCCGCCCTGCTCGCCGGTTACGCCTACACCGCCGGCCCGCGCCCCATCGCATACGGCCCGTTGGGTGAATTATTCGTGCTGGTATTTTTTGGCATCGCCGCCGTTGCTGGCAGTCATTATTTACAAACGCTGACGTTGAGTTGGTCAGCGATCAGCGTCGGCATCGCGCTCGGATTGCCAGCCGCTGCCGTATTGACGGTCAACAATTACCGCGATTTAGACACCGACCGCGCCGCTGGTCGCCGCACGCTGTGCCATTATCTCGACCGCCCGCGCAGCCGTTTTTTATATGCGTTTTTATTGCTAACGCCAGTGCCGATGTTATGGGCAACTGAATTGCCCGGCACGACGTGGCCATTAGTCGCAGCTTTACCATTGGCGCTGGTTTTAATCGTGCAATTGGGAAAACGCAGCGGCGCGGCATTGAATACGCAATTGGCGCAAACGGCATTCTTTCAATTAGTGCTCACGGCATTATTGATTCTGGGTTTTTTGTTATGACGCTGCGGATTATCAATTGCCAACTCATTGGTTATCGCCTGCCGCTGCGAATGGCGTGGGCAAGTGCTCGCGGTGAATGGCGACAGCGGCGCGGCTGGCTGCTGCAATTACAGACTGCTGCTGATGTTGGTATTGGCGATTGCGCACCGTTGCCCGTTGCCGGCACTGAATCAATTGAAGCCGCGCAGCGCGCTTTATTGACCATTCAAGCGCGTGCCGTCGGTCACGACGCAGCGACGTTATTGGACGTTTTAGAGCCAGAATTGACCGCCACTCCCGCCACGCGCTGGGCGCTGGAATGTGCGCTCTTGGATTTATTGAGCCGACAGCGCGGGCTGACTCTGCGCCATTTTCTCGTACCGACTGCGCCTGATGTCGTGCCGGTCAACGCGATGCTCGGCGCACTCGCGGCGGTGACACCGTTAGCAATTCACAGCGCCGTTGCTGCCGGTTTTACGGTGCTCAAAATCAAAGTCGGATTAAACGCTCCGCTGACGGAGCTGGCGCAACTCAGGGCGTTGGCGCGATTGCTGCCGACGGGCGTCAGCTTGCGGCTCGATGCCAATGGCGCGTGGGATATTGCGACGGCGCAACGGATGCTTGACGGGCTGGCAGACTTGCCGATTGAGGCGCTCGAAGAACCGCTGCGCCAGCCGGATGTCGCATCATGGACGGCGTTGCAGCAGCGGGTGACTTTTCCGCTGGCGCGGGATGAATCGCTGCACATTCCTGTTGCGCAATTTCCCCGCCGTATCGTGCTCAAACCGGCAGCAATTGGCGGGCTGCGCCGCACGTTGGCGTTGGCGCAGCAGGCGCAAGCGGCAGGCTGCGAAGTGGTGATGACCAGCGTGATTGATAGCGCCGCCGGGCTGTGGGCAACCGCCCAACTCGCCGCTGCCAGCGCCAGCCCGATTCCGCACGGCTTGGCGACGGCGGCGTGGTTGGCGACGGATGTTGGTATCGCGCCGCAGCCGTTGCGTGGTCAACTGCAATTGCCAATGACGCCGGGCAGCGGCTTTTCTCCCACAATCACTTGATAAAACAGGAATTTAACGATGACGCTGTTATTGGATATTGGCAACACCAGTCTGCGCTGGGCGCATGAGCACGATGGTCAGCTCGGCGCGATGGAGCGCGTGCGGCACAGCGGTGGGATTCCGGTGGATGTGTTGGCGGCGTGGGAACAGCTCGCGCCACCGTCGCGCATTGTGGTCAGCAACGTGGGCGGTGACGCGGTGGCAGAAGCGCTGCGGCGCGTCACGCGAGCGTATTGGCATCTTGAGCCGGAATTCGTCAGCACTCGCGCCGAATGCGCCGGACTGCGGATTGCGTATGCCGAGCCGACGCGGTTGGGAGTAGATCGCTGGCTGGCGCTGCTGGCGGCACATCTGGACAACCCGACTGCGGCACCGACGCTGATTGTCGATGCGGGTACGGCGGTGACTTTTGATGCGCTGCGCGGCGATGGGCAGCATCTGGGCGGTTTGATCGTGCCGGGCATTGAACTGATGCGCACGAGCTTGTTGGTGGGGACGCAGATTCCGCGAGTGGATTTTGAGCCGGTTGATGTGTTGTGGGCGGACGATACGGCGACGGCGGTGGCGGCAGGCAGCGTGCAGACCTTGGCGGCGCTGGCGGCGCGAGTGACGGCGCGGCTGGAGCTGGAAGCTGGCGCGGCAGTGCGGGTGCTACTGACGGGTGGCGATGCGCCGCGCTTGCGGACGGCGCTGTTACAACCGTTTGCTGAAATTGAAGAGTTGGTGCTGCGGGGTTTAATCGCAGCGGGCGGATAAAAACAGTTGGCAGTAAAAAACCGCCAACTGTTTTATATCTGCCGCAGCGCAGCGCGAATCATTTCCTCCGTCGTCAACCCGTTATCAACGCTGCGCACCATCCGATTGGCTTCCAGCGGGCGATACCCCAGCGCCACCAACGCGCTGACGGCATCCAGCACTGCCTGTTCGTGATCAAGCACCGGCGAGGCAGTGGCAAGCGGCACCGTTCCCGCCGCTCGCCCCATTTCCGTCAACGTCTCCACGCGGTCGCGCAGTTCCAACACCAGCCGCTGCGCAGTTTTCTTGCCCACGCCGGGGATGCGCATCAACGCGGGAATGTCCTCGCTGACCAGACACTGCGCCAGCCGCTGCGCATCCATGCTCGCCAACACGTCCAGCGCCAGCCGCGCTCCGATGCCCGTCACTTTTAACAGCATCCGAAACAGCGCCCGCTCGCGCTGGTGGAGAAAGCCATACAGCACTTGCGCATCTTCACGCACCGCAAAATGCGTGATCAGCGTCACCGGCTCGCCCACCGCCGGTAACTTGTCAAATGCCGAGAGCGCCAGCTCCACTTCGTAACCGACGCCTCCCACTTCTATCAGCACTTGCGGCGGTTGAATGACGCGCAGAATGCCGCGCAGTTGCCCGATCATTGGCGCGTGCTCAGTGTTGAGTGAAGGCGCGGAGATACGCGGAAAACCGCTCGCCCAATTCCGGGTGCGCCAGCCCAAATTCCACCGTCGCCTCCAAATAACCGAGCTTGCTGCCGCAGTCGTAACGCTTGCCTTCAAACGGATGTGCGATGACGTGCTCATCGCGCAGCAGATCGGAAATGCCATCTGTGAGCTGAATCTCGCCACCTGCGCCTTCGCGGATATTTTCGAGCTTGTCAAAAATGCGCGGCGTCAACAGATAGCGCCCGACGACCGCCAGATTGGATGGCGCATCGGCTGGCGCGGGTTTCTCGACAATCGACACCACCCGCATCACCCCGTCAGAGCCAGTTTCAACCTCCACGATGCCGTATTTATGCGTTTCCTCACGCGGCACCTCCTGCACACTCAACACGCTACAGCCGTGCCGGGCGTGAATATCCGCCATTTGTTCCACCACGCCCTTGCCGCTGGTGCGGATCAAATCGTCAGCGAGCAGCACCACAAATGGCTCGTCACCGACCACCGGACGCGCACACAGCACCGCGTGTCCCAGCCCGAGCGCCTCAGCTTGGCGGACATAAATGCAGGAAGCCGTCGCTGGCAATACGCTGCGCACGATCTTGAGCAGCGCAGTTTTGCCCGCCTGTTGCAGCTCCATTTCCAGCTCATAAGCCTTGTCAAAGTGATCTTCAATCGACCGCTTGCTGCGTCCGGTGATGAAGATCAATTGATCAACGCCCGCCTCTTCCGCTTCATCAGCGGCGTATTGAATCAACGGTTTATCCACCACCGGCAGCATTTCCTTGGGGCTGGCTTTGGTGGCGGGTAAGAAACGAGTGCCGAGACCGGCAACCGGAAATACAGCTTTACGAATTTTTGCCATGACGCAAGGTTCCTCTTAAAAAAGTTGTCAGTTGTCAGTTGTCAGTTCATCGGCAATGGCGATCAATGCCGCCAGCGGGTCAGCTGCTTGCGTGATCGGACGCCCAATCACCAAATAATCCGCGCCGGCTGCCAGCGCCGCCGCCGGAGTCAACACCCGCTGTTGATCGCCAACTGCGGCACCTGCCGGACGCACGCCCGGCGTTACCAGCACGAATTGTGTTCCCAACGCAGCGCGTACCGCAGCCGCTTCCAACGGCGAGCACACAATCCCATCCAAACCAGCGGCGTGACCGAGCTGCGCGAGCGTCAGCACCCGCTGGGCTGGCGTTCCGGCGCAGCCGCTCGCCGCCAAATCCTCCGCCGTCAAGCTCGTCAGCACCGTGACGCCGATGAGCAACGGCGCTGGCGTCAGCCGCTGCGCCAGCCGCTCTCGCGCTGCCATCAGCATCCGCTGCCCACCGCTGATGTGAACATTGACCATCCACACGCCGAGATCGGCCGCTGCGTCACAGGCTGCTGCGACCGTGTTGGGGATGTCGTGAAATTTTAGATCAAGAAACACTTCAAAGCCGCGTCGTTGCAAGGTATCCACGATGCTCGGCCCCAGCCGCGTGAACAATTCCTTGCCGACCTTCAACCGACAACGCGCCGGATCAAGTTGGTCTACCAGCGCCAGCGCGGGTGCGGCGGCAGCGTAATCAAGCGCGACGATTAAACGGGATGACAGATTCACAACACATTCACTCAGATGAAATAACAGGAGATAGCGATTCAGCGTTGGTCGGTTCGGGCTGCACCGGCACCACCGTTCCCCAGCGTTTACAACTGGGGCATTGCCAATGCAGCGTCCGCGCTTGAAAACCGCAATGTTCACATTGATACACCGGCTGCCGCGCCAATATCGTGCGCGTCACCGCCAGCGTCACCTGCAACCGCTGGCGCAGCGGCGCAGCAATTCCTTCTTGCGCGATTTGCAGCGCCAGCATCCGCTCCAATACCGATAAATCAGCATGATGCGTGAGATAAGCCGTCATCACATCCAGCGCCGCCGTTTCACCTCGCGCCGCTGCGACCACCTCCGCCAAGCTACGCAGCAGCGGCGGGCTGGGATGACGCTGCGCCAGCGCCTCCAGCAGCGGCAACACATCATCGCGCTCCAAGTGCTGCAACGCCTCAATCAATTCCGGCAGAATTTCCGCCACATAGGTCGCGCCGCGCTCCGCCACCCGCAATAACACCGTGACGGCGCGTTGCGGCTGACCATCCGCCAGCGCAGCGCGTCCTTCCAACATCGCCGCCCGCACACAATTTGGATCAACCCGCAGCGCCAGCGCCAATTCCCGCCGCGCTGTGACCGGATCAGCGTTGCGTTGCGCCTCTTCCGCCAGCTCGCAGTGATAGTGCGCAATCTCCACCGCCAACGGCGGCTCTTGAACCGGCTTGATCTGCTCGGCGACTGCGAGACAGCGCCGCCAATCGCGCTCGCATTGATACAGATCGCGCAGCGCCAGCAACGCCCGCTGCCGCTGCAAACCACAGTCAACCAATTCCTGAAACAGCACCTCGGCGCGATCCAGCAACCCGGCGCACATGTAATCTTGCCCCAGTTCAAACAGCGCATAACCGCGTAATTCGGTGCTCAGATGCGTCCGCGCCACAAGGTTTTGATGAATGCGAATGGCGCGATCCACCTCGCCGCGCCGTCGAAATAAATTGCCCAGCGCCAGATGCGTTTCCACCGTGTCCTGATCGACCTCGGTGAGTTTCAGAAACAGATCAATCGCCTTATCGGGCTGTTCTTCCAGCAAATAATTCAAACCGCGCAAAAAATCGGGATGTGCCGGACCGACGCGCTCAAAAGTCGCCCGCAGCTCGCGCCGTGACAGCCACCAGCCGGAAGCAGCCGCCACGGGCAATAACAAAAAGAGCGTTTCCAGCATGTCAGCGCCATCCCTTTTCACCAGCACAGATGAACTGAATCATACAGACTCAGGCCAATTATCGCGCCCGTGCGCCACCCGCACCGCGATCATCGCTGGAACCAATTGCGCCGATTTTGATAACCCATTTTTCATCTGCGCGTGGTGAGATTATCGTTCATCCCACGTTGACGGCAGCGCCTTAGCCAGCCGCACAACCACACTTTTTACCGTCACTTTTTATTCACCGTTGATTTTGGAGTATTGATAATGTTGCAAGACCGTACCGGCAGTCGCGTTCCCGAAGTTATTTTTCACACCCGCAATGAACACGAATGGGTTGATGTCACCACCGCGCAATTGTTTGCCGGTAAAACGGTGATCGTTTTTTCATTACCCGGCGCATTTACGCCCACCTGCTCTTCATCGCATGTGCCGCGTTATAACCAATTGCTGCCCGTATTCAAACAGCACGGCGTTGATGACATCATCTGCATGGCGGTTAATGACACCTTCGTGATGAATGAATGGAAAGTGGCGCAACACGCTGATGATTTAACCTTCATTCCTGATGGCAATGGCGAATTCAGCGACGGCATGGGCATGTTGGTTGAAAAAGACGCGATTGGATTTGGTA
Organism: Chromatium okenii; assembly: GCF_016583745.1. GTDB lineage: Bacteria > Pseudomonadota > Gammaproteobacteria > Chromatiales > Chromatiaceae > Chromatium > Chromatium okenii. Next base: position 66,830 of record NZ_NRRQ01000003.1, read on the forward strand.
AACGTTCATGGCGCTATTCCATGCTGGTGCGCGATGGCGTGATTGCCAAGATGTTTATTGAGCCAGAAGTAGACGGCGATCCCTACGGCGTCTCCGATGCCGATACGATGTTAGATTATCTGGCACCGAATGCGCCCAAGCCATTGAGCGTGACCGTATTCACTCGCCCCGGCTGCCCATTCTGTGCAAAAGCGAAAACCGCCTTAAAAACTGCGGGCATCGCCTATGAAGAACTGCTGCTCAATCGTGATTATACCGATTTAACTTTACGCGCTGTTGCTGGTGCGACTTCGGTGCCGCAGATTTTCATTGACGGCCAATTGATTGGTGGCTCTGACAAATTAGATGAATGGCTTGCCGCTCGTTAATCCCTGATTAAAAAATACAGCACCGCCCCCCTTTGAAAAAGGGGGGTTTGAGAAGATTGGGGCATTGCGCCCCCTTTTTTTGTCAGGAGCAAATGAATGACACAGCATTTTGATTTAATTGCGATTGGTGGCGGCAGCGGCGGTTTAGCGGTCGCCGAAAAAGCGGCGCAATTCGGGCAGCGCGTCGCCATTGTCGAACCCAGCAAACTCGGCGGCACCTGCGTCAATGCCGGTTGCGTACCTAAAAAAGTGATGTGGTACGCCGCCAATCACGCCGCCGCCATCGCTGCCGCGCCCGAATTCGGCATTCGCGCCCACAGCGACGGTCTTGATTGGGCAACGCTGGTCGCCGGGCGCAATCGCTATGTCGCTGATATCAATCAGTATTGGGACGGCTACGTCAGCTCTCAAAATATCACGCGCATTACTGGTCGCGCTCAATTCGTCGATGCCCACACCATCGCCGTTGGCGACCAGCACTACAGCGCCGATCATCTGGTGATTGCGACCGGCGGGCGACCGATTGTGCCGCGAATGCCCGGCGCGGAATTGGGCATTGATTCAGATGGATTTTTTCAACTGGAGACGCAGCCACAGCGCGTCGCCATCGTCGGCGGTGGTTATATCGGCGTTGAGCTGGCGGGCGTGTTACGCGCCTTCGGCACCGAGGTGACGGTGGTCGCGCTGGAAGATCGGCTGCTGTGGCTGTTTGATCCGCTGATTAGCGCCACGCTGCGCGACAACATGACGGCGCATGGCATTGATATTCGGTTGGAATTTCCGGTGGCGGCGCTGGAGCGCGATGCTGCCGGGCTGGCGCTGGTCGCGCAAAATGGCGAGCGTTTGGGCGGTTTTGACCAGATTATCTGGGCGGTGGGGCGCACGCCGAACACCCGCGATCTCAACCTCGCGGCGGCGGGCGTGACCGTGCAAGCTAACGGCATGATCCCGACTGATGCCTACCAGAACACCAACGTTGCCGGCATTTACGCGCTCGGCGATGTGACCGGACGCGAGCCGTTGACGCCGGTGGCGGTGGCGGCGGGACGGCGTCTCGCCGAGCGCCTATTTAACAATCAGCCGGAACGCAAACTCGATTACGACAACATTCCGACGGTGGTGTTCACACATCCGCCGCTGGGCAAGGTCGGATTGACGGAACCGGAGGCGCGGCAGCGTTTTGGCGACACGTTGACGATTTATGAGACCAGTTTTACGCCGATGCGTTATGCGCTCAATGCGCACGGGGCGACGACGGCGATGAAATTAGTGTGCGCTGGCGCGGAAGAGCGCGTGGTGGGGATTCATTTAATTGGCGATGGCGTCGATGAAATGCTGCAAGGCTTTGCAGTTGCAGTGAAAATGGGCGCAACGAAAGCGGATTTAGATGCGACGGTGGCAATTCATCCGTGCAGCGCCGAGGAATTAGTGACCTTAAAAACGCCGGTACGCAGACCGGGTGACACGCATTAACGATTTAATTCTGCATCTGCTGCGTTGAGAAGATCAAAACGCAGCAGTTTTTGAGTTGTCAGTTTCAAAAAAAAGCATTCACTGCTTCAATCGTCAACGAGATGATTTTAATCCCGTCGCTGCCGCAACTGCCGCTACGATTTGATCTTGATCGTCTTCTGATAAATACGGATGCAGCGGTAAACTCAAGACGCGCTGCGCAATTGCCGCACTGATTGGCGTATTGTCATCGCCCATACCAATTTGGAAAACCGGCTGCTCATTTAATGGCAAGGGATAATGCACTGCGGTGGGAATTCCTTGTTGCTGTAATTGCGCCGCCACTGCATCCCGATTGTCAACCTGAATAGTGTATTGCGCATACACCGACGTATTGCCCGTTGCAAGTGCTGGCGTTAATACCGGCGCATTTATTCCATCTGCCGTTGATGCCGCCCCGCGTTGTTGCAGCAGCGACGTATAGCGGGCACCAATTCGCGCTCGCGCCGCAATTTCTGCCGGAAATAGCGCCAGCTTTTCCAATAAAATCGCCGCTTGCAGCGTATCCAAACGCCCATTGATGCCCAAACGCGGATGGTAATAACGGCGTTCTTGCCCGTGATTGCGCACCTCGCGCAGCCGCTCGGCGAGCTGATCATCATCGGTGAAACACGCGCCGCCATCGCCGTAGCCGCCCAGCGGTTTGGACGGAAAAAACGAGGTGCAGCCAATTTGCGCCAAGCCACCCGACCGCCGTCCATAACGGCTCGCGCCCAAACTTTGCGCCGCGTCTTCAATGACCGCTAAATGATGTTGCGCAGCAATGGCGTTAATTGTTTCCATATCGGCGCATTGCCCGTATAGCGCCACCGGCATAATTGCTCGCGTGCGACCAGTAATTGCATCTGCTATCTGCGCCGGATCAAGGTTATAAGTGACCGGATCAATATCGACAAATATCGGTCGCGCTCCAATTAACGCAATCACCTCGGCAGTGGCAATAAACGTGAATGGCGTAGTAATCACTTCATCGCCGCGTCCAATTTCCAGCGCCAGCAATGCCGCTAATAGCGCATCGGTGCCGCTGGACATGCCAATACAATGACGCACGCCGATAAAACTCGCCAATTGCGTTTCCAATGCAATCACTTCCGGCCCCATAATGAACTGACCGTGTTGGAACACCGCTTCAAGACGCGCTTGAATCGCGGGAGCGAGTAACTGATATTGCGTTTTTAAGTCGATAAACTGCATTAAAATTTCACCTAAAGTGAGGTGGTTAAAAAAATTGCCAGTTGTAAAAAGTTGTCAATTGTCAGTAATCAATGGCGTCGTCATCGCTCACCGACAACTCAAAATCATCAAACTGCGATCTGAGCGTGTTGCCTGCGTTAAGATAACCCGCCTCACGACCACCGTATTCAGGTGTTTTTCATGCAACCATTTTCCACAGTTCTGCCGCGCTCCGCTGCCGCCGCCCTGCTGGCGCTGTTGATGACCGCCGCGCCGTCAAGCGATGCCGCTGACTCCGCGCCAGCAATGGCGCTCGCCGCTACCTTTGAAGGGCAAAGCTGGCAATTGGTCGGCTATCAAACCGCGACTGGCTTTCTCGCCGCCGATCCGACCACGCCCACACAATTTCAATTCAGCGCCGGGCAATTTGCCAGCACTGGCGGCTGCTATCCGCTGGCGGGCACCTACGTCGTGACTGCTACCGGCTTGACCGTCGGCACGCGTCCCACCACGCCCGCTGCCTGCGCCGCGTCGTTGCTGCAACAACACACCGCCATCACCGCCGATTTAGCCGCTGTCACGCGAGCGCATCAGGTCGGCACCCAGTTGGAATTCCTTGATGATGCCGGACAATTGCGGCTGCGCTTGCAAGCTCTGCAACCCGCTTCGCCACTGCTGGGGCAAACGTGGCTGCTGGAGTTTTATCACCATCCCAAACAAGGACCGGTGTTATTGCTGGAACGCACCACAATCGACCTCGAATTTCACCCATCTGGCACCTTGACCGGCAGCAACGGCTGCAACCAATACATGAGCGGTTACACCGTCAGCGATCAGCAGTTGCAACTCGGCCCGCTCGCCACCAAACGTCCGACCTGTAGCAGCGTCAAAGATGTCGCGCTAAAAGCCCTCACCGCCCAAGCTGCCGCCTACGCCGCTGCGCTCGCCAGCGTCGCCAGCTACCAAGTTGAGGGGCAGCAACTGACGCTGCGCACCGCTGATGGCAAGGTCGCCGCCCGATTTCGTGCTGCCGTGCCGCCCACGCCAGCACTTGCGCCATTAACGCCAGCAATCTGACCACCTGCGACCCGTCGCGGCAGCGCAAAGCGGCATACTCTTTGCCCAAACCTAATTGACACGAGGCGACATCATGCGTTGTTGGGCACACACCTTGCTGATCACGGTCATCATCGCGCTCGGCGTCATCAGCATCCTGAACGCCTGCGGCCAAAAAGGCTCCCTCACCTTGCCAGATCGTGTACCGCCGCCACCCGGCGCTGATGTCCCGCAGCCTTCACGCAGTTAAAAAAAGTTGTCAATTGTCAGCGACAACGCTGTTTTTTACTGACAACCGACAACTGAAAACTGACAACTTTTTTCAAACGCCCCTCCCCACTCAATTCATCAAATAGCGATTTCCCGCATGGATCATTTCATCGCCCGCGCCGGCATCCTTTACGCCGAAGACGTTCCCCTCACCGCCATCGCCGACCGCTTTGGCACGCCCTGTTATGTCTATTCTCGCGCCACGCTCGAACGCCACTGGCGAGCGTTTGATCGCGCCTTCCGCGACCGGCGGCACCTGATTTGTTTCGCCGTCAAAGCCAACGCCAATCTCGCCGTCCTCAACGTGCTGGCGCGACTCGGCTCCGGTTTTGACATCGTCTCCGGCGGCGAACTCGAGCGCGTCCTCGCTGCCGGCGGCTCACCAGATAAAATCCTCTTTTCCGGCGTCGGCAAACGCAGCGATGAACTGCGGCGGGCGCTCGAAATCGGCATCCGCTGTTTCAACGTCGAATCGGAACCCGAACTGCTGCGCCTCAACCAGCTCGCCGGTGAGTGCGGCGTCATCGCGCCAGTCGCGCTGCGCGTCAATCCCGACGTGGACGCCAAAACGCACCCGTACATTGCCACCGGCTTGAAAGACAATAAATTCGGCATCGACATCGCCCGCGCCGAGGCCGTGTATCAACAAGCAGCGGAGCTGCCGCACCTGCGCATCACCGGCATCGACTGCCACATCGGTTCACAACTCACTGATTTAGCGCCGTTTATCGACGCGCTCACCCGCGTGTTGGCGCTCACCGACCGGCTGGCCGCAGCGGGAATTGCCATTGATCATCTTGATCTGGGCGGCGGGTTGGGCATTCGTTACCGCGACGAGCTGCCGCCCGAGCCAGCCGCCTACGCTGCGGCGCTGAATTATCTGCTCGGCGAGCGCCCGGTTGAGATCATCGTCGAGCCGGGACGCGCCATCGCCGGTAACGCTGGCATCTTGCTGACGCGAGTGGAATTGCTCAAACACACGCCGACGCGCCATTTCGCGGTGGTCGATGCGGCGATGAATGACCTGCTGCGCCCGGCGCTGTATCACGCCCAACAAGACATCGTGCCGGTGGTGAGCGCCAGCACTGCGCCGGAGCTGCGGTATGACGTGGTTGGGCCGGTGTGCGAAACCGCTGATTTTCTTGGTAAAGAACGGCTGCTGGCGCTGGAGGAAGGTGATTTAGTGGCGGTGCGCGGCAGCGGCGCGTACGGCTTCACGATGAGTTCCAATTACAACAGTCGTCCGCGAGCAGCGGAGGTGATGGTGGACGGAGCACACGCGCAACTCGTGCGGGAGCGCGAGACCGTCGCCAGTTTGTTTGCTGGGGAGTCGCTGTTGCCGTGAAGCGTCGTTTAGAACCGGAATTGATGGAGGATGCCGCGCAAGCGTTGGCGTATGCGCAGGCCGATTTTTCTGAGCCAAATGATTTATTTCTCAAACTGTTAGCTGCGGCGCAGCCGGGCACTTTGCACGGCGCACGGGCGCTGGATTTGGGCTGCGGCCCGGCGGACATCAGCATCCAATTCCTGACCACTTATCCGCTGGCGACCTGCGATGCGCTTGATGGCGCAGCGGCGATGCTGGCGCTGGCGCAGGAGAAGTTACAGCGGTTGGCGGGCGTGGCACCGCGTTGTCGGTTGCTGTGCGAGCGGCTGCCGACGCCGACCTTGCCGGCTGCGCATTACGACCTGATTTTGTCCAACAGCCTGCTGCATCATCTGCCGGAGCCGCAGGTGCTGTGGCAGACCATTCGCAGCGTTGGTAAACCCGGCGCGTTAGTGGTGGTGATGGATTTGATGCGCCCGGCATCAGCCGGTTGGGTGGAGGCGCTGGTGGAAACCTACGGCAGCGAGATGCCAGAGGTGTTGCGGCATGATTTTCGCAATTCACTGTTTGCGGCTTTTGAACCGCAAGAAGTGGTGGCGCAAGTGGCGGAGGCGGGCTTGACGACGTTGGAGGTTGAGGTGGTGAGCAATCGGCACTTGGCAGTGATTGGACGATTACCGGCATGACACTGCGCTTCACTAAAATGCACGGCTTGGGCAACGATTTCATCGTGATTGACGCGGTGCGCCAGCAGGTGACGCTGGATGCGGCAACGATTCGCCACCTCGCGGAGCGCCGGTTTGGGATCGGCTGCGATCAAGTGTTGCTGGTGGAGCCGCCGCGCTTGCCGCACACCGCATTTCACTACCGCATTTTTAATGCCGACGGTTCCGAGGTCGAACAGTGCGGCAATGGAGCGCGATGTTTTGCGCGGTTTGTTCACGAGCAGGGATTGACCGAGCAAACGGAAATCACGGTCGGCACTGCCGCTGGTGTGATCACGCTGCTGCTGCAACCAGATGGGCTGGTGCGCGTCAACATGGGAACGCCGGTGCTGACGCCTGCGCAGATTCCGTTTCTCGCCGAGGATGATCAGCCGCAGCCGTTGTATCCGCTGGCGCTGGACGCGGAAACGCTGCTGATTGGCGCAGTGTCGATGGGCAATCCGCACGCAGTGCTGCAAGTGGACGACGTGAGCACCGCCGCCGTCGCGCAGCTCGGCCCGCTGGTGGAGGTGCATCCGCGTTTTCCGCAGCGCGTCAATGTTGGTTTTATGCAAGTGGTATCGCCGCAACAGATTCGGCTGCGGGTCTACGAGCGCGGCGCGGGAGAAACGCTCGCCTGCGGCACCGGCGCGTGTGCGGCAGTGGTCAGCGGCAGGCTGCGTCACCTGTTGGAACCGCAGGTGCGGGTCACGCTGCCGGGCGGCGAGCTGCTCATTGCATGGAACGGCGGCTCGCAACCGGTGTGGATGACCGGGCCGGCTGCCACCGTGTTTCACGGAGAGATTGAAATACCGAGGTTGTTATGAATCAACACGCTGAACCTGCGCCACCGGAAGACCCGAATTTTCACAACAAAGTGATTGCGTATTTATTAAAAAATCCCAATTTTTTTGAACGCTATCCAGAAACGTTAATCGCGTTACAGGTGCCGCATTTAGTTCGAGGTGCGGCTTCTTTAATTGAAAGACAGGTGCGGGTGCTGCGCAAAGAATTAGAAACCGAACGCGCTTTGCTCGATCATGTGATTGCGCGGGCGCGGGAATACGATGCGTTGGTCAATCGTTTACATGGTTTTTCACTCAAAGTGATTGGCACTAACGATCCGGTAGAATTGTGTCGCGTGATGAATGAATGTTTATCGCGTGAGTTTCATGCCGATGCAGTGGTCTTAAAACTTTTTCCGCTCGTGCTTGCTGAAGATGCGCCCGCTGATGATACAAAAGCAAATGCTGGTCACACCTTGTTTCATGCGTTTATTAAAAAAGAACATGCGTTTTGTGGCGCATTACCAGAAGCGCAGGGCACGTTATTATTCGGTGCGCGTAATGCCAACATTCGCACCGCTGCCTTGATCCCAATTCACACTGATGCTGCGTTTGGGGTGTTAGCAATTGGCAGTATTGATCCCGAACGGTTTCATCCTGATATGGCGACTGATTTATTAGATCGACTGGGTGAGATCGTCAGTCAAAAACTCCGGGTCTTGCCGCCAGTGTTATGTGATGATGCTTAAATCATTAACCTTTTCGCGGTGAGCGCCGATCATGCTGTTGTCATTAAAACATCAATTTTTATTCGTACATATTGCGAAAACTGGCGGCACCAGTATTCGCGCCGCTTTGGAAGGATTGCGCTGGCGTGATCCTTGGTATTACCCGATGTTTTTATGCAGTCGTTTGAGTCATTTCAGCGGACATCGCTTGGCAAGTAAATTACCACGTCACGCGAAAGTGATTGCAGCACAAGAATTATTGCCCAAAGATTTTTTTGAGGCGTTATTCAAGTTTACTATCGTGCGCAATCCGTGGGATTTACAGGTCAGCTCTTTTCATCATTTGCGCCGTGAACGCCCGCATTTATTGATTGGTCACGAGCAATTTAGTGATTTTTTGCGCTACAAACTTGATCCGGTGCGCCCATATCAATATCATTTGGACACGTCTATCACGCTGCAATCAGATTATTTAATCGACTTGCGCGGCAATATCGTTGTCGATTTTATTGGACGTTATGAACAGTTGCATGAGGATTTCAACACCATTTGCCAGCGAATTGGGATTCAACCGCCAGTGTTACCTCATGCCCGTCAAGCGCGGGATCGTCAGCAAGATTATCGCGGTTATTATACGGATGCGACTGCGGAATTGGTGGCGCAGCATTTTGCGCGGGATATTGAGTTACTAAACTATCGGTTTGAATAACGCAGTTTTAACTTTGCGCCAAACGTAAATACTCGGCGTGTAATTGCGCAATCTGCGGCAACAGCGCCGTCACCGCGCCGCTATTCTCTAAAAGATCGTCAGCGCGAGCGCAGCGCTCATGGCGCGGAATTTGGCTGGCGATGATGCGCTGAATCTCATCTGGTGCCAGACCGCTGCGCTGTTGCACCCGCTCAATCTGCACCGCCTCCGCCACATCGACCACCAGCACTCGGTTTGCCACCGTCTGTTGTCCGGTTTCAAACAACAGCGGAATCACCAACAGCGCATACGGCGTCGTCAACGCCGCCCGCCGTGCCAACATCAACTCCAGAATCGCCGGATGCAAAATCGCCTCTAAACGAGCGCGGGCGCGGGGCTGTTGAAAGACCCGCTCACGCAGCGCCGCCCGATCTAACGATCCGTCCGCCAATAACACGTCAGCGCCACAAGCGGCAGCGATCTGGGTGAGCAGCGGCTGTCCGACGGCGGTCAATTCCCGCGCCAGCAGATCGGTATCAATCACGCCTGCGCCGAGCGTCGCAAACTCAGCAGCGACGGTGGATTTGCCGCTGCCGATGCCGCCGGTGAGCGCCACGCTATACATCGCTCAACTCAGCCCGCTGACTTGCAAATAAGCGGCATTGATCGCGTCGCCCCACAGCAAACTGATCCAACCGGCAATCGCTAAAAATGGCCCAAAAGGCAATGGCTGCGCCCGCTGTTGCTGACCAGTGATGAGCAACAACACGCCGTAGCTCGCGCCAGCAACGGTCGCCATCAGCACGATTTGCGGCAGCAGTTGCCAGCCCAGCCACGCGCCAAACATCGCCAGCAATTTGAAATCGCCATATCCCATCCCTTCCTTGCCCGTCAACAGCCGAAACAGTTGAAATACCGTCCACAGGCTGAGATAACCCGCGATTGCGCCGATGAGCGCCGCGTGGCTATCGGTGAAAATATCAAACAAACTCAGCAGCAAACCCAGCCACAGCAGCGGCAGCGTGATGCTGTCGGGCAACAATTGATGGTCGTAATCAATCAGCGCCAGCGCGATTAACGCCCACGTCAGCAGCAGTGCCGCTGGCAATTGCCAACTCATCCCGAACTGCAACGCCACCGCCAGCGTCAACAGCGCCGTCAAACCCTCAACCAGCGGATAGCGCAGACCGATCAGGGCTTTGCAGTTTGAACAGCGCCCGCCCAGCAGTAAGTAACTGAGAATTGGGATATTTTCATACGCACGGATGCGATGCCCGCAGTGAGGGCAAGTGGACGGCGGCGCGGACAGAGAGAGGCTGGAATCCTTGCTCACAAGCGATTCATCGGGTGCGCCGCCCGGGTGCGCTGGCGCGGTTTCTCGCAGTAATTCAACGCAATCGCGCTGCCAAGTCGCTTGCATCATCTTAGGCAAGCGCATGATGACCACGTTGAGAAAGCTGCCCACGCTCACGCCCACCACCACCGCGATCAGCGCCAGCACTTCCGTCTGTTGCGCAAGAATCTCAATGAAATCAGCCATCGCGCTTACACCACCGACGCCATTTTGAAGATCGGCAAATACATCGCCACCACCAAACTGCCGACCAAACCACCGATCACCACCATAATCATCGGCTCCAGCAGACTGCTCAAACTGTCCACCGCGTTATCAACCTGTTCTTCATAAAAATCAGCGACTTTCCCCAGCATCGCATCCAACGCGCCCGACTCCTCACCAATCGCCGTCATTTGAATCACCATGTGCGGAAACAGATCGCGCTGGCGCATCGACAGTTGCAACGACTGGCCGGTGGCGACTTCCTCGCGCATTTTCAGCACCGCGTCCTGATACACGATGTTGCCGGTCGCGCCCGACACCGACAGCAGCGCCTCCACCAACGGCACGCCTGCCGCAAACATCGTTGATAACGTGCGGGCAAATCGCGCCAACGCCGCCTTATTCAAAATCATGCCGATAATTGGAATTTTTAATAACAGCCGATCAATTGTTTCGCGCATCGTCCGCGAGCGTTTATAGGCATAACCAAAGCTGTACACAAAGCTGCCAATCCCAAGTAACAGCGCCCACCACCATGCCTGCAATAATTCAGACAGATGAATCACCATTAACGTAAAGGCAGGTAAATCAGCGCCAAAGTTTGCAAACAAATCCTTAAATTTGGGAATCACAAACAACAAAATGACCACCGTCACAATCACTGCTACCGCAATCACGGCGGTCGGATAAAACATCGCTTTTTTAATTTTGCCTTTAATTGACTCGGTTTTCTCTTTATACACCGCAATTTTATCCAGCAGATTATCCAAAATACCTGCCTGTTCACCCGCCGCCACCAAATTGCACACCAAATCATCAAAATATAACGGATGTTTCGCCATCGCTGCCGCCATCGCAGTGCCGCTTTCAATATCCTGTTTAATCGACAGAATTAAATCCTGCATTGACGGGTTATCATGCCCACGTCCCACGATGTCAAATGCCTGTACCAACGGAACGCCCGCCGCCATCATGGTCGCCAATTGGCGCGTGAAAATCGACAAATCGGCACTGGTAATTGCCTTTTTGCGCTCACCCAATAACGGCTTGGGTTTCATCTTCACCTTGGTTGGATTCACACCCTGCCGCCGCAATTCTGCCCGCACGACATTGATATTCGCCGCCCGTGATTCGCCCTTCACTTTGGTGCCGCGTTTATCTAAACCTTCCCACAAAAAAACCCGCGCCTTATCGGCTTCAACCTTGGGTTTATTTTTAGTCAGTGCTAATGCCATCGTGAATACTCCGTGAATTATTCTTTGGTCACGCGATTGAGTTCTTCTAAACCAATTAAACCCGCTTTCACTTTACGCAAACCGGATTGCCGTAAATCAGAAACACCTTCGCGCCGCGCTTGATCAGCAAGTTGCACTGCATCGCCGCCTTCCAGAATAAGGCGCGTAATGGCTTCGGAAATTTTCATCACCTGAAAAATACCCACCCGCCCTTTATACCCTTTATTACACATTTCGCAGCCCACCGGCGCATAAATCGTCACGCCCGCATCTAAATCTTCGGATGTAAATCCTTCGCGTAATAATGCCTCGCGGGGAATATCAACCGGCTTGCGGCAATGCACGCACAATCGCCGCGCCAATCGCTGTGCCATAATCAGCAACACTGAAGAAGCGATATTGAACGGCGCAATGCCCATATTTGCCAAACGAGTTAGCGTTTGCGGCGCGTCATTAGTGTGCAGCGTGGAGAGTACCAAGTGACCGGTTTGCGCCGCTTTCACCGCAATTTCAGCAGTTTCTAAATCCCGAATCTCACCAACCATCAATACATCCGGGTCTTGACGTAAAAAGGCGCGTAATGCGGAGGCAAAAGTTAATCCTGATTTAGGATTTAGATTCACCTGATTGATACCCGGCACTTGAATTTCTACCGGGTCTTCTACGGTTGAAATGTTAATTTCGGGTTTATTGAGCAGGTTGAGCGCGGTATACAACGACACAGTTTTACCCGAACCGGTTGGACCAGTAACTAAAATCATGCCGTAAGGTTTTTTAATTGCCTTGAGAAAATCCTCGCGCTGTTCTGCTTCAAAACCGAGCGCCTCAATACCAACCTGTGCGGAAGAAGAATCTAAAATCCGCAGCACCACTTTTTCGCCATAGACCGTCGGTAACGTATTGACACGAAAATCAATATCCCGCGAGCGACTTAATTTCAAACGAATACGCCCATCCTGCGGCACCCGCCGTTCGGCGATATTCATCCGCGACATGACTTTGAGACGAGCGGTTAAACGTCCCGCCGTATTTAATGGCGGATTGGCAACTTCACGCAAAATACCATCTTGACGAAAGCGAATCCGAAAAAACTTTTCAAAGGGTTCAAAGTGAATATCTGATGCACCGCCAGTAATCGCATCCACGAGAATTTTATTGATATAGCGCACAATCGGTGCATCATCAACATTGACATCCGAATCATCATTTTTGTCTTCTTCTTCGGGTGATAAATCGAGCTTTTCTAAATCCGAGTCTGCCACTTCACCCACGTTGGCAGTATCTTGCGCTGCAATTGCCGTTTCAATCGCTTTACTCAGCCGATCTTCTTCAACCAAAATCGCATCAGTTGCCAAGCCAGTATTAAAGCGGATTTCTTCCAGAGCTTGATCGTTGGTGGGGTCGGACAACGCCAAAAATAAGCGATTGCCGCGCCGTAATAATGGCAAAGCGCGATGCTTACGAATTAAGCGTTCATCCACCAAATTGAGTGGCAATGTCGCTAAATCCATCGCACTGAGATCAAGCAACGGCACGCCAAATTCGTGCGATGCCGCAATTGCAATACGGCGACTATCTAATAACTTTTCATCAATTAAATAGCGGACAAAGGGACGACCTTGTTGCTGGGCGTCGTTATATGCAGTCCTCATTTGCGCGTCAGAAAGCAAATGATCGTTGACCAGCCGCTGCGCCAATCCAGAAGGTTTTAATGTGGGTGCTTCAGTTGACATGGGATGCCTTTGCTTGCGCGGTTAGGAAATTCCCACCCTGTATTTCAATAGGGTTTTAAGCCACCAAGTGCTGTTGCAGCGCCGGGGTTGTGCCCCCTTGCGGCAAGGGGGCGCGGGGAAAACTAGCGATTCATCGTGAATGCCAGCCGCACATTGCTGGCAACTAAACCGTTATCTTTTTGATCACTTTCGTTAATATAAAACTCCAACACGGTTTCCCGATTGGCAAGCATATCTTCATTCACATCTTCTGCTAACTCGTTGATATGACAAAACACGCTGGCATAAGGCGACAACGCATCACGCGGATCAGTAATCCACAAATTGGGTGAAATATGATCCATGATGCGCAAAAAGCCGTAGCCTTTATCAGCAAACCATTTGGTACACACGCCGCGCACACAGGAGCCAGCTTTACCCCATTCATTGCGCGGTTCATAGTTGATCGGCAATAAATCAGGAATCACAAATCCTGAATAATAGGCATCAACTTCTTGCTGAAGCTGGCGCGACACGTTCTTAAATCCAATCAATTCCACGCGGCAGCCGGTATTTTGCAATGCCTCAACGACCTGTAAAAAATCACCGTCGCCAGTCACCAATAACACTTGATCCAGTTTATTGGCCTGTAACATGGCATCAACTGCCATATCTAAATCCGCATTGGCTTTGGTGGTGACATTACCCATCTCATCGGTATAGCGCCGCACTAATTTAACGGTAATCTTCCACCCAAAATCACGCACCATCTGTTGATACGTCTGCGCTTTCTTGCGATATTCAATATCTTCTTTAGCGCGTTCGGCATCAAAAGCCATGTAAGTATTTAATCGTTGTAAAGTACCGCCTTCGCGGGCAGCAAAACGCCGCAGCACGTCATAACGCATTTGATAGCCGCCGTTATAACGGACATTTTCAGCATCAACAAAGACACCAACCCGAACATTTGCACTCAAAATAGCAACTCCAATCGTTCATTCAATTTGTAACAAAGAATCATCAAGACGCTGCCGCCGTAATAAAGATGACGGCAGCATCTTGCGCGGTTATTGATTCGCGCGGTTTTCAATCAAATCAGTGACCACTGCTGGGTCTGCCAGCGTAGAAATATCACCGAGTGAATCAATTTCATTGGCGGCAATTTTGCGCAAAATCCGCCGCATAATTTTACCGGAGCGCGTCTTCGGCAAACCCGGTGCCCATTGAATAATATCGACAATCGCAATCGGGCCAATTTCAGTGCGCACCAGCGTCACCAATTCCTTTTTCAGCGCGTCAGTCGGTTCGATGTCCGCCATCAAGGTGACGTAGGCATAAATGCCTTGTCCTTTCAAATCATGCGGATAGCCAACCACTGCGGCTTCGGCAACCTGCGGATGCAAGACCAGCGCCGATTCAATTTCTGCCGTGCCGAGGCGATGCCCAGACACGTTGAGCACGTCATCAATGCGCCCGGTGATCCAGTAATACCCGTCGTTATCGCGCCGTGCGCCGTCGCCGGTGAAGTAATAGCCGGGATATTGGCGGAAATAGGTGTCGGCAAAACGGGCGTGATCGCCGTACAGCGTCCGCATCATGCCGGGCCAAGGACGCGATAACGCCAGCGCACCTTCGCCAGCACCTTCAATCACCGTCCCTTCGGCCGGATCGACCAACGCCGGCAGCACGCCAAAGAACGGACGGGTTGCCGAGCCGGGCTTGAGCGGCGTGGCACCGGGCAGCGGCGTGATGAGATGGCCGCCAGTTTCGGTTTGCCACCAGGTGTCCATGATCGGGCAGCGACTGTCGCCGACGATGTGGAAATACCACTCCCACGCTTCGGGATTGATCGGTTCGCCAACCGAGCCGAGCACGCGCAGCGATTGGCGCGAGGTCTTTTTCACTGGCTCTTCACCCGCCCGCATCAGCGAGCGAATCGCAGTCGGGGCGGTGTAAAAGATATTGACCTGATGTTTATCAATCACTTGCCAGAAGCGCGACATATCGGGGTAATTCGGGATGCCTTCAAACATCAGCGAGGTCGCGCCGTTCGCCAGCGGGCCATACACGATGTAGGTGTGACCCGTGACCCAGCCCACGTCAGCGGTACACCAATAGACCTCACCTTCTTGATAATCAAAGGTATATTTATGCGTCATCGCCGCATAGACCAGATAACCGCCGGTGGTGTGCTGGACGCCCTTCGGTTTTCCAGTGGAGCCGGAGGTGTACAAAATAAACAGCGGGTCTTCGGCATCCATTTCTTCTGGCTCGCACTCGGCAGCCGCTGCCGCGATTTCCTCGTCGTACCAAATATCGCGCCCTTCCGTCCACGCCACTGCGCCACCAGTGCGCCGTACCACGACGACGGTGTCCACGCTGGGGCATTCCGCCAGCGCGGTATCGGCGTTCTTTTTCAACGGGATATGACGTCCGCCGCGCACGCTCTCATCTGATGTGATGACCAATTTGCACGCGGAATCCAACACGCGGTCGCGCAGCGAATCCGGCGAAAAGCCACCAAAGACAATCGAATGCACCGCGCCGATGCGGGTACAGGCCAACATCGCCACTGCCGCTTCAGGGATCATCGGCAAATAAATGCAGACGCGATCACCTTTGCCGACGCCCCGCGCTTTGAACACGTTGGCGAGTTTGCACACTTCGGCATGAAGTTCGCGGTAAGTGATTTTGCGATCCACTTCTGGATTGTCGCCTTCCCAGATGATGGCGACCTGATCGCCGCGAGTGGCGAGATGGCGATCCAAGCAGTTGTAGCTGACGTTGAGCTTGCCGCCTTCAAACCAGTTGATGTGCAAATCATCCGCTTTGAAGCTGTAATCCAGCACGTTCGTCCACGGCTGCGACCAGCTCACAAATTGATTAGCTTGCTCCGCCCAAAAACCCGCCGGATCGTCAATTGAACGTTGATACATTTCCGCATATTGCTCGGCATTAACGTGCGCTTTTGCGGCAATCGCAGCGGGTACGGCATACAGTTTTTCTTCTGACATCTGTTTATTTTCCTCGTGGTGGTAGTGACTAAAAAAAAGCGCAATTCATTCAATCTCGCGCCGCTAAAAAAAAGTTGTCAATTGACGGTAACAACGCTGTTTTTTACTGACAACTGCAAACTGACAACTTTATTTATTCAACATAAAAATTCTGCCAACCGCAGCGCCCGTCCGTCCGCCCGATGCGCAGCCTGCGCTAAAAACAATTCGGCCGCAGCCAACGCATCACTCAGCGCATTGTGGGCAGCGTAGCGCGGCAGATTGTAATGATGACCGAGCGCGTGGAGACGTAAATCCGACACTTTGAACGGAATTTGCCGCCGTTCAAACGTCCGCAGCGCCAGCGCCTGCGTGTCCACAATCCGCAGCGGCAAACCGCAGCCCCACAATTGGCGACACGCCGTGCTTAAAAACCGCTGCTCAATGCTGGCGTGATGCGCAATCAACACCTTGCCCGCCAGCACCGGCAACAATTCGCTCAACACATCGCCCAGCTCGCCGCCCCGCGCCGCTTGATCGTCAGTGATGTGATGAATCACCGCGCTGGCTTCGGGAATCGAGCGATCAATCCGCACCACGCGATGTCGCGCCGTCGCCAACTCAATTTGCATGGCGTGTAGCATCACATAACCGACACTCAAAATCAGATCACGGCGCGGGTCTAAGCCGGTGGTTTCCAAATCCAACGCCACATAATCGACCGTTCGATAATCGCTGCGCGGCGACACCAGCGGCTGCTCCAAATACTCGCGCAGCGCCCCGGGTGCAACGCGCCGCCGCCACCATCGCCGTTGCCAGTCGCAGAATACTGGCATCAGCTAAATTTCCCCGCTTGATAGCGTTGCCCCAACGCCTCCTGCATCGCGTTAATCAACACAAACGCCTCCTTCAAATGCCCGCGTTCCAGCGGCGACAACGCATCTGGTGACACAAAATTATCCGCCTTCTGCCCGGCGCGGAGCTGTTGGGCTTGATGGCGGATGCGCAAAGTGCCAATGAATTCTAGCGCGTCGCCGAGATTGGCTGCGCCATCACGACTCAACGCGCCACACTCCGCTGCTGCTTTGAGCCGCTCGCTGGTGTTGATTTCAGGAATGCCGGCGGCGAGCGCCGAGACTCGCGCTAAATCAATAATCGGAACGATGCCGCGATGTTTGATGTCAAAGGTGTGATCGTGATCGCCGCCCTGAATCAAAACGATATTGCGGAAAAAACCCAACGGCGGGCGATTTTTCAGCGCGTTGGCGGTGAGATACGCGAGGAACAATTGATTAGAACGCGATTGTTCCAGCAGCTTATCCTGCAAACCGGCGTACAAATTGGCGGGATCGTGCAGCGGGCGTAAATCAAAAAAGACGCTCGACAACATCAGCGCCAGCGGATCGGGCTGACGAATCCAATTCATAAAATAACGCTGCCACACCCGCAGCGGCTGCCGCCATTTCGCCGTCGAAGCCATCACCTCGCCGGGGCAATAGACGAAGCCGCAGGCATTCAGCCCGTCATTCACGAATTTCGCCAGCGCCGCAAAATAAACATCATCTTCTGGCTGCATCTCGTCTGCCACTAGCAGCGCGTTATCTTGATCGGAATGCGAGGACTGCTCGCGCCGCGCTTGTGAACCGCCGACCAGCCACGCATACGGCACCGGCGCTGCGCCGAGCGCCAATTCCGCCAATTCCAACAGGCGCAAAGTCAACGCATCAGTAATGGCGCTGATCGCTTGCCCGACGGCATTGGCAGTCGCGCCGCCGCTGATTAAATGCACCTGCAATTCCGCCAACTTGGCGCTAATCTGCGCCAGCGCCGTCACCGAGCTGGCGCGGTGAATGTCACCGACGAGATAGACGGAATTGGTGCTTTGAAAGCGCGTTAAATCGGTAGACGACAGCAGCCCAGCGACGCGCCCGCCATCCAGCACCGGCAAATGGTGTACGTTTAAGCGCGTCATGGTCATCAGGGCTTGAAATCCCAGCGTATCCATATCAACGGTTTGCAGCGTTCGCGTCATAATCGCGCTCACCGGCTGCGACGTGGGCAACTCGGCGGCGATGCAGCGACTGCGCAGATCGCGGTCAGTCACCATCCCCACCAACTGCTCGCCGTCCATGATGAGCAATGACGAGACATGCTGCGCCGACATGATTTGCGCCGCAGCGCGGATACTGAGTTCCGGCGGGGCGGTGATGGGATCGCGGCGAATCATGTCGCGCACCGGCACCGTCATCAGCCCGGTGCCGGTGGCAGGTGCGGCGACCATGACATCCAGCGCCCGGCGCAGCCGATGCGCGGCTGAGGGTTCAAAATAGGCGGCACAAGCGGGATGATCGCGGCACAATTGCGCCAGATCGCTACACGGCAGCGTATAAACCAGCGTATCCTCTGCCGTCACGCCGGGTGCGGCGGGTGCGGCATCGCGGCAAGCGTGAGCGTAGAGATCGCCTTCCGCCAACTTGCCGAGCAATTCGCCTTGTGCATCATGCAGTTCGACTGCGCCCTTGCGCAAAATGTAGAGTGCTGGCGCGGCAGCATCAGGTGGTGGAAACGGCGAACCGCGGCGGAAATAGCGCACCGTCAATTGCTTGGGCAAGCGGGCAAGCGCCGCGGGGGGGAGTTGATCGAACGGCGGGTGATTGGCTAAAAAATCCTGAATTTCGATCAGTTCAATGTCCATTGATTGGCTAACCCCAAGTAATGACAGATTAAGGAGCAGTTTAACATTGCAATCACTTGAGAAAAACTTAATTGTTGCGCTGCGCCATGCTACTGCGGCGGCGCATGAATCAATTGAGCAATTACCCATCATGTGCCGCATCATGTCGGCGACAGTAACGCGCCTTGACTATTATTATTATCTATTGGTGTTGCGTGAATTGTATACGCCATTGGAAGCAGCGTTGTATACGACCGTTGCTGCTGATATACAGACACGACTTGGAGTGCGCCCAAAATTACCAGCATTGCTGGCTGACTTGAATGAACAAGCGGCACTGAATACCGAGGAACAGAATGCAAGTGCTGAACTGCGCAAACATGTTTTATTAGCTCCAGCAATGCAAGATGTGAATCATTTGGTTGGCAGTTTTTACGTTTTAGAAGGCGCGACACTGGGCGGACGCATTATTGCACGTCATTTGCAAAAAGTATTGGGCGCTGAATTAGGCGGAGCACGGTTTTTAGATTTTCATGGCGAACACACTTCCGCAGTGTGGAAACAATTTGCTGGCGCTCTGGATGATTTATGCGGCGAAGGCTATTTAGAACCCAACGCGGTGATTAACGGCGCATTGGCAACGTTTGCTGATTTATATCAGCAATTGGCGCAGTGTGAGTGAGGTTAAAACAGTGACCACAACCGCCCGTTATGATGCTGCGCAATTTCCTAAACCCAGTTTACCTGCGCTTCCGGTATTATCGTCATTAAAATTAAATCGAACCGCATCAAATACGATACCAGCAGGAGTGTTAACCTGTACTCATCGCGTTCATCTTTACAGCGGACGCTACGCGATTTTTCTGGCGTTACAATGCGCGAACATTGGTGCTGGAGATCGCATTTTAGTACCGGCATATCATTGTCTGGCGATGATAGAACCGTTACGGTTATCCGGTGTTGAGCCAGTGTATTATCCGCTCAATGCTGATTTATCTGTGACTGTGACAGAACTTTCAAAGCGGATTGATCAAAACGTTAAAGCAATTATTGTTGTACATTATTTTGGATTTCCACAAAACTTTCAAGCAATTCGCCATCTTGCAGACCAATATCATTTGATCATGTTAGAAGATTGTGCTCATACCTGCTTTGGGCAGAAAGAAGGAATTGGCGTTGGTCATTTAGGTGATTATGCAATTGCCAGCACGATGAAATTTTATCCCAGCGTTCACGGCGGGATACTTGCATCTGCGCACCATGAACTTAAAACCGATGGTCTAAAACAGCCTTCTTTTGCGGTAGAAGTGAAAACATTGATCAATGGTTTAGAGCTTGCGCACCAATACGGGCGTCTCGCTTATTTTGGTAAGTTATTAAAAATGATTGCTTGGTTAAAGCTGCTGGTGTTCAAACTCAAATCTCCGAGCACCAACAAGGTTATTTCAGCAAATAAAACCAATCAAAACCCTCCTCCTGAATATGCAATGTCTCCAGCTTGGCTGGGTTGCCAAGCCTCGCGGGTGAGTCAGTTTTTCATGCAGCAGACTCGAATTAACGATCTCGTGCAAATGCGCCAAGCGCATTATGATCAGTTTTTGGCTGCGTTACAGAATCGCAGCGACTGTCGTCCGCTTTATCCCATCAGGACACCTGAAAGTGTTCCACAAGTGTTCCCGCTGTATGTGAATAATTGCCTACCTGTTTTTGTGCAACTTAAAAAACAAGGTGTTCCTATTATTCGTTTTGGTGAATTTCTTGATGATGCGGTCACTGGCAACACTTGTCAGGTTAGCTTGGATTATGCTGAACACGTTTTGCAGTTTCCATGTCACCAGAGTTTAAGTAAGGTTGAAGTGAAATGGATCATTGCGCGTTTGATCCTTGCTTTAGATGCAAATAGCGACATTTAGTGACACTTAAACTGGAATAATAGAATGTTAGAATGGACATTGCTTCCGATACAAAATTTTGAAGCGTATCGCCAAGAATGGGACGCACTTAACAAATCCTACTACGGATCGGCGTTACTTGAATCACGGTTTGTTACGTTGCTCATTCGCCACTTTGGAACGTCAAAAGTTAAACTAGCGATAGGTCGACAGGATCAAGCAATTGTTGTGATGACATTACTTGAACCGAATGTGTGGGGCACAGTGTGGTCAACTTTTCAGCCTGCGCAAGCGCCACTTGGTTTATGGTTGGTTACACCAACCTTGAATCAAGAAACTGTCGCTCAATCACTAATGGCTGCGCTTCCTTGGACTGTTGGTTTATTAGGGATAACGCAGCAAGATCCAAATTTTGTTCCAAGACCAGCGCACACTTCCTGTTTACGAACATTAGATTATATTCACACAGCTCGAATTTGTACGACAGCTTGTTTTACAGAGTATTGGGCGGCTCGCGGTAAAAATTTGCGCCACAATTTGAAACGGCAGCGGAACCGGTTAGAACGCGAAGGTATTGTGTTACGTTTAGATGTCTGTCAACAACCTGAACTCATTGTTGAGACTATTAATGATTATGGTCGCTTAGAAAGCGTTGGCTGGAAAAGTGTGTCTGGTACTGCAATTTCTGCACACAATCAACAGGGTGCTTTTTATACGGAATTGTTAAAAAATTATGCAGAAACAGGAGATGCAGTTGTTTATCGCTATTTTTATGGTGATCGCGTTGTTGCTTGTGATTTATGTATTACCGGTTATGGTGTTATCAACTGGCTTAAAACAACCTATGACGAAAATGAAACCACATCCTCACCTGCTGCATTATTACGTCAGGAGTCGTTTGAGCAGATATTTTCAAATCCACTTATAGAATCTATTGAGTTTTATGGTTCGGTAATGGATTGGCATACGAAGTGGTCTGATGAGATTCGCACAACGTATCATATCAACGTGTACCGTTGGGCATGGTTAGCTAAATTACATGATAGGTATAAAGATGTTAAAAATAAGTTACTGTTTGAAGCTACTGAACGATGATACTTGCTGAAAAATGGGTGTTACATATGATCAATTTAGACTGAGGAAACACCGATTTATTTAGTAAGCGACCGTACTCTGGTTAGTCCCGCTACATGCTATTTAATCAATGCTTCCTTGAGTATTTCGTCACCCTTTACTGAAAAAAGCGTATCAAGCAAGAAACCTAATACATAAAAAAATAAGGTAAATCTGATTGTTTGCACAATTCAGCAGCATTTTTAGTCACTCACTTGCTGATTTACCAAATCAAGCACAGCTACTACTTGCCCGCTCGGAACAGAACAGTTTTGATCTTGGCTTTGATTGGTTTGTGCTGTTGGCTGACATGGCTTTAGATGCAGATGACCAAATCAGAATTTACGTCACTTATTCTGATGACACTCAACATCACGTTCAGTGTGTGTTGCCGCTTAAATATAAAACTGCATCACGCGAGCTTTTTGCACTAACGAATTTTTATACGTCACTTTATGCTCCAGCACTTGTGCACACTAACGCGCTTGCCATCATGGTTGCTTGCTTTTCGGCAATTCGCCATGACACTTCCGCTTGGCATTCGCTCCGCTTACAACCGCTTGCTTATGATACAAATGAATACGCGCAGATTAAAACTGCATTGCATCAGGCTGGATGGTTAGTTTTTGAATTTTTCTGCTTTGGTAATTGGTATCTTCCGATTGTCACCACGAACTATGATCTCGTGCTTGCAACTTTTCCATCACGAGTGAAAAGCACGCTGAAACGGAAACGAAAACAGTTTTTAACGATTGCCAATGGTTGTTTAAGTATCACCACCGGCGGTGTGCATTTAGAACAAGCTATTCAAGAATATGAATGCGTCTATAACGCAAGTTGGAAAAAACCAGAACCTTATCCAGAGTTTATTCCAGCATTGATTCGGTTGTGTGCCCAACGCGGTTGGTTACGTTTGGGATTAGCCTATATTGATGGCGAAATTGCTGCCGCACAGATTTGGATTGTGTGTTATGGACGCGCTGCAATTTATAAATTGGCTTATGATGCACGCTTTGAGCACTATTCAGTCGGCACGTTATTGACCGATCATTTAATGCGTTATGTCATTGAAGTCGATCACGTTAGCGAAGTTGATTATTTGATTGGTGACGATCCCTATAAACGTGATTGGATGACGCATCGCCGTGAACGCTGGGGATTGATTGCGTATAATCCGCGCACCGTATTGGGTATATTGGGTGCGCTTGGACAATTCACTGGACATCTGTTAAAGCAACTTTCGCATTGGTTATCACAGTTTCGTGCGCATTGACTGCTAAAACAGATTCAGTCTGGTTGCAGTTTCAATTGCACAGTCGCAGTCGCGCAGTAGACTCCTGTGACCTTGTGCAGAATTCACTCACTATGATACGATTCCGACCCTTTTACTCACACAGTCGTTGACGCGCAGGAATTCTCATTATGTCTCAGGTCTGCCAAGTGACCGGTAAACGCCCACTCACCGGTAACAACGTTTCGCACGCTAACAACAAGACCAAGCGGCGGTTTTTACCCAATCTTCACGAACATCGCTTCTGGGTCGCTACCGAGAACCGCTTCGTGAAACTGCGTGTTTCTGCAAATGGAATGCGCACCATTGACAAAAAAGGGATTGATGTCGTGCTCGGTGAAATCCGCGCTCGCGGTGAACAAGTTTAATTCGGAGGATTGACTGATGGCTAAAGCAGCCCGTGAAAAAATTCGCCTGAATTCAAGTGCAGGCACAGGTCATTTTTATACGACCACCAAGAATAAGCGCAATCAACCCGGCAAGATGGAAATCAAAAAGTTTGATCCCGTCGTCCGCCAGCATGTCATGTATAAAGAAGGCAAGATCAAGTAACTTCTCTCTGCCACACGATTGCAATTGAGTGTGGCTTGATCTTTCCCCCTCGCTGTTAAAAAAACGCTCAACCGCAACTTAAGTCGTATTGAGCGTTTTTAGTTTTCTTTCTCGCGCCGTTTATTCGCAATTATTCAACACCTCCACCCGCCAATTCGATTGACGCGCACCACTATTAAACGGTCGTTTTTCATTCTTTTAGGAGCATCCCCGTGTCGGCTCGATCCGCATTGGAATCTGCCCAACAAACGGTTATTGACGCGCTGACGGCTTTTCTCGCCGCCCCGCCCGCCGGCACGCCACCCGAAGTGATTGCGGTCTTGACCCAGCTCAACGGTCACTCGGCAACCGCGTTGCCGCCGCGCCTGTTTTTTGCGGCAGTGGAGCAAGCGCCCGTAGCGATTTCAATCACCGATCCGGCTGCCACCATTTTGTATGCCAATCTCGCGTTTGAGGCGCTCACCGGCTATGACCGCGCCGATATTTACGGCAAAAATGAGTCGATTTTGTCCAATAACGCCACTCCGCCCAGCGTTTATGCGCAGTTGTGGCACACGATTTCCAATAAACACACTTGGAGCGGCACCCTCGTCAATCGCACCAAACAGGGCGGCGATTATCTCGCTGAGTTGATTATCGCGCCGGTGTTTGGGGCGAACGGCGAGTTGCAGTATTTCCTCGGAATGCACCGCGACGTGACCAAGGTTCACGAGCTGGAAGGTGCCCTGCGCCAGCAAAAAGCGCGACTGGAAACCGTGCTGGATGCCGCGCCGGTGGTGATGGCGCTGCTCGACAGCGAAGGGCGCGTCATTCTCGATAATCAGGATTACAAACAGCTCCTGCATGAACTGCACGGGCGCGAACCCGTCACCGTGTTGCAAGCGGCACTTGATGCCCAACTCGGCAGCGACGCCTTCGCCGCCTGTCTTGACGGGCGCAACTTCAAACACATCACCGTCAGTTTGGAGATTCCCGGTCAACCCACGCCGCGCTGGTTTTCCTGCTCGGGCACTCGCGTGGAGGAAACCGATCCCTCAGCGCGGAGTTATTTCGGGCAACAGTGCCCCGCCGAACGGCGGCTGCTGTTACTCGCCAACGATGTCACCGCGCATCGCCGTGAAATTGAACGCGCCCAGCTCGAACATCTCCGCGCCAGCTTGGCCGAACAGCAATTGATGCACGGAATGCGCGAGGCGCTCGCCGCCGCCATTTATCAAATCCAAGGCCCGCTCAACGTCATCAACGCCGCTGCCGGCATGTTGCGCAGCGGCGCGGGCAACGTCGAAACGCTGGCGACCACGCTCGATCAAATCAGCATCTCCGGCAGCAAGGCGTTGGCCACGCTGCGGGCGGCGCTGCCGGAAGAACCCCGCGAAATCGGCGTTTCCGTCAATATCAACGCCCTGCTGCGGCAAGTGCTGGAATTGGAAACCGGACGCCTGTTGGCAACCGGCGTCATCGTCGATTGGCAGCCAGCGACCGTGCTGCCGGAATTGCCCGGACACCAAAATCAACTGCGTTCGCTGTTTAAGCATTTGTTAGATAACGCGATTCAAGCATTGCAAGAAGCTCGTCCCGCGCAGCGCGAGTTGCGCCTCACCACCCGCCGTTTAGAACGCGGGGTCGAAATTGAAATCCAAGACAACGGTCACGGCATCGCGCCGGAGGAACGGTATCGCGTGTTTGAACCTTTTTATGTGGGCTGGCGCGACCGGCGCGGACGCGCCGGCATGGGGCTGGCGCTGGCGCAGGCAATTGCCACCGCACACGGCGGCTCTCTCAGCGTCGATGTTGAGCATCGTGGCGGCTGTTTAATGCGCGTGGCGTTGACCGCCGCGCTGCCGGACGAATAACCGTGTCAGACAGAACCACGCATTTCTCAGCTCTCACTGGCACCGAGACGGCGCAACGGCTGGCGCGGTTAGAAGCGCAACTCGCCGCCCTGTTTGAAGTCAGCAGCGTGTTAAGTCGCTCGCTGAATCTGCGCGAAACGCTGCGCGAAGTGCTCGGCGTGTTGCACGAGCGCAGCCGTCTCAGTCACGGCATGGTCTGTTTAGTGGACGACGAGCGCGGCGAATTGCTCATCAGCGCCATTCACGGCAGCGATGCAGCGGCGTTGGAACGGGTGCGCTATCAACGCGGCGAAGGCGTACTCGGGCGCATCTTGTCCACCAATGAAGCGTGGATTTTGCCGCGCATCGCCGATGAACCGCGCTTTTTAGATCGGCTCAATTTGTACGATGCCGCGCTGCCGTTTATCGGCGTCCCGATTCGGGTGGGCGACAGCGGCGCGATTGGCGTATTTGCGGCGCAACCGCCCGCTGGCGCGGAATTGCTGGCAGAACGGGCGCGATTTTTGGAAATGGTCGCCAATCTGATCGGGCAAGCGGTGCGGCTGGCGCGAACGGTCGAGGCCGAGCAGCAGGCGCTGCGTGAGGAGCGCGACAAGCTGCGGCGCGAGGTCAAAGGCAGTCACGGTTTTGACAGCATCATCGGTCGCGCCAACGCGATGCGGCTGGTGTTTGAACAGGTGCGCCAAGTCGCCAAATGGAATACGACGGTGCTGATTCGCGGCGAATCTGGCACCGGTAAGGAATTGATTGCTAACGCCATTCATTACAATTCGCCCCGCGCTCGTGCCGCGTTTATCAAGCTCAACTGCGCGGCGCTGCCGGACAATTTGCTGGAGTCGGAATTGTTCGGGCACGAAAAAGGCGCGTTCACTGGCGCAGTCGCGCAGCGCAAAGGTCGGTTTGAACAGGCCGACGGCGGCACTTTATTTCTCGATGAAATCGGCGAAATCAGCCCGGCATTTCAAGCCAAGTTGCTGCGCGTGTTGCAAGAAGGTGAATTTGAGCGCGTCGGCGGCGGGCGGACTTTGAAGGTGGATGTGCGGGTGATTGCGGCGACCAACCGCGATTTGGAGGCGGAAGTGCGGGCGGGCGAGTTCCGCGAGGATTTGTATTATCGGCTCAACGTGATGCCGATTCGGATGCCGGCGCTGCGCGAGCGCATTGAAGATGTGCCGGAGCTGGCGCGGTTTTTGGTCAACAAGGTGGCGCGAATGCAGGGGCGCGAGCTGACGATCACCGATAGCGCCTTGCGGGTGTTAATGCGCTACGACTGGCCGGGCAATGTCCGCGAGTTGGAGAATTGCATGGAACGGGCGGCGGTGATGAGCGAGCAGGGCATGATTGACCGGGAAGTGATTCAACTCACCGGCATCGAAGTGAGCGCCAGCGGCAGTGACGCGGCACCTGCGCCGAGCGCCAGCGTCGCGCCGAGTGCGGTGGATTGGAATGATCCCGATCTTGACGAGCGCGAGCGGGTGATTGCGGCGTTGGAAGAAGCGGGCTGGGTGCAGGCGAAGGCGGCGCGATTGCTGAATATGACGCCGCGCCAGATCGCGTATCGCATCCAAACGCTCAATATCCGCGTGCGGCAGTTTTAAGCGATGGCTGCGCCAGCCGATTTGCGTCCCCTGCTCGCCAGCTTGCCGCTGCTGCCGGGCGTGTATCGGATGTTGGCGGCGGATGGCGCGGTGCTGTATGTCGGCAAGGCGAAGCTGTTGAAGCGGCGCGTGAGCAGCTATTTCGGGCGAGCGCAGGCGGGGCGCATCGGGCGGATGGTGCGGTTGATCGCCGATATTCAGGTGACGGTGACGGGCAGCGAGACGGAGGCGCTGCTGTTGGAAAGCAATTTAATCAAGGCGTTGCAGCCGCGTTTTAACGTGCTGCTGCGCGACGATAAAAGTTATCCCTATCTCCATCTCAGCGCCCACGAGTTCCCGCGTTTGGCGTTGTATCGCGGCAGCCGCAAGATCGCCGGACGCTTGTTTGGCCCCTATCCGAGCGCGGGCGCAGTGCGCGAGACCTTGCAATTGCTGCAAAAGGTGCTGCCGGTGCGCCAATGTGAAGACAGCGTGTTTGCGCATCGCTCGCGCCCGTGTCTGCAATATCAAATCAAACGCTGCACTGCGCCCTGCGTGGGGTTGATTGATGCGGCGACTTATGCGGCGGATGTGGCGCAGACGGTGCGTTTTCTCGATGGGCGCAGTGCGGAATTGGTGACGGAATTGGCGGCGGCGATGACGCAAGCGGCGGAGGTATTGGAATTTGAACGGGCGGCGGTGCTGCGAGATCGGCTGATCACGCTGCGCGAGATGCAGCGCCAGCACACGTTGGGCGATGAGCGCGGTGATTTAGACATCATCGCGCTGGCGCAGGATGGCGGTTTGTGCGCGGTGCTGGTCTGTTTTATTCGTGGCGGGCGCAATCTCGGTACGCGCAGCTTTTTTCCGCAGGCACCAGCGGAGACGCTGCCGACGACGCTGCTGCGCGGCTTTCTGCTGCAATTTTATGCTGACAAAGCCGTGCCGCCGGAGGTGATTGTGAGCGTTGCGCCGGATGAGCTGGCGCTGTTGGAGCAACTGTTGAGCGACCGCGCCGGGCAGCAGGTGCGGATTAAAACCAAGGTGCGGACGGAGCGGGCGCGACTGCTGGCGCTGGCGCAGGAAAATGCGCTGGTGGCGCTGCACACGCGGCTGGCGCGGCAGTCAAGTTATGCGCAGCAGCTCGCAGCGCTGGCGGCGGCACTGGAATTGCCGATGCTGCCGCAGCGGTTGGAATGCTTTGATGTGAGTCATACGCAGGGCGAGCTGCCGGTGGCGTCGTGCGTGGTGTTTGATGCGACGGGGGCGCAGACGGCGGAATATCGGCGGTTCAATATCGACGGGATCACGC
The DNA here is from genome assembly GCF_016583745.1 of Chromatium okenii. GTDB lineage: Bacteria > Pseudomonadota > Gammaproteobacteria > Chromatiales > Chromatiaceae > Chromatium > Chromatium okenii. The sequence goes on from NZ_NRRQ01000003.1 coordinate 95,203, forward strand.
CGGGCGATGATTATGCGGCGTTGGAAATGGCGCTGATGCGGCGGTTTCAAGCGCCCGATCTCAAATCCCCCCAACCCCCCTTTTTCAAAGGGGGGCTTTCCTCTTCTCCCCCCTTTGAAAAAGGGGGGTCGGGGGGGATTTCAATCCCAGAGGTGTTATTCATCGACGGTGGGCGCGGACAATTGGCGGTCGCGGCGCGAGTGGTGCAGGCGCTGGGCATCACTGGAATGACGTTGGTTGGTGTGGCGAAGGGGGCGGAGCGGCGTCCGGGCACGGAACAATTGTGGTTATTGGGTCTGGAATCTGCGCCCGTTATACTGCCTGCCACTGCGGCAGTGCTGCACCTGATCGCGCACATTCGTGATGAAGCCCATCGGTTTGCGATCACTGGTCATCGCCAGCGCCGCGCTAAAGCCCGCACGACCTCGGCTTTGGAGGCGATTGACGGAGTTGGGGCAAAACGCCGCCAACAGTTACTCAAACAATTTGGCGGTTTGCGCGGGGTGGCGCAGGCAGATGTGGCGACACTCGCTGCCGTTGATGGCATCAGCCCGGTGCTCGCTCAACGCATTTATGCCGCCTTTCACGACGCCCCGCACACTTAAAAATACGATGTGGAATCTACCCAACCTATTGACGCTGCTACGGATTATTTTAATTCCGGTGTTTGTCGTCGTGTTCTACATCGACGCACCGTGGGCGGCTTACGCAGCCGCTGCCGTGTTTGGCATCGCTGCGCTCACCGATTGGCTGGACGGTTATCTGGCACGGCGTTGGGCGCAAACCTCGCCGCTGGGCGCATTTCTCGATCCGGTCGCCGATAAATTGATGGTCGCAGTGGCGCTGGTGGTGCTGTTGCAAGCCGATCCGCGTTTGCTGCTGGCGCTGCCGGTGATGGTCATCATCGGACGGGAAATCACGGTGTCGGCGCTGCGCGAGTGGATGGCAGAAATTGGCGCACGCGCAACGGTGGCGGTGTCGCAATTGGGCAAGGTCAAAACGACGCTGCAAATGATTTCAATCGCGTTGCTGACGTTGCGCGAGTCGATGCTGGGTGCGTGGGTGTATCCGCTGGGGCTGGTGCTGCTGTATGTCGCCGCACTGCTGACGCTGTGGTCGATGGTGGTGTATCTCAGCGCCGCGTGGCCGTGTTTATCCGGGGCGCAATCGACTTATAAAAATGACATGTCATAAAACGCCGTCAGTTTAACCGCCACAAACGCCAACGGCCTGCAACGAAATCGTTGCAGGCCGTTGTTTTGTCTGGCTCCCTGGGACGGGCTCGAACCGCCGACCTAGTGATTAACAGTCACCCGCTCTACCGACTGAGCTACCAGGGAATGTTGTGAGCCGCGAATGATAGAGACCCCACGCGGTGCCGTCAAGCGCACCGTCTTATTGCCAGCCCTCGCGTTGATTCCACCGCCTTGATGCGCACAATGACGGGCGCGTTATTTCAAGACGCCACCGCCATTGCCTCTCCATTCGGTACGGAAAACCATCGCCATGATTGCTTATCTCGTCCGCCGTGCGCTTTATGCGCTCCCCATTTTAATTGGGGTGAATTTATTGACGTTTATCCTGTTTTTTGTCGTCAACTCGCCAGATGACATGGCGCGAATGCAGCTCGGCGACAAGCGCGTCACGCAGGCAGCAGTCGATAGTTGGAAACAGGAGCGCGGTTATGACCGCCCGCTGCTGTTGAATCCCACCGCCACCGGCATCGCCCAGTTCACCGATACCATTTTTTTTGAGAAATCCGTGCGCTTGTTTGTCTTTCAATTCGGCACCTCGGATGCGGGACGCGACATCAGTTACGACATCAGCCAGCGGATGTGGCCGAGTTTGGCGATTGCAGTGCCGGTGTTGCTGGTCGGGCTGGCGCTCAATATCAGCTACGCGCTGCTGATCGTGCTGCTGCGAGCGACCTATGTTGACCTCGCCAGCACCGTGTTGTTGGTGGCGCTGCTGTCGATTTCCGGTCTGTTTTACATCATCGGCGGGCAATTTTTACTCAGCAAATTGCTGCATCTCGCGCCAATTTCCGGTTACGACACCGGCATCAATGCGTGGAAATTCTTGGTGTTACCCGTGTTAATCGGCGTAGTGAGCGGCATCGGTGCCGGCACGCGCTGGTATCGCACGCTGTTTTTAGAAGAAAGCAGCAAGGATTACGTCCGCACGGCGCGGGCAAAAGGTTTGAGCGAACTGCGGGTGTTGGTGCGCCACATTCTCGGCAACGCCCTGATTCCGATTTTGACGGGCGTGGTGGTGATTTTGCCGCTGCTATTTATGGGCAGCCTGTTGACGGAATCCTTCTTTGGTATTCCCGGACTTGGCAGCTATACCATTGATGCCATTAGCAATCAGGATTTTGCCATCGTGCGAGCGATGGTCTTTCTCGGCGCGGTGCTCTACATCATCGGACTGATTTTGACTGATCTGTCCTACACGCTGGTTGATCCGCGTGTACGGCTGCAATGAGGTGGTTATGCCATTGATTCCAGTAGTTTTGTGGACGGATGCGCTGGTATTTATCCTGCTGGCGCTGGGCGTGGGTTTTGGTATTTACGCAGCGCAGCACGAGCATTTACGCGCCCCGTGGCGGCAAGTGCTGCACACGCGGACGGGCGTGATCACGCTGCTGGTGCTGAGTAGTTACGCGCTGATCGGCATTCTCGACACCGTTCATCTGCGCCTCAAACTCCCGCCCACGACTGCCGCAGCGCCCGCGCAGTACGCGCCCGAAGTGGTCAGCCTGCTTGATCTGGCGCTGCACGGTTTGCGCGAGCGGCAGGAAAAAACCTACTCCGCGCCGTTGGCGACGCATTTATTTACCAAAGAAGTGATTGAACAGCCCGACGGCACGTTGCGGCGCGATTACCCGCGTTTGCTGCACGGCGGGCGTCATCTCACCGCGCCAGCCAGCGAGCGCAGCGCCGATCTCGGCTGGCGCACGGTGCGCGGCGCAGTCAAAGGGCTGGCGAGCTGGGCGCTGCTGACGGGCGGCATCTTGTGGCTGGTAGCGCGGCGGCGCGGTGAACCGCTGGCGCAATACTGGCTGGCGCTGCGGCGCAGTCCGCACCTGCAACCGGGGCGCACCGCGCTGATCACGCTGGCGGTGCTGATGAGCATTGGTTTTATCGCCGCCGAATTAGCCGCCGCTTATCACTTATTTGGCACCGATAAAGTGGGCGAAGACGTGTTTTATCAAGCACTGAAAAGCGTCCGCACTGGATTACTAATTGGAACGCTCACCACTTTAGTGATGTTACCTGCGGCGCTATTACTGGGAATTGCGGCGGGATATTTTCGCGGCTGGGTGGATGATTTGATCCAATATCTTTACACCACCCTCAATTCAATTCCCGGCGTATTACTAATTGCAGCGGCAATTTTATTGTTGCAGGTTTATCTTGCAAATCACGCCAGCGAATTCACCAGCGCAGTGGAGCGAGCGGATTTACGGCTGCTGTTTTTATGCCTGATTTTAGGCGTGACCAGTTGGACGGGATTATGCCGTTTATTGCGCGGCGAGGCGCTGAAATTGCGCGAAGTGGATTATGTGCAAGCAGCACAAGCACTCGGCGTCGGTCACTTCACCATCATCACTCGCCATTTACTGCCGAATGTGCTGCATATCGTGTTAATTACGGTGGTTTTAGATTTCAGCGGTTTAGTTTTAGCAGAAGCAGTGCTGTCTTACGTCAACATCGGCGTCGATCCGACCATGAATAGTTGGGGCAATATGATTAACAGCGCCCGTTTAGAATTAGCCCGCGAGCCAGTGGTGTGGTGGTCACTGACAGCGGCGTTTATTTTTATGTTCGTGTTGGTATTGGCAGCGAATTTATTTGCTGACGTGGTGCGTGATGCGTTTGATCCGCGCCTGCGGTGAATGCCAAGGTTCTGAATAATTGAGCGCCTGCATTTGATTCAACTTCCTCAGCATTCCTGCTGCGGTTGTTGAATCTAAACCCTGCATTGCTCAACCAGCCGATTTATGTTGATGTCACGTTTTCCGCAGCTTTTTTAACCGCAAATGTTTTACTCTGCCAAAAATGATCAGATTTAATTTGCCGCTCGCTCGCATCAGCGTTGAGTGCTAGGACAGATTGAAATAATGACGCCATTTGCTTATGATTGGTTGCGGGTTATACTATGCAAAGTTCCCGCATCTCTTTTCACCGCAGTTGTTTATTGGAGCATTCATCATGCCAAAAATTATCAAGTTTGATTTACCCATCGACGGCATCAGAGCAAAGAACATTGAGGAAATCCGAGACCATTTCACCCTTGAAATTCTCGCTCATTTCCGCAGCGGGCTGTTGGCAAAATGGCTGGCGGTGCGCAAATTGAACACCGAATTGGAAGCACTACAGGCAATTGACACCAGCGCCGACGATCAAACGGTATTCAAACGCTTGTGCGAGATTTTCACAGTTGAAAATGATGATGCCGTGATTGCAGTCTTGTTTAATGATCCAACACCGAAAATCAGCTTGACAGTTGCGGAAATAATTAAGCAAAGTGAAACCGCCGATAAGATCATCAATCTTGCTGATTTGTTACCTATTAAAGCAAACGAATTAAAATTATTTATGAATCGTCTTTTAACTGTAGATGAACTCAGTTTAGACAGAATTGATTTTATTTTGCGATCCGCGCATGGAACACTGATTTTTAAGTCATGTGAAGGGATAAACGAAAAACAGATCAATGGTCGTTATCGAGATTTAGGGGATGGTACTGTGTTTGATGTGCATACTCGTCTGCACTGGATGCGCTGTGCATTAGGGCAGATTTGGACAGGCAATACTTGCAAAGGAGAAGCGATCGAATACAACAGGGATGATGCACACAATGCAGTTGCTGAACTGAATAAACGGGGCGGTTATGCTGGATATTGTGATTGGCGTTTACCGTCAATTGATGAATTAAAAACGTTGGTATATTGCTCTAGCGGTAAGCCTAAAATGTGGAACGATACTGGTAAACTCTGCGAAGGCGACTATAATAAACCGACGATTGATTTAACTGCTTTTCCTAATACACCAAGTTCGTGGTTTTGGTCAGGTTCTCCCTATATCGAAAACCCTTACGGCGCGTGGAGCGTGTTTTTTTCTAATGGTGATGCTTACTACACCATTTCGGGAGCCGTCCGGCTCGTCCGCGGTGGACAGTGATTTTGATCTTTTTGCTTTTCTAATTGCGCACTAATACATTGTTCAATCTCAAATTTACTGGAGCATTCATCGTGCCAAAATTTATCAAATTTGATCTACCCATCAATGGATTAAAAGTGAAGAACATTAAAGAACTGCGCGATCATTTTACCATTGAAATTCTCGCTCATTTTCGTAGCGGATTACTGGGTAAATGGCTGTTTTCTTGCCAATTGCAAAATGAATTGGCAGCAGTGCAGGCGATTGAAACCACCAACGATCATGCGGTATTTAAACGTTTGTGTGAAATTTTCGCAGTTGAGGTTGATGATTCGGTAATTGCGCTCATGCTCAATTACCTAACACCCGAATTCGGTTTACATCTTGCGAAAGCTGCAACGCAAATTAAGCCTGATGGTAAAATCATCAAGTTTACTGAGTTATTGCCGGTTAAACTTGGTGAAACTAAATTATTTATGAACCGTTTTTTGGATTTAGATTCACTCCATTTGAAAGGTGCGGAGTTGATTTTACAATCAAAAAATGGTGCCTTGATGTTCAAATCGTGCAGAATTGTAAAAATGATTGGTGATCGCTATGCAAATTTGGGCGATGGGACAGTATTGGATATACACACAAATTTGCAATGGATGCGCTGCGCATTAGGGCAGAATTGGACAGGCAATACTTGCAGCGGAGCAGCAAAAGGATATAAATGGGACGAAGCACACAATGCGGTTGCTGAATTGAATAACAATGGCGGTTATGCCGGATACAGTGACTGGCGCTTACCTTCAATTCATGAATTAAAAACATTGGTGTATTGTTCCAGCGGTCAGCCTAAAACATGGAACGATACCGGTACATCATGTGAAGGTAACTATAGTAAACCCACAATTGATTTAATCGCATTTCCCAATACACCGAATACACGGTTTTGGTCTAGCTCGCCCGATACCTTCCTTTTTATATCCACCGCGTGGGGCGTGTATTTCGACAGTGGCTACGCCGGCCACAACTTTCGGAACGACAACCTCCACGTTCGCCTCGTCCGCAGCGGACAGTGATTTTGATCTTTTTGATTCTTTAATTGCACAGATTATGTGCTTTCATTTCATCGTTATCGAGATTCCAATTTATGCCCAACTCTCTCATTGAAACAATTCGCGCTCATGTTGAATCGCATTATCCGCTGCTTTATTTACTCACTCATGCCGAGAATGAAGCCGACGCGCTCATCCGCGATCTCGCTGACGACCGCAAAATTCTGGAATGGAATATGGCGCGGGGCATGGTCGATTTCGCCACCAAGCGCCCGCTCATCGCGTGGTGCGATCTCGCCACTGCGCTAGATAACTTGTTAGATCAAGACCTTGAGCATCACGTCATCGTCATCCGCGATGCCCATCTCGGTCTGCGCGATCAGCCGCTGGCCATCGCCCGCCTTAAATTGTTGGTCAATCGCATCCTTGCCGATGACGACAGCGCCGTGACGTTATTTCTGATTTCCTCGCAGGTGCTCATTCCGCCGGAATTGGAAAAGTTAATTACGCTGTTTGAATTGCCGCTGCCTGATGAAACCGTCATAGGTGAAGAAATAGACACCTATACAACGGCTTATGACATCAATTTAGATTCTGCCAGCCGCAATAAACTCGCATTGGCGCTGCAAGGTTTAACCCGTTATGAAATCGGGCAACTGATCAATCGCAGTTATCAACGCAGCGGCAAAATTGGTCTCAATGATTTGGATTTAGTGCTGACTGAAAAAGCGCAGATCATTAAAAAAAGCGGCATCTTAGAAGTAGTGAAGGTGAAAGAACAACTGCATGACATCGGTGGTCTCGGCAAATTAAAACCTTGGCTGCAACAAAAAAATATGGTGCTATCCAATTGGCCAGAAGCGCGGGCGTTTGGTGTTGAATCACCGAAAGGCGTGATGATTGTTGGAATGCCCGGCTGCGGTAAATCTTTGGCCGCTAAAGCCACTGCTGCGTTATTCAATTTGCCTTTATTAAAACTGGATATGGGTTCATTGATGGGAAAATACGTTGGCGAAAGTGAAGGCAATATGCGCCGTGCGATTCAGGTTGCTGAAGCAGTGAGCCCCTGCGTGTTATGGGTGGATGAAGTAGAAAAGGCGTTTGTTGGGATTGGTAGCGGCGGCGAAGGTTCAGAAGTAGCAACGCGGTTATTCGGCTATTTTTTAACGTGGATGCAAGATAAAACCAAGCAGGTATTTGTGATTGCCACTGCCAATGATATTTCCGCATTGCCGCCAGAATTGCTGCGGAAAGGGCGCTTTGATGAGATTTTTTATGTTGATTTTCCCACTGAAGTCGAGCGCGTTGAGATTTTCCGATTGCATTTAGAGCGTCGCAATCGCTTATCTGCACAGATTCAATTAGAAGACTTGGCGAAAAAAACGCCGGGCTATTCTGGCGCAGATATTGAAGCAGTGGTGAAAGAAGCAATTGAGCAAGCCTTTGTTGACAATTGCCATGCGTTAGATAACGATCGCTTTCAGCGCATCATCAACAACACGCATCCGCTGCGTGAGGTGATGAAAGATAAAATTCAGAAATATGCGAATCGGTTCACAGAAATGAAAATTAAACCTGCATCCTGATTGCGTTATTGGCAAAGATTTGGTAACAGTTCACTCCGACATTGCAATCGTCAATGTCGGGTTTTTATTATTTATAGCAGCATCGCATTTAATCGGAGCGTCAGTATGACTCAACCATCTTCTGAAACTAGCACCTTTGAACTTCTCAACGACGAAGAGGTGCAACAGCGGCACGCCAATCAATTCGCGGTGCAGGTTTTTAACGGCGACGCCAACGCAGAACAGATCAGCACTTTAATCACTCAATTTGTTAGCTCGTATGAAAAACATCGCCATGAAATGCCGTTAAATGAATGGCTTGCTGCTGAATTTCGTCGCTATCCTAGCATTGGAAAAGATGATGCCGAAATTGAATCTACAGCCCGCGAGATCATTGCCAGCGTTCAATCTGCCAACGCTGCTAAAACATCACTTTATGCGCATCTTGATAAAGGCAAAAGCCGTGAGAGTTGGCTGGCAAATCAAATTGAAACCGGCGCAAAAATAGCTGGTGTGACGCAGGTAATTGAGTATGCCAAGCAACTAGATTCTGCGATTACGAATGCGAATAAAGAATTTGATAGAACTGTTTTCACCCAGACCGGTCTCATTAACCAAAATCTACAACTACACGGGTTGATTGCAGAAAGTGAGATTGCTAACCAATTTAATCTCAATGCTCAAGCAAGTCAATCCGATATTCACGCTACCGTATTGCATAGCACGGCATTGAATTCGCATGACATCGTGCTGCATGATGGCGTTGGCAATATTATTCAAAATGTACAAGTTAAATCTTATTCAGATGTTGACCAACTGATTAAAAATGTCGCCGACCATCAGTATCAACAAGGCACAACACTTTTGGTGCATGAAGATCAAGTTGGACGAATGCAGCGCGAATTTCCCGATTTGAACGTGACTTCTAAATTGGAGGTTGGTACTGTTGGCGTCGAAATGCCGAGCCGTGAAGAATTCAGGCAGCTACAAGAAAACGCACAATTCCACAATGAAATCCGTCATTATGAATGGAATGATGTTAATCGAATTGACATTGCTAAAGGTATTGGGGAGCAGATTTTATTAGGCGCAAGTGTGGTTGCAGGAATACAAGGTATTCGTATTTTGGGTCGGCGCATTTGGAATGCCACTAGCGGTAAAGAAAACCCACCAGTCAGTGAAGATATAAAGGAATTTTTTACCAGCTCGATTAAAAGTGGTACGCATATCGGAATCCAAATTGCTATTTCCGGCGCAATAATGGTAGCAGCGCGTAATGGTTGGTTAGGTGCATTATTAGAAAATACTCCAGCATTTTACATTGCCAGTATGGTTTATATCGGTATAGAAAACGCAAAATTATTATTCAAGTTTTCGAGCGGTGAACTTAGCGGACCGGAAACACTCGACGCAATGGGCAATATCAGTTGCAGCGCAATTGGCGGTTTAGCTGGCGCGGGTTATGGAATGACGCAAGGAGTTGCAATTGGTCTGATCTTTGGACCAATTGGAGCAACAATTGGTGGCGTAGTCGGAAGCATTATTGGTGGTTTAGCGGGTCGTGCCATTGGTGACGCAATTTATGCAGGTGGTGAAGCAATTATTAAAACTGCGGTTAGCGTGGTGAACAGCATTACTGAAGGAATTAAAAACGTAGTGCGTAGCATTGCCCGTATATTTAATCCATTGATTTTGTTTTGAGATCACAATTCCATTCTTAAATCTCTAAACAAAAATGAACTTTTTCTGCGTGCGGTCAAATAAATAGCGTATCCTTGCCGCTAATAATGCGACCCAGATAAAACTGCAATGATTGACATTCAAAACTATTGGCGTGAACTTGACGCATTGCGGCGTATTGCGGGCGCAGAAAATGAAAGCATGTTACGCGCTGCGTTTCAAAATTTGCTGCGCGATCTTGGTGAACAACAACAATTGATTGTCGTGGCTGAATATCCATTCAAAGCGCCTAATGGAGCCAATTTACGCGCCGATGGTGTGTTATTAAATCGGCTGCGATTGGTTCATGGCTGGTGGGAAGCAAAAGATGAAAAAGACGATTTAGAAAAAGCAATCGCCGCTAAATTAGCGCAAGGTTATCCCAACGATAACATCATTTTTGAAGATACCCGCACTGCCGTTTTATTACAGCAGGGCGCGGAAGTGATGCGGTGCGCGGTGACAGATGGCAAAGCATTGAAGCGGCTGCTGGATTGCTTTTTTAGTTATGAATTGCCAGCGGTGCAGGATTTCCGCGTTGCGCGCAGTCAATTCATGGTTGAATTGCCGAGTGTGGCGCTGGCGTTGAAAGAATTGTTAATTGCTGCGCACCGCAATCATGCCGCTTTTCAATTGCAAGCAACTCAATTTTTTGCATTGTGTCAACGGGCAATTGGCGAGCGCGTCACCAAAGATCATGTGGATGACATGCTAATTCAGCATATTCTCACCGATCAAATTTTCCGTGCAATCTTTTCTGATGCGAGTTTTCATCAGGAAAACCATTTAGCGCGGGCGCTTGCTCAATTAGAACATACGTTTTTACACGGTAGTACGCGCAAGGAATTATTAAAGCGGTTAGAACCCTATTTTGCTGCCATTCGCCGCACTGCTGCAAATACAATTACTTCTGCAGAAAAGCAGGATTTTCTCAAGCAAGTTTATGAAGATTTTTACAGCGCCTATAATCCCAAAGATGCAGATCGTTTAGGCGTTGTCTATACGCCCAGCGAGGCAGTGCGATTCATTATTGCGGGTTGCGATTTGTTGGCGCAACGACATTTTAATAAACGCTTGGCGGATTCTGGTTTAGATATTCTTGATCCTTGCACGGGAACCGGCACCTTTATTGTCGATTTGATTGAATATCTGCGCGGTGATAAACAGGAGTTAATTCGTAAATTTAAGCATGACATTCACGCCAACGAGATTTCAATTCTACCCTATTACATTTCGTGCTTAAACATTGAGCAAGCCTATTATGAGGCAACCAATGAATGGTGCGAATTTAACGGTGCTTGTTTTGTCAATACGCTGGAAAATTGGGGTTTTGATTTAACCCACACAGGTTCAATCGGTGATATGTTTGGCAATCTCACTGATGAAAATCAAACGCGGATTCAACATCAAAATCAGCGCACCATTCCGGTGATTTTAGGCAATCCGCCCTATAACGCCAATCAGAAAAACGAAAACGATAATAATAAAAATGATCCCGCAGTATTAGCCGATCAGCGCATTAAAGAGACTTATCTGGCAGCAAGCACAGCGCAAAAAACCAAACTGTATGATCCTTATGTGCGCTTTTTACGCTGGGCATCAGATCGAATCGGTGAGCAAGGAATTGTTGCCTTTATTAGCAATTCTTCTTTTATTGAAGCGAGAGGATTTGATGGATTTCGTAAAGTAGTTGCGCAGGAATTTCAGGAGATTTGGATTGTTGATCTAAAAGGGAATGCCCGCACCAGCGGCGACCGGCGTCGTTGTGAAGGTGGCAATGTGTTTGATGATAAAATTCGCGTTGGCATTGCGCTCTATTTTCTGGTGCGCAATCCGGCATTAACGACGGGCTGTGCTATTCATCATTACGCTGTAAATGACTTTTTAACTGCACTTGACAAGCGCCGCTGGTTAAGCGTGCATCAGTTACATCAATTAGCGCAAGCTGGTGATTTTCATCGTATTCGCCCCAATAGCAGCAGCAACTGGTTAAATCAACCGCACGAGGATTGGAGTCAATGGCTGGCGGTGGCAAGTAAAGAAAGCAAATCAGGAAAAAGTGAAGAAGCAATTTTCAAGTTATATTCGTTAGGCGTGGTCACTGCACGCGATGAGTGGGTATATGGATTTACGCATCAAGAAGTCACTAATAAAGTGCGCTTTTTTATTCATCACTATAAATCATTACGCCAGATGAAAGCAGATTTTGATGAAAAAATAAAATGGTCTCGCGCAGTGAAAAACGATTTTCTAAAAGATCGCCGTTATGCGTATAACAGCACACTTTTGACAAAATCTGTTTACCGCCCCTTTGTTGCTTTAACGCTTTATTTTTGCAGAGCATTAAATGAAATGCCATCGTTGCAGCATAAGGTATTTGGATTAAAGTATGACAATTTAGCAATTGGCATTTCAGGTACACCGCAGGCAAAACCTTTTCAAACGTTGGCAGTGTCAATGCTGCCCTGTCTTGATGTACTGGAAAAAACCCAATTTCTACCGCTGTGGGTTTATGCTGCTGATGGTTCCCAGCATGACAACATTACGAATTGGGCATTAACGCAATTCCAACAGCATTATGCCAATGCAGACATCACCAAGCGTGACATTTTCAATTACGTTTATGCCGTGCTGCATGATCCGCGTTATCGGCACAAGTTTGCTTTGAATCTCAACTCAGAACTTCCGCGCATTCCTTTTCATCCTGAGTTCACACAATGGGCAGCAATTGGCGCAACGTTAATTCAAGCTCATGCGTATTTTGAGCAAGTTAAACCGTTTGCATTCAAGCGCGTGGATCAAAAAAAGGGAACGCCTAAATGTCGCTTAAAAGCCGATAAAACAGCGGGATCAATTGAGATTGATGGCGTGACTAGGTTAGACAATATCCCGCCGCAAGCATGGCAGTATCAACTCGGCAGTCGCTCGGCGCTGGAATGGGTGTTGGATCAGTACAAAGAAAAAACGCCGAAGGATTTAACCATTCGTGAGCATTTCAATACCTATCGTTTTGCCGATCATAAAGAACAGGTGATTGAATTATTGGCGCGGGTGTGTCAGGTGAGCATGGACACAATGACGGCAATTGCCCAATTGGAACAATTGCCGTGGAATGGTGATTGAATAGCTCAAGTGACAAGTGGATCAGCGGTTTTTTAACGCAGTGCAATTAACCATTGGCAGCAGGTTTTAATTCGCGCACCCACATTGCCGTTGCTCCTGCCACTGCGCTCGGCATGACAATAAAGTTAATCACCGGCACCATTCCCAATAACGCCACCGCTCCGCCAAAACTCACGCTCATACCCCGTCGTTGCCGTAAACGGTCGCGCAATTCAATAAACGTTAAACCGTGATTGCTCATGGGATATTCCGCGTATTCAACCGCCAGCATCCACGCGGTGTATAAAAACCATAATATGGGGCCAATCACGGGCACGAATAACAGCAATAAAAAAGGCACCACCCATTTGAGGGAATACAGAATTTTTCCCAATTCTGCGCCAAGTGTTGGCAATAATTCTGCAACCCAAGTGTTGGTAGCGATGTTATTTACCAGCGGCTGTCCGGTTAAAAATAACTCAACTTTTTCCGCTAATAGACTATTAAAAGGAGCGGCGACAAAATTGGCGACTACGCTAAAGCTGTAGAAAACGACCACCAATAGCAACACCAGAAATAACGGCCAGAGCAACCAATCAAACCATTGCAACCAACTCGGTATCTGTGCGTGCAGATGTGCCATGAGCGTTGCAAATTGTGTGATGCCAACATACAACGCCACACAAAAGACAAGGACGTTAATCAATAATGGCATGATGACAAAGCGCCGCAACCCGGAGCGCGTAATTAACCACATGCCTTCAAATAAATAACCAGCGCCGGTGAGCGGATGAGTGTTCATGGTATATCCTAATCCTGTTGAATGCGTTAATCCCGACGCGGTTGATAACTGTCTGGAATTAAAATGGTAGGGCTGCGCTGGCTGGCATCTTTGCTGGGAAAATCCAATGTGTAATGCAGCCCACGACTTTCGCGCCGGCGCAGTGCGGATTGAATAATTAAATCGGCGACTTCTAATAAATTGCGCAATTCAATTAAATCGTTATTAACGCGAAAATGGCTGTAATACTCAATCACTTCCTGCGCCAGCAAATCCGCCCGCCGTTTGGCGCGATATAAGCGTTTATTTGTCCGCACAATGCCGACGTAATCCCACATAAAGCGCCGCAATTCATCCCAATTGTGCGTCACCACCACTTCTTCATCCGGTTCGGTCACGCGACTTTCATCCCACGCCGGCACCTCCGGCGGCAGCGGCCAGTCCGCCAAACGCTGCTCAATGTCTGCTGCGGCCGCTTCCGAATACACCAGACATTCCAACAACGAATTGCTCGCCATCCGATTCGCACCGTGCAAACCGGTGTAAGCCGTTTCGCCGCTGGCATACAGCCCCGGCACGTCGGTGCGGGCGCGATGATCGACCATCACGCCGCCGCAGGTGTAATGCGCCGCTGGCACCACCGGCATCGGATCGCGGGTGATGTCAATCCCCAGCTCCAAACAGCGCCCGTGAATCGTCGGGAAATGTTCGAGAATGAAATCAGCGGGTTGGTGCGAAATATCGAGATAGACGCATTCTGCGCCGAGCCGTTTCATTTCGTGGTCAATGGCGCGAGCGACGATGTCACGCGGGGCGAGTTCGGCGCGACTGTCAAAACGGGGCATAAACCGCTCGCCATCTGGCAGCAGCAAATGTGCTCCTTCGCCGCGCAGCGCCTCGCTGATCAAATACGTCCGCGCTTGCGGGTGATACAAACAGGTCGGATGAAACTGCATGAATTCCATATTGGCGACGCGGCAGCCCGCCCGCCACGCCATCGCTATGCCGTCGCCGGTCGAAACGTCAGGGTTGCTGGTGTAGAGATACACTTTGTTTGCGCCGCCGGTGGCGAGCACCACGAACTTCGCCAAAAAGGTCTCCACCTGTCCGCTCTCACGATTGAGCAGATATGCGCCGAGACAGCGATGCTCGGAGCGCGATTTGGTGGTGATGAGATCAACGGCGATGTGCTGTTCATAAAGGTTGACGTTGGGGCGCGTGCGAATCTGTGCCTCCAGCGTCGTCTCCACCGCGTGTCCGGTGGCGTCAGCGGCATGAACCACGCGGCGATAAGTGTGCCCACCTTCGCGGGTGAGGTGATAACCGCCAGCGGAGGTGTATTCGGCGTTGCGGGTGAAGGCGACGCCCTGCTCGAAGAGCCAGCGAATGTTGTCGGGACCGCGCTCAACGATATGTTGCACGACCTGCGCTTCGCACAGCCCCGCGCCAGCTTTGAGCGTGTCTTGGACGTGCGCTTCAATGGAATCACCGGCATCCAGCACGGCGGAGATGCCGCCTTGCGCATACAGGGTGCTGCCTTCGCGCAGATCGCGTTTGGAGACAACGGCGATGGAAATATCGTCGCGCAGGCGCAGCGCGAGGCTGAGACCTGCCGCACCGCTGCCGAGGATGAGAACGTCGTGAATGATTGGAGGCATTGTTTTGAGTTGTCAGTGGTCAGTTGGCAGTGGACAGGTCGGACGCAGCACTTGGCGTCATTCGGATTGGTGCAGCATTTCGCCTGCTTCATTTTGGACGGTGACGCGCAGCGGAATACCTTGGCGAATGCTGGCGGACACCACGCAGAAATCTTCAAACAGCGTTTTACAACGGGCAAAACGCGGTGAATCAGTGATTGCTGCGCTCACAATCAACGTGACTTCCAAACCGGTGATGCGTTGCCGTTTTTGCGCATTGCGTCCCATGATGCAAATCACCTCGCTCCGCAAACAATTGTCTGGCGGCTCTTCTTTGAATACGCAATACAACAAGCTGGCGCTTAAACAATTGGCGGCAGCGGCAGCGAGCAGGCGCGAGGCATTCGGGCCTTTTTGTTCACCCAGCGGCGGTGGCTCGTCCATCAATAAATCTGGGGCGCGTTTCCAATCAAACGCCGCGTTAATTTGAAACCCTTCTTGCTGCGTGAGGTGAATAATAAAACGACCTTCTTCTGACATGATTGCGTCCTAAAAAATGCTGCGCACAGCGGAAATGAAAACCGACTTTTTGAGTGCTTTGGAGTGAATAAACCAGTGAATCATACGATAGACGCCAGCCCCGTTTGGTCATTATTGCGACCGTTGCTGTTCCAGCTTGATCCTGAGCGTGCTCACAATCTTACTTTGCGCGTGCTGGCGCAGTGGTCAGCGCGGTTTGATGGCAAATTATCCAGCACCGATGTGGCGCGGACGCCCAGTTTAGCGGTTGACGCCCTTGGGCTGCGGTTTCCCAATCCAATTGGTGTGGCGGCGGGTTTGGATAAAGACGCGGTAGCGATTGCGGCGTGGCAGGCGTTGGGATGTGGCTTGATTGAAGTGGGCACGGTGACGGCGCACCCGCAGCCGGGCAATCCGCGTCCGCGATTATTTCGCCTGCCTCGTGACGGCGCAATCATCAACCGGATGGGTTTTAACAACGCGGGCGCAGCCGCGCTGGCGACGCAGTTGGAACGGGTGCGGGCGCGAGGACTGCTGCAAGTGCCGCTCGGCGTCAATCTCGGCAAATCCAAAATCACCCCGCCAGAACAGGCTGCGGCTGATTATCGCCAGAGTTTTGAACGGGTGGGCGCGTTGGCCGATTATGTGGTGGTCAACATTTCCAGTCCCAACACGCCCGGCTTGCGCGATTTGCAGCGGGTGGACGAGGTGACGCGGATCATCGCGGCGGTGCAGGAACCCAATCAGCGCCTGAGTCGCCCGCGTCCGCTGCTGCTCAAATTGGCACCGGATTTGGCGGATGACGATGCGCTGGCCTGCGCTCACGCGGCGCTGGATGCCGGTTGCGCCGGTTTGGTGTTGACGAACACAACGATTCAATTTGAGGGCGTGATGACGGCGACGGCGGGCATGAGTGGCGGTTTATCGGGACGACCGCTGCTGGCGCGGAGCACCGAGTTATTGCGGAAAGTGCGAGCGGAGGTGGGGCCGACGCCGGTGTTGATTGGCGTCGGCGGGGTGATGACGCCGGCTGATGTGGCGGCGAAATTGGCAGCCGGTGCCAATCTCGTGCAGCTTTACAGCGGTTTGATTTATTACGGGCCGAGTCTGGTGCGGGCGAGCTGCCGCTGGTTGCGTTCAGCGCAAGCGCCAAGCGTCAGCTAACACTTCCGGCAGCAGCGGACGACTGAATAAATATCCCTGACCTTCGATGCAGCCTTCCGCGACGAGAAAGTCGATTTGTCCCAAGGTTTCAATGCCTTCGGCGAGCGTTTCGAGTCCCAAGCTGCTGCCGAGCGCCAAAATCGCCCGCACAATCGCGTCATCATTCGGGTCTTCGGTCAGCTTTTCGACGAAGGAACGATCAATTTTCAAGCGGTTGAGCGGCAGCCGCTTGAGATACGACAGCGACGAATAGCCGGTACCAAAATCATCTACCGCCAGCGTCACTCCCAGCTCCCGCAATGCCACCAGCGCCTGAATCCCCACCTCCGGATTGCGCATGATCATCGACTCCGTGACTTCCAGCTCCAAACGGTCGGGCGTGATGCCGGTGCGTTGCAAGATGTCGGCGATTTCGTCAACCAGATTGCCGCGCTCCAGCTCCCGCACCGACAGATTGACCGCCAAGCGCGGCACTCGGAACCCGGCATGATCCCAAGCAATCATCTGCCGACAGCTTTCCTCCAGCACCCACGCGCCGAGCCGATCAATCAAGCCAACGTCTTCGGCTATCGGGATAAATTGGTTGGGCGGAATCAATCCCAGCACGGGGTGATGCCAGCGGCACAGCGCCTCCACGCCGCACAGGTGCTGCGTGTTGTGTAAGCTCAGTTGCGGTTGATAGTGCAGGATAAATTCCTGCCGTTGCAGCGCCCCGTGCAGATCGTGCTCCAAGCGCAGGCGCTCGGTCACACCTTCGGTCATGGCGGTGTTAAAGAAACTAAAGCCATTGCGACCGCTGTTTTTGGTTTGATACATGGCGATGTCGGCATGACGCACCAGCGCATCAATGTTCTCGCCGTCTTGCGGATACAGACTCACGCCCATGCTGGCGGTGACAAACAACTCATGCCCTTCGACGATAAAGGGTTGGCTGAATGCGGCCAGCAGCCGCTCGACAAAGTTGGTGGCGAACCGCAGCGCGGGAATGTCGTCGAGAATAATCACGAATTCATCACCGCCGAGACGGGCGATGGTGTCGGCTTCGCGCACCTGCTTTGCCAGCACCGTCGCCACCTGTTTGAGCAACGCATCGCCGATGGGATGGCCGAGCGTGTCGTTGACGGTTTTGAAGCGATCCAAATCCAAAAAGACCAGCCCGACTTGGCGCTGATAGCGGGCGGCGCGTTGCAGACATTGCTCCAGCCGCGCTTGAAACAGGCTGCGATTGGGCAAGCCGGTGAGCGCGTCGTGGTGGGCGAGATAGGCCAGCTTTTCTTCCGAGCGTTTGAGATGGGTGATGTCGCGGAACACGCCGACGTAGTGCGTCAATTCGCCGCTGCTATCGACGACGGCGCTGATGGTCATCAATTCGGGATAAATCTGTCCGTTTTTGTGGCGATTCCACAACTCGCCGCGCCATTGTCCGGTGCGCTGTAACTCTACCCACATCTCCCGATAAAACTCAGGCGAGTGCCGCCCGGAATTGAGCAAGCGCGGGGTGGCTCCGAGCACTTCTTCTTCGGTGTAGCCGGTGATTTCGACGAAGGCGCGATTGACCGCCAAAATGCGCTCTTCGGGATCGGTAATGACCACGCCTTCGGCGGTGTTTTCAAACACTCGCGCCGCCTGCCGCAGCGATTTGTCAGCCTCCATGCGGGCGGTGACATCTTGAATGGTGCCCAACAGTTTGACGACGACGCCATGTTCCAACACCGCTTCACAGGCGATCTGCACCCAGATGGAACGCTGGCGGGCGGTGATGAGTCGTGCTTGTAAATCAAAAGGTTGACCGAGCGAGACGGCAATATCGACCACTTTTTCGAGCTTGGTGCGGTCGTTGGGATGAAAGAATTTCAAACTTTGCGCAAACGATAGCGTGGCGGTTTGCGGCAGCTCAAAGATGTCAAAGGTGACGGGCGTCCAGCGCAGCGCGTTGGTGACGGGATCAAATTCCCAGCCGCCCACTTTGGCCATGCGTCCGGTGGCGTTGAGGAAATCCTCGCTGCGTTTCAGCGCCTCCTCAAAACGTTTGCGGGAGGTGATGTTGCGATTGACGCCGCGCCGTCCGAGATAGCGCCCGTCTTCGCTGATGACGGGATTGCAAATATGCTCAATCCAGCGTTCCTCGCCGTCGCGGGCGATGATGCGAAACTCAATGCAATCAACAGCTTCCTCATCTGGCGCGATGGTTAACGCGCTGCCGTGCCGATGCCAAATCTCGCGGTCGGCGGGATGCACTAAATGGCTGAAGAGGTTGAGATCGTGGAGGAAGGCTTCCGGCGGATAGCCAGACAATTTGAGGCACGCGGGCGACATGTAGCGATAGGTGCCGTCGGGGCCGAGCCAGTATTCCCAGTCGGGGCTGTATTGCGCCAGCACGCGATAGCGTTCGCGGCTGTCGCGCAGATGTTCTTCATCGGCGTTGCGATCTAAAAAGCCGGAGACATGGGTGGCGACGGCCATCAACAGCGATTGTTCTTCGTGCAAAAAGTAAACGCGCTCTGCGCCCGGCGGCGGGGCGCGATAGATGACGGCGATGTCACCTTCACAGCCTTTGGCGAGAAACAAGCGGGCAGTCAACATCCAGTCGGTGATGGCAAAGCCAGCGGTTTGAAAGGTGAACTCCGGCAGCCGAATCCGCGCTTCCGCCAGCTCAGGAAATTGCCACGCCTCCGGCAGCCGTTCGACCACTTGGCGCAGCGTCGCCGCGACGGGCGCGTTGGCTTGATGGGTCAGCGCCAGCACGTCGTGCAAACACGCCAATTCTTTCAAGCGTTCTTTCAAATTGGCTTCGCTGCGGCGCAAGCGTTCGCTGGTTTCAAGCAAATCTTGGCGCTGGCGCACGGCCTCGGTGCGGTCGATCACCGCGCAGACAAATTGCGGCGGCGCATCTTCAGTCGTCGGCAAGGACGCAAAATGCACATCGCCGATAAAAGCGCCGTTCGCGCTGCCGCGAAAATGGACTTCTGTGAGTTCGAGCGTTTGGGTGCCGGTCAATTTAGACCACGCGCCAATGACGGTACCGCGATCACTTTCTTCAATCAGGCGGGCGAAAAAGTGTTGATGAAAATGGACATCGCGGAGATGAAACAGGCGCTGCGCTGCGAGATTACTTTCTTTGACTAAACCGGTGCGATCAATCACCAATTCTGCAATAGGCAACGTATTAAAAAAAGACGTGAAGCGATGGAGCGCGTTATGGCTGTGGCGCTGACTGCGCAACAATTCTTCATTTTGAATTTCAAGTTCGGCTTGATAAATCCGCAAATTTTCAACAAGAGCGGTGACTTCAACATCGCTATTAGCCAACACCTTATCGGCGAGATCAAAACGCTTGTGATGCAATGCTTCTAGCGCCCGTTCGCGCAATTCTTCCGGCGAAATGCTCATTAGTTCTTTAATCCGCCGTGCATCATCTTGCTCCGTTTCTTTTCGAGTGCTCATTCGCTTTTCCGCGATAAAACAAAAGAGATAACTGTTATTCGTTAAAAAATGAAGTTGTCAGTTTAATGCGTTATCAGTTGTCAGTTGTCAGTCAAGTGCGTTAATCATGGTTGCAACCGCCCCGACACCCACTTGCTCACATTGATATGACTAATAATCACGCCGCCACCCGGATGTTTAATTGGCGCAACGTGCATCACATACCAGCGTTGCTCGGTGGGCGTGTGACGTGGATATTCAATTGAAAACGCCTCGGCATTGCCTTCAAGCACGCGCCGAATGCCCAGCATGGCTTCTTTAACCGTCGTTTCATCCGCAATCTGCCGCAGATCGCACACGTCCAAATAATTCGTTCCCAATCCCGATTGTTGTAGCGACAAATGATTGTTGTCTTTGGCGAATTCTTGCCAAGAACGATTCACCATTGTAATGACGCCATTGGCATCCAATACCGCAACATGCTCTGGCAATGAATCCAGCACCGCTTGCAGCCGTTCCACATCGCGCAGCGTCGTAATATCCACAAAGGTTGCCACCGCGCCCCGCGCTTCACCAGAACGCACTGCATACGGCAACACCCGCGCTAAATAATGGCGTCCATTCGCGGCGTCAATCTCGTGTTGGAGCATTTCACCGCTGGCGATGGTGCGATGCAATTCGGGTAAGAATTCGGGGTATTGCAACAAGTTGGTGAAATCATCAATCGGGCGTCCCAAATCGCCATCGCGGATTTTGAATAGCGCAGTTGCTTCAGGAGTGAAGCGGGTTAAACGCAATTGCGAATCCACAAAAACGGTGGCAATAGATGCCGCTTTTGCCATGCCGTCTAAATCGGCGTTGAGGCGATTAAGAATTTCAATCTTCTCTTGGTTTTCCGCGTTGACGGTGTACAGCTCTTCATTCACCGATTGCAGTTCTTCATTAGAACTTTGCAGTTCTTCATTCGATGCCATCAATTCTTCATTGGTGGCTTGTAATTCCTCATTTGCAGTTTCTAATTCCTCAATCGTCGCCTGCAAACTTTCTCGCGTCGCTGCCAGCTCCCGCTCCAACGTTTCCAACCGCTGCGCGGTTTCACGGTCAAGGCTCAGGGTTTCAATCTGCGCCGGCGTGACGCCAGCCGCTGCCAGATTCGCCGCTACCTCGCCCTCGTCGGAAATCGTCAACGGTGACTCGGTTTCAAACGACAGCAGCAAATGCGGCTCGCCGTGTGGCGGCTCCAGCGGACGCGCCACCAGCCGCAGCCGTTCGGTGCGCTTGTCGTCCAGCGACAGACCGAGCAAATCAGATCGCAGCGGCGCACGATCTCGCGCCGCTTTGTAGAGCAGCGCCTTGGCAATGGCGACCAGCGAACTCGGCAGTAACTTGGCTAAATCCAGCGTTACCGCGCCCTCGCCGATGCGCAGATAATGGCTGACATCGCCAAAAACGTGTAGCAAATCATGGCGTTGATTGAGCAGCAAACTGGTCGGCGCGTAGCTGCGCAGCAACAGATTTTGCGCGGCATCAATCGCCGCTGCATCGCTCGCCACCCCGTGCGTGCGAATGCCCGGACGCGGCCGCGCTCCGGTGACGGAACTGCGCGACAAGGTGGCAATCGCGGTATCCAGCGGCAGCGCGACGTGGCGCAGAATCCGATAAATTTTGTGTTTGGAGCTGACGGCGGTGAAATCGGTTTGCAGATTGGCGAGCGTTTCGCTGGGGCCGAGAAACATAAATCCGCCCGGTGCCATCGCGTATTGCAGCCGCCGCAGCGCCCGTTCTTGCGCTTCAGAACGGAAATAAATCAACAGGTTGCGGCAGGACACCAAATCCATGCGCGTGAATGGCGGGTCTTCCAGCAAATTGTGGCGGGCAAAGACGATGCTTTGGCGAATCTCGGTTTTGACGACGAAATGATTGCCGCGCCGTAAAAAGAACTTTTCCAACCGTTCTGGCGAGATTTCAGCGGTGATCGCTTCGGAAAACACGCCCGCGCCGCCGACTTCGACGTTTTGCGATTCCACGTCGGTCGCAAACAGCTTGAAATTCGGCCAACGCCGCGCCCGATCAAAGGCTTCGGCAAACAAAATTGCCAACGAATAGGCTTCTTCACCAGTGGCGATGCCGGGTGCCCAGACGCGAATCGGTTGATTATCGGGGCGCTCGGCGACGATGGTTTTCACCGCCGTTTCTGAAAGAATTTCAAAGGCTTCGGGATCACGAAAAAAGCTGGTGACGGGAATCAGCAGCTCACGCCGCAGCGTCGCCAACTCGCCGCGATCTGCGCTCAACAGGCGCACATAATTGAGCAAATCGGGGGTTTGGCGCACTTGCATCCGCCGCTCCATCCGCCGCATCACCGTCGCCGGTTTATATTCGCGGAAGTTAATGCCGCCGGAGTGTTGCAACAGGTGCATCACCTCCTCGTGGGCGTTGTCTTGATCGATTTCCGTCGCCAACACTGGCATCCGAATTTTAACGTGGGGTAATTGATGAATGTGCTCAAGCAGACGCGGGCCGAGCTCTTCGGGCGGCAAGATCGCGTCCACCAAACCGGTGGCAATCACGCTGCGCGGCATCCCGTCAAATTTCGCTGATTCCGGGTCCTGCGCCAGCAAAAAACCACCCGCGTCGTTAATGACCACCGAGCCGCGAGTGCCGTCGGAGCCAGTGCCGGACAGAATGACGCCGATGCCGCGATTGCCGAATTCTTTGGCCAGCGAACTGAAAAAATGATCGACCGGCAGCGTTAAACCACGCGGATTTTTAGGGCTGAGGCGCAACACGTCACCAGATACGCTCATCATGCTGGCGGGCGGAATCAGATGCACCCGATCCGCTTCGATCTTCATATCGTGCTCAACCGTCACCACCGGCATCGCGGTGTGGCGCGAAAGCAGATTGGCCATCATGCTTTTATGATCGGGCGACAGATGCTGAATCACGACATAAGCCGCGCCGGTAGTCGCCGGCAGTCCTTGAAAAAAGCGCTCCAGCGCGTCCAGCCCGCCAGCGGAAGCGCCAACGGCGACGACGTAACCTTTGAAACGGTTGCCATTAGAGGTCAAACGCGGATGTGGCATATCCAGCTCGATTAAAGATTCAAGGGCGTGTTCGCTAGTATTATCGTCACTCATGGCGGTGGTGCTCTGTCAGTTCCTGTTAGTTCATGGGCGACGCCCATCACTTCTCGCTCCAAAAATTCTTAACAACTGCAAAATCGCGCAACTGCACTTGCAGCGCTGCGCACCGAGGCGGCACCGGCAAGTATACCGATTCTGCTTAGGCTCCGACCGTTACTCACAAACGCGGGAATAGCCGCACCCGCTGGATTGACTAAAACTGGCGGTCGCCACCATTGCAAACGCCGCACGCATTAGATCAAAAAGTTGATTATGATGAGCGCGTCATTATTTCACCTGATTACACTGAGATAACAATACAATGCTCCAGATTTATAATACGCTGACTCGTCGCAAAGAACCTTTACAACCCATTGAAGCCGGCAAGGTGCGGATGTATGTCTGCGGCATGACCGTTTATGATTATTGCCACCTCGGTCATGCGCGAGTATTAGTCGTTTTTGATGTCGTTTATCGCTATTTGCAGGCGCTGGGTTATGACGTCACCTATTTGCGCAACATCACCGATATTGATGACAAAATCATTCGCCGCGCTGCCGAGAATGGCGAATCAATCGCCGCTTTAACTGAGCGTTTTATTCAAGCCATGCACGACGATTCCGCCGCTTTAGGCGTATTAGCGCCAACGGCTGAACCTCGCGCCACCGCGCATATCGCTGAAATCATTGCGATGGTGCGCACGTTAATTGAAAAAGGCTTTGCGTATGCTGCCGCAAATGGCGATG
Organism: Chromatium okenii; assembly: GCF_016583745.1. Taxonomy (GTDB): domain Bacteria; phylum Pseudomonadota; class Gammaproteobacteria; order Chromatiales; family Chromatiaceae; genus Chromatium; species Chromatium okenii. The sequence continues at coordinate 119,192 of NZ_NRRQ01000003.1, forward strand.
TGTATTATGCAGTGAAACAATTTCCAACGTATGGCGCATTGTCTGGTAAAAATCTGCAAGAATTACGCGCTGGCGCTCGCATTGAAATTGATGAATCAAAACGCGATCCTTTGGATTTTGTATTATGGAAAGCCGCAAAACCCGATGAACCGTGTTGGGAATCACCGTGGGGGATGGGGCGACCCGGTTGGCATATTGAATGCTCGGCAATGAGTACCTGCGCGTTGGGCAATCATTTTGATATTCACGGTGGCGGCGCGGATTTACAATTTCCACATCACGAAAACGAAATTGCACAATCAGAAGCAGCCACTGGTGAGCAGTATGTGAATGTGTGGATGCACAACGGTTTTGTGCGTGTTAATGAAGAAAAGATGTCAAAATCATTGGGAAATTTCTTTACGGTGCGCGAGATTTTGCAACGCTACCGTCCCGAAGAAATCCGCTACTTTATTTTGAGCAGTCATTATCGCAGTCCGCTCAATTATGATGATGACAATCTCCAAAATGCGCGGAGTGCGTTGACGCGCTTTTATACAGCTTTGCGCAATTTACCTGCCGCTGCTGTCAGCACCGAGCCGCAATTTCAAGAGCGATTTAATGCTGCGTTGGATGATGATTTTAATACCCCGGAAGCACTCGCGGTATTGTTTGATTTAGCACGAGAAATCAATCGTCTGCGCACGGTTGATCTGGCGCAAGCTGCCGCGTTAGGAGCGCAATTGCGTACCTTGGGCGCAGTGCTGGGTGTATTACAAGGTGATGCGGAAGTGTATTTGCGCGGTGATGCCAGTGCTGGCGGTTTGAGTGATGCCGAGATTGATGATCTTATTGCGCAACGTTTGGCAGCGCGAACTGCAAAACAATGGGCAGAAGCGGATCGTTTGCGGGCAGTTTTAACTGAGGCGGGAATCGTTTTAGAAGATAGTCCGCAGGGCACGATTTGGCGGCGTTTGAGCGCATAACTGATGCTGCCGCACTGCGTAAATTGTATTGCGGCAGCCTCCTCTTTTTTATTCGTTATCATTATTCAGTTTATCCATTTTGAATACGCCAACTTTTCCTTCTGATACCGATCTCAATCGCTGTTTAATCCGCGACCGTCACAACTTCCGCTCACGGCGGCGCGGCTTGCGGCAACGCGCCAGCGCCGGTCAACCGTTCGATCAAAGTTTGGCGAAACTCTGGCTAGAAATTCAGCACTCTCAAGCACTTGTCGAACGCCGCGCTGCGTTGGTGCCGCCAACGATTGACTATCCCGAAGCCTTGCCGGTCAGCGAGCGTCGCGCCGAAGTTGCTGAGTTGATCGCGCAGCATCAAGTCATTGTTTTATGTGGCGAAACTGGTTCGGGTAAATCGACGCAGTTGCCGAAAATCTGTCTTGAGCTGGGGCGCGGGCGCACGGGGCGGATCGGGCACACGCAGCCACGGCGGATCGCGGCGCGGACGCTGTGCAGTCGCGTGGCGCAGGAGCTGGGCGGCGAGACCGGCAATCTGGTGGGTTACAAGGTGCGGTTCCATGATCGCAGCCGCCCGGAAAGCTGCATCAAATTGATGACTGACGGGATTTTATTGGCGGAAATTCAACAAGATCGGCTGCTCACCGAATACGACACGCTCATCATCGACGAGGCGCACGAGCGCAGTTTGAACATTGATTTTCTGCTCGGTTATCTGCGCGGGATTTTGCCGCGTCGTCCCGATCTCAAGGTGATTGTGACTTCGGCGACCATCGACCCGCAGCGATTTGCCCGCCATTTTGCCGACGCGCACGCGCAGCCTGCGCCGATTATTGAGATTTCGGGGCGCACTTATCCGGTTGAGGTGCGCTATCGCCCGCCGGCTGAGGATGAAAGTGCGGGCGAGCGCGATGACGCGATGCAGCAGGCGATTTCAGCGGCAGTTGGCGAGCTGGCGCTGCACGGGCGCGGCGATGTGTTGGTGTTTTTATCGGGTGAGCGCGAGATTCGGGACACGGCGGAAACGCTGCGCCAGCATCATCCGCCGTCAACTGAGATTCTGCCGCTGTTTGCGCGGCAAAGTCCGCAGGAACAAGCGCGGATTTTTCAGGCGCACAGCTCGCGGCGGGTGATTTTGACGACAAATGTCGCGGAAACCTCGCTGACCGTGCCGGGCATTCATTATGTGATTGATCCCGGTTTTGCGCGGATCAGTCGCTACAGCCATCGCACGAAGGTGCAGCGGCTGCCGGTCGAACGGATCGCGCAGGCATCGGCGAATCAGCGGCAAGGTCGCTGCGGGCGGGTGGCGGCTGGCGTGTGCATCCGCTTGTATAGCGAGGAGAATTTCCAGTCTCGCACCGTCTTCACCGAGCCAGAAATCTCCCGCACCAATCTGGCTGCCGTCATTTTGCAGATGAAATTGCTCGGCTTCGGCGCGATTGAGCATTTTCCGTTTATTGATCCGCCAGATTCTCGTTTAATTACCGACGGTTATCGGACGCTGGAGGAATTGGGCGCAGTCGATGCGGCGGGCGATTTAACGGCGCTGGGCAAACAGTTGGGACGGCTGCCGGTTGATCCGCGCATCGGGCGGATGTTGCTGGCGGCAGTCGAGCACGTTTGTTTGGATGAGATGTTGATTATTGCGGCGGCGTTGAGTGTGCAAGACCCGCGTGAGCGCCCGTTGGAAAAGCAGCAAGCCGCAGATGAGATTCACAACACGTTCCGCCACGAGCATTCGGATTTTCTCACTTTCGTAAAGCTGTGGAATTTTCTGGATCAACAACGTCATGCGTTATCCAGAAATAAGTTTGCGAAGTTATGCCAGCGGCATTTTTTATCGGTGAATCGGGTGCAGGAATGGCGTGATGTGCATAGCCAATTGCGCGAGCAAATGTTGGAAATGGGATTTAAGTCATCGCCGTCGGTTATTGAAAAAGAACCGAAGGCATTATTTGACGCGCTTCACCGCGCCCTGCTCGCCGGTCTGCTCGGCAATATCGGATTCAAAGGCGCAGAACGCGATTATCTCGGTGCGCGGAATAGCAAGTTTCAAATTCATCCGAGTTCGGGGCTGGCCGCCAAACCGCCAAAATGGGTCATTGTCGCCGAGCGCGTCGAAACCACGCGCCAATATGGGCGCATCGCCGCCGCAGTGCAGCCAGCGTGGATTGAAAGCGCCGCTCAACATTTACTCCAGCGCAGCTATTCCGAACCGCACTGGGAAGCGAAATCTGGGCAAGTCGCCGCCTTTGAACGGGTGACGTTGTTTGGCGTTGTGTTGGTGCCCAAACGCCGCGTCAATTACGGCCCGCTCAATCCCGCTGAAGCCCGCGAGATTTTTCTGCGCTTTGCGCTGACCGAAGGTGATTTCAAAACTCGCGCTCCATTTTGGCGACACAACCGCGAATTGATTGAATCAATCGACCAGCTCGAAGCTAAATCGCGCCGCCGTGACATCCGCGTCGATGATGAAGCGGTTTATCGGTTTTATGCCGAGCGCGTGCCGTCGGGCATTTATTCAACGCCGCAATTTGAGCAATGGCTGCGCCACGCCACGCGCAGCAATCCCAAACTGCTGCATCTGCGCTTGAACGATTTGATGCGCCACGACGCCGCCGACATCACGCCAACTTCCTTTCCCGACCGCCTGCACGTTGGCGCGACGGCGCTGCCGCTGGATTATCACTTTGAGCCGGGCGCGGCGAGCGACGGCGTGACCGTGACCGTGCCGCTGCCGCTGATTAACCAGATTTCCGCAGATCGGCTGGATTGGCTGGTGCCGGGATTGTTGACCGAGCGGATCACCGCGCTGTTGCGGGGTTTGCCCAAAGTGTGGCGCAAGCAGCTCGTGCCGATTCCCGATACTGCCGCACGACTCGCCGCTCGCCTCAAACCGTCAGAACGCCCGTTGATTCAGGCGCTGGCGGAAACGCTCAAAACGATGACGGGGGTGCAGATTCCCGAAGATGCGTGGGATGTGAACGCGATTCCCGAACATCTGCGGATGAAGGTCAAACTGATTGACGAGACCGGCACCGAGCTGGCGCTGGATGCCGATTCGCTGCGGCTGAAGCGCGAATTTGGCGAGCAGGCGCAACACGGTTTTGCGCATTTGCCGAGCAGCGATTTAGAGCGCGACGATTTAACCCGTTGGAATTTCGGCGATTTACCGGAAGCGGTGGATTTGACGCGGGCTGGAATCACGCTGCGCGGTTATCCGGCGCTGGTGGACGGCGGCGACAGCGTATCCATTCGGGTGCTGGATTCAGCGGAAAATGCGGCACGAGCGCAGCGCGACGGTGTGCGGCGTTTATTGATGCTGCATCTCAGCGCCGAGCTGCGCCAGCTCCGCAAACAATTGACCGATTTAGAGCGGATGCGGTTGTTGTATGCGAAAGCGCCGCTTATTTCATCAAATCCCAACCGCCCGATCTCAAATCCCCCCAACCCCCCTTTTTCAAAGGGGGGCTTTGATGTGTCCTTTTCCAAAGATGGGTTTTCTTCATCTCCCCCCTTTGAAAAAGGGGGGCAGGGGGGGATTTTGCCCACCGTAGGTGGGCGAGCGATCTCTAACGCTGGCAAGGATTTATCCGACGACCTGCTGGCGCTGATTTTCGATTTAACGTTCACCGAAGACCGTCCGCCGTTGCGCAATCAAACCGAGTTTGAACAGCGTTTAACCGACTGCAAAGCGCAGTTGCTGCCGACGACGACCGCAGTGTGCAAACTCATCGGCGGCATTCTGGCGAGCTATCACACGCTGCGAAAACAGCTCGCCACCAGCACCCAAGCCAATTGGCTGCCGTCGGTGCTTGACCTTCGCGCCCAGCTTGACGGCTTGATTTTTCGCGGTTTTCTGCTGCAAATCCCTTTTGCGCAGCTCAAAAATTACCCGCGTTATCTCAAAGCGATGGAGCAGCGACTGGAGCGCCTCGCCCACGCGCCGAGCCGCGATCAGCAATGGTTGCGGGAAATGGCGGAGCTGCAAACCCGCTGGCGCGAGCGGATGGACGCAGCGACTGCTGCCGGACGCGATGATCCGCGTTTGGAGGAAATTCGTTGGTTAATCGAGGAGTTGCGCGTGGCGCTGTTTGCCCAGCAATTGGGCACACCTGCGCCGGTGTCGGTCAAACGCATTCAAGCCCGCTGGCGCGAGTTGGGATTGTAAATCGCGCCTCAAAAATACGTCGCATAACGCAAAATCAAGCGGTTATTTTCGCGCCAGCCATTTTTGGTTTCGAGATCGCCGCCGTATTGCAAGCTGATTCGCCCGAAAGAAAATCTAGCCGTGCCCGTGAGTTGATAGCGATAGAGTTCGGTCGAATCGTGCAGGCGCACCGCGTTGAGACTGGTTTCGCCGCCAACCGTGTAGAAATAGCTGGCAGCCAGCGTGTAACCGGGCAACACGTCATATTGAACGCTGACCTGCGCGGTAGTAAGCGGCGCTTTTTCCAGCAGATTGTGGCGTTGCCCAAACTCAGCATTTTCGCCATACCACATCGTATCCAGCGCCAGCATCCACCGCGAACGATGCGTCAACGGCGCTTGCACACCCATTTGTAATGCGCCGCGATAACGGTTTTCACCGAGATTAAAACTGCGGTCATCGTGATAATTGCCGGTCGGCGCAAATAAATAAGCGCCAACGCTAAAATAAGTTTGGGTTTCAGAATTAGCGTAAGGCCAGAATGCCAATAAAAAAGCCGTATCCCCAATACCATTTACGCTGTCTTGATCTGACGGCTGCACAGTCGCCACTGGTGTTTGCACGAAAAATAACAGCGGTTTTTCCGCTGCATCAAACACATGCCCGACACGCACAAAGAGCTGCGAAGTCTCAAATTGAGAATCACCCGGCTGCAACTTCCCATTCACATAGCGTTCTTTGAATTCGCTTTGTTGGGCAATCAATTGCATAAAATTCATGCCGATTTTAGGCGCTCGCAAATCACCGGGCTGTATATCAAGCGCCCACGTTGGCGCGACTAACAGACTGGTCAGCAATGAAATAATGCAGGCATAGCGATGGCGTATCAGCATGATTTAATCCGGCACCTGCGGCATTTCCGCAGCGCCCGTCTGCGCCACCGGTCGCCATGAATTTTCATCACGGCTCACCTCATGCGCCGCCCAGCGTTGAAAAGTACTTAAGCTGCAATTGCCGCACTGCCGCCGCCGAGCGCCAGCAACGATGGCAAATTCCACCCGCGCTCGCGGTACCGTCGGCAGCGCCCGCACCTCGCGCACTTCCCATTCACCGCCAAAGCGACCGTTGCTATAACAACTGCCGACTTGCAGCGGCGGATGTTCCACCACCTCCGCGTCCGCAAACTGCGTCGCCAATTGATAAATCCGCAGCAAATCGTGCTCAGAAATATCGAGATAACTGTCGATTTCGCTCAACGCGGCGACCAAATGCGCGTGTTCAATCGGCGGCGGCGTTGCTGGCGCAGCAGCCGTGCGTTGCGCCTCGGCAGCGATGGCGAGTGCTGCCGGATAGCGCCGGGTGCGCAGTGGATAATTGAAGGCGACCGCGACCGTTAGCAGCGCCAGCGCGTTGAGTGCGACCGGCGCGATGACGAAATAAAACCCCAGCTCGTGTACCGCCGCGCCGCCGATGACGGCCGTTAAAGCTGTTGCGCCGCCGGGCGGATGCGTGCAGCGCAGCAGGTGCATCATTCCAATCGTCATCCCCACTGCGAGCGCGGCGTTGAGCGCCAACGGCAGTGGTAACAGCGCACAGCTCACGCCGATGGTCGCGCCGACGAGATGCCCGCCGAGCAGCGGCCAAGGTTGTGATAACGGCCCGTGCGGCACCGCAAACAGCAGCACTGCGGATGCGCCCATCGACGCCAGCAACAACTGCGCGGCAGCGCCGTCAAGCAGCGCCGCGCTGAGACCATAAACCAGCGCGATGCTGACCGTGCCGCCGAGCGTGGCGAGCAACTTTTCCGCGTGGCTGACGGTTTGGCGCTGAATGCCGAGCCAATTGTGGCGATTAAACATCACGTTCAGCTCCCGCCCGCAGTGCTGACTGGCAACTGGCAATTAACATCATATTCATGGCAATAATTACCGGTGGGTGCAGTGAGCAAAATAGCCATTATTAGAATAATACAAACGTAGCGAAAAAGTATTGGTATGATGGCATTTGCTGCGGGAAAAATGTGATTATGGTCGGTGCAGATCATGGTTTGTTTCAATCCTACGCTGTTTAATATACGATAAGGTGATAACGCGATGGATATAAAAACACTCGTGATTGTTGGTATCGTCATGGCGCTGGCGGGTACTTTAAGCATGGCAACTATTTTTTTAACCCGCCGTGTTTATCTTGGTTTCGGATATTGGACGCTTGGCACCCTGTGTCGAATGCTAGGTTCACTATTATTTCTACCCCGCGACCAATTATCACCGTGGTTGACCATCATCCTCGCCAATATCCTTTTGTTCGTGGACATCATACTGATTGGACATGGACTGCGCATATTCCGCAACCGCAAAGTCTCTGCCGGCATAGAAATCATCGCGCTGCTGTCATTTATCGTGTTATTTATTTGGTTTACTTCCGTAGTGCCGGATACCAAAATGCGCATTTTAGTGTGGTGTATTTACACCTGCGCATTCATGGCATGGGCGGTATTTATTTTGCTCACGCAGCGACCGGCGTGGTTTGGATCAGGCGATCAATTTCTGGCGCTGGCGCTGAGTTTCTTGGCTTTAACAACCTTGATCCGCATTGGCTATACCGGATTTTATGAAGAGTCGCTTCCTAATCTTATGGTTGCATCCGGTCAAGCAGTGTTTATTTTGATCAACATCGGCACAACATTGCTGATCGTGTTGGGACAAATTATTATGAATGCGCAGCGCATTGAGCACGACTATTGTTTGGTGCAGCAAGAATTAGAACAGGACATCGCCGAGCGCAAATATCTGGAAATGCAATTGCGGGAGGAAGTAATCCGCGATCCGCTGACCGGGTTATTTAATCGCCGTTATCTCAATGAGAGTTTGCAGCGGGAATTCACCCGCTGCCAACGCAACAGCGGATTACTCATTGTTGCCATGTTGGATTTGGATCATTTCAAACGTTTCAACGATCAATACGGCCACGAAGCTGGCGATGCCGTATTGCGGGCGGTGAGCGAATTCTTGCAGCAGTCGCTGCGCCGCGAAGACATCGTGTGTCGTTACGGCGGCGAGGAAATTACCGTGATCCTGGCGGAAACCACGCTGGCGATTGCCGCTGCCCGCTTGGATGCTGTGCGCCACGCGCTGACCTGCCTGCGGGTGCGCCATCAAGGTCAAGATTTGCCACCGATCAGCGCCTCGATTGGGCTGGCAGTCGCAGAACCCCTTGATTTAACGCCTGATATGGCGCTCGCTCGTGCCGACGCCGCGCTTTACCGTGCCAAACAAAATGGGCGCAATCGGATCGAGGTCACTGCGCCGAATTTCAGCATTGCTGGCAACTGGCAATTGCCAACTGACAACTCCGCCCCGCCCGCTCCGCGCTATCCGCCTCACTGTAAACGCGCAATTCCGGCGCATTGCCCGACGGACGCAAATGCACAATCTCGCCGCTGGTAAAGGTCATCCGCAGCCCGTCCGTCAGATCAATTGTCGCCACCGCGCCCCATTCCGCACCAAAAAATTGCGCCAGCGTTGCCTGCTGCTGCGCCCAGTCGCCAGCGGTCAACTGCGCCAGCAACGCCAGACTTTGCGCGGTCGGGACATTTTGCAGCCGGGCGCTGGCGGTGAACCGTTGCGGCAAGCTCGCCGCCAGCGCCGCCACCGTGCAACGCTGCGCCGCTGCCGCCGCCAACACCGTCACCGCCACAATCAACGCATCGCGGGTCGGCAAAGCGTCAAGCTGCCGCCCGTCGCGCTCAATCGCGCTGCCCAGCAACACGCCGCCGTTCGCTTCATAACCGACCACCGGCGCGATGCCCGCTGCGAGCAGATCGTTCATGCCCGCAATCACGAAGGGCGAGCCAATGCGCGTGCGGCTAACAGTCTGAAATAAGCCACATTTTTCGACTACCGTATTGCTGCTGACTGGCGTCACCACGCCGCGAGCGCCCAATTGCTGCGCACACAACACGCCGAGCACGTCACCGCGCAGCCAGTTGCCATCCGCATCGCTGACCAACGGGCGGTCGCCGTCGCCATCGGCAGAAACCAGCGCATCAAACGCACCGTTCGCCGTCCATTCCTGCGCCAGCGCGACATCTTCTGGGCGAATGGCTTCGGTATCGACCGGCACAAACTGCGGCGCATATCCCAGCCGCGTCACCTGCGCCCCCAGCTTGGTCAATACTTCGACAAATGCTTCCCGCGCCACGCTCGAATGCTCATAAACGCCCACGCGCCAGCCCTCCAAACAATGCGCGGGAAAAAAGCGCAGATAACGGGCGACGTATTCCTGCGCTGCCGTCGCCTCTGCGGCTGGCAAGTGCTGGTGCTGGTCGTGGAGAAATTGCCCGTTCTCCGCAAAATATCCCGCCGGACGCTGCACCGTTTGCTGGCGGATGCCTTCCTCATCGGCTTTCAAAATCTCGCCCGTCGGCAGATTGAACTTGATCCCGTTGCGATCAGCAGGAATGTGGCTGCCCGTCACCATCAGCGTCGGGATGCCGTGCGCAATCCCGTATGCCGCCACCGCCGGGCTGGGAATCGTGCCGCAGTTGACGGGTTGAAAACCGAGATCGCGGATCGCCACCGCGCAGGCCACCATCACTCGCGGCGAGCTGGGGCGCAGATCGCCGGCGATGCCGACTGCTTGCCCCGGCGTCAGCAGTCCCGCCGTGTTGAGATAGCGCAAAAAACCGGCGGTGTAGGCATACGCCACCCAATCGGTCAGCGCCGTCACCAGCCCTCGCGCCCCGCTGGTGCCAAAACTGACGCCGCTATCCCGCATTAACGCGCTTATTTCCATCGTTAAAGCTCCGCAGAAAGTTGTGAGTTGTCAGTCAGAAACAGCGTTGTCGCCGACAACTGACAACTAAATCAATCGTTTGTATACTCGCCGCAGCGGTATTCACGCCCGTTGTAAAAATCACGCTGAACCGCACTTTAATAGCAATATCAACCTAATCATCCATTTGGAGCTGTGCATTTCGTGACTAAATTAAACCCGCTGTTTTCCTCTCTCGCACTGGCGCTGGCGCTGAGTCAACCGTTGTTGACCGCCCAAGCTGAAGAACAACCTGCTGCTGCACCTGCGCCGGTCGCAGCGCCTGCCCCCGCTGCGCCGCAATCTCCGGCTGATGCTGCCCGCGCCAAGGCGGATGAACGTCGCGCTGCGCTGGATGCGCAACGCAAACAGCGTTATGCCGAATTACGCGCTCGTGCTGCTGAGATCGGCGTGGATATGCCGGAAATGCCACCTTGGGAAGCGCCGTTCCCAACGATGGACGATCCGGCAATGCAGCAATGGCAGGCTGACATGCAGGCACGGCGGCAAGCGCGGCAGGAAGACGTTGAGCGTTTTCAGAAGATGACGCCGGAAGAGCGTCGCGCTGCGCATGAGGAACGTTGGCAGAAGATGCAGGCTGATGCCGCAGCGCGAGGCATGGAAGTGCCGGAAATGCCCGCGTGGGAAGATGTGGACAAACGTCATCGGGAAATGACGGAACGCTTTGAAAAATATCGTCAAACCGTTGACCAATTCACTGAGGAACAGCGCGAAGCAGCCCGCGCTGTGTTTGGGCGTTCACCGATGCGGCGCTCGCATCCTGATTGCGATCACGACCGCGCTCCGCGTGAGATGCGCTTGATGCCGACGATGCCTGCGCCGATGTTGCCGCCAGCACCTCCCGCTCCACCGGCTCCAATCGCTCCGCAATAATCATCTGGTATTGATTGATTGAGTTGTCAGTGATCGGTTGTCAGTAACAGCGTTGTGTTTACTGACAACTGAAACCCGACAACTAAAAACTCACAACGACTGCACCAACACCCGCTCGCCACTCGGATCAAGCGCCCGCGCCAGCGTCACCACTTGCTGATGATGGGTGAATAAAATCACCTGCGTCGTCGCCGCAAAGTTCGCCAACGCCGCCAACGTCGCCTGCGCCCGCGCATCATCAAACTGAATCAAGATGTCATCGACAATCAACGGCAGCGGCTCCCCGTCAGCGTGCTGCTGCTCCAAAGTCGCCAGCCGCAGCGCCAAATACAACTGATCACGGGTGCCCGTGCTCATGCCCTCCACCGGTACCCGTTCACCATTTGCCCGCCGTCCGATCAAAATGTGCTGGTCATCCGCGCTGTCAAAATCCGTCTCAATGCCGCCAAACGCCCCGCAGGTCAGTTGCGCAAAATAGCTGCTGGCGCAAGCCACCAGCGGATCGCGGTGGGCGCGTCGAAACGCCTCAATCGCATCGCGCAAAATCCGCGCCGCCAGCTTGACCCGCACATAACGCTCCGCCAAACCGCGCACCGTCGCCAACACCGCTTGACTCTGTTCGGCTAACGCAGCGGCTGCGGGATCGCCCGCCATCTCCGCAAATACCCGCTCGGCATGAACCCGCTTCTCGAACAATTGCAACTGGCGCGGATGTAAATCACCGTCAATCTGCGTTTCCAGCGCCAGCACTTCCGCCGCCACTGCGTCATAGTCCACCGCACCAGCTTCAGCCCGCAGCGCCGCGACATCCAAACCATCACCGGCACTTATCAACGCCGCCTCGACTTCGAGACAGCGTTGCTGGCAATCGCGGCGCTGCTGCTCACGCTGCTCGGCGAGCACCAGCGCTTCCGCATCATCGCAGTGCGCCTCCCGGCACAGCGCCGTCAACACCGCCTCCGCAGCGTGGAGTTGAGCCGTTGCCTGTTCACTTTCCACCAGCGCCGCGCCCAATTGCCGCTGCACTTCCTGTAAACGACTGCGCTCCTCGCGCTGTTGACCGAGCCGTTGATGCAACTGCGCCACCCCGTCTTCCAGCGTCAGCGCCAACAAATCCGGTGCCAAGCGCCTCAACACCGCGCTGGCATGATCGCGGAAGGTCTGCGCATCGTGATCTATTCCAGCAATCCGCCCCGCGAGTCGCTCCGCCTCGTGCAGCAGCGCCAAACAATCGTTGAGGGTGTTGAGATGCGCGGATGCAGTGGCGGCGCTGGCAGTGGGCGGCAATCCCAACGTGCTCATCAACGTCGCCCACGCTTGCGACCACTGCTGCCAATCCGCCTCCCGCTGCGCCACTTCCGTCGCCAGCCGCTGGGCGCTGTCATCCACGCGGGTGAATTCCTGCGTCAACAACATCCGCTGCCGTTGTGTCTCCAGCAACGCCGCGACCTGCGCCTCCGCGTGCAGCAACAGCGCCCCCCACCGCGCCGGTGCCGGCACTGCTGCTGTGCCAATCGTCGTGAGCGCCGCTGTCACTGCCGCGATATGTCGCTGGCAAGTGGTCTGCAATTCTGCCAATTGCGCCCGCCAGTCTTCGGCTTGTTTGACCACTTCACGCAGACGATTGGCTTGCGTCAGCCACTGCAACATCTCACGCGGCGGCAGCGGCTGCACCGCACAATCCGCCCACATTGCCCGCCACTCCTGCGTCAAGTGCTCGCGCCGTTCCTGCTGCGCGGCTGCCACCAGCGCCAATTCCTCCAGCCGCTGCGCACAGAATTCCAGCCGAGCGGTAGCGGTGGCCTGCTCATGCACCCGCTTGACCTCGCGCCGCAGCCGATCTGCCAATTGATCGACGGCAGCGAGCGCAGCATCCACCTGCTCTGCCAGCGCGAACCGCTCCGTTTTGGTGTCACTTTTGGGCGCGGGCGCTGCCGGTTCCCGCAAACTGAACTCCAGCGGCGGTGAAGTCGCGCTGGCGCTGGCATGACGCGCCGTGCCTGCCAGCCAGCCCGTTTTTAAGCGCAACCACAGGGCATCTCGCTGTTGCCGCGCCAGCTCCAGCTCGGCTTCCGTCGGCACCGCGCCCAGCAGTTGTAAGGCTCGCACGCTTTCCATCATCCGCTGCTGTTCGGCACGTTCCTCAGTCTGGGCGCTGCCAGTCCGCTGCTGCGCGTTATCAAGCTCTTGAAATTGTTTGATAAAGCGTTCCACCGTCGCCACCGTCGGCAACGGAGCACAGCACAGCGCCGTCAGATCAGCCGTCCAGCCAGTCAACGCGGCGAGCTGGCGCTGACAGTCCTCATCATGGCGCTGCTGCTGCGCTTGCGCCTGCGTCAACGTCCGCTCTAAATCGCCCGCTCGCCGCGCTTCCGCAATGGCATGACGCAAGGCATCACACGCGATGTGCTGCGGTAAAGCTGCCAGTGCCGCTTCCGTGCGCTGGCGCAGCGCAGTGGTTTGCGTTTGCTGCGCCCGTGTCTGCGCCAACGCCGCTGCTAACACCTCACCTTGTCCGCCGAGGGTGGTGACTTGATGCCGATGTTGGAGCAGAGGTTGCAGTTGCCCCGCGGCTGCCAGTGGCACGGTCGGATGTGTGTGTGCCAGCAACGCCGCTGCTTGGTGGTTGCAAGTGAGGCGATCCGTTTCCAAACGCACCCGATCAATGGCGGCTTTGTTGTGACTGCCCAACTGCGTCAACAGCCCATCAATCACGGCGGCTTCTGCCAATAAATCGGCTTGAATCACCAGCGCCGTTTCCTGCTGACGCAGCGCCGTTGCTCGCGCTTGGGCATTGGCTTGACTCGCCAGCGCCAGCGTCCGTTGTTTCCATGCCGCTTCGCGCCGGCTACCAAAGTCGGCGCTCAACGGCGGGACATCGTGCAGTTCTGCTAACTGCGCCAGCAGTTGCGCATGACGGGCGAGATTGGGCAACGTGCGGCGAATGCGCTCCAAACGACTGCGCTGGCGCGTGGCTGCCAACAATTCTGTCTCCACTGCCGCCAGTTGTTGGCGCAGCTCCTGCACCGTCGCCCGTGCCTCTTCCCACGCGCTGCCCAACAGCACCAACTGCCGCTGTTGGCGTTCTAACTCCGCGAATTGACTGAGCTGCGCGTTGATCAGGCGGGTGCTGGCGCGGGGTGAAAATAATTCCGTTGCTTCTTGATCCAGCCGTTTGAGCACGGCATGAACGTTGCCGCCTCCTAAACCGGCACCAAACAACGTTTCCGCTTCCCGCCCGCGCTCGGCGAGCACCGCTTGTCCGCCGCTGATGAGGGAGTCGTGGTCTATCCCAAACTGCCTTTCAAACAGGCGTTCATCCACGCCTCCGAGCAGGCGGGTGAGGGTGTCATCGGCCAGCACGGCGTCGTTGGCATCGCGCAGCGTGTGTTTTTGCCCTTTGCGGCGAAACAGCTCCACTTCTGTGCCATCAGCAGCACGCAAGCGCCCACCAACGCGCAGTTGTTGATAAGCATGTTGAAAGTTGTCGCTGGTAAACTTGGGAATGCCAAACAGCAGCGACCGCAGGGCGCGGAGTGCGGAACTTTTGCCAGCTTCATTCGCGCCAAAGATGATGTGCAGCCCGTGCTGGCCGCCACTCAAATCAAGATGACGGTCGGTGAACGGGCCAAAGGCGGATAAATACAGATCAAGAATTTTCATTGGCGTGAGTCAGGTGCGTTGGTGGCGGGTTTTTTAGGCGTTCGCATTAGCATAGCTGTCACCGCGTTAAATGATCTTGAGCCAGTGTTGCAGAAAATTCGGTCTACTGTTTTAAGCGTTACGCAGTTGCAAAAAGTTGTCAGTTGTCGGTAAAAACAGTTGCTACTGACCACTCAATTAACTGTGTTAAGTTGCTATAATAGCAAAGTTTCATCAACACTGATGCGCGTCATCACATCAATTCCACAACAACCGAGGTCAACGATGAATAACGATGAAATTTCCGCCGCCTTTATTGACGCAGGCAATGAATACTCAGCATTGGTCGAGCGCGGTTTGGGTGGTTCCCCGGAAGCATCGCGGGCATTTGCACGAATGCTGGAAACCGCTCCGCAGTCTTTTCTGGATATGATGCACAACAAGGTGGTGGAAATGGGTTTGATGCCCGAACAACCGGATGGTTATACCGCTGCGGGAGAACCGGTTTATCGTTTGGATGCCGTAGCAACGCGCTTGGGTATGTCAGAACAGGAAGCTGAAGAATCACTGCGCGAATTCCAAGATGAAACCGGGGCGCAATTCTTGAAGGATGATGAGATACATTCGGTGCAGTGACTTGGCGAAATAGTAGGGGTGAAAGAGTTGGCGGTTGTCAGTGATCGGTGCCAACCGTGTTTTTTACTGACAACTGACAACTTTTTTCAAAATTCACCGCTTGTGAATGCTGATATGCAGAAGCACTCAGTGGTTTATCGTCAGACATTTTCGCTTCCTTGGTTTCATCAAAGAGAAAAAGCATTTTTTGCTTAATTAAAAAACGCACTCAAATTCTAAACAAATTTGCCTCGTTCTGCATCGACAAAGATAATTGATTTAATTCAAGTGCTGCATCCTGAATCCCGACCGATGACACGCTGGTTTCCTGTGATGCTGCTGCAATCACTTTAATGTCACCGCTGATCTGACTAGAAACTGCCGACATTTCCTCGGTCGCAGAAGCAATTTCTTGAACCATACCCTGCAAGGTCGCAACTTTTTCATGTATATGATCCAGCGCGACACCAGCCAATGAAGCCAATTCAACCCCAGAAGCAACTTTTTTTGAGCCATCTTCCATTGTTTTAACTGCTTCAGCAGTTTCGCTTTGAATAGCGCCAATCATCGCGCTAATCTGTGCTGTTGAATGCGCAGTTTTTTCCGCCAATTCTCTTACTTCATCCGCCACCACCGCAAAGCCTCGTCCTTGCTCTCCAGCTCTCGCTGCTTCAATAGCGGCATTTAGTGCTAACAAATTCGTTTGCGCTGCGATATTTTTAATCACATTGACAATATCGCCAATTTGTTTAGAGCGATCACCAAGAGAATGCACCAATGTTGCCAAACTCATTACTGTTTTTGCAATTTCACTCACTTCGGCAACCGTTTTACCAACTGCATTTTTACCTTCATCAGCGGTTTGCAGCGTCGCGGTTGCAGAAATAGCGATGTTTGATGTATTCCTTGCTATATCTAATATAGATTTAGACATTTCAGTTGCTGAAGTGGCAACATGTGCTGTCTTTGTTGCCTGCTCATTCATTTTCAATCTGATATTGGTAACAGTTGCAGAAAAGGCTTGAGAACGTTGCGTCACGGCAACCGAGGTGGTATTCATTTTTCCGATGATGATGCCAAGATTTGCCATCATTTTATTGATGTCAAGTGCCATCATCGCAATTGCGTCAGAGCCAAAAACCTCTGCTTTCATTGTGAGATCACGCTCCGCTGCCCGCTTTGCTGCTGCCGTCACCGCCTGAACCGCCAGCAAAATGCGCCGAATAATTAAATGACTGCTGACTATAATCAACACAATCCCAAGCAATCCGCCTACAATTAAAACCACGCCAGTTTGTAACGCCAGCGCCTCCACGCGCTTATATTCCAGTTCATAATCTTTTTTTGCAATTCCGTCCAAAACGAGAATCGCATCATAAACCGGCGCGGCGGGACGTCCAAATAACTTATCAATAGCGGGAATATCAGTATTGATTTCGCGTTGCTTCGACATTTCTGAAAATGCCTGTTCAAACACTGTGAGGGTTTTGCTTGCGTTATTGATCGCATTTTTTTCTTCTTGAGAATCTGCTAACCGTGCATACGCTTCTAATTCTGCTTTCATAGCAGCCGCAGCTTGATTGAACTCCTGTGTATATTTGGCATCTTTGCGAATGAGATAATTTTTGAAAGCGCGCACTGCCATTCCATAATAGACTTGCGCTTTGAGCGCAACTCTCACCTGTTCCTCTTCCTTGACCATTAAATTAGAAAAGCTGTCAAGCGAGTGCTTGATACCGAAATATCCAGAAACGGCTCCCACAATCACCAGCGCCGCCATGATTGCAGCCATAGAATAGAGTTTTGCTGAGAGACTCATGTTCATTTGTGTTTTTCGCTCAATTTATCGAATGACAACATAAAAAGCCTTATTGACCAATCCCCCCAAACCCCCCTTTTTCAAAGGGGGGCTTTAGCGTGCTTTGTATTAAAGGAGGATTTACGAGATAACCACGCGCTGCGCCAATTGCCGCACCCGCTGCACCATTGCGGCTAACCCATTCCGCCGCGACATGCTTAAATGTTGATCTAAACCAATGCTGGCAAAAAACGCTTCGGCATCAAATGCCAGAATTGCCGCTGCGGATTGCCCTGAATAAAGCTGCTGCAATAACGCAATTAAACCGCGCACTAAATTTGCATCACTATCCGCTAAAAACTCAATCATATCGGTGCTGCCCGGCGCAAGCCGTGCCGCAATATGCACCGTACTTTGACAACCATGCACTGCGGTTGCCGCTGTTTTTAATGCTGCTGGCATTGGCGGCAATTTGTCCCCTAAATCAATCACATATTGATGGCGCTGCGGCCAATCTGGTAAAAATTCAAATACTTCGGCGATTTCAGCCGCTGCCGCTGCCGGTGATGCAGCGGTCGTTAATTTCAAATCTTCCCAACCACCTTTTTCTAATTGCGCGCTTTGTTTGGCGCGAGCGGCAGCGATAATTTCCGTGAGCGCATCCGCCAGCCGGTCGATGTCATCTAAGTTGTTGTAAACGCCGAAAGAAGCGCGAGCCGTCGCCGCAATTCCCAACCGCTCCATCAACGGCTGGCAGCAGTGATGACCGGTGCGGATGCAAATCCCGCGCAGGTCAAGCTCGACACCGATGTCGAGCGTGGACAACGGCGGATCAACCACCACCCACGACACCACGCCGCTTTTTTGCGCCGCCGTGCCTTTGATTTCTAAGCCAAAAATCGCACTCAGCCGCGCCGTCGCGTGTTGCAACAACGCCTGTTCGTGGGCGCTGATCTGCGCCAGCCCCAGCGCCTCCACCCATTTGATCGCCGTCGCCAGCCCGACCGCACCGGAAATGTTCGGCGTTCCCGCTTCGTATTTGCTCGGCAGCGGCGCGTAAGTCGTCCGTTCAAACGTGACCTGCTCAATCATGTCGCCGCCGCCCTGATATGGCGGCATCGCGTCAAGCAGATGACGCTTGCCATATAACACGCCAATACCGGTCGGGCCGTACAGTTTATGGCCGGAAAACACATAAAAATCAGCATCTAACGCCTGCACATCCGTCACGCCATGCGCCACCCACTGCGCCCCATCAATCAGCACCACCGCGCCCACCGCGTGCGCCGCCGCGATAATTTCGCGCACCGGATTGATCGTGCCCAGCGCGTTCGATACCTGATTGACCGCCACCAGTCGGGTGCGCGGCGACAGCAACTGCCGATACGCCTCCAGCTCCAGCTCACCCGCGTCATTGATCGGAATCACGCGAATCTGAGCGCCGGTTTTCTGCGCGATGAGCTGCCACGGCACGATGTTGGAATGGTGCTCCAAGGTGGACAAAATGATCTCGTCGCCTGCGTGAAGATTCGCTGCGCCCCAACACGCCGCCACCAAATTGATCGACTCAGTCGCGCCGCGAGTAAAGATGCACTCCGCCGGATCAGCCGCATTGAGAAAGCGAGCCACCGTCAACCGCGCTTCTTCATATAAGCGCGTCGCGGTTTGCGAGAGCTGATAAACGCCGCGATGAATGTTGGCATGTGACTGGCGGTGATAATCGCTGACCGCTGCGATTACCGCCGTCGGCTGTTGCGTGCTGGCGGCGCTATCCAAATAAATCAGCGGCATCGCGGACGCAGTGGACGTAAACAACGGGAATTGCGCCCGCACTGAGGCATCAAGTAATTGTAATGGCTGCATTTTGAATTAAACCGAGCGGGGAAGTGGCGGGGAAAAACGATGGGAATTCTGGCGCGAATGCAGCGAATTGCGCTGCATTCACAAGTGCGAATGACGCAGTTATTGACCGGCTTGTTCAGCGATACTCTTTTTCACTTCTGCCATATCCAATGCCTTGGCTTGCGTTAATAATTCACGCAAACCCCCTTCTGGCAATGCGCCAGCTTGAGAAAAGATGATAATCTGGTCACGGAAAATCATCAGCGTCGGAATGGAGCGAATCTGAAAATGGCTGGCAATATCCTGATGCTCTTCCGTATTCACTTTGGCAAACACGACGTCAGGAAAATCTTCAGAAACCTTGTCATAAATCGGCGCAAATGAGCGACACGGACCGCACCAAGGAGCCCAAAAATCAATCATGACGCAATCGTTATTTTGCACAGCTTGCTCAAAAGTTGCGGTCGTGAGTTCAATAACAGCCATCTTAAAAAACCTCGGTAATCAATGGAATGAAACGTGAATGAAAAAACCAAGTTGCGCCGCATAAATCCGTTTTCAAGGCTGGCGGCAACCAATGCGCATACCGTCAGCCCAAACCCAATTAACTCACTTCAAGCTGTTCCAGAATACGGGCGCGAATCTCATCCACCGTGCCAATACCTGCAACCTTGATATACGTTGGCGCTTCCGCACCGCCTTGCGCCGCCCAACTGCTGTAATAGCCAATCAGCGGCTCGGTTTGCTCGTGATAGACCGCCAGCCGCGCCATCACCGTTTCTTCACGATCATCTTCGCGCTGAATCAACGGCTCGCCGGTTTCATCATCCAGCCCTTCCTGTTGCGGCGGATTAAATGCGATGTGATAGGTGCGCCCGGACGCCAGATGCACGCGCCGTCCCGACATGCGGCGGATGATTTCCTCATCTGGCACCGCGATTTCCACCACTGCATCAATGCTGACGCCAGCGGCTTTGAGCGCATCCGCCTGCGGCAAGGTGCGCGGAAAGCCGTCAAACAGATAACCGCTGGCGCAATCGGCGTCAGTGATGCGCGTTTTGACCATGCCCATGATGATGTCATCCGACACCAGCCCGCCTGCATCCATGATTTTCTTAGCCGCCATCCCCAGCTCGGTGCCGGCTTTGACGTGAGCGCGGAGCATGTCGCCGGTTGAAATCTGCGGAATCTGAAAATGGGCTTTGATGAAACCCGCTTGCGTGCCTTTACCAGCGCCGGGACCACCTAACAGAATGATGCGCACGACCGTGTTCTCCTTGCAGTTGTTGATTGTGTTGAAATTGTGCCACAGAAAACAGCGCGTTTTGTAAAAGAGCGCAATCTCGCGTGACGATTGCAGAATCAGCGTTGAGCAATAATAGCGTTTTTCATTGCCTTACGAGCAACGCAAAAAGCCCAATTCATACACCAGCGGCTGCAATTTCTCGGTCAAGGTTTTATATGCCAATTCAAACGCCGCAAAACGCACCGGCACTTGATTACTGCGCTCATTGCGTTTTTTCACAGCGGTGCGGAGTTGATACCAACCGACATCAGCGCGATTGAGTTTTAATGCACTGCGCACGGCATGATGATCGCGCTGGGCGAAATACGCCAACCAGATTTTTTTGCCTTCTATAAGCACCGCTT
>NZ_NRRQ01000004.1 GCF_016583745.1 Chromatium okenii
CCCTCTCGCCCCGCCACCCCGCCGACGCCCAGCCCCTGCCGCTGCCCGAGCGTGTAAAACGCCAGCCCCTGATGTTCGCCCAGCGGCAACCCCTCCGGCGTTTCAATCGGCCCCGGAGTCATCGGCAGATACGCCGCGAGAAACTCCCGAAACCGCCGCTCCCCGATGAAACAAATACCGGTACTGTCTTTTTTAGCCGCCGGCTGCAATCCCAACTGCCGCGCCAGCGCCCGCACCTCCGGCTTCGTCAGCGCCGCCAGCGGAAACAGCGCCCGCCCCAGTTGCGCCTGATTCAGCAGATGCAGGAAATACGTCTGATCTTTCGCCGCATCGGCCGCCAGACGCAGGTGAAAACCGCTCGCATCGTGGGTGATCCGCGCATAGTGACCGGTCGCCATCGCGTCCGCGCCCAGCGCCAGCGCATGGTCAAGAAAGGCAGAAAACTTAATCTCACGATTGCACAACACATCCGGGTTAGGCGTCCGCAACGCCTTGTATTCTTGAAGAAAATTTTCAAACACCCGCTCCCAGTATTCGCTGGAAAAATTCACCGTATGCAGCCGAATGCCCAGCCGATCCGCCACCGCCTGCGCGTCCGCCAAATCCTCCGCCGCCGCGCAATAGCCAGCGCGATCATCCTCCTCCCAATTTTTCATAAACAGCGCCTCCACCTGCAGACCCTGCTCCAGCAACAGATGCGCCGCCACCGCCGAATCCACCCCACCCGACAGCCCCACCATCACCCGCTGCGGCGCGTCAACCAAAGGAGAAAGACCGCCCTGCGCGGCGGTGAAAGTCGATGTTAGGATGTTCACTTTAATGATGATTTCCGAGAAAAAGAGCCAATGAGCGACGACAAAATCCAACTACCCAGCAGCGGCGAACCCATTCAAGTCAACGCCGACTACACACTTAACGTACCCGATCAGCCGATTATTCCCTACATTGAAGGCGACGGCATTGGCATCGACATCACCCCCGTCATGCGCCGCGTCGTTGACGCCGCCGTCGCCAAGGCTTACGGCACCCGCCAGATTCAATGGCTAGAAGTCTATGCCGGCGAAAAAGCCACCCAAGTGTACGGCCCCGACGTCTGGCTGCCGCCTGAGACCATGACCGCCCTGCGCGACTACGTCGTCTCCATCAAAGGCCCCTTAACCACCCCGATAGGCGGCGGCATCCGCTCCCTCAACGTCGCCCTCCGCCAAGAGCTTGATTTATACGTCTGTCTGCGCCCCGTGCGCTATTTCAGCGGCACCCCCAGCCCGCTCAAAGAACCGCAACACACCGACATGGTCATCTTCCGTGAAAACTCCGAAGACATTTATGCCGGCATTGAATGGGCAGCCGAAACGCCCGAAGCGCAACGTGTCATTGCATTTTTACGCGAAGAAATGGGCGTCACCAAAATTCGCTTCCCCGCCACCTCCGGCATCGGCATCAAACCCGTCTCCCGCGACGGCACCGAACGTCTCGTCCGCAAAGCCATTCAATACGCCATTGACAACCACCGCTCCTCAGTAACGCTGGTACACAAAGGCAACATCATGAAATTCACCGAAGGCGCATTTAAGCAATGGGGCTACGACCTTGCGAAAAAAGAATTCGGCGCAATTGAAATTGGCGGCGGCCCTTGGTGCAGCTTCAAACACCCGCAGACCGGAGCCGAGATCATCATTAAAGACG
Organism: Chromatium okenii; assembly: GCF_016583745.1. GTDB lineage: Bacteria > Pseudomonadota > Gammaproteobacteria > Chromatiales > Chromatiaceae > Chromatium > Chromatium okenii. The sequence continues at coordinate 1,687 of NZ_NRRQ01000004.1, forward strand.
TGATTGCCGACGCCTTTTTGCAACAAATTTTACTGCGTCCCACAGATTACTCCGTGATCGCCACCTTAAATCTCAACGGCGATTACATTTCCGACGCCTTAGCCGCACAAGTTGGCGGCATTGGCATGGCACCCGGCGCAAACTTATCCGACTCCATCGCCATGTTTGAAGCCACGCACGGCACCGCGCCTAAATATGCCGGCAAAGATCAAGTCAACCCCAGCTCCTTGATTTTATCGGCAGAAATGATGCTACGGCATTTAGGTTGGACAGAAGCAGCCGACCTGATTATTAAAGGCGTCGAAGGCGCAATTAACGCCAAAACCGTCACCTACGATTTAGCGCGAATGTTAGACGGAGCCACCAAAGTCAGTTGTTCCGGCTTTGGCACAGCAATCATCAACCACATGTAATCCGCGCTGGCGGAGCGCATATTTTGAAGAGTGACGCAGTAATAAAAGCAGCGCCTACTGGCGTAATCAGATGACACACATCTTCATCACTGCCAACTGTTTTTAACCGCGTCACTCCCAATAACTTTAACGCAGTGCGCCACTGATTTTTTAGGAAAACCGGATGAGTCACCACCATAAAGATGAACCTGATTCCGGGGTAGCCGTGCAAACCGCCCGCCCGCAATTACGGCGCCCGCCCTTATTTAAGGTGCTGTTATTAAATGACGACTACACCCCAATGGATTTCGTCGTATTGATTTTGCAGAAATTTTTTGGAATGCCGATGGAAACCGCCACACAAATCATGCTTCACATTCATACACGAGGCGTAGGTGTCTGCGGTGTATTTCCCAAAGACATCGCCGAAACCAAGGTCGCCCGCGTCAACGATTACGCCCGCAGCCACCACCACCCGCTGCTGTGTACGATGGAAGAAATGTGAGCGCATTTAACCGCCACTCGTGATTTTTTTAACTCTTCGCCGGGGACAGGCTGATGTTGAACAAAGAACTTGAGCTATCGCTAAATAACACTTTCAAAGAGGCTCGCGCCAAAAAATATGAATACATCACTGTCGAGCACATGCTGTTATCTTTGCTCGACAATTCCAGCGCATTCAAAGTACTTCGCGCCTGCGGCGTTGATGCTGACCGGCTGCGCCGCGAAGTCACCACCTTCATTGACGAAACCACCCCGCGCTTAACTCCCAGCGACGAACGCGAAACGCAACCCACGCTCGGTTTTCAACGCGTGCTGCAACGCGCCGTCTTTCATGTGCAATCCGCTGGGCGCAAAGAAGTCAGCGGCGCCAACGTACTGGTCGCGTTATTTAGCGAACAGGATTCGCAAGCAGTGTTTTTATTAAATCAACAAAATATCACCCGGCTAGATGTCATTAACTACATGTCGCACGGCATTTCTAAAGTGCCCGGCGAAACACTAGATGATGACGCGCAGGGTGACGGCGACGACGCCCGCGCCGATGAAAAAGACGGCGCAACGCCCAGCCCGCTGGATCGGTTTACCTCCAATCTCAACGAATTAGCGCGACAGGGACGAATTGATCCGTTGATTGGACGCACCGCCGAAGTGGAACGCACCCTGCAAATTTTGTGTCGCCGCCGTAAAAATAACCCGCTATATGTTGGCGAGGCTGGCGTTGGTAAAACCGCAATTGCAGAAGGGTTAGCGCGGATGATCGTCGCTGGACAAGTTCCAGAAGTATTGAGCGATGCCGTGATTTACGCGCTTGATCTCGGCGGCTTAGTAGCCGGCACCAAATATCGCGGCGATTTTGAAAAGCGCCTAAAAATGGTTTTAGCGCAATTAAAACGCCAGCCGCACGCGATTTTATTTATTGATGAAATCCACACGATTATTGGCGCGGGTTCAGCATCAGGTGGCGTCATGGATGTATCCAACCTGATTAAACCCGTGTTGGCGTCGGGTGATTTACGCTGCATTGGTTCAACCACATATCAGGAATATCGCGGTATTTTTGAGAAAGATCGGGCACTGGCACGGCGTTTCCAAAAAATCGACGTGGAAGCGCCATCGGTAGAAGAAACGGTTGAGATTCTTAAAGGCTTGAAATCGCGCTTTGAACAGCATCATCAAGTCAGTTACACCAATCCAGCACTCCGCGCTGCTGCCGAATTATCCAACCGTTATATCAATGATCGTCATTTGCCCGACAAAGCGATTGACGTGATTGATGAAGCCGGGGCGCATGTGCAATTAAAAAGTGCGTCGAAACGTAAAAAGCGGATTGATGTCGCTGATGTGGAAGCAATTGTAGCGAAGATGGCGCGGATTCCATCCAAGCGCGTCTCCGTTTCAGATACCGAATCACTCAAAAATTTGGATCGTGATCTCAAATTAGTGGTTTATGGACAAGATACCGCAATTGATGCGCTCACTGCCGCAATTCGGATGAATCGCTCTGGGCTGGGCAATGACGGTAAACCGATTGGCTCCTTTTTATTTACAGGCCCGACCGGCGTCGGTAAAACCGAAGTCACGCGCCAACTCGCCCGCATTCTCGGCATGGAATTACTGCGCTTTGACATGTCCGAATATATGGAACGCCACACCGTTTCGCGGTTAATTGGTGCGCCGCCCGGATATGTTGGTTTTGACCAAGGCGGATTATTGACCGAACAAATCAATAAACATCCGCACTCGGTGTTATTACTGGACGAGATTGAAAAAGCGCATCCCGATGTTTTTAATTTGCTGTTGCAAGTGATGGATCACGGCACGCTAACGGATAACAACGGGCGCAAAGCAGATTTTCGCAGCGTGGTGTTAGTAATGACAACGAATGCAGGCGCAGAAGAAACAGCGCGGCGTTCCATTGGATTTACAGAACAGGATCACGCAACTGATGGTTTAGAGGCGCTGAAGCGTTATTTTTCGCCAGAATTCCGCAATCGTTTAGATGTGGTGGTGCAATTCGGGGCGCTTGATGCCGATACGATTCGCAGCGTGGTGGATAAATTCGTCTTTGAATTGGAACAGCAATTGGAGGAGAAAAAGGTCAGCTTGAGTATTGATGCCGCAGTGCGAGAATGGCTGGCGCTGAAAGGCTACGATCCCAAAATGGGTGCGCGTCCGATGGCGCGGGTGATTCAAAATCACATTAAAAAGCCGCTGGCAAATGAATTGCTATTTGGTGAATTAGTTGGCGGCGGCTCGGTGCAAATCACGGTTGAAAATGACGCGCTGGCGTTTGCAATTAACGGACAACCGTTGGTTTAATCCCTGATGTCGTAAATCCCCAACCCTTCCTGATTTCATAAATCCCCCCAACCCCCCTTTTGCAAAGGGGGGCTTTTGAATGAGATTGTTATGACCGCACAACTTCTTGATGGCAAAACCATTGCCGCAACGATTCGTCTCGATATTAAAGAAAAGATCGCCAATCGCCGCGCTGCCGGTGAACGTGCGCCGGGTTTGGCGGTGATTATGGTTGGCGATAATCCCGCCTCAGAGGTTTATGTGCGTAATAAACAAATGGCTTGCGCGGAAGTCGGTTTTCATTCCGAGTTATATGCACTGCCGGCTACCACTGCGCAAAGCGATTTATTAGCGTTGATTGATCATCTCAATACTGATCCATTGCTGGACGGGATTTTGGTGCAATTGCCGCTGCCGCCGCAGATGGATGAAGAAGCGGTAATTGAACGCATCGCGCCCACCAAAGATGTCGATGGCTTTCATCCGTATAACGTGGGGCGATTGGTGCTGCGGATGCCGCTGCTGCGCCCGTGTACGCCGAAAGGCGTGATGACGCTGCTGGCGCACACCGGGCGCGATCTGAGCGGTTTAGATGCGGTGGTGATTGGACAATCCAACATCGTCGGGCGTCCGATGGCGCTGGAATTGCTGGCGGCGCGTTGCACCGTGACCATTTGCCACAGCCGCACCAAAGACTTAGCGGCAAAGGTGCAAGCGGCAGATGTGCTGGTGGCGGCGGTGGGGCGAGCGCAATTTGTGCCGGGCGCGTGGATCAAACCCGGGGCGCTGGTGATTGATGTCGGCATCAATCGCGGCGCGGATGGCAAGTTGGTTGGCGATGTCGATTTTGCAAGCTGCGCGGAGCGGGCGGCGTGGATCACGCCGGTGCCGGGCGGAGTCGGGCCGATGACGATTGCGAGTTTATTAGAAAATACCTTGCAAGCCGCAGAATTACACGCGCAACACTAATCACCGAGCGCAGAAATGGTTAATAAAAAAGCGGCTGATATGAGCCGCTTTTTTTCATTCATTCGTTTGTCAAAAAGAATACAGTTGCCGGTGAATCATTTAATGGTTTTGAATTCAACTGCCAACTGACAACGCGATTCAAACCACCGTCAACCATTCTGGATGCGTGTCCCGCCGCCCGTGTACCTGATCGAAATACAACGTCTGCAACCGTTCGGTAATTGGGCCGCGAGTGCCGCTGCCAATAGCGCGTCCGTCCACCTCGCGGATCGGCGTCACCTCCGCCGCAGTGCCGGTGAAAAACGCCTCATCAGCGATATACACCTCATCGCGGGTGATGCGCTTCTCGACCACCGCCAAACCCAATTCCGCGCACAAGCCAATCACGGTGCGGCGCGTGATCCCGTCAAGCGCCGAGGTCAAATCGGGCGTGTATAAAACGCCATCGCGGACGATGAAGATATTTTCGCCGCTGCCTTCCATCACGTAGCCAGACGCATCCAACAACAGCGCCTCGTCATACCCATCGCGCAGCGCCTCTTGCAGCGCCAGCATCGAATTCATGTAGTTACCGTTCGCCTTAGCGCGGCACATGGTGATATTGACGTGATGACGGGTGAACGAGGAGACGCGGATGCGAATCCCGTTGCGCATATTCTCCTCACCGAGATACGCGCCCCACGCCCACGCCGCCACCATGCAATGCACCTGCAAATTGTCCGCTCGCAGCCCCATTCCTTCCGCGCCGTAAAAACACATCGGGCGGATATAAGCGGAATCCAGCTTGTTCTCGCGCACCACCGCGCAGTGCGCCGCATTGAGCGTCGCCTGATCCCAAGGAATGCTCATGCCCAAAATGTGCGCGGAGTTAAACAGGCGCTGCGTGTGCTCGGCCAAGCGGAAAATCGCCGCACCTTGCGCCGTCTGATATGCCCGCACCCCTTCAAACACGCCCATGCCGTAATGCAGCGTGTGGGTGAGGACGTGCGTTTTCGCCTCGCGCCAAGGCACCATTGCGCCATCTAACCAAATCAGACCGTCGCGGTCTTCCATCGTCGCCATCGTTCAACTCCGCAAGAAAATCAATGATCTAATGATCGCCATCCAGCAATGCTCGCCACAGTTCCCGCACCTGCTCGCGTTCGACCAGCAGGTGATCGGCAGCAATCAGTTGTGGCTGTTGCGCCAACGTGTGGCGATGGTAAACCGCCCGCAGTGTTTTATAAGCCTCAGCAAGTTGATGCGCCGTCTGCCCCGGCAACAGCCCCAACGCCGCCAACGTGTCCAGCAGCCGAATGTTGTCCGTCCACGCCGTCAACTCTGGATAATCCGCCGCCCAGCGCAAGACCGCGTATTGAACCATGAACTCAATATCGGCAATACCGCCCACACCCTGCTTGAGATCAAACGCTTGCGCGGTGCTTTTATCCAAAGTGCTGCGCATTTTCTCGCGCATCTCGCGCACCGCCCGCTGCAATTGCTCAGGATCGCGCCGCCGCTGTAACACCGCGTGACGAATTGCCGCGAACTGCTGCGCCAGCACCGGATCACCCGCCACCGGACGCGCTCGCACCAACGCCTGATGTTCCCAAGTCCACGCCTCCTGCTCCTGATATGCCGCAAAAGCAGTCAGCGAGCGCACCAGCAGCCCTTTATTTCCGTCCGGGCGCAGCCGCGTGTCGATGTCATACAGCGCCCCCGACAAGGTGCGCGTGGTTAGCATGTGAATCATCCGCTGCCCCAGTCGCGCATAAAACTGCACATTGCTCACCGACTTCGCACCGTCCGTCAGCGCCAGCACGTCCGCACTGCCGTGTACAAACACCAAGTCCAAATCCGAGCCATAGCCCAATTCAATCCCGCCGAGCTTGCCGTAACCGATCACCAAAAACCCGCTATCCGCGCCGCTGATCGCCGTCGGTCGCCCGTGTTGCTGATACAGATGCGCGGCTGCCACCCGCAGCACTCGCGCCAGCGCCACCTCCGCAATCTCAGTCAGATAATCACTGACCACCATCAGCGGAATCACCGCCGTCAAATCCGCCGCCGCCACCCGCAGCACATTGCCCTGCACGAATTGATGCAGCCGCGCCATCTGCTGCTCCAAATCTTCCACCGCCACCGGCTGCAACAGCGCATCCAATTCGGCTTCCAATTCCTCCCGCCGCAGCGGTGCATATAACCGGCGCGGATCAATCAACTCATCCAGCAACAGCGGCTGCCGCCCAATTTGATCGGTAAACCACGCGCTCATCGCCGCCAGTCGCACCAGTTGCGCCAAAATCTCCGGCGCTTCCAGCAACATCGCCAAATACGCAGTGCGCTGCGCGATGGTTTCCAACACCCGCAACACTCGCGTCAACGTCAGCAACGGCGCGGCAGTGCTGGCGCTGAGGCGCACCGCCAGCGGCAACACCTGCGCCAAACGGTCGCGCCCTTTTTCGCTCAAACCTTTACGCGCCGTCGCGTCGCGGAATTGCGCCAGCACCGTGCGCACCGCCTCCGCCTCGGCAAAACCGAGTTGCGCCAACGTCGCCACTTCCTGCGCGGCATCCGCAGCGCCCAATCCCAGCAACTGCGCCCCGTCATCGCCCGTTGCTGGCGCTTCGGACAAAGCAAACACCTGATCGAAATGCTGCTGCACCCGCTGGCGATGCGCATTTAACGCGGCAGAGAAGCTGTCCCAATCAGCGCAGTTCATCGCCCGCGCCAGCCGCTCGCGTCCGGCGTCATCATCGGGCAACAGATGGGTTTGTTTATCGCGGTAAGCCTGCAAACGGTTTTCCACCAAACGCAAAAATTCATACGCCGCATCCAGTTCCGCCACCGCCGCCGCTGGCAACAACTGTTTCCGCGCCAATTGCGCCAATACCTGCCGAATGGGGCGCACCTGCAATTCAGGATCACGCCCACCGCGTACCAATTGAAAAGCCTGCCCGATGAATTCAATTTCACGAATACCGCCGGGCCCCAATTTGATATTGGCATCCATGCCACGCCGATATAATTCTTTGGCAATCATCCGTTTTAATTCACGCAATGAATCAAATGCGCCAAAGTCCAAATAACGCCGATACACAAATGGCCGCAGCATCGCCATCAATTGCGCGATGTCAGCGGGATCGCCCGTGACCGGACGCGCTTTAATCATCGCGTAGCGTTCCCATTCCCGCGCTTGTGATTGGTAATACGCCTCAAGTGCTTGAAAATTCATCGCCAACGGGCCCGCTTCGCCAAACGGACGCAGCCGCGTATCGACCCGAAACACAAAGCCGTCGGCGGTTTGATTGGCGAGCGTTTGCACCAGCCGCCGCGCCAGCCGCACAAAAAATTGCTCATGCGTCAGCGGACGGCTGCCGCCCGTCACCTCGCCGGCCTGCGGAAAGGCAAAAATCAAATCAATATCGGAGCTGAGATTGAGTTCTCGCGCCCCCAATTTACCCATCGCCAGCACGATCATCTGCATCTCGCGCTCGGCGCTGGCGCGAGGCGTACCGAATTCGGCGCACGTCCAACCGTGAAGTAAATCAAGGGCTTGGCAAATGCAGACATCCGCCAGCTCCGACAACTCCTCCAGCGTTTCTGGCAACGTCGCCCAGCCCGCCAGATCGCGCCAAATAATTCGCACCATTTCGCGGCGCCGGAACTGGCGCAGCGCCCGCTGCAAACTCGCGTCATCGCTGACGGTAGCGAGCGCAGCAGCGAGCCGCTGCGCCAATTCAGCGGCTTGATACGGTCGCATCAGCACTGCGTCGGCGACTAATTCAGCAAATTCAAGCGGATGCCGCGCTACCGAGGTGGCGACGAATTCACTTGCCGCCCACACTCGCGCCCGCGCTTCCGCAAAGGCGGTGGTCGCCGGCACAGTCACTGCGTGTGCCGCCGCCCATTGCAACCACTCATCCCACAACACTTCGTGCAATTGTGCAGTTTGCGCGGATTGACCACCGCCATTTGCTGAATTCATGGCGCGAGCAACTCAATACGATATTCTGCGCCAATGTGCGCTTCTGCTTGCGGTAAAATCTCAATCACTTCTGACGCAGTGTTGACCGTTTCGACACAAATAAACCGCAAATAATCACGATCATCTAAATCATCCATCGCGTGCGCCGTCTCTACCCAAGGATTCCAAACCACGCAAGTATTGCTATGCGCACCATCAATAATAATGCGGCGATTTAATACTGGGTCTTCAAGCTGCAATTGCGCCGGCACCTGTTCATAAATGCGATTGACTTCACCAGCGACCGTCACTGCGCCCTGTTGCAGAATAGGTGCCTCTTTTGCGCCTACCGCTTTATCAAGATAATGACAGCCATCTAATCCCACGACGCGCACCTGTGTTGCATCACCGACTTTGAAATAAGTATGCAATCCTTGGGTGATTTGCAGTGGTTCCGTACTCAAATTGCGTGTGGTGAGCGTCACTGCCAACGTCGCGCCCACTGTGATTTCCAACGTCAAATCAAATGCCGCTGGCCAAATTGCGCGGCTCTCATCGTCATCCGTTAAACCAAGCGTGATGCGCGATGCGCCATGCGGCAGCGTCTCACAATTGCGCACCGCCCACGCCCAAGCGCGGACAAAACCATGTCCACCGCGCCCTTTTTTCTCTGGATCAGCACCAAACCACGGCCAACAAATTGGAATTCCGCCTTTAATTGCTTTACCTGCTGTGTAATACGCCCGCTCACTCACAAATAGCAATTCATCGGGAGCATTGTGCGGACGATACGCCAATACTTGTCCGGCATACGGTGAAATGGTCGCCGTTGCCAAGTCATTATGAATTTCAATCATCATCAGCCCGCCGCGTCCCTCGCTGAATTGCACACTGCCGGGGACGCCAAACCGAGCGTTAATTGCTGCAATATCCATACTTCATGCCTCTTTGTGGGTGGTTAAACTGCGGTGAAAATTAGGGAATCCCTAATAATTTATGCGTTTGTAAACTTAACCGCCATTGCGGATGTGCTTGGCAATATGCAATCGCTTGCGCAGTGTGGGCGGCGCAATTGACATCAGCTAACGGTTGCAATGAAAAATGTTGAAACGGTAAATGAGAAAACTGTTCTGGCGGTGCGCCCACTTGCGGATAAACCAATTTCAATTCATCGCCGCTGGTTTGGCGCAGCGGTGCGCCAGCTTTGGGGCTGACGCAAAGCCAATCCAATCCAGCCGGCGCGGGCAAGGTGCCGTTGGTTTCGACGGCGACGGCGCAGCCGCGCTGCTGCAATGCCGCAATCAATGCCGCGTCCAGTTGCAGCAAGGGTTCGCCACCGGTACACACGACCCACGGCCGCACTGCCGGTGCTGGCCATAACGCGCTGATTTGGTTCACTAACGCGCTGGCGCTGGAATACCGTCCGCCGCCGCTGCCGTTGGTGCCGCGAAAATCAGTGTCGCAAAAACGGCAGCGAGCGTGAGCGCGGTCAACGTCGCGCCCCGACCATAAATTGCAGCCCGTAAAGCGGCAAAAGATCGCGGGGCGACCGCTGTGAACGCCCTCGCCTTGTAAGCTATAAAAGAGTTCTTTAATGTAATAAGTCATTGCTGATTGTGCGCCAAATGAATAGCATCTAGCTGTATTAAATACGCGCTTGATATTGGAGTAAATGCTCTGTTACAGCATCATTGCGATGTTGTCATTTAATCTATTCAATGTGGAATTCAAACCAAGTTGGTGAGTTGGCGTATTGCGTCCAGCCAGTCGCTATTGTCGTGCAATTGCTGCCAATTCAATGCGCCAGCGCGTCCGTGCAATGCGATGGTGCGGGGGATGGCGGGGTGCGCATTGAACGCGGCGACGATCTGCGCGGCAGCGGGACGATTGTTGCAAATTAAGAGCAGATCGCAACCGGCAGCCGCTGCCGCTTGCGCCCGTGCGACATAATCACCGCCGGCGCTGGCGGCCGCCATGTTGAGATCATCGCTAAAAATGATCCCTTTGAAATTCAACTGGTTGCGTAAAATCTCGCGCAGCCAGATTGCCGAAAAACCAGCGGGCTGCGCGTCGATTTGCGGGTACACGACATGCGCGGGCATCACCGCTTCTAGCCCGTGCGCGATCAGGTGTTGAAACGGGAGCAGATCGTGCTGCGCCAGCGCCAGCAGCGGGCGGTCGTCAATGGGCAGCGCGAGATGCGAATCGGCGGCGACGCTGCCATGTCCGGGAAAATGTTTGCCCACTGCGATCATGCCGGCTCGCTGCACGCCGCGCCGCCATGCCATTGCTAACGCGCTCACCGCCGTCGGATGGTCTGCGAAACCGCGATCACCGATCACTTGGCTGATGCCGCACTCCACGTCGAGCACCGGCGCAAAGCTGAAATCAACGCCGACTGCGCGTAATTCGGCTGCCATCACCCAGCCGGCACTCTCGCACTGCGCCAGCGCGGCTTGCGGATCGTGAGCATAAATCTGACCGAAGTGGGCGGCGGCAGGCAGGCGGGTGAAGCCGTCACGACAGCGTTGCACCCGTCCGCCTTCTTGATCGACTGCGATCAATAACGGCGGTTCGCGCAGCGCGGCTATCTCTGCCGTCAGCGCGGCGAGTTGCGCGGGATCGGCGTAATTGCGGGCAAATAAAATTACCCCGGCGACGGCGGGCTGGCGCAGCAAGTCGCGGTCTTCAGCGGTCAACGCCGTTCCCGCACAATCAACCATGATGGAACCGAGAGACATCAGCAGGTGCCGTTCAATTAAGGTTCAAAACAGGCGCAAGGATAACGGGTTTGCTGCAATCAGCGCGGCGCTATTGCACTGACCGCCCGTAATGCCAATCTCCGGTACACTCAACCCGGTAAGCCAAATTCTTGGCTGTTTGCTTGGTTCTGACGCGCTCCCGCGTCGTTTCAATTGATGAGTCACGAGGCCCGTTTGCGGTATGAATTCTAAAATTTTGCAAGTTTTTCTGTGGGTTGGCGTCAGCATCTGGCTGGCGATGACGGTCAATAATTTATTTTTCGCCAACAAGCTCGACATCCGGCCGCTGAGTTACAGCCAGTTTTTGCGCGAAATCAACGACGGCGCGATTCAGGAGGTGACGATTCAGGATCAAACCGTGCTGGGCGTGCGTACCGACGGCTCGCGCTTTGAAACCTATGATCCGGGCGATCCGGGCTTGGTCAGCGACCTGCTCAAGCACGGCGTCACCATCCGCGCCGAGCCACCTGCCGAGCCGGGCGTGATCATGCAACTGCTCGCCGCGTGGCTGCCGTTCATCGTGTTGGCGGGAGTGTGGATTTGGCTGCTGCGGCGCGGCGGTGGCGCGGGTGGCAGCGGCGGGCTGTTTAATTTCGGCAAAAGTCGCGCCCGTCAACACGCGGAAGGTGATGTCAAGGTGACGCTGCGCGATGTCGCCGGCGTGGACGAGGCGAAGGAGGAAGTCGGCGAATTGGTTGATTTTCTGCGCAGCCCGCAAAAATTCACCAATCTCGGCGGGCGCATTCCGCGTGGCGTGTTGATGGTGGGGCCGCCCGGCACGGGTAAAACGCTGCTGGCGCGAGCGATTGCGGGCGAGGCGAAGGTGCCGTTTTTCAGCATTTCTGGCTCTGATTTCGTGGAAATGTTTGTCGGCGTGGGCGCGTCACGGGTGCGCGATCTGTTTGAACAAGCGAAGAAAAGTGCGCCGTGCATCATTTTTATTGATGAGATCGACGCGGTCGGGCGCAAACGCGGTGCCGGTCTCGGCGGCGGTCACGATGAACGCGAGCAGACCTTGAATCAGTTGCTGGTGGAAATGGACGGCTTTACTGGCAACGAGGGCGTGATCGTGATTGCGGCGACAAATCGCTCCGATGTGCTTGATCCGGCGCTGCTGCGGCCGGGACGTTTTGATCGGCAGGTGGTGGTGGGCTTGCCGGATTTGGCGGGGCGGGCGGCAATTCTGGAAGTTCACATGCGCAAGGTGCCGCTGGCAGCGGATGTGGATGCCAAGACGATTGCGCGGGGAACGCCGGGCTTTTCGGGCGCTGATCTCGCCAATTTAGTCAATGAAGCGGCGCTGTTTGCGGCACGAAGTGATGAGTCAGAAGTGTCGATGGCGTTGTTTGAAAAGGCAAAAGACAAAATTATGATGGGCGCGGAGCGGCGCAGTCTGGTGATGTCGGAAGCGGAGCGCAAGCTGACTGCGTATCACGAAGCCGGGCATGTGATCGTCGGGCGCTCGGTGCCGGAACACGATCCGGTGCATAAAGTCAGCATCATTCCGCGTGGGCGGGCGCTGGGGGTGACGTTGTTTTTGCCGGAGCGTGATCGTTACAGCATGAGCAAGCGCCAGCTCGAAAGTCAGATTTCCAGCTTATTTGGCGGGCGGTTGGCGGAAGAGATGATTTTTGGGGTGGAGCAGGTCACGACGGGCGCATCCAATGACATCGAGCGGGCAACGGAAATCGCTCGCAATATGGTGACGCGCTTTGGCTTGTCGGATGGGCTGGGGCCGTTGGCGTATGCCGAGGATGAAGGCGAGGTGTTTTTGGGACGCTCGGTGACGCAGCATCGACATGTGTCGCCGGAAACGGCGCTGACGATTGACAAGGAAGTGCGGATCATCATTGATCGTAACTATCAGCGGGCACAGCACATTTTGGAAGAACATCTCGACAAGCTGCACGTCATGGCTGAGGCGCTGCTGCGATTTGAGACCATCGCCCGCGATCAAATCGACGACATCATGGCGGGGCGACCGATGCGCGAACCAGAAGATGCGTTTGGAGTGGTGCCGCCAAAGTCGGGTGGCGCGGCGCTGGTCAGTGCTGGCGCGGCGGTGGCGACAGATGGAATCACGACATGACCAAACGGGTGCTGATTTTGGGGGGCACAACTGAGGCCTACGCGCTGGCAGCGGCACTTGTGCCGCGTGTTGGTTTGCAGGTCATCACGTCGTTGGCGGGGCGCACTGCCGCGCCGCGCCAGCCAGCGGGAGAGCTGCGGGTGGGCGGCTTTGGTGGCGTGCCGGGACTCGTCAGCTATCTCATTGAAAAACAAATTGATGCGGTGATTGATGCCACGCATCCGTTCGCAGCGGGCATGGCGTGGAATGCGGAGGCGGCGTGCCGGGAGACGATGTTGCCGCTGCTGCGGTTGGAGCGCCCGGCGTGGACGCCGGAGCCAGAAGATCGCTGGGAATTCGTGGAGCATTGGGAGCAGGCGCTGGCGGCGTTGGTGCGCGATGGGGCGCAGCGGGTTTTTCTGGCAATGGGGCGACAGGAATTAGCGCCTTTTGCGGGGATTGAACGGCTGTGGTTTTTAATTCGCGTCGTCACCGCACCGGAGCCGACGTTGCATTTTCCGGCGTCACAACTGCTGCTGGCGCGGGGGCCGTTTGATCTCGCCAGTGAGCGGGCGTTGTTGGCGGAACATGCGATTGACACCATCGTCTGTAAAAACAGCGGCGGGACGGCAACCGCCGCCAAGTTGATTGCAGCGCGTGAGCGCGGGATTCGCGTCATTTTGCGCCAGCGCCCGCTGCGACCGACGGTGCCGCTGGCAATTACGCTGGCGGAAGCGGTGGCGTGGAGTGATGAATTGTTGGCGACGGCTTGATGCGTGACGAATTGCGCCAAGGGACGTTGTTTTCGCGGCTCGAACCGGCGCAATTGACGCGGATCAGTCGTCATGCCAGCCGCGTGACGCTGGCTGCCGAGCAGTTGTTATTCAGTCAGGGCGAGGCGGCGACGCGGTTTTATTTGCTGCTCGCCGGGCAGATGCGGCTCTTTCGCCTGTCTGCCGATGGCGCAGAAAAGGTGATTGAGATCGTCAATCCGGGGCAAACGTTCGCCGAGGCGCTGGTATTTCTCAACGCTCCGCGCTATCCGGTCTGCGCCGCTGCGTTGGTGCCATCGCGCTTGATCGCCATTGATGGCGCGGATTTTGCGCAGATGCTGCGCGAGTCGGTGGACACCTGTTTTCAACTGCTCGGCGTGTTGAGCCAGCGCCTGCGCGGGTTGATCGGCGAGATTGACGAGTTGACGCTGCACACCGCGACCAGCCGCGTGGCGCGGTATCTGGTCAGCAAACGGACGCTGCCGCAGATGGTGATCGATTTGGAAGTGCGGAAAGCGGTGCTGGCCTCGCGGCTGTCGGTGCAGCCGGAGACGCTGTCACGCGTGATGAAAGCGTTGAGCGAGCAGGGCGTGATTCAAGTGCAGGGAACGCAGGTGCAGGTGCTTGATATAAAACAGTTATTGGAACTCGCAGAATTAGACCCGCCGCTGACCACTTAAATAGCCCGCCCCCACACTGCATAAATTGGATCCGACAACGCCATTTGCCCCGCATATTTATCATCATCTGGACGCAGCAGCCCGCGCAAACTGTAGGTTTCCAATTCAGTAAAACCACCAGCGGCGAGAAAATACTCCAGCACCAAACCCGGGCGCTCGAATTCGTGAATGCCCTCCCACAATTGAATGGTTTTGGTGGGAAACCAGCGATTAGAAAATCCAATCACGCACAACCCACCCGCTTTCAGAACTCGCGCCACTTCGCGCAATACCGCAATTGGTTCAACCAGATATTCAATTGACAAACTGCAAATCACCGCATCAAATTGTCCATCTGCAAATGGCAATTGCGGCACCGCATTAAGATCATGCACCACGCGCTCAGTTAAACGCGGATTGGCGTCCAATTCGACCTGATTTAATCCCAATCCCACCAGCGCCGCCACTTCCAATTCAGCCGGCAGATGCGTCTGCCAACTGCTCATTAAATCAAGCACTTGACTCCCTGATGCGAGCAATTGTCCGTGCAACGCCGCCAATTCATCCTGCGCCGTTTGATCGAGATGCGCGATCAAGCGCGGCTGCTCATAAAACGCCAGATCAGAGCGACAATCGCGGCGCACAAACGGCATATCTGACCAAAAATCAGTCGCTTGCTCGCGCCAGCGGGTCTGCATTCCCGGACCGTTGTCAGTCAACAACGCCGCGACATCCTGACTGCGCCCGCCGCGCTGCTCGCCTTGCTCCCACAAGCCGGTAATTGTCACTTGCAAATCAAGGGGATAGCTTGCCAGCGGATGATTCAAATCGGCATAAAATTTCGTTTTTGTATCCGCATCCGCAATTAAACGAAACGGATGGCGATCTTCCGCAAAAATCGTGGACAATTCCTGCAACATGCCGCGTGGATAAAAACGTCCATTGCGTTTTTCAATCCAATTCTTATTATCAAAGCGGTGATTAAATTGATGCGATTTCAAACGAAAACACTTGCGCTCATCCCGCGCTTCCAATAATTCACCGGCTGCAAAGGAATAATGCCGCGTGTCATGTAACGAGCGTCCATCTAAATCACTTTCTAGCGCCTGCGGAAAAAAATCGCGCCATAAATTGAGTCGCGCCGTGCTAAAACAATCACAGTGTTTTGCAATCGCGCTGCGCCACCGCAATTCACAACGCAACCGCGCCAAGGTTTTCTGATTCATTTGCACCATATCAAACCTCTCACTCAGCGCCGGCATCAATTGCGGTGGTGAATTCAATTGTTTTGCCTTTCAAAATACGCTCCACCGTTGCGGCATTGCGCACTAAATAAAAAGTGAGTTCGTCCATGCCGGTCTCCGATAGTTCTCGCGCAATCCCTTCAGCGCGGAGCAATTGCGCCAGCCGTTCGGCATTTTCCAACATGCGATCAAACGCATCAGCAGCTTTTTTATCTTGAGTGCGCAAGCGTTCCGCTCCGTGATGATCTTTCACAATATATTCAATTTCAATCATGTGATGCGTCTTTTAAGTGGTCAGTTGACAATGGCGCGGCGGGCGCTAATAACGCCAGATCGCGGACGTTCTTTTGTACCGCAACCGCAGCAAATAGGCTTAATACAAACGACATGGCATAGAAGCCTTTTTCACTTGCTGCCAGCGTTGCATTCCATAACCCAACGGCTAATAACAAAATCGACATTCCCAATGATAGCCAACATAAACCGAAATATAAGCCGGTGACGGGAATGCCTTCGAGCCGGTCGCGTACTGATTTTTGTAAAGAGACAGCGGCAAATAAACCATATAACAATAACGTGAGATAATAGCCTTTTTCATTCAGTGGCATTGCCGCATTCCACAATCCCGCCAGATAAGTCAATGCGCCAATGAATAGCGCCAGCCACGATGCGCCAATAAAAGCGCCAGTCGGTCGTGCAGTTGCTGTTGGTAGGTTCATTGCGCCAGCTCCGCGTCACACTGCAATTGACAGTGTGACGTTTAGAAATTGCCGTTAATGCGGGGTTTGATCGTCGTTCGCAACGCCGTTGGCGCATTGTTCTGATTCGTACCACATGACGTTAATGATGCCGAATGCCAGCGCCAATAACACGCCTAATAACCAAGCGAAATACCACATTGTTTGCTTCCTCTTTGTTGCGCTGAATGCGTTTCGACGCTAAAACGCAATTAGTGTCTTGCGGCACCAATTGCGCTTTTTTTAATACGCGAGATGATCCTGTGCTTGGATTTCTTCCACTGTGACGCGCCGCCACATCATTACATAAGTCCAGGTGGTATACAGTAAAATCAACGGAATGAAGATCACCGCTGCCCAAAACATCACGCTCAGGGTTAAATGACTGGATACAGCATCCCATGCAATTAAACTGCTATTCGGATGCGTCGTTGAGGGCATAATGAACGGAAACATCGCTGCGCCCGCTGTCATAATAATCCCAGTTAATCCCAAACTACTGGCAACTAACCCCCAACCCGGGCGGTCATTTAATGAACCGACAATGCTTAATCCTAAACCCGCAAATCCCAATAATGGGAATAGCAGCGTTAATGGATAAGTGCCATAGTTTGATAACCACGCATGAGCTTCTTGTATCACTTCTTTGGTTAAAGGATTGGGCGTGGCATTCGGAATGTGCTCGGATACAACGCGGAATCCGTCAATACCAGTCGCTAACCAGATGCCAGCCAATGCGAATGCGGCGATGGTGGCTAATCCAATCTGTTTGGTGACTGCTTTTGCGCGTTCGGCAATTGGTTCAGCGGTGCGTAATTGCAGCCAAATTGCGCCGTGCAAAGTCAACATTCCCAAGCTGATAAAGCCAGCCAGCAGCGCAAATGGATTGAGTAAGCCTAAAAAGCTGCCGCTGTAATACGGACGCAGGAAATCATCGAGATGAAACGGGACGCCTTGCAATAAATTGCCGAATGCAATCCCGAATACGAGCGCGGGCACTGCGCCGCCGATGAATAAGCCCCAATCCCACGCATTGCGCCAATGTTTATTGGCGATTTTGCTGCGATAATCAAATCCGACCGGGCGGAAAAATAACCCGAATAACGCCAATAACATGGCGAAATAAAAGCCGGAAAATGCTGCGGCATAAACCAGCGGCCACGCTGCGAAAATCGCGCCGCCAGCAGTAATTAACCACACCTGATTACCGTCCCAATGCGGGCCAATGGTGTTAATGATGACGCGGCGTTCGTCGTCGGTTTTGCCCAAAAATGGCAGCAAGGTGCCGACGCCCATGTCCATTCCGTCGGTGACGGCAAAGCCAATCAGCAGGATGCCGACTAAAAGCCACCACACCACTTTCAGCGTTTCATAATCAAGAATCATCGTTGCTACTCCGGCTATTCGACTGGTTTTTGCGGCGCGGTGGCTGGCGTCATCCCGCCGGCGTGACCGCTCTGTTCGTGATGGTAGCGCCCGGTGTGGAGCGAACTCGGCCCCAGCCGCGCAAACTTCACCATCAGGAACATTTCGATCATAAACAACGTGGTATAGAAGATCAGGAACCCGGATATGCTGATGATGAGATCGTTCGCAGTCAGGCTAGAAGCGGCGATGCTGGTCGGCAGCACTTCACCAATCGCCCACGGTTGGCGACCGAATTCCGCGACAAACCAGCCGGTTTCCACTGCAATCCAAGGCATCGGAATGCTGAATAAAAACAGCCACAGCAGCCAGCGTTGCTGTTGAATCACGCGCTTGGCGTTGAAATAAAATCCCAGCACCAGCAGCAGCAACATCCACACACCCGCGCCCACCATCACGCGAAATGCCCAGAAAATCGGCGCGACTTCGGGAATCGAATCCTTGACCGCCAGTTGGATTTGCTCCTCGCTGGCTTGTGCGGGATTCTCGACATAGGTTTTGAGCAGTAGCCCGTAGCCTAAATCCGCCTTGTGCTTTTCAAATGCGGTGCGATTCTCCGGCGTGTCCGCGCCGCCGCGCAGCAATTCCAAATACTCGTACGCAATCATGCCGTTACGAATCCGCACCTCGTGCTCCGCCATCAAATCTTTCAAACCTTTGACTTCGGTGTCGAGCGAGCGGGTGGCGATCAAACCCAGCAGCCACGGGATTTTGATCGCGTCGTGGGTTTCGCGGTCGTCGTTATTGGGATTGCCGTACACGGTGAACGCCGCTGGTGCGGGTTCGGTTTCCCATTCCGCTTCAATCGCCGCCAATTTCACCCGTTGAATGTCGCCGACCTCATAACCGGATTCATCGCCGAGCAAAATCACCGACAAAATCGACGCCATGCCAAAGCCGACGGCGACGGAAAACGAGCGTTTGGCAAAGGCGAGATCGCGCCCTTTCAACATGTACCACGCGCTGATGCCGAGCACGAACATCGACGCAGTGACATAACCGGCAGCGACGGTGTGGACGAATTTGACCTGCGCGACCGGATTCGTGACCAATTCGGCAAAGCTGGTCATTTCCATGCGCATGGTTTCAAAGCTGAATTCTGCGCCGACCGGATTTTGCATCCAGCCGTTGGCGATCAAAATCCACAGCGCCGACAGGTTGGAGCCGAACGCCATTAAAAAGGTGACGCCCAGATGCTGGCGCTTGCTCAGGCGTTCCCAGCCGAGGAAAAACAAGCCAATGAAGGTCGATTCCAAAAAGAACGCCATCAAGCCTTCAATTGCCAAGGGAGCGCCAAACACGTCGCCAACATAATGGCTGTAATACGCCCAATTGGTGCCGAATTGGAATTCCATCGTTAAGCCGGTGGTGACACCGAGCGCGAAGTTAATTCCGAATAATTTGCCCCAAAACTTGACCATATCGCGGTAAATCTCGCGCCCAGTCATCACATACACGCTTTCCATGATGACCAAAATCCACGACAAACCGAGCGTCAACGGAACAAACAAAAAGTGATACAGCGCCGTGCTGGCAAACTGCCAGCGCGAGAGTTCAATCATGGAGCTATCGAGCATGAGCCAGTCTCCTCATTTGCAATGAAATCAAGCAATACACGCACTTCTTAGCTGACGGCAGCGGACGCGATGGAGCTGGAACGCTCGTCAACTGTGACGCAGATTGGTGCGACAGATCAGCGATGAAAGGGATCGTGCTGCTGTCTGGGGCAATCATATCAGGAAGGGCTGCGCCCCCGCGCCGGTCGCTCGCGCCCGCCAAAAAGCTGCCAGACCCCAGAAGCAGACTGCAAAAAAATACTGATTTTTATCACATAATTGACAAATGACCGATAAAGTCAACAGTCGCACCCTTACACTCACGGGAATAAAATCAGCGCCAATTTACCGCTGCACCCGTTGTTTTAGCGAAAACTGATAAACTAATGAACTGCACGATCCGCTAACCACCGCGCTGAAAGTGCTTTTTTTAATGTTTACCCTCATTAAAACTCACCACTTTATCGTGATTCAATCTATTGTACTTGCCTTTTAGCAGCAAGGTTTTATATGGAGCATTACATGAAGAATATGCGTTTGAGCGTCAAGTTAATCGTCAGTTTTTTATCAGTAGCAATGATCGTATTGGTCGTCGGTTTAATTGGAATAAAAGGCGAAATAGATATGCGCAATCATATCGAAATGATCGGACAAACGCGCTTACCTGCAATTATTGAATTAGATCGGATGAACATCGAACGCTTACAGGTTCGCACCCAAACCCGTACCATCATGGCGCATGTGAATTGGACTGCCGAAACAGCGGCAGCATTAGAGTTGATTTCTCGGCAACGCTTGGCATCGTGGAAAATTGTTGAAGACGCTATTGCAGCGTATGAAAAATTACCAAAAAGTAGCGATGAAAAAGCGGTCAATCAGGTGTTTAAGACCGAATATTCAGCATGGCGAGCAAACTATATTCCCGTCGATCAACTGCTCTTGAAAATGGCACAAGCGCCAACTGCGGAATCCTACGCACCATTGTATGAAGAATTTATTAGCTTAGTGAAAAAAATGACGCAGGTATCCGACCGAGTTGGCGTACTCATTGATACAATGATTGCATTTAATAATCAAAGCACTCACGCCGCCGTTGAGCTGGCATTAAAAGAATCTGGACAAATGTTTCAATGGATGAGCGTTGGCATTGTATTCGCGTTGAGTTTAGCGGTTGGTTTAGGCTTATTTATTACCCGCGACACCTTGCGACATATTGGCGGCGAGCCAGCGGTGGTAGTCAATATCGTCAATCGCGTTACTGCCGGTGATTTCACCACACCAATTGCATTACGCCCTGATGATACCGATAGTTTATTAGCCGCTTTTGCGCACATGGTGACAAATATGCGGCGCGTATTAAATGAAGTGACGACAGCCAGTGTGCAGGTTGCCGCAGCAGCAGAACAATTGTCAGCAACCAGTGAACAAATGCGCGAACAAGTGCGTTTAGAACAATCTGAAACCGATCAAGTCGTCACTGCCATGAATGAAATGAGTACGACGGTAGAAGAAGTTGCGCGTCATGCTGCTGCTGCCGCAACTGCTGCGCGTGAAACGGATCAAGAAACCGAAGCCGGCAGCAAGGTTGTGATGCGAACGGTTGCCGCTATTGAAGCATTAGCGCAAGAAGTGGAAGCCGCCGGCGCAGTGATTGCGCAATTGTCCGTTGATAGTACTGAAATTGGTGCGGTATTAGATGTCATTCGTGGCGTAGCAGAACAAACCAATTTATTAGCATTGAATGCCGCAATTGAAGCGGCGCGAGCGGGTGAACAAGGACGCGGATTTGCGGTAGTTGCAGCAGAAGTACGCACGCTGGCAAGTCGCACACAATCATCAATTTTAGATATTCAAGCGAAAATTGAACGGGTGCAAAATAGTTCAGCCGGTGCTGTACAGGTGATGGAAAAAGGGCAAGTGAAAGCGCGAGAAAGTGTCGCTCAAGCGCGACAAGCTGGCGAATCATTACATGTGATTAGCGTGTCAATTACGAGCATCAATGATATGAACCGCCAAATTGCTAGTGCGGCGGAAGAACAAAGCGCCGTTGCAGAAGAAATCAATCGCAATATCCATACGATTTCTGGCACGGTGGATCAAACGGCTACTGGTTCAGCGCATATTGCAACGGCAAGTGAAGAATTGGCACGCTTGGCTGCGCAATTACAAGAGCGGCTGGCGCAATTTAATATCTAAATGATTGCTCACGATCTGAATATAGAGATTTCCAATGCGTATCATTGTAATTGAAGATGATGCCTCAACTGGCGCACTTTTGGTGCAATTGGTAAAACGATTATGGACAAACACCAGTGTTTATTTAGCGTCTGATGCTGCTTCCGGTTTGGAGCAATGGCGCGATCATGGCGCTGATCTCATTCTCTTAGATTGGGCTTTGCCGGGCATGAGCGGCATTGAGATTTTGAAGCAAATCAGACGCGCTGATACGACAGTAAAATGCGTGATGATTTCTGGTCACGCCGAGCGCGATGTCATTCTGTCAGCTCGCGCTTATCAAGTCGATGCGTTTATTGTAAAACCGTTTAATGCCAAGCAAGTGATGGCACGACTTGGCGAAATAATGGCGCTGCCGGAACCATCTTCACCTTCACCCGCTACCGGTCATTTTGAAAGTTTTGAGGATTTTATTCATTTTCAGATGAATAAAGGCACGCTAGGATTGCCAATTGATCCGGCATTGGTGAATTCGATTGAAGGAATGCGCACCGCTACGGCTGGAGAGCGTGTGCGGGTTTTGCGGCGCTGCCAATTTCATCCCGCGTTGGTGTTTCGGCTATTAAGTTTAGCGAATAGCGGTCAATACGTTCAAGGCATGGAATCAGTTGAAACTTTTGAAAACGCAATTCAAGCTGTCGGTTTAGATGGATTTATTAATTTGGCAGTGGAAATGTCGTTGCATCCCGGTAGTCATTTGCGCCAAGAGTTTCTCATTGCCCACCAGAATAAATATCAACGCGACGGCTTGGCATTAGCAGAAGTGATTATGAAATTGTCGGCAACGTTGAGTTTCAGTTTTAATGCGGCGCGTTCGGCGTGTATGTTGTATCGGGTGGGCGAATTGTCGTTATTGCAAGTGATGCAGGCGTGGCTTGATTTGGGTTATTCATTGAGTGAAGAAGATTGCACCGCAACTCTGAAAGCCTATTCTGCTGCCACTGGAAATCGGATTAAAACGCAATGGAATATCCCCAATACTATTCGCGGGCGCATCGGTGCCGCTCATTTATTGCCGTCGGGTACGGTAAAAATTGATGCGCTGGTGATGCGCATTGCGCACCTGTTATTAACCAATGATACTCAACACGAATTGCCGCGTTTAGTAGCGCGGGTCGGTTTAACTGAAACGCAATTGGATCAGTACCGCCCCAACGCTATTAAAGATGAACGCCTCAATGAAGCGGTTGTGGATGATGAATCAAGCGCGGAGTGATGACGCGCTAATCGCTCAATGCGAGGTCTGCACCGGGGCGGACAAATTCAGCAATCAATGTTTCTAGTTGTGCCGCTGCCATTGGTTTGCCAATTAAATACCCTTGAATTTCATGAACACCCAACGCTTCAATAAAATCACATTGCCGCAGCGTTTCGACGCCTTCTGCAATCACGCTTAATCCCATTGTTTGCCCAATTGCGGTCACGGCTCGCACGATCACGCGGTCGGCTTGGGCGTGAGTGATATTGGTGACAAAGGTGCGATCAATTTTAATGGTATCAATGGGAAAGCGAAGTAAGTATTCCAGCGAGGAGTGACCAATGCCAAAATCATCAATAGCAATCTTTAATCCAATAGCGCGGAGGCGTCCTAATAATGCAATGGCGCTGGTGGGGTCTTGCATTGCTAAACTTTCAGTGATTTCTAGTTCTAAATGCGCTGGCTGTACTCCAGTTTTGGCAATGACCTGTTGAATGGTGGCGAATAAATTAGGCTCCAAAAATTGGCGCGGCGATAAGTTAATTCCGACGCGCAAATTCAATCCGGCGCTTTCCCAGCGTTGCGCTTGCCGACAGGCTTCTTCTAAAACCCATTGTCCAACTGTGGCAATTAAACCGAGATTTTCTAATAACGGGATGAACCGCACCGGCGACACCATTCCTAACGTGGGATGTTGCCAGCGCAGCAGCGCCTCCGCGCCGACGATGGTGCCGGTGCGCAGTTCCATTTGCGGTTGATATACGAGAAAAAATTCGTCGCGTTCGAGCGCCGTGTGCAGCGCCCGTTCCACTGCCAAGGTTTCGGTGAAGCGTGATTGCGAGGGCGGCAGCGGCGTGGCAACCAGCACGGCTCGCGCTTGACTCCGCGCCAGCCGTTGCGCGTCCTGCGCGAGCATGAGCAGTTGATTGGGGTCGGTGCCGTGTTCTGGTGCGACTGCGACGCCGACGCTGAACGTCAAAATGGTTTCGTCAGCGGCGAGATGAAGATGAAAAGGACGTCGCAGTTGCACCAAGATTGATTCGAGTCGATCCAAACCGGCGGCGAGCGTGGCGGCGCGGATCAACAGGGCAAATTCATCGCCGCCAACTCGTGCCAAGGCGTCCTGCACCACCACTAAACGGCGCAGGCGTCGTGCCAGTCGTGTCAACAGCAGATCGCCGCCAGCTTCGCCGAGGGCTTCGTTGTGGCGATGAAAGCGGGCGATGTCGAGCCAGATAATCAGCAGCACTTCGTCATCATCCAAATCAAGCGTGCTCAACACTTCGGCGCTGCGGCGCAGGAAGAGCCGTCGATTGGGGAGGTCGGTGAGATCGTCGTGCAGGGCGAGATAATCGACCAGCGCCTCGGTTTGGCGCAGCGCGGTGACATCTTGCACGGCACCAAACACGACGGCTTGATCTGCGCCTTGCACGCCGCGTTCGCCCACCAAGCGCACCAAACGTTCGATGCCGGCGGTGTGGACGCGCAGCTCCAGTTCCAACGGCGTATTGGCTTGGCGGGTCAAGGTCAATAAGCGTTGGGCGCGGGTGCGGTCGTCAGGATGAACCAGCGCCAGCAGTTCTCCCAGCCAGCCCACCGCCGGGCTGGCCACGCCGAGCACAGCGTGGAGATCGTCTGACCAATGGAGGGAATCGTCACTCAAGCGCCATTCCCAAAAAGCGAGCTTGGCGATGCGACAGGCGGAGAGTTGACGCAAATGGCTGCGGCGCACTTCGCGCCCCAATTGCCCGCTGCGCAGGGCGTAGCGCACCCGCTGCGTTAGCAACGTCCAGTTAATTGGCTTGGTAATAAAATCAGTGGCACCGGCGCTAAACGCATGATCAATCGCTTTCAAATCATTGGCACCGGTCAACATGATCAGCGGGGTGCCGGCATCTTGATCAAGCGCACGCATTTGTACGCAGGTGGCAAAACCATCAAGCACTGGCATCATCACATCTAATAACACCAGCGCCGGGTGATGTTGTGCGAACAGCGCCACCGCTTCCATTCCATCGCTGGCTTCAATCACCACAAAACCTTGACGACTCAACACGCCGCGTAACAACAAGCGCGTCGGTGTGTCATCATCAACGATCAACAACACTTCACCGGTTGGCAATAATTCGGCAGGCGCAGATGGAACTGGGGACATTGTATTCAGCGGAGGCGGCGGATCAGATTGCACGGTTATGACTCACTATTATTCGAGACCGCAGTGGACAATGGTGACCACTGTATTAAAAAGAAACATCAGATATAAAGGAGACACGCGGCATGATGTATTTAGATGATGAAGTGCTCAATGAATTGTTAGAGATTTTAGGCGAAGAGGATTTATGTGCCATTACGACCAGTTTTGTTGAACAATTGACGCAACAATTGACCGATTTGGCGACGTATTGCGCCCAAGCCGAACTCGCAGAAACTGCCCGCATTGCCCATTCTCTCAAAGGTGGGGCTGGCAATCTGGGAGCCAATGCGCTGTCTGATGCGGCGGCGGTATTGGAGCGGCAGGCACGGGCGGGAGCGGCAGAACAGGTGCTGGCGGCGATGCAGGCGTTGCCCGATGTTGCTCACCAAACGGTCGCTGCGCTGCGCGAGCGTGGTTATTTACCACCGGATTCTGCTGCCTGAGTCGGGTCATTTTGAAGTTGTCAGTTGTCAGTTGACAAATGAATTTAACAACATCAATTACTTAAATTTTTCACTGCGTCGTGCCTTCCCAGACTCAGTTGGATTTACTGCTCATCACCATCTGACCACTCACAACAAACCCATGACCATTCACACAGCCCCCACACACGACCGCTCACACATTGTGCTTGGCATTGGCGGCGGTATCTCCGCGTACAAATCCGTTGATCTCGTGCGGCGTTTGAAAGAACGCGGCTTTGAGGTGCGCGTCGTGATGACGCAAGCCGCCACTGCGTTAGTGACGCCGCTGACATTTCAAGCTGTGTCCGGGCATCCGGTGCGCACGAGCCTGCTTGATCCCGGCGCTGAGGCGGGCATGAATCATATCGAGCTGGCGCGGTGGGCAGATTGGCTGCTGATTGCGCCAGCGACAGCGGATTTGATGGCGCGTCTCGCCGCTGGCATTGCCGATGATCTGCTGACGACGCTGGCGCTGGCGACTAACGCGCCACTGTGTCTCGCGCCGGCGATGAATCAACACATGTGGCGACATCCGGCGACGCAGGAAAATCTGCAAACGTTGCGCGAGCGCGGGGCGCGGATTCTCGGCCCGGCGGAAGGCGATCAGGCCTGCGGGGACAGCGGGCCGGGGCGGATGCTGGAGCCAGCCGAGTTGGCGGAGGCGATGCGTCCACAAGCGGAACGGCGTTTGATCGGCGTGCGGACGGTGCTCACTGCCGGCCCGACGCGAGAACCGTTGGACCCGGTGCGTTATCTCAGCAATCGCAGTTCGGGGCGGATGGGTTATGCGCTGGCGGCGGCGCTGACGCATCGCGGGGCGCAGGTGACGCTCATCACTGGACCGTCGGCGCTGCCGGTGCCGACGGTGGCGGAGGTGGTGCAGGTGGAAACGGCGCTGGAGATGCACGCAGCGGTGCTGGCGCGAATGGCTGACTGTGAGTTGTTTGTGGCGACGGCGGCGGTCGCGGATTATCGCCCGCTGGAGTGCGCGGCGCAGAAGCGCAAAAAGGATGCCGAGCTGCTGACGCTGCAATTGGTGCGTAATCCCGACATTCTCGCGGAGGTGGCAGCGCGGGAGTCGCCGCCGTTCACGGTCGGATTTGCGGCGGAGACGGAGCAACTTGAAATCCATGCGCGGGCGAAGTTGGCGCATAAAAAAGTCAACCTGATTGCTGCCAATCAGGTCGGCGGGGCGGTTGGTGGTTTTGACCGTGAAGACAACGCGCTGACGGTGTTTTGGGAGGGCGGCAGCCGGGCGTTGCCGTTGATGTCAAAACCCAGTTTGGCGCGAGAACTGGCTGATTTAATTGCAGAACATTATCGAGGTGCGGATGCTACAGCAACTTGAGGTCAAAATTCTCGATGCCCGTTTGGGCTGTGATTTTCCGTTGCCGCATTACGCGACCACCGGATCGGCGGGGCTGGATTTGCGGGCGATGTTGGATGCGCCGTTGGATTTGCAGCCCGGCGAGTGTGAGCTGGTGCCGACGGGGTTGGCGATTCATATCGGCACGCAAGGCGTGGCGGGGTTGGTGATGCCGCGCTCCGGGCTGGGACATCGTCACGGCATCGTGCTCGGCAATCTGGTGGGCTTGATT
Source organism: Chromatium okenii (assembly GCF_016583745.1). Classification (GTDB taxonomy): domain Bacteria; phylum Pseudomonadota; class Gammaproteobacteria; order Chromatiales; family Chromatiaceae; genus Chromatium; species Chromatium okenii. Next base: position 28,709 of record NZ_NRRQ01000004.1, read on the forward strand.
GACTCTGACTATCAAGGGCCGTTGCTGGTGTCGTGTTGGAACCGCAGCGACACCGCATTTCGGATCACGGTGGGCGAGTGGATTGCGCAATTGGTGCTGGTGCCGGTGCTGATGGCGAAACTGGTGGTGGTTGATGCGTTTCCACCGTCCGAGCGCGGCGCGGGTGGCTTTGGACATACGGGGCTGGGACTGCCGACGCCGCCGCCGCGTTGAGGGTGTCAGTTGTCAGTTGAAAAGCTAAAAAAGTTGGTTATTTGTTGTCAATCTTTTTTAATCAGCGGATTAAAAAAGATTGACAACTCAATAAAAAACTGCTCACAACATTGGGTTTTCCCATGTCAATTCCATCTCTTGCCGCATTCCGCGATCCGACGCTGGCGCGACGTTTAGCAGCAACCATTGCCGCCACAATTGATCCCACCCGCAAATATCGGTTCATGGAATTTTGTGGCGGTCATACCCACGCCATTTTTCGCTATGGTCTCGCTCAACTCCTGCCGCCACAAGTGCAATTCATTCACGGGCCCGGCTGTCCAATTTGCGTATTACCCATTAGCCGTTTAGATCATGCCATCGCTTTAGCAACGCAACACGAGATCACGCTGTGCAGCTACGGCGATGCGCTGCGCGTGCCCGCCAGTCACCGCCGCAGTTTATTGACCGCCAAAGCAGACGGCGCGGACATCCGCGTCATCTATTCCACGCAAGATGCCGTGCAACTGGCGCGAACCCAGCCAGAACGTCATATCGTATTGTTTGCAATCGGTTTTGAAACCACCACGCCCCCGACGGCAGTCGCGCTGCATCTGGCTCGCGCCGAACATCTGCACAACTTTTCCGTCTTTTCCAATCACGTTCTCACCCCGGCGGCGCTGCGCTGTATTCTCAGCGCCCCCGCGCCCCAACGCCTTGAATTAGATGGCATTCTGGCGCCTTCGCACGTCAGCACCATCATTGGCACGCAACCCTATACCTTTGTTGCTGAAGAATTCCAAATACCAATTGTCGTCGCCGGATTTGAACCATTAGATGTGCTGCAATCCGTATTGCGTTTAGTACAACAATGCAATCGCGGAATATGCGCAGTTGACAATCAATACACTCGCGCCGTGACCGCAGCGGGTAATCGTAAAGCACAAGCATTGATGGCGAGTGCATTTGCGATTCGCCCCACCTTTGAATGGCGCGGGCTGGGGCAATTGCCGCAGAGTGGATTAAAAATAGCAGCAGAATTCGCCGAGTTTGATGCAGAATTGCGTTTTTCAGTCACACTGAACGCCACCAAAGAAGTCAGCGGTTGTGCGTGTCCCGACATTTTGCGCGGAATAAAACAACCGCCAGAATGCCAATTATTTGGCAAGCCATGTTGTCCAGAAAATCCGTTAGGTGCCTGCATGGTATCCGCCGAAGGTGCTTGTGCCGCGTATTGGCAATACCGCACCGCAACACGGACAACTTCATTAAAATAATGTGATCTTTAACACTAACAATTAGAGAAAAACGCCATGTTCTTAAAGCACATATTCCAACTGCAATGCTGGATGGTTTGCGTGTGTTGCCTGCTTGATTTATCTATCGGTGCTGCGTACAGCCAAACAATTGATACGATCCAGTACACGCCTGCCGACAGCGTAACTGATGTTGATACCACCGCTTCTGAAAGCGTGTTGCCAACGGGCAATGATGATTCTGTATTAAACCGCTGTTGGACGCCAACACAATTACAGAGCACCGCCAAAGAACGTGTTATTCATCTGCAAAAACCAGCCGATCACAGTCCGCCCCAAGGAAATAGTGACGTTGATTTAGATAACACACAAAACCGCGCTTTTTCCACTGCAATTGCTGCGCGTTCCATTCGCTCAGTCATTCCCGCGCATGGTGAAAAAATCATCGCGCTTACTTTTGATTTGTGTGAACAAGCAGATGAAATTGCCGGTTATGATGGCGCAATTGTTGACTTATTGCGAGCTGAAAAAGTGAATGCGACTTTTTATGCTGGCGGTAAATGGATGCGTTCACATCCTGAACGCACGTTGCAATTGATGGCAGACCCATTATTTGAAGTGGGCAATCATGCGTGGACACATGGCAATTTGCGCGTTTTGCGCGGCGTGGAATTAACCGCACAAATTCTCTGGCCGCAAATACAGTATCAACAATTAAAAGAACAGCTCAACTCGCGCTCATGTGCCGCATCAATACCGGATTCTATTCCAGATCAACCCACAACTTTTCGGTTTCCGTATGGCACCTGTGATGCAGTTGCATTACAAGAAGTTGCTGCTGCCGGTTTATATCCAGTGCAATGGGATATTGTCACTGGCGATCCAAGTAAAAAACAAACGGCACAACACATTATTGATACGGTATTAAAACAGATTCATCCCGGCGCAATTATTATCGCACACGGCAACGGACGCGGTTGGCACACCCATGAAGCCTTAAAAACACTGATTCCTGCATTAAAAAAACAGGGCTATCAATTCGTGACAGTCACCACCTTACTTCAATCTGGAAAACACGTTACTACGGCGAATTGTTATGAAACAAAACCAAATGACAATCTCCGTTATGACAAATTGTTTGGACGCGGAACCGAATGAGCAGCCACCAGCCACCATTGACGCAGACGCATTATCAATTAACGCCAACAGTGAGTTTACAGTTATTGCTGCCAGAAGCAGCGCCGCCGCTTGCGGCACAATTGATAATGATGGAGCCTTGGCAATCATTAGAGTTTACGCTGCCGCAACTAATCAAGTATCTCACTCGTGCTGACCCTTGCCTGCATCGCTTTCAATGCTGTTATCAACAGCAGAATGCGGGCATTATTGCTGTGCGTGAACCTTGGCTGCGCGGTGTTTTTTTGGAATTATTGGCGGTGTTTACGTCCCAACAGCGGCAAGGCATTGGCGAGCACATCATGCGCTGGTTAATTCAAGAAACGACGTTGTGCAGCAACAATCTGTGGACAACGGTATCTGATTTTAATACCAGCGCCCAACACTTCTATGCTCGTCATGAATTCACACCAATTGGCAGAATTCCTGATCTGATTCAAGTGGGACATGAAGAAATTTTATTGCGTCGCCGTCTCAACTGAAGAATGCTTTTCTCGCAACAAAATATGAGCCAGCAGTTATTGGAAACGCGCTTGGAGAATTTGTGAGCACTGCTGAGACGTAGATAATGCCGTCTCAGCATGAATCACGAGAATTACACTTGCAATAACAAACGCGCTGGGTCTTCCAACGCATCTTTAATAGCCACTAAAAACTGCACCGCGTCGCGCCCGTCAATAATGCGATGATCGTAAGTCAGGGCTAAATACATCATCGGTGCAATCACGATCTGACCATTTTCTACAATCGGGCGCTCTTGGATTTTGTGCATTCCTAAAATGGCGCTTTGCGGTGGATTGAGAATTGGCGTTGATAAAAGTGAGCCAAAAACACCGCCGTTGGTGATTGAAAAGGTGCCGCCCGTGAGTTCTTCAAAACTCAAACTGCCGTCTTTTGCTTTCTGACCAAATTGTGCAATACCGCGCTCAATATCTGCCATGTTTAATTGCTGGCAATTGCGCAGAATGGGCACCACTAATCCTCGCGGGGAACTCACGGCAATACCAAGATCGCAATAGTCGTGATAAATGATGTCATCGCCATCGACGCTGGCATTGAGAATTGGAAACTGTTGTAACGCGGCAACCGCTGCGGTAACAAAAAACGACATAAATCCTAAACGCGCTCCATGCCGCGCTTCAAATTGCGTTTTATAGCGTTCGCGCAACGTCATTACCGCCCGCAAATTCACTTCATTAAACGTGGTTAATAATGCAGCTTGCTGTTGCGCCGCTACCAGCCGCTCGGCAATTCGCGCCCGCAGCCGCGTCATCGGCACGCGCTGTTCAGAACGATCCGCCTCGCCACTGCGCTCCGGCGCAGCCGCTTCCGGCAGCGGCTCCGTCAAGGTCAGCGCGTCAGGATCGCGTTCCGGCGCAGCGCGTTCGCGTTGGTCGAGCCACGCGACAACATCCGCTTTGTGAATCCGCCCATCTTTGCCGCTGCCGCGAATGTGCTGCGGATCAAGGTTCATTTCTGCGATGAGGCGGCGGGCAGCGGGCGCGAGCAAGTTGGCAGGCGAGTTGTCAGTTGGCGGTTGAGTGGTTGGCGACGCAGCGGCAGTTGTTTCACTGCTAACTGCCAACTTCTCCCCCTCCACCAACTCCTCAATCCGCGCCAGCACCGCCTCCGCCTGCACCACGTCGCCAATCTGGGCGAGCTGCGCGGCGAGAATCCCCGCTGCCGGTGCGGGCACCTCTAAAATGACTTTATCTGTTTCTAAATCAACGAGATTGTCACCTTTTTGCACCATCTCGCCGGGCTGCTTGTGCCATGCCGCGACGGTGGCGTCAGCAACCGATTCGGGCAAAATGGGAACGCGGACATCGTGACTCATTGCGGTGGAATCCTTTTATTCATCATAGGGTTAAAGTGGCCAGTCAGCGCCTCGGCGAGAAGACGCTCCTGTTGTTCAAGATGGGTGCTGCGATGCCCAACCGCTGGCGCAGCGGCCGCCGGTCGTCCGACGTAATGCGGGCGCTTGCCAGCTTGGATGAGATAGTGAAAGCGATGTTTGATCTGATCCCAAGCGCCTTGATTTTGCGCCTCTTCTTGGCACCAGATCACGTCGTGGGTCGCAGCGTACTGGTCGATCACCGCCGCAAATGCCGCTTTCGGGAACGGATATAACTGCTCAATGCGCACGATGGCGACGTTGGTCAGACCTTGCGCCCGTCGCGCTTCCAGCAACTCGAAATACACCTTGCCGGAACAAAAAATCAGCCGCTCAATGCCCGCCGGATCAAGCGCATCAACTTCTGGCAGCAGCGGCTGAAATTGCCACTGCGCCAGCGCGTCCAGCGCCGATACCGCCAACGGATGCCGCAGCAAACTTTTGGGCGTCATCACAATCAAGGGCTTGCGATAATCGCGCAGCACTTGTCGGCGCAGCAGATGAAACAGTTGCGCCGGCGTGGTCGGCGCACAGACTTGAATGTTGTGCTCGGCGCACAATTGCAAAAACCGCTCCAGCCGCGCCGATGAATGCTCCGCGCCCTGCCCTTCCAAACCGTGCGGCAACAGCAGCACCAGCCCGCAATCCAAGCCCCATTTGCTGCCGCCGGAGGTGATGAATTGGTCAATCACCACCTGCGCTCCGTTGGCAAAATCGCCAAATTGCGCTTCCCACAACGTCAGCGCGTGCGGCTCGGCAGTGGCAAATCCGTACTCATAACCGAGCACCGCCTCCTCCGACAAAATCGAATCAATGGCGATAAACGCGCCCTGTTGCGGATGTAACCGTTGCAGGGGCGTGAGCGCAGTGCCGGTGCGTTGATCGTGAATTTTGGCGTGGCGATGCGAAAAAGTGCTGCGCCCCGCATCTTGTCCCGACAGCCGCACTGCGATTCCGCTATCCAACAAACTGGCGTAGGCAAGCGTTTCCGCCATGCCCCAATTGAGCGGTTGCTCACCCAGCCCCATGCGCCGCCGTTCTTGCCAGAGCTTTTCAACTCGCGGATGCAGCTCAAACGCGGGTGGCAACCGCAGCAGCGCCTCGGTCAACTGGTGCAGCTTGGTGAGCGGCACTCCGGTCGGCGCGTCTTGATCCCAATGGGTGCCGCGACAAAAGTCCCAACTGGCGCGATGCGGTTGATTCAGCCCGCACAGCACCGGTCGCGCAATCACCACACCTTGGGCGATGGCGTCGCGGTAAGCCGTCAACAGCGCGTCTGCCGCCTCGCGCTCGATCACACCAGCAGCAATCAGGCGCTCGGCGTACACGGTGCGCGGCGTCGGATGATTGCGGATTTTTTGATACATCAACGGCTGCGTCACTGCCGGTTCATCGGCTTCGTTGTGACCGAGGCGGCGATAGCAGACCAGATCAATAATCACGTCTTTATGAAACTGGTTGCGGAAATCCAACGCCATCCGCGTCACAAAAATCACCGCTTCGGGATCATCGCCGTTGACGTGAAACACCGGCGCAGCCACCAATTTGCCCACGTCGCTGCAATAGGCGCTGGATCGCGCATCCAGCGGATGGCTGGTGGTGAAGCCGATTTGATTGTTGATGATGATGTGAACGGTGCCGCCGGTGTTGTAACTGCGGGTTTGCGACAGTTGCAGCGTTTCCATCACCACGCCCTGACCGGCAAATGCCGCATCGCCGTGAATCAACACCGGCAGCACCTGCTCACCGTTGCGATCACCGCGCCGCCGCTGCCGCGCCCGCACCGAGCCTTCAATCACCGGATTGATGATTTCGAGATGGGACGGATTGAAGCCGAGCGCCAGATGCACCGCGCCGCCCGGGGTGTCCAGATCAGTGGCAAAACCCATGTGATATTTCACATCGCCTGCCAAGGTTTGACAGGCGCTGGCGCGAGTCACGCGCCCCTCAAATTCATCAAATATCTCCTGCGGTGGTTTGCCGAAGATGTTGGTGAGCACGTTGAGACGGCCGCGATGCGCCATGCCGATGACGATTTCCTGCTGACCTTTGCGCCCAGCGCGTTGAATCAGCTCATCAAGCAGCGGAATCAACGCATCGCCGCCTTCCAGCGAAAAGCGTTTTTGCCCCACGAAACGCTGGTGCAAGTAGGTTTCAAAGCCTTCGGCAGCACTCAACAATTTCAGCAGCCAGTGCCGATCAGCGGTTTCCAGCTCCGGCGTGGCGCGATAGCCCTCCAGCCGCTTCTGAATCCAGCGCCGTTCCAGCGTGTTGGTGATGTGGAGATATTCGGAGCCGACGGTGCCGCAATAGGTTTGCGCGACGATGGCGATGATCTCGCGCAGCGGCAGGCGGTCGGGCGCATACAGCGAGCCGGTATGAAACACGCGGTCAAGATCAGCCGGTTCTAAACCGTGATAAGCGGGATCGAGATCGACGATGTCTGGCGTGTCGCGCAATTTGATCGGATCAAGATTGGCGACCTGATGCCCGCGATAGCGATAGCCGGTGATCAGCGCGAGCACGGCGGATTGTTTTTCGGCGGCGCGAGCGGCGGCGGGGAAGTTGTCAGTTGGCGGTTGCGGCGCGAGACGGGCAGCAACTGCTGGCGCGGGGTGCGGCGCGTGAGTTGATGCGCCAGCACCACCTGCCAACTGCTCACTCAACTCGTCAAAGCGCCGCCGCCACAGCGGATCAATGCTGGCGGGATCAAGAAGATAACGCTCATAAATGTCTTCAATAAATGCGGCGTTGTCGCCGTGCAGCACTTCGGAAAGCGAGATAACATTCATATTGGTTTCTTTTTTTTCAATCCTTATTGGTTTGTTGTTTGTTTATTTATTTCAATCCTTGTTGTAGTGGATCAATAAATGCGCCGTTTCCAATGCCGGGTTTCAATCCTTGTTGTATTGGATTAATAATTGCTGCGCCGTCCCCAATGCCGGTAAATAATCATAATTGTGCAGTTGTTTTTCCAGCCGCAGCGCGGCATCGCCAAACGCTGCGACTAAAAGATCGCGCTCGTTTTCAAACACCGTATTGGCATCGGTGTCGTCGCGGGCGAGTAAATGCACCAATTCCAGCACCACCGCCTGCACCCGTTCCCAATCAATCTGTGGTGTGACAACCGGCGCTTCGGCAAGCGTCAATAACGGCGTCGCAGTGTGCGCAAACTCCGCCAGCGCGACTGCTAATTGATTGATGTGATGGGTTAAATTGTCGCCCCCACTCTTTGGAAAAGGCACACCTTCATCTCCCCCCTTTGGAAAAGGGGGGCAGGGGGGGATTGGTGAGATCGGGCTTGTTGCATCAAATCCCCCCAACCCCCCTTTTCCAAAGGGGGGCTCAGGGGCGTTGAGATGTTTTGCGCCGCGCTCCACCGCCGCCGCTAAATCCGCCAAGTGCGTCAAGCCCAGCGTTGCTGCCGCGCCTTTCAACGCATGAGCACGCAAGCGCACCGCGCCCAGCTCGTGCGCCGCCAACTGCGCGGCGAGTTGTTGCCCATCGGCTGCATGATTGTCGATAAATTGCCCCAGCAACCGCCGCAAGCGCGGCACATCACCGCGCACACTGCGCAGACCTTGCGCCACATTCAGCCCGGCGATGTATTCTAAATCCGGCACTCGCGGCACCGGCTGCGGCGCAACGGTGCTGACGATTGGCAAAAATTCTGGCTCAAACTGCCGCACCGCCGTCGTCGGATCAATCTGCGTCGGCGCCAGCCAGCGCACCAAACTTTGATACAAGCGCGTCGGCTCCAACGGTTTGGCGACGTGATCGTTCATGCCCACCTGCAAACAGCGATGCCGATCTTCATCAAACGCATTTGCCGTCATCGCCAAAATCGGCACATCGCTATACGCGGGCAATTGTCGAATCGCCTGCGTCGCCGCCAGCCCGTCCATCACCGGCATTTGAATATCCATTAAAATCAAATCGTAGCGCGTCACCTGCGCCATGTGCAGCGCGATCAAACCGTTATCCGCCAAACTGACCTGCATCCCGACCGCTTCCAGCAATTGACACGTCACTTCTTGATTGATCGCGTTGTCTTCAACCAGCAGCAACAGTGCGCCTTGTCGCCGCTCCAACTCCCGCGCCAGCGTGATCGGCACCACCGGCGGCTCGCCGCTGGTGTGACGCTGCAACGCCGCCGCCAGCGCATCGTGCAGCACCGACGGCGTGACGGGTTTGGTGAGAATGTGGGAAATGCCGGCGCGTGCGGCTTCATCGTGCGGCAGATGATCGCCGTAAGCCGTAACCATCAAAAACTCCGGTGGCGCAGTGAGCGCCAAGGCTTGCAGCTTGAGCGCCGTGTCGATGCCGTCCACGCTCGGCATCTTCCAATCAATCATCAGCAGTCGGAACGGATCACCAGCGCGGTCGGCCGCCAACACTGCCGCCAATCCCGCCTCGCCGGATGCGGCGGCGTCCACCCGCATTCCCAATTCCTGCAACAAGCTGGCGAGAATATCGCGGGCGTCGGCGTGGTCATCAATCACCAACACGCGCATTCCACGAAAGGGCGCGAGCGTGAGCTGGCGCTGGGCGGCGTTGTGGGCGGCGATCACAAAGGGAATTTCTAACCAAAACAGGCTGCCTTGCCCGGGTTGACTGATTGCGCCGAGCTGTCCGCCCATCAATTCGGTTAAACGTTTGCTGATGGCCAAGCCCAAGCCGGTGCCACCGAAACGGCGGGTGGTGGATTCGTCGGCTTGTTCAAAGGCACGAAACAGGCGCTGCATCTGCGCGTCGGTGATGCCGATGCCGGAATCTTGGACTTCAATGCGGAGAGTGAACGGGGCTGAGTTGTCAGTGGGATTTACCGCCCGCGCCCGAATCGCAATCCGCCCCGTCTCGGTGAATTTCACTGCGTTGCTGACCAGATTGAGCAAAATCTGCCCCAGCCGATTGCCATCGCCCCGCAGCAGCAGCGGCACCTGCTCCAAGTCCACCAGCACATCTAAATTCTTGTTGGCAATGTGATCCGCCAGCAGTTGGCACACATGATCAATCACCCGCGCCAGCTCAAAATCCTGCGCCTCCAGCGTCATCTTGCTGGCTTCGATTTTCGATAAGTCCAAAATATCGTTGATAATTTGCAGCAGATGCCGCGCTGAAGTGGTGAGCTTGTCGAGCTGATCGTGCTGGCGCGGCGTCAACGGATCGCGCCGCAGCAAATGCGCATAACCGATCACCGCATTCATCGGCGTGCGAATTTCGTGGCTCATATTCGACAAAAAGGCGCTTTTTGCCTGATTCGCCGCTTCCGCTGCCGCCTTCGCCATTTCCAACTCAGCGGTGCGCGACGCCACCAAATCCTCTAAATGCAGCCGGTGGTCTTCCAACTCGCGGGCAGTCGTCACCCGCTCGGTGATGTCCTGCACAATGCCCATCCCAAACAGCGGACGACCATTGCCATCAAATTCAATTTCCGCCCGCTCCTCAACCCAGCGCACGGTCTCACCCACCATAATTCGATGCGTCACCCGATACGGCTGACCCAGCAACGCCTGATCCCAAGCGACCAGCACTGCCGGTCGATCATCGGGATGGACGCAGTTCATAAACACCTCCAGCGTCAACGACGGATTCCGCGTCAAACCAAAGATGCGATAGGTTTCATCCGACCACAGCAGCCGATCTTGCAAAATATCAAGCCGCCAATGTCCGGTCTGCGACACCGCCTGCGCCCGATTCAAAAACAGCTCGCTCTCACGCAGCGCCCGCACCACCTCCAACCGTTCCCGATGCAGCAATGCCATTCCCACTTGATCGGCAATCTGGCACCCAAACACCACCTCATCCTCACACCAGTGATGCGCGTGCCCCACTTGCTCAAAACACACCACCCCGCGTGGCAGCCCACCCGACATCACGCAGCAATCCAGCATCGACACGATGCCCAGCGGCTGCAAATACGCCTCCGCATAACCGGCAGTGCGCGGATCAGTCAGCGCGTCGCTGGCGTCTACATAACGATGCGCGATCAACCAATCCAGCTCAAAACGATACGCAGCAAACGCCATCTGCATTCCTGCCGTGTGGCTTTCGCGCGTTAATTCATATAAATCAATGCACTCCAACTGCGTCAGCGCCGCATCAAACAGCCACACCGACATCCGCGCCACCCGCAGCATTCGGCTTAAACACGCGGTGATCTCACGCGCAAACGCCACCACGTCGCCGTTGATGCCAGAATCTAAATGGCTGATTTCGTGAATTAAATGGGTATGCAATTCCAGCCGCGCCGTCCGCGCCAGATGTTCGCGCTCGCGCAGCTTTTGCTCATCAATGTTGCGCCACACCGCCGACACCAACGGCTGCCCGTCGTGATAAAGCGTGCGAAAAGTGATCGCAACTTCTTGAATGGTGCCGTTTTTTGCGCGATGGCGGGTTTCAAAACCCGTGATCGCGCCAGTAAAAATCGCGTTGGTATTCATGGCGATTTGTTCTGGCGAATGCTCGGCTTGAATATCTGGCACTGACAGCGCCGCAAATTCCTCGCGGGTATATCCCAAACCTTCGTGCGCCGCCGTGTTGAATTGAATGAAGCACTGCGTGATCGGATTCAATAACAAAATCGCATCGGTCGTCTGGCTAAACATCGTCTCCACCAACGTCTCGTGTTCATGCAGCACTCGCGCCGCCTGCCGCCGATTGAGCACTTCCACAAGGCGATACAACACCGCCTGCACCAAGCGCACCTTTTCCGGCACAAAACTCGGCGCTCCGAATGCACGCGGCGGCGCGGAGCGATACGCCAACGTCAATCGCAACGGCTCGTCTAACTTGGTGCGCTCCTCCATCGCCAGCACCCAATCCGTCAGCGCAAAGCCGGGCGTGAGATAATGATTGCCACCCCAATCGAGCCGCGCCGTCGCCAACTCCGGGTCTTGCAGCCCGGTCAACATCTCCGCCACCACCTGCTGCAACAGCGTCGTGAGCGGCAACGCCAAATCTTCCGACAAGCGAAAGACTTCGTATAAACACCGCTGTTCTTTCACCCGCTCCGCGAGCAATTGCTGCTCACGGCGCAACTGCGTTTCCGCCTGTTTTCGCGCCGTGATGTCCCGCACGATGACGATGCAGCCTTGCCCAGCCGGTAGTCGCCGCAGCCGCGCATCAAAATAACCCTCGCCCAGCGGCAGCGGCAGGTGGTACTCAAACACCACCAATTCATCCGTGCCCAGCGCCAGCGCCAACTGGTGATTGAATTGCGCGGCGATCTCCGGCGGCAACACCTCATCAAAGTGGCGTCCGAGAAAAAACGCGGGCGGCACATACAGCGTCGAATGCTCACGAGCGCGGTAATCCAGCAGCGTCCCGTCGGCATCCACCAAAAAATACAGATCGGGAATCGTCAGGCTGACGTCCATCACCAGCGGCTGCAACGCAGCGCGACGACTGGCGAGATGCGCAAGATCAACGTCCGATAACGCCGCAAGATCAGTCATTTAGGTGCTGCTCACGCCGGATCACTGAACCGCTGCGCCACGTCAGCAAATTCGGCTTCAATGGCACTAAACGCCGTCACCAGCAACGGATCAAAATGTCGTCCCGCTTGTTCGCGGATGTAATGCGCGGCCGCACTGGGCGTCCACGGTTCCTTGTAAACCCGTCGCATCGTCAGCGCGTCATACACATCCGCCAGCGCCATCAATCGCGCCGCCAGCGGAATCGCATCGCCCGCCAAGCCTTGCGGATAACCGCTGCCATCCCATTTTTCGTGATGACTCGCGGCAATCGCCTGCGCCACCTCCAGAATCGCCAACGCTTCCGGGCACGCATCGGCGGCAGTGCGTTGATTTAATTGCAGAGATTTTTCAATCGCCCGCCGCAGCGCGTCCGCACCGAGCTGGCTGTGGGTCTGCATAATTGCCCACTCCGAAGCGTCGAGCTTGCCGGGTTTAAGCAAAATGCAGTCGGGAATCCCGATTTTGCCGATGTCGTGCAGCGGAGCCGCCTTCACGACCCGCGATAAGCGCGGCTCCGCCAACAGCGCCGCCAATTGCGGTTGATGCTGCTGCAATTGCCGTCCGAGCAGCTCAACATAAGTTTGGGTGCGCAAAATGTGATTGCCGGTTTCATTGTCGCGGGTTTCCGCCAATTCCAGCACCACGCTGAGGCTCACATCCTGAATTAACAGCGTTTCGCGGGTGCGCCGCGCCACTTCTAATTCCAGCCAATCGTTTTGCTGCGCCAGCCGATCTCGCGCCTGCTTGATTTCCAAATGACTGCGCACCCGCGCCAACATGATCGCCGGTCGCACCGGCTTGACCAGATAATCCACCGCGCCGAGCGCCAGCCCCTTTTCTTCATCAAGATCGTCACTCAACGCCGTGACAAAAATCACCGGAATATCCCGCGTCGCCGCATCCTCGCGCAGCCGGGTCAACACCTCATAACCATCCATGCCCGGCATCATCACATCCAATAAAATTAAATCCGGGCGCGGTGCAGAATGCGCCGCCAGCAAGGCTTGCGCCCCCGTTTTGCAGGCACGCACCTGATAGTTTGGACTGAGCAATTTGACAAAAATCGACAAATTGCTTGGCTCGTCATCAACGATTAGCAGGGTAAACGTTCGCATCGTAGGTTCAGCAAGTCTCATCGCAGCACGAATTGTCATAGCATAGGATTGGCGCGACGGCGCTGGACGTCAAACTGGATACTGGTGCTGCCACGCCGCCTGAGCCGCACGAGCCGTCCGCGCTAATTGCGACAACTCCGCCAAAGTCGGGCGTTCATTCTGCGCCAATCGTTGCTCCCAACTCTGGAGTTCCAACGCCAAAAACTCCAACAATTTTAACGCGCACTGCTGACAATCGCCGCTGCACTCCAGCGCCGGCGGTGCATCCAATGGGATGGCAGCACGAATATCTGCAATCAATATCCGCATTGCAGTCGCGCTATCGGGTTTACGCGCTGATGAATGAGATTGTGTCACCATATGATGCACTCTGAAATCAATAACCAATACAGCGATGCCGACCAGAAAACCTGTCATGCCGTCGGATCAACAACGCAATCACTCTCGCGCACATTCCATTTTTACTGATGGACGATCATGTTAAACAAACTCAATATCAAAACAAAACTATTTCTATTGGTAGGCATCCCCAGTTTAGCACTGGCGTGCATGATGCTGTTTTTAATTCTGCAAATGGTGCGGGATTTATACAGCATTCAACACGGGCAAGCACTGGGGCAATTAGTGGTCGCGCTGGGCGAAGTCGCCCACGAATTACAAAAAGAACGCGGCATGAGCGCCGGTTTTCTATCGAGTAAAGGGAGCAAATTTGCAGATCGCCTGCCACCGCAACGCCAAGCCAGCGACGTTGCCATTGCCCAATTAGAACACGCAATCACACAAGTTGATCTCAATACTTTAGAAGCAGATTATCGCCAACGCCTTGAAGAATTACCAAATTCAGTGCTGACGTTACACAATTGGCGCACGATTGTCAGCGACTTAAAAGCCAATCCGCCCAGCTCCTTTCGGATGTATAGCGACTTAATTGGCAATTTATTAGAAATTGCCGCTCGCACCAGCAATCAATTACACGATGCACAACTGTCACGCCTCACCAATGCTAAAAGCGCATTATTATTTTTGAAAGAACGCAACGGACAAGAACGCGCCTTATTATCCGGTGCGTTCAGTGCTGGACGCATCACCGCTGGTGATTATGATGTGTTTCAAGGGTTGTTAATTGACCAATCCAATTATTTACGCACGACAAACGCTTTCGCCACCACCGCGCAAATGGCGCTGCTGAATGACAAACTCAGCCAGCCGATTAACCAAGATATCTCCGCCATTGAAAGTATGGTGAAAACAAAAGGCGTGGGTGCAGAATTAAACTATCCGCCCGTGACTTGGTTCGATCAAATCACCGCCAAAATTGATTTATTGCGCGAAGTCGAACAGCAATTTTCTGCCGATATTATTGCCGCAAATCATACCCAATTGCATACCGCGCAAACCGCATTGCTGTTCTATTCAATCGTGCTGGGATTGACGCTCTTTTTAACGCTGCTGCTGGCGTTAGGAATCGTGCGCAGTGTGGTCAGTCAAATTGGTGGTGAACCCGCCAACGCCGCTAAAATTGCTCACGCGATTGCTGGCGGCAAACTAGACAACATCATTCCATTACGCGCTGGCGATCAAACCAGTTTGCTGGCATCAATGCTCAATATGCAGAATCAGTTGCGAGAACAGATTGCTGCTGATCGCCACATTGCTACCGAAAGTTTACGCATTAAAAACGCCCTTGATAAAGCCTCCACCAATGTCATGGTTGCTGACAATGACGGCAACATCATTTATATGAATGTGGCAATGACCAAAATGATGCACTCCTGCGAAGCCGCATTGCAGCGCGTGTTGTCAGACTTTAATGCCGATTATTTAATTGGCAAAAATTTTGATGATTTTCACCGTAATCCGCTGCGGCAGCGTAATTTTTTAGCGGAAATGAACGCTGAGTATATTTCAGAATTAACGGTTGCTGGATATACCTTTCGCCTGATTTTTAATCCGGTGATTAACGCGCAAGGTGAGCGCATCGGTTCGGTTGTAGAATGGACAGATCGCACCAATGAAGCCAGCGTGCAACGTGAATTATCAACGCTGTTAGATGCGGCAGTCTATGGCGATTTTTCCCAGCGGTTAGATTTAACCGGCAAGGATGGTTTCTTAAAACAAATGAGCCAAGGCATGAATCAATTGGTGGAGATTGTGTCCACCGGACTTGCCGATATTGCGCGGGTTCTCAATAGCATTGCGCAAGGCGATTTAACCCAACAAATTACTGCGGATTACAGCGGCACCTTTGGGCAATTGAAACTGGACACCAATACTACAGTTGCGCAATTACGCGAAGTGGTCGGACGCATTCAAGCGGTGACGTTGGCAATCAATGATACTGTAGATGAAATTGCCGCTGGCAATACCGATTTATCCAGCCGCACAAAAGCACAAGCCAATGCACTTGAAAAAACCGCTGGCACGATGGAAGAACTCAATGCTACGGTACAAAAAAATGCGCACAATGCGAGTCAAGCCAATCAATTGGCAAGCACTGCTCATGTCACCATTCAACGCGGCGGTGATACCGTAAAAGCAGTCACCACCACCATGAATGCAATTCAAACTGCGAGTAGTAAAATTGCAGATATTATTAGCGTGATTGATGGCATTGCATTTCAAACAAATATCTTGGCACTCAATGCGGCGGTGGAGGCAGCGCGGGCGGGTGAGCAAGGGCGCGGCTTTGCGGTGGTTGCTGCTGAGGTGCGGACGTTGGCGCAGCGCAGTGCGCAAGCAGCCAAGGAAATCAAAGGGTTAATCGCTGATTCCATGACGACAGTGGATCGCGGTGCTGCCCTCGCGCAGCAGGCGGGCGCGGCGATGACGGAGGTGGTGGTGAGTTTTCAGCAGGTGGCGACGTTGGTGGCGGGAATTGCTGACGCCAGTCGGGAACAATCATTGGGAATTGCACAAGTTGCACGCGCAGTAACTGAGATTGATACCATGACGCAACAGAATGCGGCATTAGTTGATGCAGCAACTGCCGCGACTGACAATTTAGAAAATCAGGCGCGGGATTTGGTGCAAGCCGTTTCTGTATTCAGCGATACTGGAAATGTGGTTGTCTTTAATAGCGAGAGTTAATTCTAATGAAACAATTGAATTTGCGTGGGTTATTGTGGGTAATGATGGCACTGTTGCCATTGATGTGGTGGTCGCCGGCGCAGGCAAGCAGTGGCGGAAGTAAAGATGATGCCGCTGCTTATCCGGGTTATATGGCATTGGAACCGGCATTGGTGGTGAATTTAGCGAGTGATCGGCGGACGCGCTATTTGAAATTAGACATCCAGTTTTATTTGAATAGCAGCCATGATGCGGAATTGGTGAAAACGCACATGCCGCTCATTCGAGATCGGATGATTACCTTGCTGGGTGGACGGCAACCAGATCAAGTCAGTTCTATGGAGGCGCGGGAACAATTGCGGGTGGAATTGTTAGAACAACTGCGGGAAACGATGACGCATCAAACTGGCGAGCCGGCAATTCATGCGATTTATTTTACAGGCTTTATTGTGCAATAACTGATAGTGCTTAATACAGGGTTGATGATGTAATCCCCTCGTTGCGATGCAGCGAGGGGTATTTTATTGGTGCTATTCCCAACTGCGAATATCAGTGTTTTCACCTTCGCCGCCATCACGATGATCGGCACCGAGTGACCACAGATCAACGCTGCCATGTTCACCGGGCGCACGATATTCGTATTCAAAGCCCCAAGGGTCTTTGGGAACATCGCCCTTTTTAAGATAGGGGCCATTCCAATTCGGTGCATTGCCGGGTTTTTCTACCAAGGCGCGTAATTCAGCCGGATATTGTCCCAACTCAAGCCGATATAAATCCAGCGTTGCGCTTAATTCTTCGATTTGCAATTTTGCGGTTTTGGTTTTAGAACTGCCGAGAAATTTCATCACCTGTGGCCCGACTAAACCCGCTAATAACCCTAAAATTGCGAGCACGACCAACAATTCGACTAGCGTAAAACCACGCATCAGTTTGATAGAACGCATTTCAACACTCTCCGCAATGACACTGCATTTCAGTTTGATTAAAAAACCAATTCGTTGGCACCCAAAATTGCCATTAAAATGGACATGATGATGCCAGCAACGATGACGCCTAAACCCACAATTAAAATGGGTTCTAATAACGTCAGCAACCGTTGGACGCTGGTGCGCGTTTCCCGGTCATAAATGGTGGCGATCTTCGTCAACATGGCGTCTAAACTGCCAGATTCTTCGCCGACGCGGATCATTTGCAGCGCCAACTCCGGCAGCGCCTGCACCCGCACCAGCGGTTCAGCCAGCCCGCGCCCGTGTTTGAGATCGTCGCCCACTTCGCGCAGCAAGATGGCGAGGTGGTGGTTGCTGACCACTTCTCGCGCCAGCGTCAGCGCCGTCAACAGCGGCAGCCCGTTGGTCAACAGCGTGGCGAGGGTGTGGCACAGCCGCGCTGTTTCCAATTTCCACAGCAAATCGCCGAGCAGCGGCACGGTCAGTACGCGCCGATCAACGTACATCCGCACCGCTGGACGTTGCAGGCTGTGTTCAATCAACACGGCAGCGAGCGCGATGCCGCACAGCAGCGCCCACCAATAATTGCGAAACAATTCTCCCGCCGCCACGACGATCTGAGTCGGCAGCGGCAAGGCTGCACCCATGTCGTCAAATAAAACCGTGAATTGTGGCACCACGAACACCAGCAGCAAGATGACCGACAAGGCGGCGACAACCAGCAAAATCAGGGGATAAACGAGCGCGGAGGTGACGGTTTGGCGCAGTTCGGCGACGCGCTCCAAATAATCGGCCAGGCGGTTAAGCACCTGATCCAACGCCCCGCCCGCTTCACCGGCTTTAATCATGTTGATGTAAAGACGCGGAAATTGCCCATCTTGCGCTTCCAGCGCCCGCGAAAAAGTCGCCCCACCGCGCACCTGTTGCTGCACAGCGGTCAACACCCGCACGAGCTGTTCGGCACTGCTGAGATCAAGCAGGATGTGCAGCGAGCGATCCAGCGTCATGCCCGCTTCCAACAGCGTGGCCAATTCACGGGTCAAGATATTGATTTCTTTCGGTGTCAGACGCCGCTGCCGCCCTAAAGTCAGGCGCAACGTTTTTGACGTGCGGGCTTCAATCAGAATCACGCCCTCGCGCTGTAATTGCCGGCGCAGCGTGTCCTCATCTGCCGCCTCAATTTCACCCGCAACGGTTTCGCCGTCGAGCTTGACTGCTTGATAGAAAAATTTGGGCACACGCGCTGTCCTGAGAAAATGATCGCTGCTGGCGCAAAAGATCGCGGATTAACGGAGTTTGGCGTGGGAAATCGCGGTGGTGGGACTTGATAACGAATACTTGCGGAAATGACTTCGAGAGGGTGGTGGCGCGCCCGACAGGATTCGAACCTGTGACCCCAGCCTTCGGAGGGCTGTACTCTATCCATCTGAGCTACGGGCGCAAGCCGCACATTATGGCGAGTGCCGCCCCTCACGTCAAAGCCGATTCATCATCTGCCGGGGCTGGAGATGACCGCCAATACCCGCCACAACTAACTTTTTACTTTACGCTGCCGCTTCTTTTTAATTGGAGTTTTAACAACTTCAACAGTCGCATTGCATTCAGCAGCATCAAAAAACGTTTTCACATCTTCAATGACTCGCGTCCGCGCCATCGGCGGCAAACTCGCTAAAAACGTGTGACCATACGATTTTGCTAATAAACGCGGATCGCACACCACCAACACCCCACGATCATGCTGATCTCGAATTAACCGTCCCGCGCCTTGTTTTAAGGCAATCACGGCCTGCGGCAATTGATAGTCTTGAAAAGGATTGCCACCGCGCTGCCGCAACGCATCAATGCGAGCGGCTAAAACCGGATCGCCCGGTGAAGCAAACGGTAACCGATCAATCAATACGCACGACAGCGCCTCACCGCGCACATCAACGCCTTCCCAAAAACTCGCCGTCCCCAGCAACACTGCATTGCCCAATTCACGAAATCGCGCTAATAATTCCGCTCGCGGTGCCGTGCCTTGAATTAACAACGGATAATCCAATTGACCATTTAATCCCGCCGCAGTTTCGTGCAATGCGCGATAACTGGTGAATAATAAAAAAGCGCGACCGCGACTATATCCAATCACTTCTCGCGCCAGCGCAATCACATGTTGATTGTATTCCGGTGCCGAAGGCTGCGGTAAACCACGCGGCACAAACCACAAGGCTTGTTTGGCATAATCAAATGGACTTTCCCAACGCGCAGTTTGCGCATTTTCAATGCCGAGTTGTTGCGCAAAATGTTCAAACCGTTCGCCAACTGCCAGCGTCGCCGAAGTGAAAATCCATGCTGTCCCCGCTTGCCCAACATGTTTCCGAAACACGTCCGCCACCGATAACGGCGTCTGATGCAGCCGAAAGCCGCGTCCGTTGGTTTCAAACCAGCGCACCGCCTCCGGCGGTTCCGGCGCCAGCAACGTGTGCAGCCGCGCCAGCAAGGTCGCCGCCCGCGCTTGACAGGCATCCAGATTTTTCCCGTGCCCCTGCAACGCTTTGAGCGCCAGCGCCAACGCCTGAAGTTTTTGCTCCAGCTCCGCCAGCGTCCGCTGCACCTCCGCGTTGTCCGCCAAGTCTCGCCACGGCGCTCGGCGATCCGTCTCACCACCCAAACTGATGCGCACCTCGGCAGTGGCGCGTTGCACCATTTTGACCCGGCGCGGCAACTCCACCACACCTTGTGCCTCGCTGTAGGCGGCGATCTCCGTATCCGTTGCTAAATCATGCAGTTGCCGACTGCTAAATGAAATTCCAAAAAAGCTCGACGCCGTGTCAGGAAGCTGATGCGCCTCATCAATCACAAAACAATCCGCCCCCGGCAACAGCTCGCCCAAACCCTCATCGCGCAACGCTAAATCCGCGCAGAGGAGGTGGTGATTGACCACCACCACTTCCGCTGCCTGCGCCTCGCGCCGCGCTGTCACCAAATGGCAGCGTTGAAATTCCGCGCATTCCTGACCAAGACAGTTATCCACCGTCGAGGTGATTTCCGCCCAAATCGGCGCATCTTCTGGCAGCGGCAACTCCGCGATGTCGCCGGCTTGCGTGGTCTGCGCCCAATCGCGCACCAGCGCCAACTGCTGTTGCAGCTCAGGTGTCAAATGCACCACCTCTTCTTGCAGCAGCGCCAGCCGATGTCGACACAAATAATTGGCGCGTCCTTTGAGCAACGCGCTGGAAACCGGAATCCCCAGCGCCGTGCGCATCAGCGGCAAATCGCGGTGAAAGAGTTGATCTTGCAAATTGCGGGTGCCGGTCGAAATCAAGACCTTGCGCCGCGATAACAGCGCCGGCACCAGATACGCAAAGGTTTTGCCGGTGCCCGTGCCCGCCTCACAAATCAGCACCCCGCCAGTCCGCATCACTGCCGCGATGCGTTCTGCCATCGCCTGCTGCTGCTCGCGGTGCTGAAAATTGGGCAATCGCGCTGCCAGTCGCCCGCTTTTACCAAAAATTGCTGCTAAATCAGTCGTCATCTTCTGAAGTGCCGTCAATGACTACCAGCGCGACGTTCGGCCGCCTCAGCCGCGTCTTCATCGCCAGCGGAGCGTTTGGAGTGCGCGATGATCCGCCAGTTGTCCTGCTTCACAGCGGCATTTTGATTGGATAAATCATTGGCACGCGATGCCAGATTGCCAGCCTGATGCACCTGCCCCTGTTCCATCCGCACTCGCGCCAGCCGATTCCACAAATACGGCTCTCGCGGCGCGATCCGCAGCGAGCGTTCCAATGACGCCGCCGCGCCGGTGTAATCACCAGCTTTGCGTTGCTGTTCGGCTTGACTGGCGAGCGATTGCGCCGCTGGCGGTAATGGCGGAGCTGCCAACGGCGGTGCCGGAGGTGGCGCAGGTTTGGGTTTCGGTTTGGGAGGTGGCGGCGGCGGAGGTGGCTCCACCTTGGCAACAGTCACTGGCGCTGCCGGCGCGGGAGCGGATGCCGGAGCTGCGGGCGTGACCTGAAGTGCTGGCGCGACAACCGCCGCTGGTGCGGCAGCAGCAACGGGCGGAGCTGCCGGTTTTTTCTTGGGCAATACCACTGACGGGGTGCGCGTTTGCGCTGTCGCCACCGTCACCGGCGCTGCGGCTCGCGGCGCAGCAACCGGTGGCGGCACCGGAAGCGCGGCAGTGTCAGCGCCAGCATCAAATTCAGCTTCAGCATCAGCAACGGGTTCTGACGTGGGCACGGGCGCTGCGTCAGCATCGCGGTAGGTGTAAACCTTCGCTTTGGGTGCCGCAGCAGTCGCAGGACGCGCCGCTGCACTGCGGGCAGTGGCGCTGCGTTCGGCAGCAGCGGCAGTGGTTTTCGCAGCGGCTGACCGCTGCCGCGGTGCCGCTTGCTGGCGCGATGGTGTCAATTGCACCACCGGCGCTGGTGGCCCGTCGCGAGGTGCGAGGGCAACGCAGGCGTTCAGACTGATGACGGCGATCACGCTCATCGACACACGAAATGGGAACAGTGGGGACATGGATGTGCCTAAAAATCGCTCATAAACGTGTTGTTTTCATCCGCCGGTTGCGGCTTCGGTTTGGGTTTTGGTGCTGGTGGCGGTGGCGCAGCCGGTTCTGGCTCTGCTGCCACTTCATCGTCCGCTGCCGGACGTTCAGAACGTGGTGCGGCACGATCACCGCTATCGCGTGGTGGTGCACGTTTTTTGGCTGGCGCGTCATCATCACGATCATCACCACCGCCACAATTTTGCGCTCGCGGAGCACTGCCGATATACGGCGTTCGCCCCCGCCCGCAGGCATCGGCGATCACCACGCCTTCTGGCGGCAATTCCAAAATCGGCTCATTTGCCAGCGCCAGCATGAATTCTGCCCACACGCGCAACGCGCCGGTGCCGCCAGTCAATCCCATCGGGAGATAATCGTCGCGCCCCAGCCACACCACCGCGACCTTGTCGCCGCTAAAGCCGGCAAACCAACTGTCGCGCATGTCATCGGTGGTGCCGGTTTTGCCAGCCATCGTCATGCCTTCTGGCAACTGTTCACCGAGCCATTTGGCGGTGCCGTGCGTCACCACCCGCTGGAGCGCCCACGCCGTGAGATACGCTGCTTTGGTGTCCACCACCGCCTCAATGGCCAGCGGATAGCGATTGAGCGGTTGCCCCTGCGCGTCCACCACTTCCCGAATGGCTCGCAGCGGGGCGCGATACCCGTTGGCGGCGATGGCTTGATACATCTGCGCCACCTCCAGCGGCGACATCGCCACCGAACCCAGCAACAGCGAGGGCACCACGCGCATTTTGCGCTGCACACCGAGCTGGCGCAGGGTTTCAGCCACGTTTTTGATGCCGATGCTCAGACCAATGTTGACCGTCGCCAAATTCAGCGACCGCGCCAGCGCCTCACTCAAGCGCACGGTGCCATGCACGCGGCGGTCGTAATTCTTTGGCTCCCAGCGTTGATCGCCATCCGGCAGGCTGACGGGCGTATCGGGAATGCCGCTGGTGAGGGTGTAACGCTGCGGCTGCGCCAGCGCGGTGAGATAAACCGCTGGTTTCACCAGTGAGCCGATGGAGCGCACGCTGTCGAGCGCCCGATTAAAGCCGGCATAACCCGATTTGCGTCCGCCCGCCAGCGCCAGCACTTCGCCTTGGTCGATGGAGGTGACGACGGCGGCAGTTTCGAGCGTGCCGCGTTTCATGTGATTGTTTTTTTCCAAGGCTGCCAATTGCTTCGGCAGCGCCTGCTCCACCGTTGCCTGCACCAGCGGATCAAGCGTGGTGAAGATGTTCAAGCCTTCCGAGCGCAAATCCTCGTCGCGGTAATCGCGCTGCAATTGGCGACGCACCAGCGAGATGAAATCGGGATAACTGCCGACCGGTCGCCCGCCGCCATCTGCCAAACCGAGCGGCGCGGTTTTGGCTTTCGCCGCCGCGGCAGCGGAGATCACGCCGTCGCGCACCATCAAATCTAAAACGAGATTGCGGCGCGTGGTGGCGGCTTCGGGGTGACGACGCGGATCAAGATTGGACGGCGCTTGCACCATGCCAATCAGCAGCGCGGTTTCAGGAATGCCGATTTCACTCAATGATTTATTGAAGAAGAAGCTGCTGGCGAGCGCGAAGCCGTGAATAGCGCGGCGTCCGTCCTGACCGAGGTAAATCTCGTTGGCGTAGGCTTCGAGAATCTCGTCTTTGCTGTAGCGCAGTTCCAACAGCAGCGACATATACGCTTCTTTCAATTTGCGTTGAAAGGTGCGGTCGGCGTTGAGGTAGAAATTCTTGACCAACTGTTGCGTAAGAGTACTGGCACCTTCGACAACGGCTCCCGCTTGAAAATTGCTGTACGCGGCGCGGGCGATGCCACGCGGATCGACGCCCAGATGATTCTGAAAATTGCGATCTTCGACTGCAATCAAGGTTTTCACTAATAAATCAGGCAGTTCGTCGCGGCGCACCAGCAGCCGATCTTCGTTATGGGTGGGATAAATGCTGGCGATCAGCATCGGATCAAATCGCACCAGCGCCGGATCAGTACCGCCGTCGGCAGCAATCAAGTTGGTGACGTGGTGGTCGGTGATGTCGAGTTCGAGATGATGTCCCGGCTCCTGTCCGTCCCAAAAACGAAACGGGCGGGTTTTGATGACGAAATGATCGCCAACGCGCTGATAAGTGCCAGAACTGCTCAAGTCGGCGGTGGCGGCGTGGCGATAGTTGAGGCGATCTAATTCGGCTTGCAATTGATCGGGATCAATAACGCGATTGGCGTATAGCTCCAGCGGGCGGGCATAGACTCGCGCCGGCAGCGCCCAGCGTTGTCCTTCAAATTTGCCTTGCACGACGCGATCTAAATGTGCGCCATAAAACGCGCCAGCGACGCCTACTCCGGCGCTGAGGATGAGCAGGCTGCGCATGATAAAGCCGCCCATCTGCACGGCGGGGCGCTGGCGCTGGGCGAGGCTTGTCATTGTGGTCATGTGCGAATACCGAACGGGCGCAAGGGCGCATCAATGTGGAGCAAAGTTGTCTTAAATCGTCCCATTTACAGCGAGTTGAGACAACCAATCGCCACAAGGTGCGCCATTATCAATGATGCTCAGGCGTTGTGCGGAAAATCTTCAATAAATTCCAACGCATTCCCGTCAGGATCGCGGCAAAACAGCGCCGCCCGCCCGGAGCGGCTGAAGGTGTAGGGCACCTCAGCGGCATCTAAACGCACAATTAAATCCCGCAGTGAGGAGACGCGCAGGGCGAGATGGCGGTCGCGTCCACCGTGCGCGGGGCGATTGGTCGTCGGATCGGGATTGGGTAATTCCAGCAGATGAATTTGCAAGGTGCCAACCGCGAGCCACGCGCCAGCAAAGCCCAACGCGGGGCGATTGGTGAGCATTTTTAACCCCAATACCCCGGCATAGAATTCCAAGGCGACGGCGGTATCGGCGACGATCAAACTGACGTGATGAATTTCACGAATGAGGGGCATTATTGCGTTCCAAAATTCTATTGAGATGAAAATCAGTTTACTATCATGCAGCCGTTATTTTCAGCAAGATCAGTTGGGTTAATCAATTTGACGGCGTCAGTATACATCATCAATGCTTCACCGTGTTTTTAGTTAAAATCACAATCCTAATTGTTAGGATTCTTTTCGAGGAGAAAAGCGATCATGGCTGTTAAAAAAGCAACGTCAGCCGCTGATAAAATCAACGGCTCCAATGGCAACGATACCATCAACGGATTGGGCGGTGATGATACCCTCAGTGGCGCGGTTGGCAATGATTCACTGTTAGGCGGAATCGGTAAAGATAAACTCGATGGTGGAACGGGAAATGATACGCTGCTCGGTGGCATTGGCAATGATAATCTGCTGGGCGGTTCTGGTGATGACAAATTAAATGGTGAGGCGGGTAACGATACGCTGGAAGGGAACACTGGCAAAGATATTTTGGATGGCGGCACTGGTGACGATCGTTTAGTCGGTGGCGCGGGCAATGATATTTACAAAGTGGATAGCATCCGCGATAAAGTTGTTGAAACCGATAAAAGCAACAGCGTTGACACGGTACAAAGTTTGGTGAATTACACGCTGCCGGAGCTGCTGGAACATCTTGAATTGCTGGGCATGAGCAATGTTAAAGGCAGCGGTAATGCGTTGAATAATCGCATCACTGGTAATGCTGGTGATAACGCGCTTGATGGTCTCGCCGGACAAGATACGCTTAATGGTGGTGATGGTGCTGATACTTTGAATGGCGGCGCGGGTAATGATTCGCTCAGTGGCGGTGCGGGCGATGATATTTATATCGTGGGCAGCAGCGGTGATCGCGTATTTGAAAAAGCCGATGAAGGTGAGGATGAGATTCAAAGTAGTGTGAGTTTTACACTCGCAGATGCAGTGGAAATGTTGACGCTAACTGGCAGTAAAGCCGTAAATGGAATTGGTAACGAACTGGACAACTTGCTCAACGGCAATGCGTTAGCAAATCAACTCAGCGGTGAAGAAGGGAATGATACGCTGGTTGGCAATGCGGGCAATGATACGCTGACCGGCGGTGCTGGCGATGATCAGTTAGACGGCGGCGCTGGAAATGATACGGTTATTTATGCCGGTAATTATGCAGAGTATCAATTTACGCGTGATGAAGAAGGCGATAGCTGGACAATTCAAGCGATTGATAATGATGAGGGTAGTGATAGTGTAACGGCAGTGGAATTGATTAAATTCGCAGACGTGACAAAAAATGCGAATGAATTGGATATTGAGGACGGCGCAGAACATGACGCTCCCGTATTTATTTCTGCCAGCGTGAATGCCAATATGTTGCTGCTGAATTATGTCGATGAAGATGCGCTGGATACAGTACATCTGCCCGCTGCTGGCGCGTTTCAGGTGACGACAAATGGGGTTGCAAATGCGGTGACGGCAGTTGCGATTAACGCCAATACCGTCGCACTGACGTTGGCAAAATCGGTTACTGCCGAGCAAGTGGTGACGTTCACTTATAACGATCCAACGGTGGCTGATGATGTTAACGCGATTCAAGATGAATTCGGCAATGACGCGGTGAGTTTGGTTGCCGTACTCGCCGTGAATGAAACTGCGCCAATTGCGCCGACCGTTCCCGTTCCAACTTATTCAATCACCGCTCCAGCAACGGCTGCGGAAGGTGCGACGGCGAATTTCACCGTTGCCACAACGAATGTCGCCAACGGCACGGCGCTGGCTTACACACTGAGCGGTGTTAATGCTGCGGATGTTATTGGCGGCTTGACTGGTGTTGCGGTGGTTAATGGCAACGCAGCGACAATTGCAGTGGCGCTGGTAAATGATGCGCTCTTTAGTGAGAGCGACGTTTTAAGAGTGACGCTTGCTGCCGATTCAACGAAAACTGCGAGCGTCTTCGTGACTGATACTACGCTGCCGCCGGTTCCAACTTATTCAATCACTGCTCCAGCAACGGCAGCAGAAGGCGCAACGGCAAATTTCACCGTTGCCACAACTAACGTCGCCAACGGCACCGCGCTGGCTTATAGCTTGGGCGGTGTTGATGCGGCAGATATCAGCGGCGGCTTGTTGACTGGTTTTGCGGTGGTTAATGGCGGCGCAGCGACAATTCCGGTGGCGCTGGCAAATGATGCGCTCTTTGGTGAGAGCGACGTTTTAAGAGTGACGCTTGCTGCCGATTCAACGAAAACTGCGAGCGTTGCTGTTGTCGATACCACGCTGCCGATTTCGACCTTTACCTTGACTTCAAATGCAATCACAGGAACGCCCACCCAAGAAGGTAACGTCATTACCTTCACGGTGATGCCCACCAGCGTAGTAGCCACTCCCACGACGATGATGCTGAATTTAACTGCGCCCGCCACCCCTGTAGCCGTCCTGAGTTCGGCATCTCCAGCAGACTTTACGCCCAGTGCAACAACCGTGACCTTTGCAGCAGGCGATACGGCAGCAAAGACGGTGAACGTGACTGTTGTCGCCGATTCGTGGTCTGAAGGGCTGGAAGCCTATGAGGTGAATTTGCTGAAAGTAGATAGCAGCGCATTGTCTTCAGCGGGCAAGGTCAGCGGTCTGATCAATGATCCAGTGCCGGCGCTGACCCTGACTGCCGATAAAACTGCGGTCGATGAAGGCGGCAGTGTGACTTACACCATTACTTCGACGCTGGCAGCACCAGTTGGTGGTATTACTGTCCCTTACACATTGGCGGGTACCGCATTTGCTGGTACTGATTACAGCGGCACCGCAACTGGCAGTATTGTGATCGCGGCGGGTTCTAAAACCGGTTCGTTGACAGTGAATACCATTGCCGATCACGTCGTTGACTTTGCCGATACGCTGATCGTAAATCTGGGTGCGTTTTCTAATGGCATGATCACCAGCGGTACAGTGGTGACGACTATTAACGATACAAGTGTAATGCTCTGGCCTGTAGTAGTTGATATTAAAGAGGCTAATTACACTCCTTTCGATGCAGCAACTGACCCCTTTAAATTCGTGTTTTCTGCCGGCAACTACACCTATAACATCGTGAATTTTGGTAACGATGACCAACTTTATTTTGCGGATTTTCTAGGTGATAAAGTTTCAGTGAGTAATGTCAGCTTCCGAGATGGCTTTATAGACTTATCACAGACAAACGTATTCTCAATGTTTTCATCATCAATAAATGTTGTGACTGTTCACCTAACCGGTCTCACCACTGCTCAAGATTCACAACTGTTTTCAGTTGAATCTTTCAACTCAGTATTTGGCGCAGAATCGCTGATTTGGTTTTAATCATTCAGCAATTTACTGACGTGATCCAGATAGTTGTTAATAAATCTGCGTCACGTCAGCATTAAAATGCCGCACTTAAATAATCAGAATAGAGTGCGGCATTTTTACCTTGATCTCACCCGTCTACAATCCTATCCGTTTGAAAAAAACGCGGTGGTCAACTCAACAGTCCCAAATGAACAAAAATAGCTTTCTCAACTGCGAGCAGGTCAGTTGTTGATAACTTACCTAATCGTTTTTTCAAGCGCATCTTATCTGCTGCCATAATTTGATCCGCCATTGCTTTATTATAATGATGGCGTATCGAGCAACAATTTCATTTCTCGCACTCCGGTTTCAGACAATCAAATAAATCATCAAGTGGCTTATCGAAATCATCAGCCATCCACCATTCTTGACCTTTCATACTACCCGGCGGTGCAATTGTATTGCGTGGTGGTTGGTAAGCAGACAGCAGTGCAATCGGTTGACCAGCGCGGGCAATGATAATGTCTTCGCCGTGTTCAACCGCTTCTAATAAGCGCGATAAATGGGTTTTTGCTTCGTGAATGTTGACAGTTTGCATAATATTGCTCCAGTTGACTAATGATTAGTTTAGCAGGATGCGGCAGAATACTGCAATCTCAAAGAGAAAACTTTTGGTAAGGAAAAAACAGCAATAATCTAGCAAATAAATAACAAATCTGCGTCACGTCAATCACTCAAAACATCAACATTGAGAGCAGAATTTTTTAATATAGAGCCAGCGCCAGCCTTGTTTTATACTAACGCGCTTTATTTGCCAAGCAGTGCCAGCCCCGATGAACCCCGATCTCGACCAGTTGCAGTCTTATCCCTTTGAAAAGCTCGCGGCGCTCAAAGCCGACCTCACTCCGCCGCCCGACCGCACTCCGCTTGCGCTCTACATCGGCGAACCCAAACATCCGACTCCCGCCTTGATTACTGACGCGCTGACCGCGTCTTTGCACCAGTTGGCGGTGTATCCGACCACGCGAGGAACGCCGGAACTGCGCACCGCAATTGCCGGTTGGTTGAGTCGGCGCTTTCAGTTGGGCAACGGCGCTCAACTCGGCATCGACCCGGAACGGCAGATTTTGCCGGTGAATGGCACCCGCGAGGCGCTGTTTGCCATCGCGCAGGCGGTAATTGATCGCCGCCGTGCGCCGTTGGTGCTGATGCCCAATCCGTTTTATCAAATTTATGAAGGCGCGGCATTGCTGGCAGGCGCGGAGCCGCGTTATTTGCCGTGTTTAGCGGAAAATGGATTTATTCCTGATTTTGCAGCAGTGGACGCTGCAACTTGGGAACGCTGTCAATTGCTTTATATTTGCTCGCCGGGTAATCCGACTGGCGCAGTATTGAATGCGGAAACCTTTGCCTATTTAATTGAGTTAGCGCAGCGCCACAATTTCATCATTGTTTCTGATGAATGTTATTCAGAAATTTATCAAGATGAAACTGCACCGCCGCTGGGTTTATTACAGGTTGCAGCGGCAATGGGTAATAACGAATTTAAGCACTGTTTGGTATTTCATAGTTTATCAAAACGCTCAAATGCGCCGGGCTTGCGTTCTGGTTTTGTCGCTGGCGATGCAGAAGTGATCGCACAATTTTTCGCATATCGGACTTATCACGGTTGCGCCATGGCATTGCCGGTGCAATCTGCAAGCGCAGCAGCTTGGAATGATGAAGCGCACGTCCGCACGAATCGGCAGTTATATCGGGAAAAATTCACTGCCGTATTGGAAATTGTGGATGATGTTTTGCCCGTGACGCAGCCCGCAGCGGGTTTTTATTTGTGGCCGGAAACGCCAATTGCAGATACTGATTTTACGCGGCGCTTATTTGCGCAGGAAAATGTCACCGTATTGCCGGGCAGTTTTTTGGCGCGAGAAGTGGATGGTGTCAATCCGGGAGCGCAGCGCATACGCTTGGCGCTGGTGCCGCCGCTCGCTGATTGTATTGAAGCAGCGCAGCGGATTCGGCGCTGTGCGATACTTTATAAGCGTTGATGATTTCAATTGAGTTGCCAATACAATACTGAACTCGTCAGCAAGTATTTGCTGTTTTTAATCGCATCACTGCGACACATTTTTACTAAAAAGTATTTGGGATATTGTTATGAGCACAACCGCGTTTCAACAGGTGTTGCATGAACAACGCTCGGCGCTACTCACCGCTTGGATCAATCACGTTGCCGCGCTCGGCGACCAGCACGGCAGCCATGAACACGCGCTGGATGCACTGCTGCGCAGCCTGTTTGACGACATTCTCGGCATTTTGGAGCGCCAGCCAACTGCCACGCTCACTTTGGAGCACGAGGAATCACTGACGCTGGCGCTGCGCCAGCTCGTCGGCGAGCAAGCGCGACACGGCAGTAGCGCCAGCACCTGCGTCAACGTGGTGCTGACGTTGAAACATCTGGTGTCCGCGCAATTAGTGACGGCAGCGGAGGTGACGCTGGCGGAGATGTCGTGGTTAGAACAGGTCTTTGAGCAGTTGACGCTGTTGACCGTCACGGCGTTTGTGGCGATCCGCGAGCGCCAGATCACGCAGCAAAGTTTGTCGCTGTTGGAATTGTCAACGCCGGTGCTGCGGCTGTGGCACCGCATTTTGCTGTTGCCGCTGGTGGGCGTGATTGACACGGTGCGAGCGCGGCAAATTACCGAAAGTTTGCTGGAGGCGATTGCCCGTTATGAGGCGCGAGTGACGATTCTTGATCTGACTGGCGTGCCGGTGCTGGATACGAGCGTGGCGCAGCATTTGATGAAAACGATTGACGCAGCGCGGCTGTTGGGCACTCGCGTGGTGATGACTGGCATCAGTCCTGAAGGGGCGCAGACGTTGACAAAACTCGGCATTCGGTTTGCGGATGTCATCAGCCGCGCCACGCTGCGGGCGGGAATTGCTGAGGCGCTGCTGTTGGTGGGGCAGCAGATTGCGCCGTTGGAGGGGAAACGCGGATGAAAATTCCAATTCTGCGGCTGGAGCGCATCTTGTTGGTGTCGATTCAGGTGGATTTGACCGACAACGACGCGATGCAATTTCAGTCCGATTTGGTGGAACAGGTGGCAGAAATTGAGGCGCTCGGCGTCGCCATCGACATCACCGCGCTGGATGTGGTCGATTCCTATATGGCGCGGGTGATTAACGACACCGCCAGCATGGTGCGGCTGCTCGGAGCGGAGTCGGTCATTTGCGGGGTGCAGCCGTTTGTCGCGCTGACGTTGGTTGAAATGGGGCGCGATCTGCTCGGCGCGGATTGCGCGTTTAATCTCGGTCAAGGGCTGGAGATATTGCGCACTCGGATCGCCACTCGCGGCGACACGCGATTGAGTGAAGATGAGAATGTCTGAGTTGCCACCCGCTCAGATTCCGCTGCATGAAACCGCCGATGTGGTGACTGCCCGCCGCGCTGCGCGTGAATTGTGCGAGCAACTTGGTTTTGGCAAAGCTGACCAAACGCGACTGGCAACGGCAGTCTCGGAATTAACCCGCAACGTTATTCAATATGCCAATCACGGCGAATGCGTGATTGAAAACCGCTCGACCGCCACGCACCGCTGCATCTGGGTACAGGTGCGAGATCAGGGCGCGGGCATCGCCAACTTGGAGCAGGCGTTGACCGATGGTTACAGCACCAGCGGCGGTTTGGGCGCAGGATTGCCGGGGACGCGGCGCTTGGTCGATCAATTCCACATTGAATCCACGCCGCAGGGCACCTGCATCACGATTGTGCTGACCAAACCATTGTGACCAGCGCGTCCTTTCAACCGCAGCAGCGGCCACACCATATCGACGTGGCGGTCAACGCTGAGGCGGATATTCAAGCTGCCTGTCGCGCCGCACGACAACTGGCGGAAACGCTGGAATTTTCACGCACTGCGGCATATCACATCGCCACTGCGGCCTCAGAATTGGCGGCGAATCTGCTGTTTCACGGCGGCGGCGGCTGGTTACACGCGCACGCGCTGTTTGATCCGCAGACGCAGGAGGTGCTGGGGCTGGAAGTGCTGGCGCTGGATCACGGGCCGGGGATTGCCGATATTGCGTTGGCGCTGACCGAGGGCTATAGCACGGGCAAAGGTTTGGGCTGCGGGTTGCCGGGCGTTAAACGGTTAATGGATGAATTTATGATTGAGTCCACAGTAGGCGATGGCACCTGCGTCAAGGCGATCAAATGGCGCTAATGGGACAGGCATTGCGGGCGTTGCATCCCGCCGAACCGTGTGGCGATCAAATCGGGTGCTGGCGCACCGCAGACGGCTGGCGCTTGGCGCTGGCGGATGGTTTGGGACACGGACGTGAGGCGCACCACGCAGCAGCGACGGCGATGCAGCGGCTGGCAACGACTGCTGCTTCTGCGTCTTTGGCGAGCGTCTTTGCTGACTGCGATCAGCAGTTATTGGATACGCGGGGCGTGGCGCTGGCGGTGATTGATCTGTGTTTCGCCAGCGCCCACTGTCAGCACGCGGCGGTCGGCAACGTGCGTACTCTGTTGATTCGAGACGGAATTGTCAGTCGTTTGGGCAGTGCTCGCGGCATTGTGGGAGCTGGATTTCGTGGTTTGCGCCCAGAATATGTCGCCATTCACCCCGGCGATTGGCTGGTGCTGTTTTCTGATGGCATCCGCGAAAACGTGGAGATCGTCGCTGCGCTCGCTCAACAAACGCCTTCTGATGCGTTGGCGGCGCGGCTGCTGGCGCAGTGGGCGGATGCGCGAGATGACGCGAGTTTGTTGTTATATCAACAGTGACAGTTGTCAGTTAAAAAACTAAAAAGTTGTTTATTGCTTGTCAATTCTTTTGCATCACCGAATTAAAAAATAACCGCCACTCATTAACGCGCTTCACTGACAACTGATAACTAAAAACCGACAACTGAAAAACAAATGCCCGCTCCCGCCATCACCATCCGCTACGCCGAATTATTGCAACAAGCCGTTTTCGCTGAAGACTCGCTGGCAATTGAAGCTGCGTTGACCGCTGCCGCCGATCTGGGGCGCGAGTTGGTGGTGCTGGAAATTCCGTTGGAAGAAGTCGGCGAAATGCACCACGAGGCGTTGATTCAAATGGGCAAAACCCATCCCGAGCTGCTGCTGGCGCAGGTCGCCGAGCGCATCACCGTGCCCTTGATGGAGGCGTACATGGCCTACAGCCTCGCTTTTCGGGTGCAGTTGGAACATCGCACCGAAATGATCGTCAACGCCCGCTTGGAACAATCGCGGCGACTGGAGGCGATTGGCACCTTGGCCGCTGGAATTGCGCACGATTTCAATAACATTCTCGGCATCATCGTCGGTTTCAGCGAGCTGCTCGGCGACGAATTAGCGCCTGATTCCAGCGCCCAGCATCACCTCAGTTTTATTCAACAAGCCAGTTTTCGCGCCCGTGATTTGATTGCGCGGATGCTGACTTTTGCCCGCACGATGGCCGACACGCCTACGCCGGTGGAAATCGTCACCTTGATTAGCGACACGATTTTGCTGCTCCGCGCCTCGCTGCCGATTGGCATTCGGATTGAATGCACCACTGCGGTGCCCGACGCGTGGGTATTGGCGGAGGCGAGTCAAATTCAACAAATTCTGATGAATCTCTGCATCAACGCCGCCGACGCCATCGGCAGCCAACAAGGTGTCATCACCGTTGATCTCAAACTCCTGCCCGCCACGCCCACGCAACGCGCAATGGTGCGCCTGACGGTGCAGGATGACGGCGAAGGAATGCCGCCCGATATTTGCCAGCGCGTGTTTGATCCCTTTTTCACCACCAAAGCGCCGGGCAAAGGCAGCGGCTTGGGGTTATCCGTGATTCACGGGCTAGTCGGTAAACTGGGCGGTATGATTGCCATCAGCAGCACGCCGGGCGTGGGCAGTCGTTTTATTATTGATTTACCGCAATTAGTTGACAGCCCAGCCCGTAATTGAATTTCAAAGTTCATCAATGAGGAACACACATGATCAACATCTTGATCGTTGATGATGAAGAATTATTTCGGATCATGTTAAAAGAAATGGTCGAACGCGAAGGTCATCAAGCCCGCACAGCGGCGAATGGCAACGAAGCATTAAAAGCCGTGCAAAAACAGCGTCCAGATTTAATTATCACCGATATTTTAATGCCAGAAAAAGATGGCATTGAATTGATCGCTGAGTTATCGCGCAACGGCAGCCAGATTCCCATCATTGCTATTTCCGGCGGGCGGCGCTCAATTAGTTTGGAATTCAATTTAGAATCCGCAGCGTTAATGGGCGTTCGCGCCACTTTACCCAAACCGTTCACCCGCGAGGCGCTGCGCCGCGCTCTCGCTGATGCCCTTGCCCATTGAGCCACTCATGTCGTCGCGCCCCCGCATCCTCGTGATTACCAACCGCAAAGGTGGCACTGGCAAAACCACCACCGCCGTTAATTTTGCCGCCGAATTCGCCGCCAGCGGTCAGCGCACGCTGCTGATTGACCTCGACACGCAAAACCACTGCGCCCTCGGTTTGGGCGTCAAACTCGCCGCCAATCATCCCACTGCGCATCATTTATTCAGCGCCACCGCGCCCGTGCCGCTGAGTGAGGCGATTGTGAACACGGCGTGGCTGGGGTTGGATTTGGTCACGGCTGATCCTGATTTTCATCACGACCGCGCCCCTGATGATGAGCACATTTTGGTACGCGCACTGGCGGAACCGGCGCTCGCCGGTCAGTACGATTGGATCGTGTTGGACTCGCCGCCGTCGCTGGATGTGCTGCTGATTAACGCGCTGACTGCGGCGCATTGGGCGCTGATTCCGTTTATGCCACATCCGTTATCTGGCGAAGGGGTGCGCCAACTGGCGCGAGTATTTTTCCGCGTCGCCATGAACAGCAACGCCGATTTACGCTTGCTGGGTTTATTGCCGGTGATGCTTGATACGCGGATCGTGCAGCATCGGCGGGTGCAGGAACAAATCATCAGCCAATTCGGGCAAGAACGCTTGCTCGGCGGTATTCGCAGCGACATCAAATTGGCGGAATCATTTGCAGCGGGACAACCAATTCGTGAATACGCGCCGCGCAGTCGTGGCAATGAAGATTATCAAACCGCTTTTGCTAACTTGTGTGCGCGTTTAATTGCAGCTCCCAGCGCCAGCGGTCGTTAATCTGCACCACTTTTTTAATCACGATTCAATTGGCGCACGGCAAGCATTTAGAATGAATCAGTATTGCCTTGCGCTGACAACTGACAACTTTTTTCGCATCCTTCAGGTAATTCATCATGCCCCCAATTCACAACGTCGATCACGCCGAAATTAAAAAGTTTGAAGACCTCGCCTCGCGCTGGTGGGATCCAAATAGCGAATTCAAACCGCTGCACGACATCAACCCGCTGCGGCTGGACTACATCGACCGCGCTGCCGGTGGACTCGCCGACAAACGGGTGCTGGATGTCGGCTGCGGCGGTGGGATTTTGTCGGAAAGCATGGCGCTGCGCGGGGCGACGGTGCTGGGCATTGATATGGGCACGATGCCGCTGCGCGTCGCGGAATTGCACACGTTGGAAAGCGGCGTTGAGGTCGAATATCGGCAGATGCCGGTGGAAACCTTGGCCGCCGAACAGCCGGGCAGTTTCGATGTCGTGACCTGCATGGAAATGCTCGAACATGTCCCCAGCCCGGCATCAGTCGTCGCCGCCTGCGCCCAATTGGTGCGTCCGGGCGGACGGGTGTTTTTCTCCACCCTCAACCGCAATCCCAAGTCGTTTCTATTCGCCATCATCGGCGCGGAATATGTGCTCAGACTGCTGCCCAAAGGCACACACGACTACGCCCGCTTTATTCGTCCCTCCGAATTGGATGGCTGGGTGCGGCAAACCAAGCTGCGCACCGTCGATTTGATCGGCATGACCTACAACCCGCTGACCCGCACCTATCACCTGACCCCGCGCAATCTCGACGTGAATTATCTCGTCAGTTGCGTGCGCGATGCGGAGTGACGCGCCCGATGACACCACCACTGCACGAGCGCGTCATCTTGGTGACTGGTGCCAGCGAAGGCATCGGTCACGCCGTCGCCATCGCCTGCGCTCACGCCGGCGCGACTGTCATTCTCTCCTCATTTCATGCCGTTGATTTAGAGCCGGTTTATGACGCCATCGTCGCGCACGGCAACCCCGAACCGGCGATCTTGCCGCTGAATTTGGAGACCGCGAGCGAAGCCGATTTCATCGCTGCCGCCAACATCATCGGCGACACCTTCGGGCGTTTAGACGGGCTGGCGCACTGCGCAGCATTTGCGCCCTATCTCAGCCGGATCGACGATTACGAAGCGACCGAATGGGAGCGCGTGCTGCGGATCAATCTGACTGCGCCATTTTTGCTGACGCAAGTCTGTTTACCGCTGCTGCGCGCTGCGCCGAATGCCGCTGTCGTCTTCACCACCGACCGCGTCGGGCGCAACGGTAAAGCCTATTGGGGCGCGTATGCCGCCGCCAAATTCGGGATTGAAGGGCTGGCGCAGGTGCTCGCAGATGAAAGCAGCGCCAGCGGTCATCTCCGCGTCAGCATCGTTGATCCGGGCATCGTTCGCACCGCGCTGCGAGCGCATCTGTATCCCGGCGAAGACCCGCACACGCATCCCACGCCAGACACCATCGCGGGTGAATATGTCCGTTGTTTGAGTCACCCCTGCTAACGCCACCGAGATCATCTGCCATGCGCCGTTTACCCGCCGAATGGGAACCGCAAACCGGAGTGCTGTTGACTTGGCCACACGCCGCCACCGATTGGGCAGCGCAGTTGCCAATCACCGAGGCGCTCTATGCCCAACTCGCCGCGCTGATCTGCCGCGATGAACACGTCCTCATCGTCTGCCGCGATGACGCCCACCGCGAGCAGGTGTGCCAACTGGTGCTCTCTGCTGGCGCCGCACCCGCGCAGTTCCGGTGTGCCATCGCGCCGAGCAATGACACCTGGGCGCGAGATCACGGCCCCATCAGCGTCTTGACCGGCGCTGCCGCACCGCTATTGCTGGATTTTGGTTTCAATGGCTGGGGCGGCAAATTCAGCGCCGATTTGGACAACCAGATCACCGGACGGCTGGTGGCGGCGGGCGCGTTTGGCGACTGTCAGCACGAAACCAGCGCCTTGATTTTAGAGGGTGGGGCGCTTGAAACCGACGGGCTGGGCACGTTGCTGGCGGTGCGGCGCACGGTGCTTGATTCGCTGCGCAATCCCGGCTGGACGCAGGCTGCGGTGGAGCAGGAACTCACAGCGCGGCTGGGGCTGCGGCATTTTTTATGGCTGGAACACGGCGCGATCAGCGGCGATGACACCGACGGACACATCGACACGCTCGCTCGCTTTTGCGATCCGCACACGATTTGTTATGCCCGCTGCGATGATCCAGAAGATGCTGATTTTGCTGAACTTGCGGCGCTGGAACAGGAACTGCGGGAACTGCGCGATCCCGCCGGGCAGCCGTATCGGTTGGTGGCGCTGCCGTGCCCGACGCCGATTCTTGATGAAGAGGGAGCGCGGTTGCCGGCGGGTTACGCCAACTTTTTGATCACAAATCACGCGGTGCTGCTGCCGATTTATGGCGATCCGGTCGCAGATGCGGTGGCGCAAACCACGCTGGCGGGGCTATTTCCGGGGCGGGAGATACGCCTGCTCGACTGCCGTCCGTTAATTCAGCAGGGCGGCAGCTTGCACTGCGTCACGATGCAGCTCGCCGCAGCGCGTTAAACGCCGCCTTCAGCGCGACCTTGTCGCCGTCCGATGTCGTAACGGCGCAACACGGCGCGAATGCGTCCGGCGAGTTCTTCGGGATGAAACGGCTTGGTCAAATAATCGTCCACGCCGTGCTCCAGCGCCGCCAACTTATCCGCTTGCAACGTCCGCGCTGTGAGAAAAATAAACGGAATATCTGCCGTTTGCGCGTCCTGCGCCAGCAACGCTTTCAAAGTAAAGCCGTTGGGCGGCGGCATCATAATGTCGCAGACGATGATGTCTGGGCGCAGCGTCTGTGCCAGCGCCAACCCTTCGGTGCCGGTGCTGGCGGTGGTGACTTGAAAGCGAAACCGTTGAATCAGCAAGCTGGCGGCAAATAATTGATGCGGATCGTCGTCAATCAGCAACACATGTTCAGTCATCGCCTTGATTCCATTCTAAAAAAGCTGCGTCAAGGCGCAGCGGTCTGTGGCGTTTGATCAGCAAACATCGCCTCCAAACGGGCGATCTCAGCTTGCAGCGGGGCGGGCAAACTGGCAGCGAGCGGCTGCAATTGGTTCAACGCAGCGCGGGCGGATTCCACTTGATCGTCCGCCAATTGCGTTCTGACCTCAGCAATCAAGCCCGTCGCCACCTGCTCCGGGGCGACTGCGGGCGGTTCCGGCGCGTTGTGACAGGCGCTCAAACTGACGGCGGCGCTCAACAGGAAGTAGGTACAAAAAGGGCGCGTCATGCCAGACCTCAACGAAATAACCTGCTGTTATTTAATCACTTTCAGCGTGGGACCGCCCTTGCCTTTGGGTTTATCTGGCGCGGGCGCTCCGGCTCCGCGTCCCGACGTGCCGACTGATTTGAGAGCTGGCGCGGCAGCGACTGGTGCGGCGCTGGTCGGTTCCGCATCGGGATAGACGGGTTCAGGAAACATCATGCCCTGCTGCGTTTCGCGGGTAAAAATCCCCAACACGGCCTCCGTTGGCAGCATGATTTCTCGCGCTATCCCGCCAAACCGCGCATTAAACGTCAGCCACTCGTTGCCAATCACCAGCCCGTGAACCGCGCTCGGCAAGATGTTGAGCACGATTTGCCCGTTGGTGACGAATTCGAGCGGCACCTGCGCCGCCGGATAATTGGCATCGACGAGCAGATGCGGCGTCATCTGGTTATCCAAAATCCATTCGTAAAACGCCCGAATGAGATACGGCTTGTTAGACGTCATGGGCTCAAGCTGCTGTTTCATCGCGCTAAATCCGTAATCATCTCCTTTTCCGCTTCGGTGAGACTCAAGCGGAATGCTTCCCACAGTTGTAACCGTTTGCGATAGGCAATGACCGGCGCGGCTTGCGCGGGCGGTAATTCGATGCCGAGCACGGGCAAGCGCCACAACAGCGGTGCCACGCAGCAATCCACCAGTGAGAATTCGTCGCTCATAAAATACGGATGGGCGGCAAATACTGGCGCAGTCACAATCAAACTTTCGCGCAGTTCTTTGCGGGCGTGATTCGCATCGGTGTTGGAACCTTTGAGAATCCGGTGCATCAGCGAATACCAATCCCGATCAATGCGATACATGAATAAACGGGCGCTGGCGCGGGAGACCGGATCAACCGGCAACAGCGGCGGATGCGGAAACCGCTCATCAAGATATTCCATGATGATCCGCGATTCGTAGAGGCGCAGATCGCGGTCAACGAAGGTGGGCACGGTGCCGTAGGGATTGAAATCCATCACCTCATCGGGCAGGTGATTGGAGTCAACATCAACCACATCAACGGTGATGCCTTTTTCGGCCAGCACCATGCGGACGCGGTGACAATAAGGACAAATGGGATCAGAAAATAACGTCATGGGAATTGGGTCTGCTGGCAGCCGCTGCCGCATTTTTTTTACGCCAGCGGTGAGGCTGAGTGGGACGGGAATTGAAATAGCTGAATTCGAGGAAATACAGATTGAAAAGGTCAAACGATATGCGGGCGTGCCGAATGAAACCGGCAGCGCCCGTACCAATCACGTTTTAGTGAATGTCTTTCCAGAACTCTTTTTTCATCAGATACGCAATGATGAAAAGCACGCCCAAGAATAACAACACATAAACGCCAAGCCGTTGCCGCTCAAGCTGCATCGGTTCGCCGGCATAGGTCAGGAAGTTGGTGATGTCGCGCACCATCGTGTCGTATTCCTTCGCCGACAAGGTGCCTTCTTTCACCAGCTTCACGCCGACGACCACTGGTGCAGCACCAGCAGCGGCATCATGCGCAAACACAGGTTCTTGAATACCCTGCAAATTGCTCAGACCGTGCGGCATTCCCACCAGCGGAAACATGACGTTATTCACGCCATACGGACGAGTCGGATCGACATAAAAGCTCTTCAGATAGGTGTAAACCCAGTCTGATGAGCGCCAGCGCGTGACCAGCGTCAAGTCCGGCACGGCAGTGCCAAACCATTTCAGCGCATCCTGCGGACGCATCGCATTTTCCATCAGATCGCCCGGCTTGGCATCGCCAAACAACAGGTTCTCACGCAGCGTGATCTCGTCAATTCCCAAATCCTGCGCCAAGCGGTTGTAGCGCATGTACTGCAACGAATGGCAGCCCATGCAGTAATTGACGAAGTATTTTGCCCCACGTTGGAGCGATGCCTGATCGCGCAGATCAATATCGGCATCTAACAGGCTCGGCCCGCCGGTATTCGCCACCAGCACGGTCGGCGACAGCAGCAACAGGGCAGCA
Source organism: Chromatium okenii (assembly GCF_016583745.1). Taxonomy (GTDB): domain Bacteria; phylum Pseudomonadota; class Gammaproteobacteria; order Chromatiales; family Chromatiaceae; genus Chromatium; species Chromatium okenii. The sequence goes on from NZ_NRRQ01000004.1 coordinate 69,024, forward strand.
ATAATCAGCTTTCTCATGCGGTGACCCTCTCTGGAACGGGCTTGGTCTTATCCAACGAGCTGTAAATCGGCATCAATAAGAAGAAGGCGAAATACAACACCGTGAAAATCTGCGACAGCAACGTGGACAAATCCGATGCCGGCTGCATTCCCAGCCATGCCAGCACAACAAATGACACCGCAAAGATCGCCAACGCAACTTTGAATACCGGGCCTTTATAACGGATGGATTTCACTGGACTGCGATCCAGCCACGGCAGCACGAAGAAAATCAAAATCGCGCCAAACATCACCACCACGCCGGGGAATTGCGATCCCCACATTGGCGGCACTGCCCGTAACATCGCGTAATACGGCGTGAAATACCACACCGGCGCAATATGCGGCGGCGTCAGCATCGGATTCGCCGGTTGGAAATTCGGCGCTTCCAAAAAGATGCCGCCCATCGTCGGCGCATAAAACATGATCAAGCTGAATAACGCGAGAAAGACCACGACGCCCATGAAATCCTTCACCGTGTAATACGGATGAAAAGGAATACCATCGGCTGGCGCTTTTGGACTCCAGCGATTGCCTTTTGGACCGTCTTTAATTTCAATGCCATCGGGGTTATTCGAGCCAACATGATGCAGCGCGACGATGTGAATAAAGACCAATGCAGCGAGAATAAAGGGCAGCAAGAAATGGAAGGCAAAGAAGCGATTAAGCGTTGCGTCAGAAATGACGTAATCACCGCGCACCCACACCGATAAATCATCACCAACGACTGGCACGGCGGCAAAGAGATTCACGATCACCTGTGCGCCCCAATACGACATCTGTCCCCACGGCAGCAAATAGCCGAAGAAAGCAGTTGCCATCATCGCTAAATAAATAATCACGCCGATGATCCACAATAATTCACGCGGTTTGCGGTATGAACCCCACAATAAAGCGCGGAACATGTGCAAATAAATCACAATGAAAAACATCGAGGCACCGGTGGAGTGCATGTAGCGAATTAACCAGCCCCAATCGACATCACGCATGATGTATTCAACGGAAGCAAACGCTAAAGCCGCATCTGGCTTGTAATTCATTGCCAACCAAATGCCCGTCACGATCTGAATTAACAACGTCAAAATGGCTAAAGAGCCAAAGAATGACCAGAAATTCAGATTTTTAGGGGCGTAGTATTCGGCAAGGTGTCCCTTCCACGTTTCCGTCAATGGAAACCGCTTATCGATCCAACTTAGGTTTTCAGTTTTTTCCGCACTCATCAGGCAGCTCCTCGATCCTCACCAATTAAAATGGTGGTGGCGTTGAGATAGGTGTGCTTGGGAATCACCAAGTTCGTGGGTGCCGGAACGTTCTTGAACACCCGCGCTGCGAGATCAAAGCGCGACCCGTGACACGGGCAATGAAAACCGCCTTTCCAATCCGCGCCCAAATCATCCGGCCCGAATTCTGGACGATAGGTTGGTGAGCATCCCAAATGGGTGCAGATGCCAATAGCAACGAGATATTCCGGCTTAATCGAACGGGTCGGATTTTGGCAATACGCCGGTTGTTGGGATTCAACTGCCGATTGCGGATCAACCAATTTAGGATCATTGGTTGCCAACGCCGTAATCATTTCTGGCGTGCGATGCACCACCCACACCGGTTTACCGCGCCACTTCACGCGGAGCAAAGCACCCGGTTCCAATTTACTCACATCTGCCTCGACTGGCGCACCGGCTGCCCGAGCGCGAGCACTCGGATTCATGGATGCCACAAACGGGACTAATGCGTAACCGGCACCGATGGCACCGATCACGCTGGTTGCAGCGACGAGCACTCGTCGCCTCATGTTGTTCACGCCTTCCGCGCTCATAAGCCAATATCCCCCGGCTGCCTGTCAGTACCGCCGTGTATCCGGTGGTCACTCAAACAGCTTGGATGAAACGTTCAGGTGGAAAATAAGAATATGACGATTGTCTGTAGAATCGACCGCGCATTTTCTGCGATTCCCGTAAAAAAGGTCAAGGAAAAAGCGAGAAAATAATGATTTAACGGCAATTTTTATTGGCGACCGTCTATGCCGGATTATCAATCTCAATGAACTCATGCCACAGCCCAAACCGGGCGGCCAGATGTGTACCGAGCGCCTGGACGCCATCACATTCGGTGGCGTGATGACCGGCTGCGAGATAGCAGAGTCCACATTCTCGCGCTTGATGCGTGGTTTGCTCAGACAGCTCCCCACTGATAAACGCGTCTACACCGAGCGCGGCTGCCGCTTCCAAATGACCCTGACCACCGCCGCTGCACCATGCAACACGCTCGATCAGGCGCTGCGTATGACCAACAAGTGTCACTTGCCGCCGCAGCGTTTGCGTCACCTGTTCTGCCAACACCACCGCCGAACACGGTTGCGCCAGCCGCCCCGCCCACACCAGACCATTGGCAATTGCCGTTGGTTCCCGCGCCACAAAACCCAGCCGTTGTCCCAACAGAGCGTTGTTGCCAACTTCGGGATGGGCGTCGAGCGGCAGATGATAGGCGATCAAGCTGGCACCTGCGTTGAGTAATGTCCGGGCGCGACGCCCGTGAATGCCGATCAAACACGGATTGTCATGTTTCCAGAACCAGCCGTGATGCACCAAAATCGCATCTGCCTCCCGCGCCAGCGCCGCTTCCAGCAACGCCGCACAAGCGGTCACGCCGCTGACCAACCGCTGAATCGAGCGTTCGCCTTCGACTTGTAACCCATTCGGGGCGTAATCGTGAAACTGTGTGACCGCTAAAAAATCATCGCAGTAGGCGACGAGGGCGCGAGGGTCAATCATGGCAGCATGTCTCAAACTGTTCTCAACTAAAAAAGCCCCGTAAAAACGGGGCTTTTATTCAAACACGGCGCTGCGGGTCGCGCTGAAACTTAACCAGCAGTCAGCCGCTCGTATTTCGCACGGAGTTGGTCTTCCGTTTCGGGATGCTTCGGGTCTTTGATGATGCAATCGACCGGACAGACTTCAACACACTGTGACGTTTCAAAGTGACCAACACATTCGGTACACAGATCAGGATTGATGACATAGGTCGCCTTGCCTTGTGAAATCGCGCCGTTAGGGCACTCTGGTTCACAGACATCACAGTTAATGCATTCGTCAGTCATCATTAGGGACATGAGGGAAACTCCTTAAATGGTTGCTTGAGGTCGTGAGTGATATAGAACGTGAGGATATTATCCAAACTGTTTGGTGAATGCAGCTTGCACCGCTGGCGTGACGAAGGTGGAGACATCACCACCGAGGCGGGCGATCTCCCGCACCAGCGAAGAGGAAATATAAGCGTATTGCTCGGCGGGGGTTAAAAACAAGGTTTCGATTTCCGGTGCCATCCGGCGATTCATGCCCGCGAGCTGGAATTCATATTCAAAATCGGACACCGCCCGCAGCCCGCGCATGATGACGCTCACGCCCTGCTCGCGGACAAAATTCACCAACAAACCGCGAAACGGCACCACCGTCACGTTGTCACACTCCGCCACGCTGACGCGTACCAGCGCCACCCGTTCGGCAGTGGAAAACAACGGCGTTTTGCCCGTATCGGCAGCCACCGCCACCGTGACTTGGTCAAACAGTCGTGCGGCGCGATGCACCAAATCCACATGACCATTGGTGATCGGGTCGAAGGTTCCGGGGTAGACCACGCTGCGCAATCGCTACATCCTGTTGTGTCAAAGTGCGCTGAGGCGCGAATGCTGCCAGTTTGACAGCTTGATTGGACGCTGAAAAGCCAACGCGTGAAGTTACTCGTCTGGCAGCGTCGCCGTTGCCGCGTGCCCCAATAACGCCGCACTGGCTTTGATGATTTCTGATCCGCCCTGCGCGGCGAGCAGGCTAAAGCCGACGGGAATCGCTAATTTGATCGGCCACCACAGCAACCCGCCCGGATTCATCGACGCCTCATGTTGTTGAAATGACAACATAAAATAATCCCACGCATCGACCACGATCAGCCCGCACACCGGCAGTAAAAACAGCAGTCCGCCCAACAGATCGACCAGCAGCTTGCCGCGCTCCGACAAGCGCCCATAAATGATGTCAACCCGCACATGCCCTTGATTTTTAAGCGTTACCGGGGCGCACAGCAAAAACACCAGCCCAAACATAAACCACTGCGCCTCCAGCATCGCATTTGAGCCCCAATCCAGCAGATAACGCAGCGTCGCAGTGGTGGCGCTCATCACTACCGCGCCGAGAATCAGCCAGATGCTGGCGCGTCCGATGCGCTCGTTCATCGCATCAATCAGCGCCGCCAAGCGTAATAACGTGTTCATTCAGTTGGTTTCCGAAGATGCAGAACGCGCCCGCCGCGCTCGAAAAAAGCTGCGCAGCAGCTCGGCGCAGTCGGCGCTGAGAAGCCCGCCCTGACAGGCGGTGTGGTGATTAAAACGGTGATCTGACGGCAGCACCGTGAACACGCTGCCGCACGCGCCAGCTTTGGGATCGGGAGCGCCATAAATCACGGCGCTGACGCGGGCATGAATAATCGCACCAGCGCACATCACGCACGGCTCCAACGTCACATACAGCCGCGAGCCGGGCAGCCGATAATTGCCCACCTGTTCACCGGCAGCGCGTAACGCCTGAATCTCGGCATGAGCCGTCGGATCGTGGCTGGCGATGGGGCAATTCCAACCTTCGCCGATGACGACCTCATCGCGCACCAGCACTGCGCCCACCGGCACCTCACCCCACTCTGCCGCCCGCTGCGCCAGCATCAAGGCGCGTTCCATCCACTGCACGTCGCTGGCGCTCATCAATTTTTCTGGCGATGACGAAATGTCCACGGCGTTTGCTGCAAACCGCCGCGACTCCAAATACCGAGCTTGGCTTTTTTGGCTATTTTTTGCGCCTGCGTAAAGCGGCTATCGTCGCAATAACGGGCATAAACCGCCGCGTTGCCGTTTTTGACCAGCTCTAAATTCAGCGAACGATGATCGCTGCTGGCGGTGAACACTTCCGCCACCGTGCGCCCGTAACGATCCAATTCGATCACCTTCAGTTCCACCATGCGCGGCGCGATTCGTTGCAACGCCACTCGCGCCCGCTCGCCCCAAGGCGTTTGCGCTTTTTCCGGCGCATCAATGCAGTGCAGCCGCACCGTCACCGGCTTGCCCTGACAGGTCACGCGCAGCGTGTCGCCGTCCACCACCGCCGCCAACCAGCAAATCTGCGGCATGGCAGCTTCCGCCGGGCGCAGCGGCGTGAGGTTTGGTTGCCAGAGCGCCAGCAGCCAACTACTCAGAAATAACACGCTGATTAAAATCGATTTTTTTAACATTGATTCCAAACTTAGCCATTGAGCCAGAGGTGCGCCGCGATGCTGGCGGCATAGCCGAGCGCAATTGCCGGCGTCCATTTGAGATGTCCAAAAAAGGTATAAACCCCGCGAGCTTGCCCCATCAGCGCCACGCCCGCTGCCGAGCCAATCGACAATAACGACCCGCCCACGCCTGCCGTCAGCGTCACGAGCAGCCACTGGGTCTCATCCATCGCCGGATTCATGGTCAAAATGGCAAACATCACCGGAATGTTGTCGATGATCGCAGACAGCAGCCCCACGCTGATATTGGCCACCGTCGCGCCCCAGTGCTGATACATGACCTCCGACACCAGCGCCAGATAACCCAGTTGTCCCAGCCCGCCGACGCACAGAATCACGCCATAAAAAAATAACAGCGTGTCCCACTCAGCCCGCGCCACATGAGCGAACACATCAAACGGCTTCCGCTCGCCCACCAATTCGGCGTGATCGCCGGCTGGTTGCGCGTGCTGCGAGCGATGGCTGCGGCGCAGATAAAATCCAAACAGTTGCAAATAACCCAAGCCAGTGAGCATTCCGATCACCGGCGGCAAATGGAGAAAGTTGTGGACGCTCACCGCCGTGATGATGGTCAGCAAAAATAGCGCGATCATCCGCCGCGCTCCGCGTTGCATCGGCACCGCGTCAGCAGCCGCCGTCGGTTTTAAGTTGGGAATGGCGAAGTGCATCAGCAGCGCCGGCACCAAAAAGTTGACCAGTGCCGGAATAAATAATGCGAAAAAGCCAAAGAAATCAATAATCCCGCGCTGCCACACCATCAGCGTGGTGATGTCGCCAAACGGACTGAACGCGCCGCCTGCGTTGGCAGCAACGACGATGTTGATGCAGGAGAGTGCGATAAAGCGCGGCTGGCCGTTGCCCACTGCCAGCACCACTGCGCACATCAGCAGCGCGGTGGTCAGGTTGTCGGCGATGGGCGAAATCACGAAAGCCAAGCCGCCGGTGAGCCAGAACAGTGCCCGCAGTCCAAAGCCTTTGCGAATCAGCCATGCCCGCAGCGCGTCGAAGACTTGCCGCTCTTCCAGCGCGTTGATGTAAGTCATCGCCACCAGCAAAAACAGCATCAATTCCGCGTATTCCAGCAGGTTATGTCGCACGGCTTCTGCTGCCACTTCTGGCTGCCCGTGCTGCGCGTAAACGTAAGCCACCAAACACCAGATCAAACCGGCAGCGAGAATTACCGGCTTGGATTTGCGCAGGTGGACAAATTCTTCTGCCATCACCAGCAGATACGCCAGCCCAAAGATCACCAGCGCGGTGATGCCGATGGGATGCGTTGTGAAATCAATGATTTGCATTGAAATTCTCTCGTTTAAGTGCCGCTTTGCAGCAACTTCACGATCTCGACATAGCCGCCTTCACTCGCCCAATCGAGCGCAGTTTTGCCGGTGAAAAAGTCTTTCAAGGTGCGGTCGGCGCGATGTTGCAGCAACGTCGCCACCGTTTTGGTATGTCCTTGTTTTGCTGCCCAAATCAGCGCCGTCCAGCCTTCCGTTTGCTCTTGATGGTCAATCATCGCGCCGCGTTTTAATAACAGCTCAACGGTGTCGGCGTGATTATTCGATGCCGCCAACATCATCGCGGTGTAACCGCCTTTATCCACCGCGTCGATTTTCGCGCCCGCATCCAATAACCGCGCCACGACGGCGGTGTGACCAGACAACGCAGCTTTCATCAATGGCGTCCAGTCGCAGCTATCGCGCACATCGGGCTGGCGGGTGCGCCCCAATAATTCTTCGAGCGCGGATAAATCACCGGCAGCGGCAACGTCCAATAATTCCTCACCTGCGCCATCGCTCACGCCAGTCATGCTGGCGCTGGAGTTGGTGGAGTCGGACACATCACACGCGGCGAGGTTGGCGGTGACAGCGATGGCAACGATCAGCATCAAAAAAGGGTTCATCAAATCATGCTCCAAAAAAGTGGTCGATATGCGAAAGCGCAATCCCAACTGCCAGCGTGTTTGTCTGGCTTGACGCTAAAATGCCTCGCTCGCTGTCAGGTTTCGCACCTGCTGCTGCACTCGCGCCGTCACCGCCCCGCGCACTGACGACATTCGCTCACAGCTCAAGGATTTGAACATGCAACCGCAACGCATCGCCACCACCCCCATTGATGGTCAACGCCCCGGCACTTCCGGGCTGCGCAAAAAGGTCAAAGTCTTTCAACAGCCGCATTATCTTGAAAATTTCGTGCAAGCCATTTTCGACACTCAGCCCGAACTCAACGGCGGCGTGTTGGTCGTCGGCGGCGACGGTCGGTTTTATAACCGCGAGGCGATTCAAATCATCTTGCGCATGGCAGCCGCCAACGGCGTTAAACACACGCTGGTCGGGCGCGGTGGCATTTTTTCTACTCCCGCCGTCTCGTGCGTGATTCGCAAATACCACACCCAAGGCGGGATCGTGTTGTCAGCCAGCCACAATCCCGGCGGCCCCGATGAAGATTTTGGGATCAAATTCAACTCCGCCAACGGCGGCCCCGCCTCAGAAACCGTCACCAACGCCATTTTTGCCCGCACCCAAACCATCGACAGCTATCTCACGCTGGCAACGCCACCGCTCAATCTTGATTTAGAGGGGGAATTCAGCCTCGGCGCGATGACCGTGACCGTGCTCAATCCGGTCAGCGATTACGCCGAATTGATGGAAACCTTGTTTGATTTCAACGCGATCCGGCAGTTGTTGAGCGGCGGCGCGTTTCGGATGCGGTTTGACGCGATGCACGCCGTTACCGGCCCGTATGCCATTGATATTTTAGAACATCGGCTCGGCGCACCCGCCGGCACGGTGTTGAATGGGCAGCCGTTGGAAGATTTTGGCGGCGGTCATCCCGATCCGAATCTTGCGCACGCGCAGGAATTGGTGGCGCTGTGTACGGGCGCAGCGGGGCTGGATTTTGGCGCCGCGTCGGATGGCGACGGCGACCGTAACATGATCTTGGGCAAGGACTTTTTCGTCACGCCCAGCGACAGTTTGGCGGTTTTGGCGGCCAATGCGCGGCTGGTGCCCGGCTATAAATCTGGCATCAGCGGCGTTGCGCGGTCGATGCCGACCAGTCAAGCAGCGGATCGCGTCGCTGCCGCGCTGGGATTGGAATGTTTTGAAACGCCAACGGGCTGGAAATTCTTTGGCAATTTATTGGATGCCGGACGGATTACGTTATGCGGTGAAGAAAGTTTTGGCACCGGTTCCAATCACGTCCGCGAAAAAGATGGATTGTGGGCGGTGTTATTTTGGCTGAATATCTTGGCAGTGCGGCAGCAATCCGTCGCCGCAATTGTGACTGCGCATTGGCAACAATTCGGGCGCAATTATTACACGCGCCATGATTATGAAGGCGTGGAATTAGCTGGCGCAGAAGGATTGATGAATCATTTGCGCATTTTGTTACCTGAATTAGCCGGGCGCACTTTGGGCAATGAAGTTGTCAGTTATGCCGATGATTTTGCTTATACCGATCCAATTGACGGCAGCATCTCAACGCAGCAAGGCATTCGGATTGGTTTTGAGAGCGGAGCGCGAATTGTGTTGCGGTTATCGGGCACGGGCACGGAAGGCGCAACGCTGCGGGTTTATTTGGAGTATTTCGAGCCAGATGCAACGCAACATCAACGGGAAACGCAGGAGGCGATGCAGCCGTTAATTTTAATTGCGCGGGAATTGGCGCAGATTGAAACGCGGACGGGGCGCAGTGCGCCAGATGTTGTGACTTGACACTAACACCACTCTGTTATTAAAGGAATTTTAGCAACGGAGCAGCCAATAAAAACGCCTCATTATTATGAGGCGTTTTAATCATTAACGAATCAAAAAGATCAAAATCACTGTCCACCGCGGACGAGGCGAACGGGGCCGCCGTAGTCCCGAAAGTTGTAGTTGGCGTTGCCACTGAAGAAATTCACGAACCACGCGCCGTACGAGTTGCCGGCATGCGGAGAACCGGACCAAAACCACGAACTCGGCGTATCAGGAAAAGCAGTAGAATCAATCATCGGGCGATTACATTCTCCTTCACACGGCTCACCAGTATCATTCCACGTTTTAGGCTGACCGCTGGAGCAATACACCAACGTTTTTAATTCATCAAGTGATGGCAGCCACCAATCACAATATCCAGCATAACCGCCGTCGTGATTCAACGCTGCCACCGCTTCATGCGCAGCATTCCAATTGTATTTACTTGCTGCTCCAGTGCAATTCTTGCCGTCCCAAGTCTGTCCCAAAGCGCAACGCATCCATTGCAAACTCGTGCGGATGTCTAGGACAGTTCCATCGCCAAAAGCTAAATAACGCGCATTAATCGCTTTGGCGATTCGACACGACTTAAAAATCAGCGTTCCGTCTGCGGATTGTAAAATCAAATCGGTGCCGTCTAAATCGACTGCATCAACAACCAACGTCCGTTCTGTAAACAGTTTTAATGTGCCCGCTTGAATCGGCAGCAATGCGGCGAGATGGATCACTTTATCCGCAGATTCGGTTTGCTTGACGACCTCGGCAACTGTCAAGCCTAATTTAGGCGTGGGATCATTAAACATGAGCGCAATCACAACATCATCTGCCTCAACGCCAAACACTGCGCACAGGTCTTTGAATATCGCGGGATCGGTGCTGGCAGCAATGGCTTGTAATGCGCTCAATTCGGTCGTTAATTTGCGCACCGCCAGCCATTTCGCCAACAGCCCGTTATGAAAATAAGGGAGAATCTCCAGCGTGAAATGCTCGCGCAATTCGTCGATATTTTTCGCTCTGATGCCGTCAATCGGTAAATCAAACTTGATAATTTTTGGCATATTGAATGCTCCGATCAATAATGATCCAATCTGTTTAGAATCGCTAAACGCGCTGCAACAATTGCTGCCGAACGCTGCCAATGATGACTGATTGGCAACTGCGGCGCATGAGGATAACTAAAATGTTCAAACCATTTCATTTGCGTTCAGTGTGGATTGCGGGGCGCTTTCTCAGCCGCCTGCCGTTTCCCGATCCCGGCAGCACGACCGCGCCAGAGATCGGGCACTCCGTCGTGTGGTATCCGCTGATCGGTTTGCTGCTCGGCGCAGTGAGCGCGAGCACCGCGTGGTTGCTCACCGGCAGCGACACGGGCGTTGCCGCTGCGCTGGTGCTCATGGCGTGGGTGTGGGCGACTGGCGGCTTGCATTTAGACGGGATTGCCGACAGCGCCGACGGCTGGGTTGGCGGGCTGGGCAGCCGCGAGCGCACGTTGGAAATTATGAAAGACCCGCGCTGCGGCGCGATGGGCGTAACGGTGATCGGGCTGGTGTTGATCGCCAAATTCGCCGGATTACAGGCGCTGCTGGCGCAGGGCGACGGTTGGTTATTGCTGTGGCTGCCGCTGTTGGCGCGAGTGCAATTGAACTTGCTGCTGCTGACCACGCCTTACGCTCGCACGCAGGGCATGGCGTATGCCCAAGCGCATTATTTGCCGCGACGGACGGTGTGGCTGACGAGCGGTCTGATTGCGGCGAGCGTTGGCGGCATTCTCGGCGCACTCGGCGCAGCATTGCTGCTCACGATGCTGATTGTATTGGTGCTGGCGCGACGCACGATGCTGGCGCGACTCAACGGCTTTACTGGCGACACCGCAGGGGCGCTGATTGAAGTGACCGAAACGGCGTTGTTAATTGTCGCTGTGCTCAGTTCTTTTTGAAAAATGCGCAATTAAAAATCTTCCTTTGATAAATCCCCCCAGCCCCCTTTTTCAAAGGGGGAGAAAAAGCCCCCCTTTGAAAAAGGGGGTTGGGGGGATTTGAGATAAGGCAGTTAATTAAAATCAACTCAACTCACCACCGCCGCCGTATTTTCTCGCGCCAGCCACTCGGTAATTCAAATTGCCCATTTGCATTAAAGCGGAATTGAATTGCGCCAGCCGTCGCCGTATTTAAAGTTTGAATCCCACGCGCCGCGATTCTTTCCTGCACCGCTTGCGTCGGAAAATTAAAATGATTAGCAAACCCGGCTGAAAATAAAACCCAACTGGGCGCAACCGCGTTAAGAAATGTCGCACCCGTCGAGGTATTGCTGCCGTGATGACCGGCAATCAACACCGTACTGCGCAGCGCCGTGCCCACTTGCGCCACCAATTCCCGCTCAATCCGCTGATCCGCATCGCCCGTCAGCAGCAGCGAACGCCCGCCGGTTTCAATCCGCACCACGCACGACGAATTGTTGCCGACTTCCGCCGCCGTCGCTGCCGGATGCAGCACCTGAAAACTCACGCCCGCCCACTGCCACCGCTCACCGGCTGCGCAGCGCGTCGCGCCGGGAAATTGCAACCGCTGCGGCTCGCCACTTTGCACCTGCATCAATTTCACCCGCCGCGCCAGCGCCACCAAACCACCGGCATGATCTTGATCGGCGTGACTGATGAGCACCCGCTCCACCTGCGTGATGCCCTGCGCCAGCACAAATGGCGCAACCACCGCGCTGCCGGCGCTGTAACCGTCACTGCTGCCCGGACCGGTATCAAACACCAGCGTTCCTGCCGCCGTCTGCGCCACCACCGCTAATCCTTGCCCGACATCCAACACCGTCACCCACACCTCACCCCACGCTGGCTGCGGTGGGCGCGTCGTCAGCACCGGCACCAGCAAAATCACGCCCAGCCAGCGTCCCGGCAAACCACGCGGCGCGAGCAGCAACACTGCGCCCAGCGTCGCGGCTGCCAGCACCCAATTCGGCAACGGCGGCAGCGTCACTGCGATCTCTGACCACTGCGCCAGCCACGTCAAACCGTCCATCCCGCTATTCAGCAACTGCGCCGTCCAGCGCAGCGGTGCCGTCGCTGCCGGAATCACGCTCAACACACTGACGCTCAACGCCAGCGGCAGCAGCAGGCTAAACAGCGGCACTGCGATCACATTCACCAGCGGCGCAATCAGCGACACCTGCCCAAACAGCGCCAGCAGCAACGGTAATAATCCCAACGTCACCGCCCACTGCGCCCGTCCGAATTGCGTCCACAGATCACGGCGCGGCAGACGTTGGCCGAGATGAAAAAGCAGTAGCGCGACTGCGCCAAATGATAGCCAGAAGCCGAATGAAATCATCGCAGTAGAATCAAACAGCACCACGCCAATCCATGCCAACGCCAGCGCGTGATACGGGCGCAACGTGCGTTGCCAAAACTGGGCGCTGAGTATCACCAGCAACATGATGAGTGCGCGTTGGGTGGAGATCGAAAATCCCGCTAATCCGGCATATCCCACCGCGCCGATCATGCCCACCACCGCGCTGGCGCGAGGCGTCGCCAGTCGCTGCATCAACCACGCGCTGCGTCGCCACAGCCAGCGCGTCGCGCCAATCACGACGACTGCGATCATGCCGAGATTGAAGCCAGAAATGGCGATCAGATGGCTGGTGCCGGTGCGGGTCAGCGCGTCCCAATCCGCTGTCGTCAAGCTGCCGGTTTCGCCGAGCACCAGCGCGACCATCATGCCGCGAGGATCGGTCGCGCCCGCTGTTTGCGTGAGATGCGCGGCGATCTGCTGCCGCCAGCGTTGCAGCCAATAACTGCCCGCGCTGGCAGCCACCCGTTCACCGCCCGCTCGCACGGAGCCGGTGGCTTTGATGCCGCGTTCAAATAACGTGCGTTCGCCGTCGCGTCCGCCGGGATTGGCGGTGCTGTGAGGCGGTTTGAGGCGCACGGGCAAGCGCCAACGCTCGCCAACTGCCAATGCTGGCGCGGCTTGATACCACGTCAGCCGCACGCGCCCAGTGAACGGCAGCGGTTGTCCGTCGTGCGTGGCGGCGCTGACATCGAATTGAAAACGGGTGCCGTAGCTGGTGATAACGGGAATGGAGGCGATGTGCCCGTCCAGCAGCAGCGGGGCGCGGGTCAGGGCGGCAGGAAAAGGATGATGTAATACATTGCTGACTTGATACTGCGCCCAACTGAAGCCGAGAAGTGCCAGCAGTGGGATGATGAAAAATGTTCTGAAATCCCGCCAACTGCCGCTTGATAAATCCCCCCAACCCCCCTTTTTCAAAGGGGGGCTGTGATGTGTCTTTTTCAAAGGGAGACTTTTTAGTCCAACAATCAGCACCGCCAGCAGCAGCAGCCAACTCGGTGCTTCCGCCAACGTCGAAGGCAGCGTCCATTCTGGAAACAAATAAAACGCAGCGATTCCGGCAGTGCAGGCGATTCCCGCCGGGATGAGCGTCAGTGGTGGCACGGCATTTGATGCGGATAGACGCGCTGGCGCAGCAACCGCGCCGATTGGCAAGCGATTGTTATACTAATCGACCTAAAACCATGCAAAAACAAGTGGAATTTCAACGTGAAGAAATGGTTACAGCGGGTGACGCCCACGCCCAAAGATATTCGAGACAATGCGCGGTTGACGGAACTATTCGGGAAGCTGCTGCACGATCCCAACCTCTGGCATCTCAATCGGCGCTCCGTCCCCGGCGCAGTGGCGATTGGGCTGTTTACGATGTTTTTGACCATTCCGATGCAGTCGCTCATCGCCGCTGGCTTGGCAATTGTGATGCGGGTCAATTTGCCGATTTCCGTCGCGCTGGTGTGGGTCACAAATCCCGTCACCAGCCCGCCGATGTTTTATGTCGCCTACGTCATCGGCTGCTGGTTGCTGGGACTACAGGCAGAAGGATTTAACGTGCATTTCTGGCTCGATTGGCACAACTGGCTCGGCGTGATTGAGCCGTTGGTGCTCGGCAGCCTGATTTGCGGTGCCGTCAGCGGGTTGATTGGTTATCTCACGGTGCAGGCGATTTGGCGCTGGATGCTGCTGCACCGCATTTATAAGCGCAAACAACGTTACGCTCCCGCCCGCGTCAACACCCCGTCATCTAAACGCCAAATCTGATCCATCCGCGCCGCCAAATCGGGATCGTGCGTCACGATCACCAAACTGGTGCCGAGATCGCGGTTCAATTCCAACATCAGCTCATAAACGCTCCCGGCAGTCACTCGATCCAGATTGCCGGTTGGTTCATCTGCCAACAAACACGCCGGATGCGTCACCAGCGCCCGTGCCACCGCTGCGCGTTGGCGCTCGCCGCCTGATAATTCGCCGGGTTTATGGGTCTGGCGCTGCGCCAGCCCCACTCGTGTCAACAAATCCGTCGCCAGCGCCAGCGCCTTGTCCGCACTCGCCCCGCCAATCAACAGCGGCAGCGCCACATTTTCCAGCGCGGTGAATTCCGGCAGCAAGTGATGGAATTGATAGATAAAACCAAGCTGTTGATTGCGGCGCTGCCCGCGCTGCGTTTCCGATAACCGGCTGATATCGGTGCCGAGCCAGCACACGCTGCCGCTGGTGGGGCGATCTAAACCGCCGACGCAGTGCAGCAAGGTACTTTTGCCAGAACCGGACGCGCCGATGATGGCGATGCGCTCGCCGCGTCCGACGCTGAACGTCACGCCGCGCAGCACCGTGACCGTTTGCGGGCCTTGATGAAAGGTTTTCACCAGCTCCCGCACGTCTAACACCAATTCGTTACTCATAACGCAGCGCCTCCGCTGGTTGGGTTTGCGCCGCCCGCCACGCCGGATACAGCGTTGCCAGTACTGACATCACAAAGGCTCCGCCGCCGATCCACAGCACATCCAGCCAATGCACATCGGACGGCAGGGCGCTGATGTAATAAATCGTCGGATCAAGAAAATGAATGCCAAATGTCTGCTCAATCGCGCCCACCACCGCCTCAACATTCAGCGCCAGCACCACGCCGAGCGTCATCCCCAGCAAGGTGCCGATCACGCCAATGGCGGTGCCCTGCACCACGAACACTGCCATCACTCGCGCTGGCGACAAGCCCAGCGTCCGCAAGACAGCGATGTCAGCTTGTTTATCGGTGACGACCATCACCAGCGTGGACACGATGTTGAACGCGGCGACGGCGACAATCAGGAACAGGATGATGCTCATCATCCGTTTCTCCATCGCCAACGCGCTGAAGAAGTTGCTGTGAACCTGCGTCCAATCCAGCAGCCGATAGGTGCCGCCGAGGTCATAGGCGATCTCACGGGCGAGGCGCGGCGCTTCCCACATGTCGGTTAATTTCAGCCGCACTCCCGACACCGCCGTGCCGAGATTCAGCAATTTCGCGGCGTCATCCATTTGAATGTAGGCGGCGTTGCGGTCGTAATCCGCCATGCCGACCGAGAACACGCCGCTGACGGTGAAGCGTTTTAAGCGCGGCATGATTCCGACGGGCGTGGAGCTGACTTGCGGCGACACCACCGTCACCTTGTCGCCCACCGCCACGCCGAGATAGTCGGCGAGATCGCGCCCCAAAATGATCCGAAATTCGCCGGCGACTAATTCGTCAATCGAACCGCTCACCATCTGCGCCCGCAGCTCGGCGACCTGATCTTCTTCCGTCGGAATGATGCCGCGAATCAGCGCCCCGCTGACGGCTGCGCCGTTGACCAGCATTCCCTGCACTTCCACGAAAGGCGCGGCACCAACCACGTCAGCATGTGCCCGCACCTGCGCGAGCACTTCCTGCCAATTCGCCATGCCGGCGTAGGGATCGCTCAACGTCGCGTGGGACGCCATGCTGAGGATGCGGTGTTGAATTTCCTTGTGAAAGCCATTCATCACCGACAACACCACAATCAAGGCGATGATGCCCAGCGTGATGCCGACCATTGAGGTGCCGGAAATAAAGGAGATGAAATGATTGCGGCGTTTGGCGCGGGTGTAGCGCAAACCGATAAACAATGGGATGGGATGAAACATAGCTGCGGGGTGTGTTGACCAGTCAGGATGGATGGTGTTGGTTGGAGGGACGCGCTCGGGTGAATTAAGTTGTCGGTTGTCAGTCACAACGCGCTGCTTTCTGACAACTGCAAACTGACAACTGACAACTGTTACACTTGAACGCCTCATTATTCACTAAATCGGTTGCTTTCAGACGCATGTCTTATCAGGTACTCGCTCGCAAATGGCGTCCCAAAGCGTTCGACGATCTGGTCGGACAGCAGCACGTTGTGCAGGCACTCTCGAACGCGCTTGACCGCGATCAATTGCACCACGCCTATTTATTCACCGGCACTCGCGGCGTCGGCAAAACCACGCTGGCGCGGATTTTGTCCAAGGCGCTCAACTGCGAGCAGGGCATCAGTTCCAAGCCGTGCGGCGTCTGTTCTGCCTGCCGCGAAATCGACAGCGGGCGCTTCGTTGATTTACTCGAAGTGGACGCTGCTTCCCGCACCAAGGTCGATCAAACCCGTGAACTGCTGGATAACGTACCGTATGCGCCAGCGCGGGCGCGGTTCAAGGTGTACCTGATTGACGAGGTACACATGTTTTCGACCGCCAGCTTCAATGCGCTGTTGAAAACGCTGGAAGAACCGCCGCCGCATGTGAAGTTTTTGCTGGCGACCACCGATCCGCAAAAGGTGCCGGTGACGGTGTTATCGCGCTGTTTGCAATTCAATCTGCGCCGGCTGTTGCCCGGTGAAATCGCCGAGCGCCTGCGCCATGTGTTGACGACGGAAGGCTTGGAATTTGCCCCTGCTGCGTTGCCGCTGCTGGCGCGAGCAGCAGACGGCAGTATGCGCGACGGTTTAAGCCTGCTCGATCAAGCGATTGCGTTTGGCGGCGGGCGCGTGTTGGAAAATGAAGTGCGGACGATGCTCGGCACCGTCAGCGGCGATTTGGTGCTCAATCTGCTCGACGCGCTGGCGGCAGCGAATGGCGCACAGTTGCTGGCTGAGATTGAACGGGTGGCGGCGCTAACGCCGGATTTTGAGGAATTGCTGCGCGAGTTGATTGGGCTGTTACATCGGCTGGCGCTGGTGCAGCAGGTGCCGAGCAGCGTGGCGGCAGATGATCCCGATCAGGCGCGATTGACGGCGCTGGCGGCAGCGATTCCAGCCGAAGATATTCAACTTTATTATCAAGTGGCATTGACTGGCCAGCGCGATTTGCCGCTGGCTCCCGATCCGCGAGCGGGCTTTGAAATGGTTTTGCTGCGGGCGCTGGCATTTCGTCCGGCAGCGGATTTCAGTCAAGCCGCAGCGCCAGCGCGACCTGCTGCCGCACCGGTCGCGCCGCTGACTGCGCCACCCGCTCGTCCCGCGCCGTCACTGTACGCAGTGCCCGCGCCAGCCGCCGTTGCCCCAACTGCGACTGCGCCAACCAGAGTCCCACCTTGGGAAGATGCGCCGGCTGCGACTGCGCCATCAGCTCCGGCTGCGGGTGAGGTCTCATTAACGTGTGCGGACGATTGGCGGCAATTGGCAGCGCGACTGCCGCTGCGGGGCATTCCGGCGCAGATCGCTCAGCATTGCGTGTTTTCCGAATGGGCACATGGGCAGTTGACGTTGATTCTTGACCCGGCGATGCGCAGCTTGCGCAATCCGGGGTCTGAAGAGATTTTGCGGGCGGCGTTGGAGCAGGCGCTGGGCACGACGGTGAAGCTGGCGCTGAAAGTGGGCACGTTGCCGGAGGAGACGCTCGCGCAAACGCAGAAGCGGGAGCTGGATGTGCGGCAACAGGCGGCGGTGGAATTGTTAAACACTGATCCGCTGGTGAAGCAGATGCGGGAAAAATTTGAGGCGCAATGGGTGCCTGATAGCATTCAACCGCTGGACGATTGAACCAGCGGCAGTGCGATTTAATGGTGATTTATTAAGAGGTTAAAACGATGAAAGCATTGGGTGGATTGTTAAAGCAAGCGCAGAAAATGCAGGAAGAAATGCAGCAGACGCAGGCGCGGTTGGCGGCAGAAGAGGTGATTGGCGAGGCTGGCGGCGGCATGGTGCGGGTGACGATGACCGGTCAGCATCAGATGAAACGGGTGGAGATTGATCCGTCGCTGTTGGGTGGTGATGACAAGGAGATGTTGGAGGATTTGATTGTGGCGGCGACCAACGCGGCGGTGCAGCGGGTGGCGGAAAAGGTGAAGGAAAATATGGCGGAATTGACCGCTGGAATGCCGTTGCCGCCCGGCTTCAAACTGCCGTTTTAAGTGGGTGCTGCGCATGTCAGACACGTTGTTTAGCAAAATTGCCGCCGGTGAAATTCCGGCTGATATTTTATACGCGGACGCAGAAGTGGTCGCATTTCGGGACATCAGCCCGCAAGCGCCGGTGCATTTTTTGGTGATCCCGCGCCAGCCGTTGCCAACGCTCAACGCGGCGCTGCCGGAACATGCGGCGCTGTTGGGCAAGTTGTTACTGGTGGCAGCGCAGGTCGCAGCGCAGGAAGGCATCGCCGCGAGCGGTTATCGCACGGTGATCAATTGCAACGCGGACGCCGGTCAAACGTTTTTTCACCTGCATCTGCATGTGCTTGGCGGGCGAGCACTGAATTGGCCGCCGGGTTAGCGGTGCTGGCGCGTGAACGCCATGACCATTCGAGTTGGCAAGGACTTGTGGAGAGTTAGGCAATGAGCAGTTCAGCGATTGAGGTCGCGCCAGCGTCGATTGCGAAAGGATTTGAGCTAAAAGCCTCGGGGTTCACGCTTCCGATCATGCGGGTGTTTGAAAACGACCTTGAGGCGCTCACCGCGCACTTGAGCGCCAAAATTGAGCAAGCGCCAGATTTTTTTCACAACATGCCGCTGGTGATTGATTTAAGTCATGCCTCCCCCGGCACTGCGGCAGTCAATAATTTACCGTTGTTAATTGGGCTGCTGCGCGGTTACGGGATGATTCCGTTTGGAGTGCGCGGCGGCACTCCGGCGCACAACGAGGCTGCGGAAGCGTTGGGGCTGGCGCTGTTGCGGGATTCTTATCTGCGGGCGAGTAAAACCAGCGCGACGGAAGTCGAGACTGACAGCGAGGAGTTGCGATTGCCTCCGGCGAGAACGGGCCCGCGCTCCCCGGCACCAGCGCGTAAACCGCCGCTGGGTTCGCTGGTGGTCAGTCGTCCGGTGCGCTCTGGGCAGCGGGTGTATGCCGCTGGTGGTGATTTGTCGATCATTGCGGCAGTCAGCTCCGGCGCGGAACTGATGGCCGACGGCAATATCCATATTTATGGAGCGTTGCGCGGGCGGGCGTTGGCGGGGATGAACGGTAATTTGAATGCGCGGATTTTTTGTCAAGAACTCCGCGCAGAATTGGTGTCGATTGCGGGTCATTATCGCGTCAATGAGAACATTCCGGCGGAGATGCAGGGCTTGCCGGTACAAATTTATCTTGAGCAAAAAATTCTGCGGATTGAGCGGCTGTAAGCTATTTTTCTTTATTTTTCAACGCGGTCGTCCGCGCTTTAACAATTGTTTGGGGGCTACCTTGGCAAGAATTATCGTGATTACCTCGGGCAAGGGTGGGGTGGGTAAAACCACCACGGCTGCCTCGCTGGCGATGGGGTTAGCGCAAAAAGGCAAACGCACGGTGGTGATCGACTTTGACGTGGGGCTGCGTAATCTGGATTTGATTATGGGTTGCGAGCGGCGCGTCGTTTACGATTTTATCAATGTGATCAATAACGAAGCGAATTTAGGGCAGGCGTTAATCCGCGATAAACGCTGCGATCTGTTGTATGTGTTGCCGGCGTCGCAAACCCGCGATAAGGATGCGTTGACGAAGGAAGGCGTGGCGCGGGTGCTGGAGGAGCTGGCGGCGAGTTATGACTTTGTGATTTGCGATTCGCCAGCCGGCATTGAGCACGGGGCGACGATGGCGATGTATTTTGCGGATGACGCCGTTGTGGTCACGAATCCTGAAGTCTCCTCGGTGCGCGATTCCGACCGGATGTTGGGAATTTTATCGAGTCGGTCGCGGCGGGCGGAGTTGAGTGAGGAGCCGATTCGGGAGTTTTTGCTGTTGACGCGCTACGACGCTGGGCGGGTGCAAAACGGTGAGATGTTGAGCGTCGATGATGTGCAGGAGATTCTCGCGCTCAAATTGCTGGGCATCATCCCCGAATCCAAAGCGGTGCTCACGGCGTCGAATTCGGGAACGCCGGTGATTTTGGATCGAGAAAGCGACGCGGGGCAGGCGTATAGCGACATGGTGGCGCGTTATTTGGGCGACGAGGTGCCGCACCGTTTCCTTCATGCGGAAAAGAAGGGTTTTCTTAGCCGTTTGTTTGGGGGGTGAACATGGGACTGTTGGATTATTTTCGTGCGACCCAGCCACCGGGGTCGGCAACCGTTGCGAAAGAGCGGCTGCAAATTCTGGTTGCCCATGACCGCGCTGCGGCGCGGGGATGTCCGTCGTATTTACCGCAACTGCAAACGGAAATTTTGGCGGTGATCCGCAAATATATTGATGTGGATATGAATTCGGTCACGGTGAATTATGAGCAAGGCGAATCACACGAAGTGCTCGAACTCAATATCATCTTGCCTGACTCGCCCTCATCTCGCTGAATTAAGAAGTTGTCGGTGACAACGCTGTTTTTTTAACTGACAACTTCTTTTTTCAATCGCATCACTCCCGCTATTCAATTAACAACCGCTCCAGCACTTCGCAATAAATCTGCGTGAGCTGCTCGAGTTCCGCCACCGCGACGCACTCGTCGATTTGATGAATCGTTGCATTGAGCGGGCCGAGTTCCACCACCTGCGCTCCGGTCGGCGCAATAAAACGTCCATCCGAAGTGCCGCCGCTGGTGGACAGTTCAGCCGCCACGCCAGTCACGCTGTGAATCGCTGCTCGTGTTGCCTCCACCAACGCCCCAACTGGCGTCACAAATGGCTGCCCCGACAGCCGCCAACTCAGGTCATAACGCAGCCCGGCAGCATCGAGGATGGCGACCACCCGTGCTTGAATCTGCTCCGGCGTGATGGCGGTGGAAAAGCGCAGATTGAATTGCGCCGTCAATTCGCCGGGGATGACGTTATCCGCACCGGTGCCCATGTGCAGATTGGCGAGCTGGAAACTGGTCGGCGGAAAGTGAGCGTTGCCGTGATCCCACACCTCCGCGCACAACGCCGCCAACGCAGTCACGCTGGCATGAAATGGATTGAGCGCCAACTGTGGATACGCAACATGCCCTTGTTTTCCATAAATTTTCACCACTCCCGTCACGCTGCCGCGCCGACCATTTTTGATCGTATCGCCCAGCCGCTCCCGACTCGATGGCTCACCCACCAGCGCGTAATCAATTGTTTCACCGCGCTGCGTCAACCATTCCATCACCTTGACCGTGCCGTTGACCGACGGACCTTCTTCATCGCTGGTCAATAAAAATGCCAGCGAGCCGCGATGATCGGGATGTGCGGTCACGAAGGTTTCCGCTGCCGTCACCATCGCTGCGACCGAGCCTTTCATGTCCGCAGCACCGCGCCCGTAAAGCACGCCGTCGCGGACGGTGGGTGTAAATGGCGGTGAACTCCACTGTTCCAGCGGCCCGGTCGGCACGACATCGGTATGACCGGCGAAACACAGCAGCGGTGCGGTCGTGCCGCGCCGTGCCCATAAATTGGTCACGTCGCCATACGGCAGCCGTTCAATCTGAAAACCGCTGGCAGCTAATCGCTCGGCAATGACGGTTTGGCAGCCGTGATCGTCCGGCGTGACCGACGGGCGACTGATGAGATCGCAGGCAAGGGCGAGAGTGGGTGAAATCATTTCGTTTTCCAAAAAAGTTGGCAGTTATCAATCTGCTGGCGCATTCAGTCGCACCATACCTCGACGCGGTTACGTCCTAAATCCTTGGCACGGTACAGCGCCAAGTCGGCATGTTGAATCAGAGCGTCGGTGGTCGCATCCGCGCTGTCCATGCTGGTGATGCCAAAACTCATCGACACCAAGTTGGATACCGATTTGGGATGATCCAGCCGCAGCGCCAGCACCGCCAGTCGCAGCTTTTCTGCCAGCGCCCGCGCTCCTTCCAAGCGCGTGTTGGGCAACACCAGTACGAATTCTTCGCCGCCGTAACGTGCGCAAAAATCACCGCGCCGCTGCAAATTGTTGTGTAACGTTTGCGCCACTAACCGCAAACACTGATCGCCGGCTGGATGTCCAAACTGATCGTTGTAGGCTTTGAAGTGGTCGATGTCGCACAAAATCAGCGCCAGCGGCTGGCGGCGGCGCAAGGCAGAGCGCAGATGCTCATTGAAAAAACGCCGGTTGGGAATGGCAGTCAGCGGATCAATTTCGGCTTGCTGGCGTAACTCGCGGTAAGACGTCGCCAACATCTGTCCCATGACGACAATTAACAGCGTCCCCGCCAGCGCGATGGCGAGATGGCTGACGACGAGCGCCACCAGCGGATAATCCGGCACCTGCGGCAGTGTGACGCTGATGCCGCCGCGAATATCGCCCTCGTGATAACCCTGCTCGGCGTGGCAACGCAAACACGCCTTTTCCGTCAGCAGCGGTGCCATGTAGCGATAGATTTGCTGACCAGCAGTGGTGATGAATTCGCCTTGTTCGGACACCCCCCGCTTGAATTGGCGCAACGCCGCCTCTTCCCAATCAGTCGGTCGATTGTCAGGGCGTAACGGCAGCAAGCTGGTGATATGAAATTGAATTCCGCGCCGTTCTTGGGCAATTTCCGACAATTGCCGCGTCATAAACGCCGGATTGATGAGCGTCAGAGTCAACGTGTCGGAAATGTGCAGATCGCGGTTGGGCACGCGCAAATACGGATTGGGCTGAGTGTCGGCGGTGACTGGAACATAAACGCCGCCGTGTCGCGCACTCCAGCGGCGCATGATGCGGATTTGTTCAAACAAAGAACGCGCCGTCTGCACCGCCAGCTCCTGCCGATGAACTTTGGCTTGGTGGATATTCCACGCCAGCGATAACGTTGCCAGCGTCCACCACAGCACTCCAGCGATCATCAAACGCCGATTAAAATTGTCATGCGTCATGTGAAAAACGTTTATTTTCAAAGAGATGAATTATTGCCCGCCGGACAGCGCGACGCGCATTTGGTCTTGCAATTCTATTGAACTGCTGTTGATAGTGTCGCACTGGGCGACCTGAATTGAGAACAAAACGATGACTGAAACCATCATTGTGGGCTGTGGCGAAGTGGGCACACGGCTGGCGCAGCGACTGCTGGCGCGGGGCGAGGCGGTGCGCGGACTGGTGCGCAGCATCACCAGCGCGGCACGACTGGCGGCAGTCGGCGTTCCCAGCGTGGTTTATGACCTGATGACGCCAGATGCCGCGCCCGCTGGCTTGGTCACCGCGGGCGTTGATTTATTCCACTTTGCGCCGCCACCGGAGCAGGGCGTGCTTGATCTGCACACGCGGCACTTGGTGGGGTTATTCGCCCACAGCGGCAACCCGCGCCGCATTGTTTATATCAGCACGACTGGCGTGTATGGCGATTGCCGAGGCGCGTGGATTGATGAAACCCAGCCGGTGCAGCCGCAGGCGGAGCGGTCGCAGCGGCGCTGGGATGCCGAACAAACGTTGCAGCACTGGCGCGAGCGCAGCGGCGGCGAGGTGGTGATTGTGCGGGTGGCGGGAATTTATGGACCGGGGCGGTTGCCGCTGGCGCGGCTGCGACAAGGATTGCCGCTGGTGCGCCCGGCAGAAGCGCCCTACAGCAATCGCATTCACGTTGAGGATTTGGTGACGGTGTGTGACGCAGCGCGGGAGCGCGGGGTTGATGGCGCGGTTTATAACGCTTGCGACGACGCGCCGAGCACGATGACCGAGTATTTTTTAGCAGTCGCAGCGGCTGCCGGATTACCCGCGCCGCCCCTGTTGCCATTAGCGGAAGCGAGTGCGCAGGTCTCTGCCGGAATGCGGTCGTATCTCGCGGAATCACGGCGCATATCGAATCGCAAACTGCGCGAAGAATTGGGCGTGGTATTGCAATATCCTGATCTTGCTGCTGGCTTGCGGAGCTTGTTTTAATTGACTTGTCAGTTGTCAGTAACAACGCTGTTTTTTACTGACAACTGGCAACTGAAACCTAACAACTCAATGAACAATTGG
This sequence comes from Chromatium okenii, assembly GCF_016583745.1. Taxonomy (GTDB): domain Bacteria; phylum Pseudomonadota; class Gammaproteobacteria; order Chromatiales; family Chromatiaceae; genus Chromatium; species Chromatium okenii. The sequence goes on from NZ_NRRQ01000004.1 coordinate 93,224, forward strand.
TGCTTGCAATTCTGTGATTACCATTGATAAATCGCCTCCACCACTCGCCCCTCATCGTGATAATTCAATGCCACACATAATTGCCGCACCAATGCAATTCCGCGTCCCCACGGTCGCGCCGCAGCCAGCACCGTATTCGGATCAGCCGTTTGCCACGCCGACGCATTAAATCCCGTACCACTATCACGAAACCGAATACTGATTTGCCCGCCAGTTTCTAGTGGCGCATAACACAGTTCTAAATGAATCCATCCTTTACAGCCCGCATTGAGCGAATCACTGCGCCGCCCGTAATACAGCTCAAAACCATCCGGCGCGGATTTTAATGTCGATGACAATTGCAAAATCCCGTGCTCCAGCGCATTGGAATACAGCTCCGCAACAATGGTTTCTAACGCGACCAAATGCGCATCTAATCCATCCAGCAATCCCAACGGGCGCAACATCGCCTCCACCGAGCGCAAATCGCCCAACTGCTCATCATGTAATTCAATGCCCCACGTCCATCCGCCGCTGACCACCGCCTGCTCATGCGCCCGCAACGCTGCCGTGAATAACCCGCTGTTGAGGGGCACTTCCACCACCGCGATGTCATCCGCCTGTTCCGTATGTAAACAATGCTCATCAAGGGCTTCAATCATGTCGGCAAACACCGCGCTCCCGTGTTGCCACCGCGCCAGCACTTCATGGAAACCCGCGTCTTCAAACGCAATTCCCGCGCAATTTTGCGCCTCCAGCAACCCATCGCTAAACATCAACAACCGATCACTCGCCTGCAATGACACATGACGCGGCGTCGCCGTGTCCGGCAGCTCCGGCACAATGCCCAGCGGCAACGCATAAGACTCCAGCTCATGCAGCCCATCGGCTTGACACAACCACGCGCTCGGCAATCCACCATTCCACCACCGCAGCGTTTGCCGATTGCCCGGCACCGAAATCAAACACACCGCCATAAACCGCTCCACCGGCAGCAATTGATAGAGCTTGCGATTGAGTTCCGCCACGATTTCTTGATCGTCAACGCCCTTGCGCGTCATCGCATGAAACGCATCCGCCACCGGCAACGCCGCAATCGCCGCCGCCAAACCGTGCCCAGTGAAATCGCCCAGCAATACCCGCAGCCCGCCGTCCGGCAAATGTTGCGTCAAAATCACATCGCCGCTGAACGTCGCCGCCGGACGCAGCAACATGCCCAGCACCTCGGTGGCCACATTGCGGTTCTTGATCGCCCGACTAAAAATCCGCTCCGCCAACTCCAGCTCTTGTTGCTCACTTTCCAGCAACAGCGCCAGCGGCAGCGTGTCAGCCGCCGCGTCGCGCTGTAAATCGCGCACCCGCTCCATCGCCACCAACCGCGCCCGCAGCAGCGCAAAGTTATACGGCTTGGTTAAAAAATCATCGCCGCCCACCGCGATCCCGTGTACCAGCGCCGCCTCATCCTGCAACGCCGACTGAAAAATCACCGGCACAAAATCAAAGCCGTGCAGATTTTTGAGCTGGCGCGTCGCCTCAAACCCATCCATGCGCGGCATGATCGCGTCCATAAACACCAGATCAAACGCCGGTTGCTCCACCATAAACAGCGCCAGCGCCTGCGCTCCATCCTGCGCTTCCACCGCCGTAAAGCCCTCGCGCCGTAACATCTGCGCCAACACCTGTCGGCTCACCGCATCATCATCCGCCACCAACACCTTGCCGCGCCAACCGGCTGGTCGAGTTGCTAATTTATTGAGCGTTACCATTGATATACCGCCTCCACCCGCGTGCCCTGATCTTGATAAGTCAGGTTGGCACACAACTCACGCACCATCGCAATGCCGCGCCCCCACGGTCGCTGCGGATCATCCGGCAGCGCCAGCACTGCCGCATCACAAAAACCGCGCCCGCTGTGCGCGATGCCAAGTCGCACACAATGCCCCACTCCGTCCGTCTCATAATGCAACTGCACCCGAATCCAGCCCTTGCAACCCGCCAGCAGTTGCTGTTCGCGCTGCCGGTAATACGCCTCAAAGCCTTCCTGCGTCGCCTTCATCGTGGAATCCAAACCCAAGATGCCGTGCTCCAGCGCATTGGAATACAGCTCAGTGCAGATCGTCTCTAATACGCCAATGTGAATATCCAACTGTTCCAACAACCCCAACGGCCGCAGCGCCTGCGTCAACGATGGCAATTGTCCCAACCGCCCATCTTGCACCGTCAGCGCCCATTGCCAACGCTGCGCGACCTGCGCCGCTGGCGGCAGCGGTGGCATCGCCAACACATTGACATCTAACGGAATTTCTACCACCGCAATATCATCAAGCGGCTCAATACCAGCGCAGTGCGCGTCAAGCGCCGCCAATAACTTCGGCACCAGCGGCTGCCCGAATTTCCACTGCGGCAACACCTCCCGACATCCCGTCGCCGCAAACATCCGTCCCTGCGGATCAAGCGCCTCCGGCAGCCCATCGCTCATCATCAGCAACCGATCACCGCTGGCAATGGACAAATGATGCGGCACTTCCCGCGACGTCAGCTCCGGCAAGATGCCCAGCGGCAGCGCGTGTGACGCCAGCTCATGCAGCCCGTCCCGCCGCCGCAGCCACATGCTCGGCATCCCGCCGTTCCACCATCGCAGCTCCTCACCGTTGCCGCTGATCGACACCAAACAGGCGGCGAGAAACCGATCCGCCGGCAAAATCTGATGCAGCTTGTGATTGATTTCTGCCACCACGCGGGCATCGTCCACGCCTTTGCGGGCAGTCGCATGAAACACATCCGCCACCGGCAACGCGCCAATCGCCGCCGCCAAACCGTGTCCGGTGAAATCGCCGACCAGCAGCCGCAACCCGCCATCAGGCAGATATTGCGTCAGCACCAAATCGCCGTTGAATACCGACGCCGGGCGCTGCGCGACAATCAGCCGATCCATCGCCACATTGCGATTCGTCACCGCCCGACTCAGCACCCGCTCTGCCAGCGCCTGCTCCTCGCGCCCGCGCTCCACCAGCGTCGCCAACGTTTCGCGCCGCGTCGTGATGATCCGTTGCAGATCGCGCACCCGCTCCAGCGCCATGATCCGCGCCTGCAAAATCTGCGGACTAAACGGCTTGGTGAGGAAATCATCGGCACCCGCTTGCGTGCTCAACAGCGCCGCCTGTTTATCGGTGGAAGCGGTCACGATGATGACCGGCACAAAGGTCGCTCCCGCTAATCGTTTGAGCTGGCGCGTGGTTTCGCAGCCGTCAATGCCGTCCATCAAAATATCCATGAACACCATATCGGGCTGATGCGCGACAAAGCTGGCCAACGCAGCCGCACCGTTTGCCGCTTCGCAAACCTTAAAACCGATCTGCGTCAGCAAACCGGTCAGCAATTGACGATCTGAAGCAGAGTCATCGACGATCAATGCCCAACCGTGAGCGTTGGGTTGGGACTGAGAAGTGAAAGAAGTCATGGTGAATAATTCAGTGATAACGGACTAATGTGTCAGCCAATGCTGCAAGTGCCGATTTAACTGTTGATAACACTGTTCAATTAACACTGTAACCCGCAGATATTCGCTAGGATCGGTATTCTTGCTGCCACAATGTTCTAAATAACTCGCCGCAGCTTCCAATTGTAGCGCGGAAATGTTCGCCGCCAATCCTTTAATCGCGTGCGCTTTAGAACTGATTTCCGCACACAATTCGCTTTCTACCGCCGTGCGCAATTCCGCAATGCGGGTGGGCGTATCAATTAAAAACTGCGCGATGACTTCGCGGGCAATATCGGGATCATCCATCACGCGACTGAGAAAATCGTTGACATCAAACACCGCGATTTTTTTCGTGCAAAAGTCCGCGATTTCTGGTGCATCTTCTGGTTCCAACGCCGGAGTTTCAGTCAGCCCTTCTTTGAATAAAAACGGTTGAGACGCCGCTTGTGCGGGCAAATTATGCGCCGCCAATTGTTCAGAAACCGTCCGCGCCAATTCCAGCGGTTGAATCGGTTTGGATAAATACGCATCCATGCCCGCATCTAAACAGCGTTGCCGATCCCCGACCATCGCCAATGCCGTCATCGCAATAATCGGCAGCCCTTGATTCAACGCGCCCACTTCGCCGCGCCGCAGCCGCCGAGCGACTTCAAAGCCATCAATTTCTGGCATCTGCCCATCCAGCAGCATCAAGTCATAGCGGCGCTGCGCGAGCAGTTCCAAGGCCTCCAGACCGTGATTGGCGGTGTCGATGCAGATATAACCGAGCTTTTGCAGAATGCCCCGCGCCACGATTTGATTGGTGGGATTGTCGTCCACCAACAAAATCTGCGCCTGCGCAAATCCCTCCACCGCCACCGCGCCCATCGCTGGCAACAGCGCCGTCGTCACCGCCTCCGGTGCCGCTTTGCGCCCCAACACCTGCAACAGGCAGTCATACAGCCGTTGTTTGCGCACCGGCTTGGTGAGATGCGCCACAAAACCCGCTTGCGCCATGCGTTGGGCGTCGTCGCTGCGCTGCAATAACGATGTCAATAAAACCAACTTGGTGTCACGCAACAGCGGATCGGTCTTGATGAGATAGCCGAGCTGCAAGCCATCTTGTGTCGGCAGCTTGATGTCAAGCACTGCCACCTCAAACGCCATCTGTTGCTGCTGCGCTTGTCGCAACAGGCGCAAGCCTTCTTCCGCGCTCGCCGCCTCTTGCGTGATGCCGCCCCACGACCGCAACAGCGACGCCAACAGCAAGCGATTGGTGGCGTGGTCATCAACCAGCAGAATTTTGATCCCGCGCAGCGCGGTGGTTGCCGTTGCCAAGGCTTGCGCCAGTGCGGGCGGCGCGGGCAGATATTCAAACTCAGCGGTGAACCAAAATTGCGAGCCGACCCCCACCGTGCTGTCAACGCCGATGCGCCCGTGCATCAATTCCACCAATTGCTTGGCAATCGCCAGTCCCAAGCCGGTGCCACCAAAACGGCGCGTGGTGGAGCTATCAAGCTGATTAAACGCCTTAAATAAATTATCGCGCTGATCGTCGGGAATGCCGATGCCGGAATCGTGGATTTCAAATCGCAGCACCACCCGCTGTGCGCTCATGTGCATCACCGTGACGCGAATGCCGACCTCGCCCTGACTGGTGAATTTGATCGCGTTGCCCATCAGGTTGACGATGATTTGGCGCAGATAACGCGGATCACCGCGCAACTGCGGCGGCACTTCGGGATCAATGTGATACGTCAGCTCCAGATTTTTGTTCTGCGCGTTAAATGCCAGCATTTCCAGCATGTCTTCCAACGCGAGGCGCGGATCAAAGTCGAGCAATTCCAGCTCCAGCTTGCCGGCTTCAATTTTGGAAAAATCAAGGATGTCGTTAATCAACACCAGCAAGTTTTCGCCGCTATCGCGCACGATCTCCGCTAAACGCCGCTGTTCCTTGCTCAATTCGGTATCCAGCAACAAGCCGATGATGCCAATCACGCCATTCATCGGCGTGCGAATTTCGTGGCTCATGTTGGCTAAAAACTGACTTTTTGCCTGCGTGGAGGCCTCCGCCCGCACCAAGGCTTGATCCAGCTCGTGATTTTGACGCTCCATCTGCCGCGCATATTGCTGGAGCTGCTGCTCGGTGCGCTTGCGCTCGCCGATGTCTTTGACGCCGCCATAAATGCGCCAATGTCCGTTTTCTTCCGGGACGCATTGATTGGTAATTTCCACCCACGCCGTGCCACCGTCGCGCCGCCGCAGCCGCAATTGGCAAGTGGAAATCGCGTCCGGGGTGGCATCGCCCATCACGCTCATGGAGTGCAAATCAAACAGGGCGCGATCTTCTAACACCACCAAACGGCGCCAAGTGCCCATCGCCACAATCGCCTCGGCGCTGTGACCGGTGATCGCTTCCACCGCTCCGTTGACCCAATCGAGACGAAAACGGCGCGTGTCGGCTTCGACGCAGGAATAGGCGATGTCGGACATCAACATCGACAAGCGGCGAAACCGCAGCTCATTCATGCGTAACGCCTGTTCTGCCCGGCGCTGACACACGATGCGCCAGATGCCGTTGGCAATCAGTTGGAGCGTTTCCACATCCATCTCATCGTAGGGCGTGGGTTTGTTGCCCAGCCCCGCCAACATCTGCACCCGCCCGCTTTCCAGCACCGGAATCGTGATAAAGCGTTCCAGCGCCAAATCCGCATCCGCCAACTTGACTGGCTCAGAAGGATTGCAAATGAACGGCTGGCGCTGTTGGAGCGCCTGCTCACACACGTCAGCGGTGATCAGCAACTGCCGCAGCGCGAGTGGCGGCAAGCGCCCGCCGCGAGCCCGCGTTGCCGGCGACCACGTCATCAGCGTCATGTTTTGCGGTTCATTGACTAATTGCACAAACCCGAGATCACTTTTGGTGAGCGATCCAGCAAGCTCTAAACCATAGCGAATCAAATTTGTTTCGGTTAATTCATCAGCAGCAAGATGCAATTCTAATAACGTTTCGGAACGTTTTTTTTGGACATCCATTAACAATTCAGCGCGTTTGCGTTCGGTAATATCACGATTCACCCCCCGCCGCCCTTGATAGGTGCCATCAAGGTCATATACCGGACGACACAGATGTTCAATCCAGCGCAATTCACCATCAGGTCGTTGCACGCGCAATTGCAAGCGTTCCGGTCGTGGTTGTTGTTCTTCGCAGACGCGCCCTTCATCGTGTGTAAACCACTGCACCAAATCGTCTGGATGAATTAAACGATCCATTAACTTGGGGTCAGCAAAAAAAGCCTCTGGCTCATAATCGCACACACATTTACACGCTGGCGAAACGTATAAATAATTGCCATCCGGGGCGAGCCAATAATCCCAATCCGTTGAATAATCAGCAACCATGCGATAGCGCGTTTCACTATCCCGCAATCGCGCATAAGCACTGCGCAAATCGTGTTCTTGGCGCAAGCGTTCAGTTAAATCAATAATGGTGCAAATTAAATGATCAGCACCATCATTTTCTGCGGGCAACCGCGCAACTTGCATTTCTCCTTCAAAGTAACCGCCATTGGTCGTGAGAAAATGAATCACAACGGCCGCCTGCTGAGAAAAATTCCACGCCCGCTGCAACAAGCCATCCAATTCTTCATCGGATTCTCGCGTCACCAAACGCGGCAAATAGTGTTTGCGCAAATGATGTTGTTGCAAGCCAAAGAGTCGATTGGCAGCGGCATTTGCCATTAAAATTAAACCGCTGCGTTCAACAACCAGTATTGGCTGCGGGATAGCTTCAAAAAGCACCGTATAACGATTCGCAGTGCGTTCGGCAGCCGCCTGCGTGATCCGCAACTCAGCATTTTGTAATTCCAACTCTGTTTGATAAATGAGCAGATTCTCATTGAGTTTAGCGAGATTCAACTCGCCATCAGTGAGTTCTTGTTCCAGCCAACCAAACTCACCGCGTTCCAGTGCTTGACGCGCCCGGGCTTGAATATGATCGGAAGGTTTGTTGGTATTACTCGGAGGTTTCGTGGTCATTTTTATATCATCAGTAGCCAATAAACCATGATTTAGTTAGGCGTTACACAATTGAAAACAGAAGTTCTTGCTTGAGTGATCAGTTGGCAGTTGTCAGCTACATGCTAACGCTAGAAGTTGAAGTGCGTCATTCGTTATGAATGTGCAAGTGTGGTTGCCGCTGGCGGCGACGCCACCGGATCAGAAAAACGATGTCGAATCTCCAAAATTTTAGGAATCAACCGCAAAAAAATCGCGGTCAAATTCGGATCAAAATGCACCCCGGCTTGTTCTTTAATAAACGCCAGCGCCACATCCACATCCCAGGCTTTTTTATAAGGACGCTCTGAAGTCAACGCATCAAAGACATCTGCAAGTGCCACAATGCGCCCCGATTCGGGAATTGCCGTGCCACTTAAACCCAAGGGATAACCAGTGCCATCCCATTTTTCGTGATGACTCAACGCAATTTCTCGCGCCATTTGTAATAATTCAGAACTGTCACCACTGAGAATATCACCGCCAATGGTGGCGTGCGTTTGCATTACTTGCCATTCTTCAGGCGTTAATTTACCCGGCTTTAATAAAATCCGATCTGGAATACCAATTTTACCCACATCGTGCATGGGGCTTGCATGAAGCATCACATCACAGAGTTCTGTATTCCAGCCCAGATGTCGCGCTAATAATGCTGAACTATGACTCATCCGCAAAATATGTTGTCCAGTTTCATTATCACGATATTCGGCAGCGCGTCCCAATCGTTGCACGACTTGCAAGCGCGTTTCCCGAATTTGTTTCGTGCGTTCTTGCACAATCCGTTCTAAAACATCTTTTTGATCGTAAAGCATTCGATGCGCCAATTGCACATCCAACATATTGCGCACCCGCGCCACCACTTCGGCTTGATCGAATGGTTTACGAATCACATCATGCGCACCTGCTTCTAATGCCCGCAACATTTCACCATGCCCGCGCCGTCCCGTGAGCATTAAAATCGGCGGTAATAACGGATCATGCAGCGCCTGAAGTTGTCCAATCACTTCAAAACCATTTAATTCTGGCATGTGAATATCTAACAGAATTAAATCAGTTGGCGTTTCTTGATACGCCGCGAGCACTTCGCAAGAATTCTGCAATAGCACCACATTGGCATACCCCGCTGCTTGCAATAAACGGCGCATTAAAATCAGGCTGGTGCGCTCATCATCAGCGACAAGAATTCGCGCCATGCCACGATTGGTCTGATAATTTGAATGAAAGCTGAACATACGCAATCCACATCAAAGAAACATTAAAAACGGATTAAAGTGAAGAGTGAATCTAGGCAAAATATCAGTGTTCGTTTGAATGTTTCAGTTATCTACACTGATGTTCCAGTGACACGTCAATGCAATCACCTTGATGTTGGTGCGCGTTATTGAATGTGTAACAGCATCACTCCTCACCTTGAATAAGTGGTTAATGATTTTCCCGTAATTGTGCCCGTCGCAACGCTTCATCACGGGCGTCGTTAATCTCGCGCAAAATGCTGTCAAGATCAGCACTGTGCTGTTGTTTTTTATAGTGACCCGTGAGCTGCGTTGTGGGCGTTAAATCGCCGTTTTGGTACAGATGCCAAAGTTCCTGCGCATAGTTGGTGGTGTGCAATTCTGGCGCAAATTGCCCAAAGTAAGTTGCAAGGTGCGTCACATCACGCGCCAAAAATTGTGCCGCATGATTATTCGCAGCGGCATCAATCACCTGCGGCAAATCAATGATGACTGGCCCTTGCGCGTCAATGAGCACATTAAATTCCGATAAATCGCCATGTATCATGCCGTTGCATAACATGTTAATCACCTCCTGTATTAACTGGTGGTGATAACTTCGCGCCTGTTCTGGAGTTAAATCTAAATCACTTAAACGCGGCGCAACCTCACCTTCGGCATCAATAATTAATTCCATTAACAATACCCCGTCAATGAAATGATACGGCTGCGGCACTCGCACACCAATTGCAGTGAGTTGATATAACGCGGTGACTTCCGCATTCTGCCAAACCTGTTCCTGTTCTTGGCGTCCATAGCGCGTCCCCTTTGCCATTGCGCGGGCTTGGCGACTATTGCGCACGGTGCGCCCTTCTCGATATAACACTTGATGATGAAATCCGCGTTTATTCACTTCTTTATACACCTTCGCGCAGCGGATCACGCCTTCAGATTGCACCACATAAACTGCGGCTTCTTTACCACTTTTTAAGGGTCGAATCACAGCATCAATCAAACCATCTTGCACCAAAGGCTCCAGCGTTTTAGGAATTTTCATAATGACCTATCGTGAGAACGTTGCGAAATGAAACCATGATGCTACAGCGCGGTAGTCATAACCATGTGGGCAGTTATCTGCGCTATCAATACTTTGCCAAGTTGCAAGCGTATCGTTATAGTTGTGTCACTGTTAAAGATACGGATGTATTGTTAATGACTCAAGCGCAGCTCCCACAAGATCAATCAGCCTATTGGGATCGGTTAGAAGCCATTTTTTTTGCACATTTACCAGAATGTTTAGAGCGCGATGAATTCACTGAATACTATAGTCAACAGCACAATGCGCACCATTGCGTGCGGGCACGGTCGCGCATCTATCACGGTGAAAAACTTGATCGGGTGATGGTGCATCAATACACGCTGAAAGCAGGACGCGGTGGTTTAGTGATCTTTGGCTATCCGCGTCTTGAATACGCCATCCCCGCATTTTTATTGCATATTGGCGGAATGCCACCAAGTCGCACCTTATTGATTTTAGATTTAGCGCCAATTAGTCCAGAATTAGAAATGACGCCGTTTCAAAACACTGCTGATCAGCAACGCGCTGCATTATCATTACCGGCGACAACGGTAGAATGGTTGTCTGCTGTTACCTCGCCGCATTTGCTGTATTGCCCATTGCAGCCATTAGTACTGGAGCACTTTTTATTGAGCTTTACTGCAATTGTGGACACTTGGCGAACCTACATTGATGCTGCGCCGCGCAATGATGATCCGGTCGCCATTCAGCAGCGTAGTGCCGCAACGTTAGAATTAAAGCGCGTGCTCTTGCGTAATGATCCTGCTTTTCCCGTCTTCACTCGTGCTTTTGGGCAAAAGATGTCAGATGTGTTTGCAGAAGCAGCATTTGGTGGTACGCCCGCAGTCTCTATTGCAGAAGCGGTAGAACCGTTGCCAATTCCGGGCAGTTGGGTGAATAAAAAGTTAGGCGTTCATTGGAATGCAGATGCGCAAGAACGGGTACATGAAGCACCGGCATTTTTGCGTCCTATCATTCGCCGTATTATTGAAAAAGAAGCGGTAAAAGAAGAAATCAATTTGGTTACAGTTGAACTTGTATTGCGCTGCGAGAAAAAATATCGCAGCGGAATGGAGTTGTAACGAATATCTGGCTGGCGTCGCAGTTAATGGGGAAAAAATAACCGCGCCAGCTCCGTACCGGGGTCAGCAGTACGCATGAATGCTTCTCCAACTAAAAACGCATTCACTTGGTTAGCACGCATTAACGCAACATCTTCTCGCGTGACAATGCCGCTTTCTGTAACCAAGAGACGCGCTGCGGGAATGGCTGGTAATAAGGCGACGGTGGTCATTAAATCCACCGCAAAGGTGCGTAAATTGCGATTGTTAATTCCAATGAGCCGCCCCGGTATTGCCAGCGCCCGCGCTAATTCAGCGCCATCATGCACTTCAATCAATACGTCCAAGTTTAATTCCAGCGCCAGCGCATTGAGTTCGGCTAATTGCGCATCATCCAGCGCGGCGGCAATGAGCAAAATACAATCGGCACCCATTGCGCGGGCTTCGTAAATTTGATACGGATCAATGATAAAATCTTTGCGAATAACCGGCAATGTGCAGGCTGCTCGTGCTGCTTGTAAATACGCATCGCTGCCTTGAAAAAAATCAATATCAGTTAATACTGATAAACAGGTTGCGCCGCCTTGCGCATAGCTGGCGGCAATGGCGGCGGGATCAAAGTTTTCACAAATCAATCCTTTACTCGGACTGGCTTTTTTAATCTCCGCAATCACCGCCGGCATTCCCGCAGCAATTGTGGTTGCCAGCGCGTCGGCAAAACCACGCGGGGCAGCGACCGCAGCCGCTTGTGAGCGCAGTGCGGTCAGCGGGAGGCGAGTTTGGCGCTCGCGCACTTCTTCCGCTTTGCGCCGCAGGATTTTTTGCAAAATATCAGGCTTATCAGTCATTTGAGTTGTCAGTTGTCAGTTGTCAATTGTCAGTGAAGCTGGCGGTGAGCGCGATCAGGCGTTCCAACCGCTGGGCTGCTTCACCGTTGCTTAACACGGTCGCCGCTTGCGCAACGCCAGCCGCGAGGCTGTCAGCGATGCCCGCTGCGTAAATCGCCGCTCCCGCGTTGAGTTGCACGATGTCTCGCGCCGCACCCGCTTGTCCGGCGAGGACGCCGCGCAACATGGTCAAACTTTCCGCCGGGTCGTTGACGCGAATTGCGGCGAGATCGGCGCGAGTCAAACCGAAATCTTCCGGCTGGATGCTGTAGCAATGAATCATGCCGTCGCGTAATTCGGCGATGTCGGTCGGTGCGCCAATGCTGATTTCATCTAAGCCGTCGCGGGCGTTGACCACCAGCACATGACGGCTGCCGAGCCGTTGCAACACTTCCGCGAGTGGTTCGAGCAGGGCGGGACTGAAGACGCCGAGCACTTGATTGGGCACTCGCGCTGGATTGGTGAGCGGGCCGAGAATGTTAAATAAGGTACGCACGCCCAATTCCCGGCGCGGCCCGATGGCGTGTTTCATCGCGCCATGATGTCCGGGTGCAAACATGAATCCCACGCCCAGCTCGCGGACGCAGCGCACCACTTGCGCCGGCGTTAAATACAGCCGCACTCCAGCCGCTTCCAACACGTCAGCCGCGCCCGATTTGCTCGACACCGAGCGGTTGCCGTGTTTGGCGACCTGACAGCCAGCGGCAGCGGCAACGAAGATGCTGGCGGTGGACACGTTGAAAGTGCCGGAGGCATCACCGCCGGTGCCGACGATGTCCACCGTGTGCGCCAGCCCAGTTAAATCAACGCCCGTCGCCAATTCGCGCATCACGCCCGCAGCGGCGGTGATTTCGGTGACGGTTTCACCTTTCATCCGCAGCGCCACCAACAGCGCCGCAATTTGTGCCGAGGTCGCGCCGCCGGTCATCACCGCCCGCATCACGGCGGTCATGTCGTCCTCGCTGAGGTCGTGGCGCTCCACGCACCGCGCAATTGCATCTTTAATGTTCATTTAACAGCTCGTCGTCAGAAAATTGCGCAACAAGTCGTGACCGTGTTCCGTCAAGATTGATTCGGGATGAAATTGCACGCCTTGAATCGGCAGCTCCCGATGCCGCACGCCCATGATCGCCTCGCGGCTGCCGTCGGGATGTTGCGTCCACGCGGTGACTTCGAGGCAGTCGGGCAAGGTCTCCGGCGCAATCACCAGCGAGTGATAACGGGTGGCTGCAAAAGGCGATTTCAACCCCTGAAAAACGCCACCATCCGCGTGATACACCGGCGAAGTTTTACCGTGCATCACCGTCGGAGCGCGGACGATCTGTCCACCAAACGCCTGCCCGATGGACTGATGACCGAGACACACGCCCAAAATCGGCACCTTGCCCGCTAAAGCGAGAATCAGCGGCACCGAAATGCCCGCTTCATTCGGCGTACACGGCCCGGGTGAAATCACCACCCGTTCCGGTTGCAGCGCCAGCACCTGCGCCACCGTCAATTCATCATTGCGCACCACCCGCACCTCAGCGCCCAATTCGCCGCAGTACTGCACAAGGTTGTAGGTAAAAGAATCATAGTTATCAAGCATTAACAGCATGGCGCGGCTCGTCTCGAGTTGACCGGCGTGATAAAATATGCCCAATGTTAGCGCACCGCCCCGGTTTGAGTTGACAGTTGTCAGTCGGCACCTGTCTGGCATCAAGAGCGCGGCGTTTGTTTTCAACCAGCACCTGCTCATTCATTTATGGATCAATCCATCCTCAATGTTCATGCCAGCCACATCGGGACACTTTTGCAACAACGCAGACAGCGGTTAGTGACGGCAGAATCCTGCACCGGCGGCTGGGTCGCCAAACTCATCACCGACATCGCCGGCAGCAGCGCGTGGTTTGAACGTGGTTTTGTGACCTACAGCAACGCCGCCAAACAAGACCTGCTCGGCGTTGCGCCGACGGTATTGGCGACGCACGGCGCAGTCAGTGACGCGGTGGTGCAGGCGATGGTGCGCGGGGCGCTGGCGCACAGTGTGGCGGACATTGCGCTGGCAATTACTGGAATCGCCGGACCGGACGGCGGCTCGGTAGATAAGCCAGTCGGCACCGTGTGGATTGGCTGGGGATTAGCGGACGGGCGCATCAGCAGTCAGCGGTTTCAATTCAACGGCGACCGCGAGGCAATTCGTTATCAAGCCGCAACAACCGCATTAAGTGAATTGCTGGCGCTGTTGTGAACAATAGAAAATTATTGTCAAAAATTAAACCGTTAGAGTAACAGCATGTTTATTCACGTCACGAGCGCACAATACCTCAAAGATTACAAAATATGGCTCTCTTTTAGCGATGGAGCACAGGGTGAGATTGATCTATCTTCCGAACTGTTTGGCGAAGTGTTTGAGCCACTAAAAGAGATCAAATTTTTCAAATCGTTTGAACTGGAAGGTCACACAATTTCTTGGAATAACGGTGCTGATTTTGCGCCCGAGTTTCTTCGTGAGCAGATTATGACTGAAACTAAATGACTGAAAACCGCCGTTACACGATCACGGCGGTTTTTATACTACATTACAACGTAAAAGCGAGTGAAAAACCACAACAAACATCACTAAACACCCTGCTCAAATCGTGCTAATGTTCACCTCATATACCCCGCCAATCACCACATATTCATCTTCACCCCGCAATAACCCCGGCAGCAAACGGTTATAAAAAAAGATTTTCGCTAACGGCACCGCGACTGTCAGAATGTAATCGCCAAACTCATCTGCACGGTCGCGCTGGCTTGTAAAGCTATTGAGATTATTAAATAACACGCACTGCAATTCTGTATCGCAACGCTCCTGCAATTCATGCTCATCAATGCGATTGATGCCGCGATGCAAGGTCAAATGCGTTTGCGATGAAAATTCTAAATTCAGTTCATATTGGCAATAGGTGTAAAGCAAATCAAGCTGCGATTCCAGCGCGTTGGTTGCGTATAAACCCCGCGAGCCTTCACTGAGATAACGCTGATACGTTTCGCTATTGCGATCTGCCAACGAACCGGCATGATGCCGCGCCAACAATCCAAATCGACTCTCCACCCAGCGTTTTAATACTGCCCCTTCGCGCCCATCCGCATCGAACGACCAACCGCGCACCTGCCGTAAATAATTGGCATTGGCGCGAGCTTTACGCCCCCGCCCCGGCATCAATCCCGCTTCATCCAATTCATCTAATAAAAAGTTCACCGTCATATAATCTTGAAAGCGTTGAGCGCGTTCTTGATGCGTCGGAAAAGTCGCTAAAGTCCGAAATAAATCTGCATGTAAATGTGCAATTCCATCTAATTCTAATGGCACCGGATGGCGTTGATACGTCAAGCTGCCCAGAATAATTGCGGGCAAATTGCAGCGATTGACTGATAACCGCGCCCGCGCCGGCAGCGTGGGCGGTTTTGCTGCACTCGGCGGCGCGGCAACGGTGCGGTCTGATTGTTCGATTTGTCGGTTGCGATCCATACGGCGATCTACTTTGTCGGAGATGTCACCAGCGCATAACTGCCTGTTGCTTGAAATAAACGATAGTAAATCAAGTGGTTAAGCGTTATTTGCGAGTTGGCATCAGGTTTGCTTTATCACTGTCGAACGGCAACGTCATCAACCCTTACGACAGCAGTGATTTTTAGGAGATTCTCATCATGGCAATTCGTCAATGCGCTATTTACGGCAAAGGTGGGATCGGTAAATCCACCACCACGCAGAACCTCGTCGCCGGTCTCGCCGAACTTGGTATGAAAGTGATGATCGTGGGCTGCGATCCGAAAGCCGATTCTACCCGTTTGATTCTACACGCAAAAGCACAGAACTCGATCATGGAAATGGCTGCTAACGCCGGCTCTGTTGAAGACCTCGAATTGGAAGACGTGCTCAAGGTCGGCTACCGCGACATCAAATGCGTAGAGTCTGGCGGTCCTGAGCCGGGTGTTGGTTGCGCAGGTCGCGGCGTTATTACCGCAATTAACTTCCTTGAAGAAGAAGGCGCATATACCGATGATTTAGATTTTGTATTTTACGACGTATTGGGCGACGTGGTTTGCGGTGGTTTCGCAATGCCAATTCGTGAGAATAAAGCACAGGAAATTTACATCGTGTGCTCCGGTGAAATGATGGCAATGTATGCCGCCAATAACATCGCCAAGGGTATTGTAAAATACGCCAGTTCGGGTAGCGTGCGCTTGGCCGGTTTGATTTGCAACAGCCGCAATACCGCCCGCGAAGATGAATTGATTATGGAATTGGCACGGCAATTGGGAACGCAGATGATTCATTTCGTCCCGCGTGACAACGTGGTACAACGCGCTGAAATTCGCCGCATGACCGTGATTGAATATGATCCGAGTGCCAAGCAGGCGCAGGAATACCGCGATCTGGCGAAGAAGATCATTGAGAACAAGATGTTTGTCATTCCAAAACCCATCACGATGGAAGCATTAGAAGACCTGTTGATGGAATTCGGTTTGATGGATGGCGAAGACGAAAGCATCATTGGCAAGACGGCAGCAGAAGAAGCAGTCGCGTGAATCACCGCGTTGTCAGCACTCAATTGACTGTGAATAAAAACCTCAATTTGAATTCTGACAACTGCGAACTGCCAACTTGAATCCTGATAACTGAAGTCACGCCGGGTGTCCGCAGATTAGCGGCACGGCAGGAGTGAAGCGCAATGACCACGATGACGCATGATGAAACGCAGGCACTGATTCAAGAAGTGCTGGAAGCGTATCCAGAGAAGGCTAAAAAAGATCGCGCTAAGCATTTAGCGGTCAACGATCAATCGCTCGAACAATCTAAGAAGTGCATCATTTCCAACCGCAAATCATTGCCGGGAGTGATGACGGTACGCGGTTGCGCTTACGCTGGCTCTAAAGGCGTGGTGTGGGGGCCAATTAAAGACATGATTCACTTGTCGCATGGACCGGTGGGTTGTGGTCAATACTCCCGCGCAGGTCGGCGCAATTATTATGTCGGTCATACTGGCGTCAATACCTTTGGCACCATGAACTTTACTTCTGATTTTCAGGAGAAAGATATTGTATTCGGTGGCGATAAAAAACTCGCCAAGCTCATTGATGAGATGAATCAACTTTTTCCGCTGGCAAAGGGAATTAGTGTGCAGTCTGAATGCCCAATTGGTTTGATTGGCGATGATATTGAAGCCGTCTCCAAAAAGAAGGGCAAGGAATTAGATAAACCCATCGTGCCCGTGCGTTGCGAAGGATTTCGCGGTGTATCGCAATCATTAGGTCATCACATTGCCAATGATGCGATTCGGGATTGGGTAATTGGCAACCGCGATGGCGATGAAACCTTTGCGACCACTCCGTATGACGTGGCCGTGATTGGCGATTACAACATCGGTGGTGATGCGTGGGCATCGCGTATTCTGTTGGAAGAAATGGGTTTGCGTGTTGTGGCGCAATGGTCTGGTGACGGTACGCTTGCCGAAATGGAATTGACGCCTAAAGTTCGGCTCAATCTCATTCACTGCTATCGCTCGATGAATTACATCAGCCGCCACATGGAAGAGAAGTATGGGATTCCGTGGATGGAATACAACTTCTTTGGTCCGACGAAAATTGCGGAATCACTGCGCAAAATTGCGGCATTCTTTGATGAGACGATTCAAGCCAATGCTGAGAAGGTGATTGCCAAATACGAGGCGGAATATCAAGCAATTATTGCGAAATACCGCCCGCGTCTCGAAGGCAAGCGCGTGATGCTGTACGTTGGTGGTTTGCGTCCGCGTCACGTCATTGGCGCGTATGAAGATTTGGGCATGGAAGTTGTTGGCACTGGCTATGAATTTGCTCACAACGATGATTATGACCGCACCATTAAAGAAATGGGCAATGCGACCCTGCTGTATGACGATGTGACTGGCTATGAGTTTGAAGAATTCGTCAAGAAGATCAAGCCAGATTTGATTGGCTCTGGGATTAAAGAAAAGTATATCTTCCAGAAGATGGGAGTGCCATTCCGCCAGATGCACTCATGGGATTATTCAGGGCCTTATCACGGTTATGACGGTTTCGCCATCTTTGCGCGTGATATGGATATGACGATCAATAATCCGTGCTGGAAGAGTATGCAGGCGCCTTGGTTAAAAACTGCTGACGCTGAGAGCCAAACGCTCGCTGCGTAAGTGAAAAATTCTCCTTGCAACAGCAAACAAAACTGTATGCGAGGAGAATTTACCCCAGTCAATCAATTGCCGTTGTTCGCCAATTAGCGGCGCGGTAGGAGCACAATGTAATGAGCCAGATCGCTGAGAAAATCAAACCCTGCTATCCCTTATTTTGCGATGCAGACTACGTTGATAACCTCGCTAAAAAGCGGGCAACTGCTGAAGAAGCATATTCGATTGAGAAGATTGAAGAAGTCTTTCAGTGGACGACCACGCAGGAATATCAAGAACTGAATTTTCAACGCGAGGCGTTGACAATTAACCCGGCGAAAGCCTGTCAACCGCTTGGTGCCGTATTGTGTGCGTTGGGCTTTGAAAAAACCTTGCCGTATGTACATGGTTCACAAGGTTGCGTGGCGTATTTCCGCTCCTATTTTAATCGCCATTTTAAGGAACCGATTGCTTGCGTTTCTGATTCAATGACTGAAGATGCAGCGGTATTCGGCGGTCAAAAAAACATGTTTGACGGGTTAGAAAATGCCCGTGCTTTGTATAAGCCAGACATGATTGCGGTGAGCACGACCTGCATGGCAGAAGTTATTGGCGATGACTTAAATGCCTTTATTGGTAACTCGCGGAAAGAGGGATATATTCCCGAAGATTTCCCAGTTCCTTTTGCGCATACGCCGAGCTTTGTGGGCAGCCACACTACCGGCTGGGATAATATGTTTGAAGGAGTTCAACGTCATTTAACGTTGAATTATATGGATGACAAGGTGGTGGGTTCCAATGGCAAGATCAATTTGGTGCCCGGCTTTGAAACCTATCTCGGTAACTATCGTGTTTTGCATCGCATGATGAAAGAAATGGGCGTGGGTTATAGCCTATTGTGCGATCCAACTGAGGTTTTAGATACGCCCGCAGATGGTCAATTCCGCATGTATGATGGCGGCACCACGCTGAATGAAATGCGCGATGCGCCGAATGCAATTGATACGCTGTGTTTGCAACCTTGGCAGTTGATTAAAACCAAGAAGTTTGCTGAATTGACGTGGAAACACGCCACCAATTATGTCAACATTCCGATGGGATTGGAATGGACGGACGCCTTTTTAATGAAGGTGGCAGAATTGACTGGCAAGTCAATTCCCGATTCGTTGACGAAAGAACGCGGACGTTTGGTTGATATGATGACCGACAGCCACACTTGGTTGCACGGCAAGAAGTTTGCGTTATATGGCGATGCAGATTATGTATTGGGCATGGTGAAGTTCTTACTCGAACTGGGTGCTGAACCAACGCATATTTTATGCAGCAGTGCGAATAAGCGGTGGAAAAAAGAAGTTGAGAAGGTATTGGCTTCTTCTCCGTATGGCGTGAATGGTCAGGTACACATTAACCTTGATCTGTGGCATTTGCGCTCGCTGTGCTTTACCGATAAGCCAGACTTTTTAATCGGCAATAGCTATGGCAAGTTTATTCAGCGCGATACCCTGCACAAGGGACGTGAATTTGAGGTGCCGCTCATTCGGATTGGCTTCCCAATTTTTGACCGTCATCATTTACATCGTATGACCACGCTGGGCTATGAAGGCGCGATGTATATTCTGACCACGTTGGTGAATGCAGTATTGGAACGGCTTGATGACGATACGCGCATCATGGGCGTGACTGACTTTAACTACGATCTGGTGCGGTAAATCTAAATCCCAACCCCCCTTTTTTCAAAGGGGGGCTTGTGAATATAACAGTTTGGGATTTTTTCAGTGAGAACGCCATGCCAAATGTGATGATTCGTAAAAATGATGCCGGTGATTTGCTGTTCTATGTTGCGAAAAAAGACATGGAAGAAACCATTGCTACCGTTGAATTTGATACTGCTGACACTTGGGGCGGTGCGGTGACTTTGACTGACGATTCCAGTTGGTATATTGATCCAATCAGTCCGCCCCCCACATTTCCCACTACGCTGCGTTTTAAGCGCGGTAATGAGTGAGTTGAAAAATTGCGCTCGCAATGAACATCATCAGCGAATTATGTTCTGCTGCTTTTGAGGAATTCAATTATGTCTGATAGCGTACTTTCTGATGACATTGCGCTGCGAATTGCTTTGGCAGCGCGGACTTTGCCGGATACTGATCCAGCGCGGTTAATTCGGGTATTAAAAGATGCAGTGGGTTTGCCGCCAACGGCTGAAAAATTGGCAACGTTGCGGGTAAAAGAGTTGAAACAAGCGGCAGATGGTGAATTCGCTGATTTAGAGCAAAGCGTGTTAAAAGCTGCCGTGACGATTTTACAAGGTGGCGCTGGACTTGCGAGTGACCCAGCGCCAGCGGTGGAGCCATTGGCAGCGCATGAAATGCCCAATTCGATTCGGGTAGCGTGTGCGTCTGATAGCGGTGAAAATCTTGATGGACATTTTGGCGCTGCGCGGCGGTTTTTAATTTATCAAGTCTCGGCAACGGAACATCGTTTAATTGCTGTGCGCACGGTTGATGATAGTCAAGCTGGCGATGATAAAAATGCGTATCGCGCTGAGTTGATTGCGGATTGCCAAGTGTTATATGTCGCGTCGATTGGCGGACCTGCTGCGGCAAAAGTGATTAAACGCGATATTCATCCCATTAAAGATGATCAAGGCGGCAGTGCGCGGGAACGGATGCGGGCATTGCAGCAGATTTTGGCCAATAAAGCGCCGCCTTGGTTAGCTAAAGCAATGGGATTTGCTCCAGAAGCGCGGGTGCGATTTGAACCAATAGAGGCGGTGGCTTAAAAGCACGGTTCTCGTTTTATTCAATGCGTCACAGTTGAATTGAGCAGCGGCACTGGTTCGCTGTGATTTGAGTTTATACAGCCTGCCGACTATCCTAACGAATCGTTTTTTTCACTGGGATAGTGGTATGGGTAGCAAAACCCTCTACGACAAACTTTGGGATGCGCACGTCGTGCGGGTTGATGAGACCGGCACGGCGCTGCTTTACATTGATCGCCAACTGATTCACGAAGTCACCTCGCCGCAAGCTTTTGAAGGGCTGCGTCTCGCCGGTCGCCAACCGTGGCGCACCAGCGCCAATCTCGCCGTTCCCGATCACAACGTTCCCACCGCGCAGAGCGAACGCGCCAGCGGCATCGCCGATCCGGTCGCTCGCATTCAAGTCGCCGCGCTCGGCACCAACTGCGCCAGCTTCGGCATCACCGAGTTTGCGATGGGCGATGTGCGTCAAGGCATCGTCCACGTCATCGGCCCCGAACAGGGCTTCACCTTGCCCGGCAGCACCATCGTCTGCGGCGATTCGCACACCTCCACGCACGGCGCATTTGGCGCACTCGCGTTCGGCATCGGCACCTCGGAAGTCGAGCATGTGCTGGCGACGCAGTGCCTGATTCAGCGCCCCTCAAAAACCATGCTCATCAGCGTTGACGGTGAACTCGGCGCGGGCGTCACCGCGAAAGACATCGTGCTGGCGATCATCGGCGCGATTGGCACCGCTGGCGGCACCGGCTATGTCATTGAATTTGGCGGCACTGCGATTCAGGCGCTGTCGATTGAAGGGCGGATGACGGTGTGCAACATGACGATTGAAGCGGGCGCTCGCGCTGGCTTGATCGCGGTGGACGAAAAAACCATCGACTACATGCGCGGGCGTCCGTTGGCACCGACGGGCGAGCTGTTTGAACAGGCCGCAGCGTCTTGGCGCACCTTGGTCAGCGATGCGGGCGCGACCTTTGATCGCGTCGTGCATCTGGACGCCGCCAGCATCGCGCCGCAGGTGACGTGGGGCACCTCGCCGGAAATGGTGCTGCCGATTGACGGACAAGTGCCTGATCCCGCCGCCGAAGCCGATCCCGTCAAAGCCGCTGGCATTCGCAATGCGTTGAATTATATGGGTTTAACAGCCGGACAGCCGCTCGCCGAGATCGCAGTGGACAAGGTATTTATTGGCTCCTGCACCAACTCGCGGATTGAAGATTTACGCGCTGCTGCTGCCGTCGCCGCCGGGCGTAAAGTCAGCAAAAACATCAAGTTGGCGCTGGTCGTGCCCGGCTCCGGGCTGGTAAAAGCGCAGGCCGAAGCCGAGGGTTTGGATCAAATTTTCACCGCCGCCGGTTTTGAATGGCGCGAGCCAGGCTGCTCGATGTGTCTGGCGATGAACGCCGACCGGCTGGAGGCAGGTGAACGCTGCGCCTCAACCTCGAACCGCAATTTTGAGGGGCGGCAAGGTCAGGGCGGGCGCACGCATTTGGTAAGTCCGGCGATGGCGGTGGCGGCGGCGGTGACTGGGCATTTTGTCGATGTGAGGGCGCTATAAATGGAACCATTTCAAAACTTTAGCGGCATCGTCGCACCATTAGATCGCGCCAATATCGACACCGACGCGATCATCCCCAAGCAATTCTTAAAAAGCATTAAACGCAGCGGTTTTGGCCCGTATCTATTTGACGAATGGCGTTATTTAGATCACGGCGAGCCAGATATGGATTGCAGCCAGCGCCCGTTGAATAGCGAGTTCATATTAAATGATCCGCGTTTTTCTGCTGCGCAAATTCTATTAGCGCGAGAGAATTTTGGCTGCGGTTCCTCGCGGGAACATGCGCCTTGGGCACTGGCTGATTTCGGTTTTCGCGTCATTCTTGCGCCGAGTTTTGCCGACATCTTTTTTAATAACTGCTTCAAAAATGGCATTCTGCCGATTCAATTAGAGGGCGCTTTAATTGGCGTCCTGTTTGAAAAAGCCAGCGGTATTGCGCCGCTGCGCATCTCGGTAGATTTACCAGCGCAGTTATTGACGCTGGATGACGGCAATCAAATTCCATTTACTGTGGATGTCGGCAGCAAACAGCGGTTAATTGAAGGTTTAGATGATATTGGTTTAACGCTGCAACAAGCAGATGCCATTCGGGAATACGAAGCGCGGCGGCGAATTGAAGCGCCGTGGGTGTTTGTTTGAATGTGGGTGATGAAACCGTGCAGCAAGAATTTCAGACAGAACTATTTAATTGAGGCAGTACTTTGAGCAAGAACATTTTAGTGGTTGCGGGCGACGGAATCGGCCCAGAAATTGTGGCAGAAGCCATTAAAGTCATTGACGCGCTGCAAGCGGAAGGTGCAATTGATGTCACATTGCACCATGCGCTGGTTGGTGGTGCAGCCTATGATGAATTCAGCGATCCCTTGCCAGAATCAACTTTGACTGCGGCAAAGGCAGCCGATGCCGTATTACTCGGCGCAGTGGGTGGGCCGAAATGGGAGCCGCTGCCGATTGCCAAGCGTCCCGAAAAAGGCTTATTGGGATTGCGGGCTGGCTTGGAATTGTTTGCTAATTTGCGCCCCGCAATTCTGTATCCACAATTGGCGGATGCGTCCACCTTAAAACCGGAGATCGTCGCCGGTTTGGATTTAATGATTGTGCGTGAGTTGACCGGTGATATTTATTTCGGGCAACCGCGTGGTATTGAAACGCTGCCGTCGGGTGAACGGCGCGGCATCAATACGATGGTTTACACTGAATCTGAGGTTGAGCGCATTTGCCGCGTGGCATTTGAGATTGCGATGAAACGCGATAAGCGCGTCTGTTCGGTGGATAAAGCGAATGTATTAGAATGTACGGAAATGTGGCGCGAAGTGGCAATTAAAACCGCTGCCGATTATCCTGAAATTACATTGACGCACATGTACGTTGATAATGCGGCGATGCAATTGGTGCGTGCGCCCAAGCAATTCGATGTGATGGTCACGGGCAATATCTTTGGCGATATTCTTTCTGATTGCGCGTCAATGTTGACCGGTTCAATTGGAATGCTGCCATCCGCATCGCTCGGCGCGAGTGGACAGGGCATGTATGAACCCATTCACGGCTCGGCACCAGACATCGCCGGACGCGGTATTGCCAATCCATTAGCAACGATTTTGTCGGTGGCAATGATGTTGCGCTATTCGCTCGGCGCACCGGATGCCGCAGCGCGAATTGAAACGGCAGTGTCGGCGGTATTGGATCAAGGATTGCGCACGGCAGACATCATGTCGGCAGGAATGCGGCAAGTCGGCACGGTGGCAATGGGTGACGCAGTGGTCGCGGCGCTGGTATAAACGCAATTCAACCCCTTTTCTCATCATTGAGGCGAGGGGTTAATTGAGAGTTGCGCAATGAAGAACACAAGTTATCTGTTCGATTCTAAATTAGATGACGGTCTTTTCTGAGGAGTTTATTTATGAGCTTTGGCGAATTTTTAGAAGAAGCAGGTGATTTTTTGTTAGAACAGGTTCCCGTCGTCGGAAAAATTTATACAGGTATAAAACTTGCGAATGCAGAGGATAGAATCGACGAACTTGAAAACTCGTTAACAATTACAAAAGTTGCTCTTCTTATATCTTTTGTTCTGAACATACTTGCTGCTTTTGCGATTGTCTTCCTGCTAAACGGTGACGACAACAGCTATTTACCCGTTTTTAATCAATATCCGCCGAATTTCGTACTCAGTTCTTGGCGCAATTAACAGAGCATACGAGTAAAGATACGGTTATTTTTACTGATTACACTTGCATTTGATGTAACACAAATTTCATGTTACATCTTAAAAAACGGAGAGCCTTCAATGAAAAATATGTTCATTTTGCTGATGACAATGTTCCTCTTTGGTTGCGGTTTATTCCCGACCGATTCAATAGCAGCCAATGAGAATATCGCGCAGAATCACTTCACCAACGGCAACGCCTTATTTCAAAATGGCGATTATAAAAATGCGCTGAATGAATATCAGAAAGCATTAAAAGCTACGGATTCCAAGAATCATCCTGAAGTCACTTTTAATCAATCCATGGCTTTATACAAGCTGGGAAAAATTGCGGAAGCTGATGCGCTATACTCAACGTTTATTAAAAATGAAAATGAGCGGCTTTTGAATAACCAGCGATTAGAACGATCATTATTTATTCAACTATTTGCTCCAGAACTTCAAGCATGGCCAAATTGGGTTGCTAAGTATGCGATGTACATCGTTGGTCTTATGCTCATTGCTGTTTTTTTAAGCGTTGCTTCAGATGGTGGAGCAGCAGTTGCGTTCTTGCTTATTTTACCAATTGCAGTTGTGAGTATTGCAACTGGCTATGCCTTATAAATTGGAATTGTTCTGAATTCAAAATTGATCGTTTAGTTATTTATTGGAGTAGCGAATGAAGCGAGTTGGTTTTATCGGTTGGCGCGGCATGGTCGGCTCGGTGCTGATGGAGCGGATGACGGCCGAAAATGATTGGGCGCACATCGCCGCGCCGGTGTTTTTCACCACCTCGCAGGCGGGACAACTCGGCCCCGATGTCGGGCACGGGACGCAGCCGCTGCTGGCTGCCGATGATCTAGCGGCGCTGCGCGAGATGGATGTCATCGTCACCTGTCAGGGCGGCGATTACACCAAGGCGCTGCATCCGCAACTCCGCGCCAGCGGCTGGGATGGCTATTGGATTGATGCCGCCTCGTCGCTGCGGATGCAGCCGGACGCGACCATCATTCTTGATCCGGTCAATCGTCACGTCATCGACGCGGCGCTCGCAGCAGGCAAGCGCGATTTCATCGGCGGCAATTGCACCGTCAGCCTGATGTTGATGGCGCTCGGCGGGCTGTTCCAAGCCGGTTTGGTCGAATGGGTCAGCGCGATGACCTATCAAGCGGCATCCGGCGCGGGTGCAAAAAATATGCGCGAATTGCTGGCGCAGATGGGCGCACTCAACGCTGCTGCGCAACCGCTGCTGGCTGATCCCGCCTCGGCGATTCTCGACATTGATCGCGGCGTCACTGCGACGCTGCGCAGCGCCGAATTCCCCACTGCCAATTTTGGCGCTCCGCTGGCGGGCAGCCTGATTCCTTGGATTGATACCCAGCTCGACAACGGGCAAAGCCGCGAGGAATGGAAAGGGCAGGCGGAAACCAACAAGATTCTCGGTTTGGATGCTGCGCCAGTGCCGATTGATGGCTTGTGCGTGCGGGTTGGCGCGATGCGTTGCCACAGTCAGGGCTTGACGATCAAGCTCACGCGCAACGTGCCCATGCCAGAAATTGAGAACCTGATTGCCGCAGCAAATGACTGGGTGCGGGTGATTCCGAACGAACGGGCGCAAACGGTGCGCGACTTGTCGCCAGCAGCAGTGAGCGGATCGTTGACCATTCCCATCGGACGGCTGCGCAAGCTCAACATGGGCGAGCAGTATTTGTCCGCATTCACCGTCGGCGATCAATTGCTGTGGGGCGCTGCCGAACCGTTGCGGCGGATGCTGATGATTGTGTTGAATCGTTGAGGAAAAAGTTGTCGGTTGGCAGGGTTCAGCGATCAGGGCGCGATGCGCACTGACAACTGCCAACTGACCACTGACAACTAAAAAAAACTACCTTCCGAGGGCTGAAGATGTCTCGCAAACTTATTCTCGCGGCAGCGGCAACCTTGCTTTTCGCAGGCACCGATGTCGTCGCCCTCGGTCTCGGCGAAATTCGCGCCTATTCCGGTCTCAATCAGCCGTTTCAAGGTGAAATCGCGCTCTACGATGTCAAGCCAGAAGATCAGGATGCGCTGCAAATCGCGCTGGCCTCGCAAGCAGCGTTCGATCAAGCCGGCATCGAACGCTATTACGACCTCACCAAACTCAAATTCACGCTTGAAACCTCCACCACTGGCGAGCTGGTCATCACCGTCACCAGCCGCGAGCCAATCCGCGAGCCGTATTTGGACATGCTGGTGGAGGTGTACTGGCCACAGGGGCAATTGCTCAAAGAATTCACGGTGTTATTGGAACCGCCGGAGCGCATGACCACTCCGCTGCGCTTGCCAACCACCACTCGCGCTGCCGCCCGCGCCAGCACCGCTCCAAGCTCCGGCGACAACGCCGGGTTTCCACTGCTCGTCGGGCCGGTCAGCACCGGCGCGGGGTTGTGGCAAGTCGCCCGCACTCACGCTCCAGCGGGCGCGACCGTCGCCCAAACCGCGCTGGCGCTGTATCGCAACAATCAAGACGCCTTCACTCGCGGCAATATCAATCGCCTCATCAGCGGCAGAACCCTCATCATTCCGACGCGAGAGGAATTGTTGGCGCTCGATGCCACTGCCGCCGAGCGGGAATTCACCAGCGCCGTGCAGGGCGGAGCCACTCCTCGCGCTCCGCTCACGGTCGTGCCCACCGACAACGCCCAACTGCGGCTGCTCGGCGCACGAGCGCCAGCTGCTGCGTCACTGCCAACTGCCGCATCGCAGCCCGATCCCGCCGCTACCCGTTTGGAACAGGATTTATTGATCGCGCTGGAAACTGGCGAGCGGATGCGCCAAGAAGCGCAAGAATTGCGGCAGCGGGTGCAGGAATTGGAAGTGCGCTTGACGACCATCCAGCAGCAGCTCCAACCGCGTCAGGGTGACGCTGCCAGCGCCAATTCCACTTTGCCAACGGCGGGAACGCTGCCGCCTGAGATGTCAACGCCAGTCGCAGAATCGCCCACGCCAGCCGTGCCAGACCCTGACACGTTGGCGCTGGTTGATGAACCGTTGCCACCCGCAACACCGCTTGATCCGTCATTGCCACTTGAGCCACCGCTGCCAACCCCCGCACTGTTGCCGGTGCCAGCCGTCACTCCCGCGTCAAACCCAGCGCCAGTCACCGTTCCCAGTGCGGGAGCGGTTTCAGCAACCACTGCGCCAGCACCGGAAACCGCCACTTGGCAAACGTTGATGCTGCCGATGGCGGGCATCGCAGGCGTGGCGGCGCTCGGCATGTTGGCAATTGCGTGGTTCCGCTCGCGCCGGCGTCCGCCAGCGGCTGAGACGGAAGCAGATGATGATGACGCACTTGATTTGGCAGATGATTTTGCCGATGACGGTGCGCAGACCGCGTTGTTGCCGGATGACGATGACGCTGGACAAACCGCGCTGTTGCCGCCTTCCGGCAAGATGTCAGCCAGCGCGACCAGCCTTGCGCCGCGCCGTCCGCTCGAAGATGACGAGGAACCAGAAACGCCGCTGTCGTTAATCTCGTCGCTGAGTGATTTTGAGGCAGAAACCGATGCGATTGATCCGTTGTCGGAGGCTGATATTTATATCGTTTATGGCAAGCACGAAGAGGCGCAGGCGTTGTTATTGAAGGAAATGCAGCGGTCGCCGACTCGCCTTGATTTGAAATTCAAACTGGCGGAAGCCTGCATCGGGGCGAAGAACTTGGTGGGCTTGACCAGCGTGATGCAGTCGATTGCGGCGCTCAACGGTGATCGGCAGCAGCCGGGGCAATGGCAGCAATTGCAAGCCGCCGCCGCAGAATTACAAAAGACCGCATCAGCGGCTTCGCCTGATGATACCGATGAATTGAATTCTTCCTTCTTGGTTGACATTGATCCGCACACGCCGCCGGTGCGGATACCACCAGCCGCGCCGCTGACACCACCGCCGCCCGTGATTCCGCCACCGCCGCACTTGCCGCTGACTGATGATGAATTGGATTTTGAGGAATTGATGCCGCCGTCGGCTTTGGTGGAAAACGAGAGCGATATTGAGGATTCACGTTTTGCAGAAATGACGGACATTCAACGCGCCGTACAGCGTCCGCTCAACGCGCCGCCGCGTCCGCAACCGCCCACGCCGTCGGAACTGGAAGATGATGAGTTGGGCAAATTGTTACTTCAGCCGTCCAGCCCGCCGGAGTTGGTTCTCCCCACATCAGCAGCGGTGGCGCTGCCGCCATTGTCTGCGCCAACACCGGTGCTGGCGGCAGCATCTTTGGCGAAATCACCTGCCCCGCCGCGGACACCGGCGTTTAGCGGCCTGACTCCGCCCGCGCCGTCGCTGGTGAAATCACCCGCGCCGCTGCCGGAAGTGCTGGAGCTGGACTTTGATCTGGAATTGAAATTGCCCACGCCACCGCCGCCGCTCGCACCACCACCGCTGCCGCCACTGGAGTTGCCGGATTCGGAAATGTTGCAGCTTGATGATCCGCGTCTCGCCGAGCTGCACGATGTGGAGTCAATTCTCATCAATGCGGCGGTGGAAAAAGACCTGCCGCCGCCATCGCCGTCAGCACTTGCGGACACGACGTGGCAATTTGGCAATGATGTGTGGGATGAGATCAAAACCAAGCTGGATTTGGCGCAGGCGTATGCGGACATGGATGACGCAGATGCCGCCCGCGACATCCTCAACGAGGTGTTCGCGGAAGGCGATGCAGAGCAAAAAGCGGCAGCGCAGCGGCTATTGGATCGGATCAAGTGATTGATTTACAAGCAATGCCGCAGCGCATCGCGCTCGGCGTGGAATATGACGGCACCGCCTTTCACGGCTGGCAAACTCAGCAGCAGGGCGTGCGCACGGTGCAAACCAGTTTGGAAACGGCGCTGGCGCGGGTTGCCAATCATCCGGTGACGCTGCACGCGGCCGGTCGCACCGATGCTGGCGTTCACGCGCTGGAGCAGGTGGTGCATTTCGATACCACCGCGCAGCGCAGTGAGCGGGCGTGGTTGCTGGGCACCAATGTCAATTTGCCGCCGGATGTGGCGGTGCGCTGGGTGCAGCCGCTTGATGCCAGTTTTCATGCGCGATTCAGCGCGATTGCCCGCCATTATCGCTATCACATTCAGATGACGGAGATGCACTCGGCGCTGCAACGGGATCGCGCCGTGTGGATTTATGGCGCGATTGATGTGGCGCGAATGCGTGAAGCGGCAGCGGCGCTGGTCGGTGAGCACGATTTTTCCAGTTTCCGCGCTATCTCCTGCCAAGCGAAAAGTCCAATTCGCCGCGTCCATTATCTCAAGCTCACAGAACAAGACCAAATGCTGACGCTGCACATCGGCGCAAATGGATTTCTGCATCACATGGTGCGCAATATCGCCGGAGTGTTGATTGCGATTGGGCGCGGTCATGCGCCAGTGGAATGGACGACGCAATTGCTGGCGCTGCGCGACCGCAAACAAGGTGGCGTTACCGCGCCGCCGCAGGGGCTGTATTTCGTCCGCGCTGATTATCCCGCCCAATTTGTGCTACCGCAGTTGCCAATTGCTGCAACGCTCTGCACAACCAACTGAACACTGACAACTCAAAAGCCATGTCTCGTACCCGCGTCAAAATCTGTGGTTTGACTGATAAATCCGCCGTTGCTGCTGCCGTTGCAGCGGGCGCGGATGCCCTCGGTTTTGTGTTTTATCCGCCCAGTCCGCGAGCGGTGACGCCGGAGCTGGCGCAGCAGTTGTGCGCAAACTTGCCGCCGTTTGTCAGCGCGGTCGGTTTATTTGTCGATGCTGCGCCAGCGACGATTCACGCCACGCTGGCGCAGGTGCCGCTGGATTTGCTGCAATTTCATGGCGATGAGCCGCCGGAGTTCTGCGCCAGCTTCGGACGGCGTTGGATCAAGGCGTTGCGGATGCGCCCGGAGATTGATCTTCAGGCTGAAATGGAGCGGTTTATGAGTGCTGGCGCTGCCGGTTTATTGCTCGATGCGTTTGATCCGACTCGCGCTGGTGGCACCGGGCAACAGTTTGATTGGGCACGGATTCCGCCCGAAATCGCCGCGCAGATCGTGCTGGCGGGCGGGCTTGATCCGAGCAATATCGCGGCAGCAATTCAACAGGTGCGACCTTACGGCGTCGATGTCAGTGGCGGCGTTGAGCTGGCGCGAGGCGTTAAAGATCACGCAAAAATTTTCGCTTTTATGCAAGGAGTTAAAGATGGCGATACATGCTGATAAAAATCCCAACCACCCTGTGGAAAATCCCCCCAACCCCCCTTTGCTAAAGGGGGGCTTTTCATCTTCCCCCGTTGAAAAAGACACCTCTTCATCTCCCCCCTTTGAAAAAGGGGGGCAGGGGGGGATTTCGGATTTTTCCAATTACACGCTGCCCGATGAACACGGGCATTTCGGGGTTTATGGCGGGATGTTTGTGCCCGAAACCCTGATGCACCCGCTCGAAGAATTGCGGCTGGCGTATGCCGCTTGCTGCGCCGATCCCAATTTTCAAGCCGAATTGGACGCCGATTTGCGCGATTACGTCGGGCGTCCGTCGCCGCTGTATCACGCCGAACGCTGGAGCCGCGAGCTGGGCGGAGCGCAGATTTATCTCAAGCGCGAAGACCTCAATCACACTGGTGCGCACAAGGTCAATAACACCGTGGGGCAGGCGTTGCTCGCCAAGCGGATGGGCAAAACCCGCATCATCGCCGAGACCGGCGCAGGTCAACACGGCGTCGCCAGCGCGACAGTTGCGGCGCGGCTCGGGTTGGAATGCGTGGTTTATATGGGTGAAGTGGACGTGGCGCGGCAGGAAGCCAACGTTTATCGGATGCGTCTGCTGGGCGCGACCGTCGTGCCGGTCAAATCCGGTTCGCGCACGTTGAAAGATGCGCTCAACGAAGCGATGCGCGACTGGGTGACGAATATCGACAACACCTTTTACATCATCGGCACCGTCGCTGGCCCGCATCCGTATCCGATGCTGGTGCGCGATTTTCAAGCGGTGATTGGGCGCGAGGCACGAGCGCAGATGTTGGAGCGCACCGGTCGCCTGCCGGATGCGCTGGTCGCCTGCGTCGGCGGCGGTTCCAACGCGATTGGGCTGTTTTATCCGTTCCTCAACGACCGCGAGGTGGCGATTTATGGCGTCGAAGCAGCGGGCGATGGCATTGAAACCGGTCATCACGCTGCGCCGTTGACGGCCGGTCGCCCCGGCGTGTTGCACGGCAATCGCACCTATTTGATGGAAGATGCCAACGGGCAAATCATTGAAACCCATTCAATTTCTGCCGGTTTGGATTATCCCGGCGTCGGCCCCGAACATGCGTGGCTGAAAGACAGCGGTCGCGCCAGTTATGACGCGATCACCGATGCCGAGGCGCTCGCGGCGTTTCATCATTTAACGCGCACCGAGGGCATCATTCCGGCGCTCGAATCCAGCCACGCGCTGGCGTATGCGCACAAGCTGGCGCGGACGTTGCGCCCCGACCAGAACATTTTGGTCAATTTGTCCGGGCGCGGAGACAAAGATATGCACACGGTCGCATCGCTGGACGGGTTAGTGTTATGAGCAGAATTGCACAACGTTTTCAACAACTTCAAGATTCCAAGCGCACTGCGCTGATTCCATTTATCACCGCTGGCGATCCCACGCCACAAATCACCGTGCCGCTGATGCAAGCGATGGTCAGCGCGGGCGCGGATGTGATTGAGCTGGGCGTGCCGTTTTCCGATCCGATGGCGGACGGGCCGGTGATTCAGCGGGCGACCGAGCGGGCGCTGGCGCAGGGCGTGTCGCTGACTGCCGTGCTGGAAATGGTGCGGCAATTCCGTGAGCACGACGGCACGACGCCGGTCGTGCTGATGGGTTATCTCAATCCGATTGAAGTGATGGGTTATGCGCAATTTGCGCAGCAGGCCGCTGCCGCTGGTGTCGATGGCGCGTTAATCGTTGATTTACCACCCGAAGAAGGGCACGACCTGATTGCGTTGATGAAGGCGCAGGGGCTGGATTTGGTTTATTTGCTCGCGCCGACCTCCACCGCAGCGCGGATCAAACTGATTGGCGATGTTGCCAGCGGCTTTGTGTATTACGTCTCGGTGAAGGGCGTCACCGGCGCGGGTCATCTCGATACGGCAGCGGTCGCGGCGCAAGTGGGCGCGATTAAGTCGTTGATTCCGTTGCCAGTTGGCGTCGGATTTGGGATCAAGGACGCCGAAACTGCGGCGAAGGTGGCGCAGGTCGCCGATGCGGTGATTGTCGGCAGCGCGATTGTCAGCCAAATCGAAACGCTGGCGGCGACGCCCGAACGCATTCCTGACACCATCGGGAATTTTTTAGCAGAACTGCGGCAAGCGATTGATGCTGTTGATTGTTCTGTCACTTCACGCGCTGCGGAGTAATGGCGATGGCGATCATCACTGAACCGGAAGCCGCCTTAAAACAGGCGATGGATAAAAGCAAAAGCTGGTTTGAAAAATTAGTGCCGCGCCGCATCCGCATTGAAGCCAGCACGAAACGCGCCGTGCCCGAAGGCGTGTGGGCGAAATGCCCCGGCTGCAATGCGATTTTGTATCGCGCTGAATTGGAGCGCAATTTAGAAGTGTGCCCGAAGTGCAATCACCACAATCGCATCACGGCGCGGCGGCGCTTAGATACTTTTCTTGATCCTGAGCACCGCGAGGAAATTGGCGCGG
Organism: Chromatium okenii; assembly: GCF_016583745.1. Classification (GTDB taxonomy): domain Bacteria; phylum Pseudomonadota; class Gammaproteobacteria; order Chromatiales; family Chromatiaceae; genus Chromatium; species Chromatium okenii. The sequence goes on from NZ_NRRQ01000004.1 coordinate 126,274, forward strand.
AATTGGAATCGCTTGATCCGTTGAAATTCAAGGATTTGAAAAAGTACAAAGAACGGCTGGTGCTGGCGCAAAAGCAATCGGGTGAAAAAGATGCGCTGGTGGTGATGCGCGGACGCTTAAAAGATGCGCCGCTGGTGGTGGCGGCGTTTGAATTCAGTTTTATGGGCGGATCAATGGGTTCGGTAGTTGGCGAGCGATTTGTGCGCGGCGTCGATGCGGCATTGGAAATGAATGCGCCTTATGTGTGTTTTTCTGCCAGCGGCGGAGCGCGAATGCAAGAAAGTTTGTTTTCGCTGATGCAGATGGCGAAAACCAGCGCGGCGCTGGCGCGAATGCGCGAAGCGGCACTGCCGTTTGTCTCGGTAATGACTGATCCGACAATGGGCGGCGTGTCGGCGAGTTTAGCGATGCTGGGCGATTTGAATATCGCCGAACCGGGCGCGTTAATTGGCTTTGCGGGGCCGCGAGTGATTGAACAAACGGTGCGGGAGAAATTGCCGGAAGGATTCCAACGCAGTGAGTTTTTAATGGATAAGGGCGCATTGGATATGATTTTAGATCGGCGCGATTTGCGGGAAAGAATCGCGGATTTGCTGGCAATTTTGGCGCATCGTCCGCGTTATTGCCGGTCGGTGGTGCCGGTGGTTTGAAGCGTAATTTTTTAGAGAAGTCATTTGACGTGATTGTTATAAGCTGATTGCGAAATAGACACGTCAAAATGACTGATTTTGAAATTAACTTCGGTTTCATTAAGTTTGAAGCCGAAGTTTTACAGGTGACAGTTACACATGAATGATTTTAAAAAATACACAAGCCAAGATGCCACCATTTACTACGGTGATTGCTTGGCGGTACTACCGGATATACCAAATGGATCAGTTGATTTAGTATTTGCAGATCCACCATATAACATTGGAAAACGCTTCGGCGAATTCAAAGATATTTGGCCGTCTGATAAAGACTATGCCGAGTGGTGTTATCACTGGCTTGATTTGTGTATCAGAAAACTTAAACCAACAGGCAGTCTTTATCTAATGACTAGTACACAGGCAATGCCTTACTTGGACCTGTGGCTTCGAGAGCGTATGAGTATTCTTTCCCGGATTGTTTGGCACTATGACAGTTCTGGCGTTCAAGCTAAAAATTACTTTGGTTCTTTATACGAACCAATTCTTTTTTGCGTCAAAGACCCAAAAGCATATACATTCAACGCAGATGAGATTAAAGTGGAAGCTAAAACTGGCGCAGTGAGAAAACTTATCGACTATCGCAAAAAAGTTCCCACCACATACAAAACAACAAAAATTCCCGGTAATACTTGGTATATCCCGCGTGTTCGTTACCGCATGGTCGAATATGAAGATCATCCCAGTCAGAAGCCTGAGGCACTTTTAGAACGCATCATTAAAGCCAGCACAAATATTAACGAACTTGTTCTTGATCCTTTTGGTGGCACATTTACTACTTGCGCAGTCGCGCAGCGACTTGACCGAAAATCAATTGGGATTGAGTTTCAAGCAAACTATATAAAAGTTGGTCTGCGTCGCCTTGGCATTGCCAGCCAGTTCAATGGTGAAGAAATTTGCGCTCTCGAAAAAATCTATGTCCGTAAGAATGGAAACGGTGTTCACGGCGGTGTAATCGAGAAAAAACAGATAGGGCTTTTTGATGTCTAAATTTGAAATAGCACAACACGCTTTTACCTCAACAATCATCGAAGTGCTGCGACGGCATTTCGGCGAATACGCTGAAGATATTTTTCAGGCGAGTCCAATTCTTGGCTATTTGAATAATAAGACTAAAGCAGCAAACCGAGGCTCCAAGGCTCGTGGTGCTTTTGCCAATCACTATGCTTTATACGTTGTAGTTGAGAATTACATCGAGAATGGTTTTGCTGATGGCAAGACGGCGATGCCATATTCTAAGTATCAAGGCGCTCGTTTTTCAGACTTATTCAAACGACAACGTGAACTTCCATTTGGAGCAAAGCTGCAAAATCATGCGCTAAATTCCCGTTTGAATGATGAATTCAAAAAGTTCTATCCAACAGTGGGCAAATCGCCAATCGTGCGCGATGTGGAGTCACAACGCTACTGGATTCAGGAAGACCTGTTGCAAGTTGCCATTCGTCGAAAGGACGGCGTGGACTATACCTACAACATTGCTCACGCAATCATCGACATTATTGATGCTTATGTCGCAATAAAGAAGGCTGCGTTTGAAGGTTTCCTTGAGTCATGCCGACAAATTAGCGAACTTGGAAAAAGCGACTTCAAAAAGGCTGTTGATTTTGTTGTACAGCAGTTGAAACAGAATGTCGATGCGCGTGTATTTGAGATTGTGAGCTACGCGGTTCTCAAAGCCAAATATCGTCAGGAAACTGTATGGATCGGTGAAACCAAAGATACCATTTCCGAAGAGTTCTTAATCCTTTACAAAACAGGGCGGACAAATGCTAACGATGGCGGTATAGATTTTGTCATGAAGCCTTTGGGACGTTTCTTTCAAGTAACTGAAACCATCGACGTTAATAAATATTTTCTCGATATTGTAGGAGTTACGCAGTTGACCAAAAATAGCTTTAGAATATAGTCGATCCACCACAAAATGATTGTTAAAATCGGCGCAGCACCTTCAATCCTACTGTTGTGCCGCAATCAATTTATTCTGGCTTGGCTATACAAAGATGAACGCTGCAAAATGTACCGAACAAGATTACATTCAGTTTTTAATCGCTACTCCG